>MSGT01000044.1 GCA_001940825.1 Sphaerochaeta sp. Phil3
GTTATTTAATGCGGGCGCTAACATTAAAACATGGAAGTTTGAGAGAAAGTGGTTGGATGCATCTAAAACACTGACTCAATTCGTCATAATAAATCACCTGTATCCAACAGTCTCTCTATAAACGGCCTCTCTGTTCATCATTCAATTTTACGAACTGTTTCTCTTACCTGTTTTGCCGAGCTTTCAGAGTTCATTCCATACTGATATCAAACCGAAAGAGTCAAAGTTTGGTGAGATTCTGGCTCTTCACGTTTTTCTCGGGGATGAACCTCTGACGGATGGAATCGAGAGATACCTTACGATGGTGAAGAAGTAGTCCTCGTTCCGGTAGCCGTACCAGACCCTTCTGTAGGGAAGGATGAATATGAGCATCAGCCTGCAGCGTCTGAAGAGCATGGTGAGGAAGCACTTCCCGCCTTTGCCTCCACCCAGTTGCAGTCCCTGCGGATGACGACGCTCTTCATGTTGTCGGTCAGAACATACTTGGGAACACCCATGTAGGTGAATGCCCGCAGCATCCCGATGAACAGATTCTCCTGCTTGGCATTCGGGAAGAACTCCACATAACGCTGTCCACAATGATGACAGATCATCGCGAAACACGCAGAAGTGAACGCCTCACCGGTTTCCTTTACGTCCACTGTGGTGAAACCCCAGTCCATCTGGTAGGAGTGGCCCAGGTCTGTCGAATATCTTCTGCCCCTGTTGCCCTGAGGCTCGACAGCCTGCCGTTTGGCAGGCATGAGATCAAGGTGGGCGCGAAGATAATCGCGCACGGTCGTCTGTCCGCCCGTGTATCCCATCTCGCGGAGTGCATCGAGACAGACCGAAGAGTTCCTGATTCCCTTCCTGAGGCAACCATCAAGGACCGATTCGTATCCCGTGAGCACCGAAGGACGGTTGCTTCTCCCGCTCAGCCCATGCGGCGTGTCCTTGAAGCCGTTGGCCTTGAGCCGTCTGAGCTTCCCCCTGGAGATTCCGGTTCGTCGTTCAATTTCTGCAAGGTTGATCTTCTCTTTGGAGAACTCCAATCCTTGCTCCGATTTGATTTCTTCTATGGCCTGTGCTACTATCAGAGACAGGTCATTGCTGGATGTGTCATGCATCATTCCTCCTTGAACCAGATGTTTGGCAATTCCTAGTCTAAGAGTTCTGATGGATTCTGGTAATGGCTGTTTTTATCCGTTGGTTTCGTGGCTGTTTCTATCCGCTGCCGAGTGGTCGGTTCAGCCCGCTGTTAACAACACGAATCTCATTATAAAATGATAATGGGAGAGACTTGACGACTCTCATGGTTTTTGGCTCTTCACGTTTTTCTAGGAGATAAGCCTCGGACGGAGGGGATCGAGAGATACCTTATGAGGGTAAAGAACCACATACCTGTACTGCTCGGATTTTGTCTTCAGCAGACTTCGCTTATTCTTGCAAAATTTGACCGCAATGATGCGATGATGAGATTCTCAAAAATACTGGCGAACTATGACCTTCTGATCCTGGATGAGTGGCTTTCCACGGTTCCTTCAGAGCAGGAGATCAATTTCCTGTTCGAGCTGGCCGAGAAGCGGAGCGAAATCCATTCGACCATCCTCTGCGGCGTCTATGAGCCACTGTCATGGTGTGAGCGAATGGGTTCATCGGCTCAGTCGGAATCGATTGTGAAGCGTTTGATCCATACGCCAATCAACATCGACTGTGGAGACTTCAACATGAGGGATTACCTGAACAGGCATTCTCCGAAGAACTGGCTGTCACAGGCATCTAATGGCGGTGCTGTTTAGGCGTAATAATCACGCATTTAGGGAATTAAAACCAAGAAGAACATATCTCATGGCTATACTTCTGTTGACCGCTCCAGAGGAGAAAGATTATAAGATGATTAGCACCCATATGGCAGATGCAACTGTTTCCTGTATCACCCTTGTAAGTTGGGAAAGCGACACCTTTTTGTTAGACCCCATATGTCAGTTTCCAGCATTCAGAATGCGTTTAACAAGTTTTAGGGAAAATTTAAACTCACTACGCTTGTAGTAAAACAGAAAAAGTATCAAGTTCGGCAGTATAAGACAGATTAATAGTTTGATTACCAAACCGATTACTCCTACATCCCCTACCAAACTACATATCAAATAGGAAACTACAGCAGCAACAGTTGTTGCACAGAAATAAAAAAAGTGATTCAAATAGAATTCAGATGGTTTTCTCTTAAAGTAATTCCGAAACAGAATATTTGTTCTGGTTATAAAATTAAGGATGAGAATCGTCAAAATCGTCGCAATAATAATTCCGGAAACTCCAAAGAAATATCCAAGAACAAAATTCAAAATCAAGTTAAGAAGGGCTTCTGCAACATATGCAAATCTACATTCATGAAAGAGTCCAAAGCCGTCAAGGTACATGCTTCTGACATATGTCATATTTATGAAATAAAAATAGACACAAAACAGAACCATATTGAAATTGGACAACAGCATTTTCTGATTTCCATTCATCCAGATTAACATGAAATGCTGATAAAGGCATAGCATACAAATTGAGCACCAGCTTACAATCCACATGAAGAGAAAATCAACGACCTTCATATCATTGTAGTTTTTGTCCACGCTTTCAGACGCAATGCTGTTGCCGACACTCGCCATTATTCCATGAACTATAATGGACATACTCCCATAAACGGCAGAAAAAATATAATAGTAGTTTCCATATATAGTTACTACAAGAAGTCCGAACATCATAGAAAGAACGATGTTGTCAAACGAGTTTCTAGCAACGTCGCCAACCTTACCAATGAAAACAGCCCTTACCTGCTTTGACAGTTCCTTTTTTGTGTCATGTTCAATTTCTCCATCAGGTCTGATTTCTGGAAAAATTTTCTTTGAGAAAACTTGTAATAGAATGCTGTTGGCAATCGTCCCAACGGGGAGAATGACTATGTAAGCATAGTAATTTTTGAAAACAGAAAGCAAAATCAACTGAACAACGTTCGTAACAACACTAACTGCTGTATAGATATTGCTCACAACATCCTGCCTCTGCATTGCCGTAATCAGTGTACTTTTGTAGGAGAAAAGAAGATAAGATACCGCACTGTTGAGAATGTAAACTAGGAACAGAAGATAGATATTTACATCGCTAGGAACATCTCCTTTTATCAAATATGAAAGGAAGGGTGTGATGCAAAGTCCCAATACAAGGATAACAATACCGATAACAAGGTATATGCGCTTGAGATAGTTAACCAATGCGCAAATATTCACGGTATCGTGCCTAGAAATAGGTTTGTAAAGGATGTATGTTATGGCAGTAGAAAATCCCAAATCTGTAAGATTGAGAACTTGCAGGATAGACGAGAACAAACCATTAAGTCCTTGGTATTCCGCGCCAAGCACATAGATTATAGCCGTTCTGACGACAAAAGCGAAACCGAGACGTATCATCTGATTGAATATTCCGCTCAGAATGTTTTTCTTTGAATATTTTATTCTAGAATTTGCCATATCGTTCTTCACAAACTTAAACATGAAAAGCTAAAAAAATTAGTCAGAATTTTCATTAGAAATAAACCTTTTCATATGAAGAAGATACTTATGCTTGTCATGCACAGTTATCTCCTTTCCAATTTGAACCTCGACAAGCTTCAGTTCAGTTTCGGCGATGACCGTATGACGGCAACCAGCTTTCATTGTAATAACATCACCGGGAAATATAGTCTTTTCAATACCATCGATAACAGCTTTACCCTTTCCGTTCACAACGACCCAGACTTCATCTCGGTTGTCATGACTGTGATAATTCATGTAATCACCAGGTTTTATAACAACCTTTATCGTTAGACTGTCAGTCTCCGCATCAATAACCTTGAACGAACCCCAGGATTTTTCGGCGAACATTGCTTCCCTCGAATGTAATTCTACATATTTTTTTAAACAACAGGATTTGTCCTTATCGGAAACAAGAATACCATCTGGACTTGCTGCAATGACTACATTTTTCAATCCCATCGCAAGAATTGGAACATCCAGTTCATTTACAATATGCACATTCTCACAGGACTCATCCATTGAAGCATCTCCAATGATATCCGTATTCATCGCTTCAGTAAGTGTATTCCAAGACCCGATATCAACCCAAAATCCAGAAAAACGCATTACCTGTATGTTTTTCTCTTTTTCCACCACGGCATAGTCAAAACTTATCTTTTCAAGGCTTTCATACTTTGAAAAGAGTTCGATGTAATCATCCGTTCCAAGAATTTTCTTTGAGATATCAAGTACATATCTGAGTTTATATGCAAATATACCAGCATTCCAAAGAGCCCCTTTTGAAATATACTCCCCTGCCGTTTTCACATCTGGTTTTTCCTTGAATGCTTCAACTTTGCTCAGAAAATTGGAACTGACAGGAAGGATATAACCATATTTCTCAGAAGGATAAGTCGGCTCAATCCCCATCAGGACAAGATTTGCACCACCTTTGTCGGCCTGTTCTGAAAGTTTTTTTAACATAACGAAATAATCATCATCCACGTAAGAATCAACAGGGCAGACTACAACAGATTCATCGATACTCACACCTTGAACATCATGTAAATATGCTGATGCGAGAGCTATTGCCGGAAAGGTGTCTCTCCTGAACGGCTCTATAGAGATACTGACTCGATCATCAAGCTGGTTATGTATGGAAGAAACCTGCGATTTTGAAGTAGCAATTGTCACTTTGCAATCCGCATCCACCCTTCTAATCTGAGAATAAACCCTCTGAACCATTGACTCATAACCATCAGGTGTATTGAAAATCTTAATAAACTGCTTAGACCTGACATCATTGGAAAGCGGCCATAGTCTCTTTCCGGAACCGCCAGATAAAAGGATTATATTCACTTGCTTTTCCCTTTAATTAATGTTTTATACCGCTCTTCGTTCTTTTCCAAAAATCATAATCATTCTCAGACATAGTCAAGACGAGATCCTCAAAACTTGTCTTCTCTGGATTCCAACCAAGCTCTTTCTTTGCTTTTGAAGGATCTCCTAATAGATTGACTACATCGGTGGGCCGGAAAAATTCGGGAGACACCTCTACAAGAACCTTTCTTGTTTTTCTGTCAACACCCTTCTCTTCAACTCCATAACCTTCCCACTCAAGGTCTATCCCGACATTCTTGAATGCAAGAGTACAGAACTCTCGTACACTATGCTGCCTTCCCGTAGCAACAACAAAATCGTCAGCCCTGTCATGCTGGAGAATAAGCCACATGCATTCAACATAATCCTTTGCATACCCCCAGTCTCGAAGAGAAGACAGATTCCCGAGATAGAGCTTCTCCTGCAAGCCCAAAGCAATTCTAGCTGCAGCAATGGTTATTTTTCTAGTAACAAACGTCTCGCCCCTCCTTTCAGATTCATGATTAAAAAGAATACCATTGCATGCGAACATGCCATACGCTTCTCGATATTCCTTTGTAATCCAAAACCCGTATTGTTTTGCCACGGCGTACGGAGAATATGGATGGAATGTAGTTGTCTCACTTTGCGGACATTCTTCGACCTTACCAAATAGTTCAGATGTTGAAGCCTGGTAAACACGACAGCTTTTCTCAAGACCACAGGTTCTTACAGCTTCAAGTATTCTCAGAGTGCCGACAGCATCAGCTTCTGCTGTATACTCAGGAACATCAAAAGAAACCTGAACATGACTTTGAGCCGCAAGGTTATATATCTCATCTGGCTTTACTTTCCGTATAATATTTACAAGGCACAAAGAATCCGTTATATCTCCATAATGAAGATGGAAAAAAGGGTTGTCTTTTAGATGTTCTATCCTTTCCTTCTTCTCTGACGAAGCACGACGCACAAGGCCATGTACGTCATAGCCTTTTTCAAGCAAAAACTCAGAAAGGTATGAACCATCCTGACCGGTTACACCTGTGATGAATGCGGTTTTCATTTAAGACTCCTTAATTTTCCTTATTTTACTTTTGAGAGATTCATAATATGAGAAATCTTCAATCAGGAGCGAGAAAATACCGTCCAAGTATTTCCCCCGGTTACAGAGGAGAGCCTCCAAACTCTCCAAATGCAGCATATACTTCCAGATTTCAATATGCTTCAATGTATAATTCTCCCATGTCCAAGTATTCACGAACCTTATGTGCTTTTTTCTTTTTTCCTCAATTTCATGAAGAGCATCTAGGATATCGGCAATAGTATTTACTGGATATGTAATGTCGATACCGGCATCAAGATGATAACCTTGAGGCGTGATAATCGCCTTAACACCTGCAGCCATCGCGTCCAGAAAACCCATCGAACCTTCATCGAAGCCAAAATAACAATAATAATCAAGGGATAGCATAAGTTTATTGTATTTTACCTTGTCAAAATTCGAATAGTATTCGACTTCAAACCCCATGCCTTCGATTTCCTCTACTATTTTCTCCCAGCCAGCACCCATGATTGCGAATCTGAAAACAGCAGGATCAATCTCTCTGCAGATTTCAACCAGCATATTATCCCTTTTACGACAATCGGAGTAGAGTCGGTGAGTAAAACCCAGAGTAGTTTTCTTTGGTAAAATCTGCCCGTCCTGGGCAGGGTTGATATAACAGATTCGTTTTCCTTGAACCCCATAGCTTATGAGCTTATCTCTGGTTTCTTTAGACATACAGATACCGAGAGCTCCTCGCTCCGTTAGTTCTTTTATTTGATCAACCTTAAGAGCTGTATCTACATGAGTAACCATGAAAGTTGTATGATTATCAACCCTTGTGGATCTTGAATAACCAACATTGTTTGGAGAGAAATAATGATTGATGTCAGCATTCGGATCAAACAGCTCGGATAGTCTTGCATCAAATCCAAGTTCGATAAGTTTGTCAGTGACAGTCTTTGCAAACTTATAAATAATCCATTCAGACTCTGCAGTGATTATATTAATAACCATTTTCTTATTCTCCAACACTCTGTATCTATATTTCTTCTCTTTTAGAAATCTCCGGAATTGATTCCACAAAAAAGGAAAACGCCCTATCAGCTTTGTAATCTCCATATAAACCCGCTTATCTATACAGTTTCTTTATCGTTTCAATAACATAGGTCTGTTCTTCATATTTTAATCCAAGCCCACTCGGAATGTAGAATCCATGTTCGGAAATATAATTAGCATTCGGATATTGCTCATCAGCAAGTGTTAATTCATCGCAGACATTTGCCTTGATTAGAGCTGGTTGTTTATGCATTGGATAGAAGAAATGTCTTGTTCCTATCCCGTACTCTCCAAGCTTCTTCATCACATCGTCTGCAATCAGATTTGAATCCTTTATGACCATTCCAAAAACCCAATATATGTTATCTGCATATTCCGTTCTCTCGACAGGAAGCTGAAAAACATCTATTCCCCTGAGCTCTTCCTGATATCTTCTGCCAATCTCCCTTTTCTTGACTACAGCTCTTTCAATCTGCTCTAGTTGGGCAAGGCCAATAGCCGCCTGCATGTTTGTCATCCTGTGATTGTCCCCGAATTCGGAGTGAATGTACTTTCTTTCAGCATCAAAGAAAAGATTCATTGCCCTTCGAGCTCTCTGATAGAAAGATTCACTAGAGGTCAGAATCATTCCCCCTTCACCGCAGACAATATGCTTGTTAGGGAAAAAACTGAATGCGGAAATATCCCCCATACTTCCGCACATACGCCCTTTATATGTCAAGCCATGAGCCTCTGCAACATCCTCTATCACGAGCAGATGATACTTCCATGCAAGAGAAAGTACAGAATCCATATCTACAGGAAGGCCATATACATGAACAACCATTATTGCTTTGGTTTTTGAAGAAATTTTTGCTTCAATCCGAGATACATCCATATTCCAGGTTTTTCTGTCACAATCAATCATAACAGGGACAAGACCAGCTTTGACAATTGCCTGAACGCATGAAATAATGGTGAAGTCCGGGAGAATTACCTCTGCTCCCTTTTCGAGGTTAAGAGCAATCATTGCATCCTCAAGTGCCACCGTCCCGTTAGAAACTGCGACACCATATTTCTGTCCGACGAAGTTCGCCATTCCCTTTTCGAATTCTCCGATATATCGTCCAGCTGAAGATATCCATCCACTATCTATACAGTCCATTAGATATTTCTTCTCATTTCCATTAAAAATGGGAGTATTAACAGCAACATTCATTTCTTTTTCCTCTTCCACAATTCAAAAGTCAGAATCTGACTTTGTCTTTTTCTCCAGCATATGGTCCTTGCTTGATTTCTATCATCTCGGTTTCTTGAAGGCACTCAAATCCATGTCCACCAGCCACTAACAGAATGATATCACCAGTGTTAATAACAACAGATTTTATATATTTCTTTTCATCAGAATAAAAGTCACATCTCAAAGCCCCTGATTTTATTACAAGAACCTCTGAAGTATGACAAATCGCCCTCTTGACATTGTTGTGAACATGAGGAACAACCTCATGGCCCTTTTTGTGATGCATGTATGCCATCTGCATTGGATAGTCGTCTGGGGTCAGAAACTCAATGCCATCCTTGTCAAAATCCTTTCTGATTATTATGGCTAAAACCCTGTTTTCGTCATCAAAAATACGTTCAATCATTAAAAACCTCATAGAAAAATCAAAAGAGCAACTTTCAAAACTCCTTCCAGCCGTGCAGGGCATGTCCAATCCACACAAAGCATAGTTTTGAAAGTTCCTCAAAAGAAAAACAAATATGGAACAGTTAATGTGTTGTTTGCTTTTAAGAAAAAGAAATAAAACAACCAAAAACAAACAATCATTATGATAAAAAATAAGGTTCTTCACGTTTTCCTCGGG
>MSGT01000045.1 GCA_001940825.1 Sphaerochaeta sp. Phil3
GTTGCGGCCATCCTGGATGGTTTTGAGGTTCTCTACGAGGTTGCGGCCTACGAAGCCTTTTGTGCCGGTGATTAGAATGTTCATGTGGGGTCTCCTTCAACAATCCATTTGCCGTTTCGGGCAGAGCCTTCTCTGTGAATACGGCCTGTTTCTTTGAGTCTATTTATTGCTGTTTCTGCCTGTTTTTTGGTGGATTGTAGAGCCAAAGCTAATTCATTTATGGTTATTTGAGGATTGTTGGTAATGATTTCTAAAGTCTTTTCAACTCGACTGGCTATTTCATCGCCTTTTTTCATCTCTTTTTCATCACCTTTTTCAGAAAGGAGATGATCTGTATTCCATCTTGCATCACGTTTTCCCCAGTTCTTATTCTTTAATGTGGCGTAAAGCATAAACTCACTTTGTTTGTATTCTGGTTCCGGCAGTCCTGCTTTGGACATGTCTCTATATATGCGATCAACGCCCTCTCCGAATTCCTTTACCAGATCATACTCATTCAAGAATTCAACAATCTTGGGATTGCGGGAAAAATGAAATTCTCGGATGTTGTTTACTCTGACAAGACCAGGAAGAATGCCAGGGCTCTCCACTGTAAGGTGGTCATCAAACATCTTAATTTGAATATCCGTACCACCTATACTGTAATCACGATGTGCCACTGCGTTTATAATCAGCTCCGTCCAACAAAACTCTGGAAATTCTGGAATGGTTTGAAACACCGCTCCGACTCCAAGTTTTGTGTATTCACGGATTTGTGTTTTTACAAAGGCTGTCACATCTTTTACTTGTTCCAACAGTCGCCCAGTGAATTTGACATCCTTTACGACATTCATGTCGTTTCCAACATTTGCGGTTGTACCTTCATAACGAATGAAACGAATCCTAGCTCGAGGGAAAAATCGTTGTGGGTTTCTTCCGAACAGTAGCACTGCAGCTCCGCTGATTAATTCTTCATTACGATGCATAGTGACAAAATCATTATTGTGTCGGAGATAAAATTCAGCATTTCCTTTATTGTACCCAATTTTATTGCAATGCTCTGAAACATAGTCCAAATCGAGATCTTTCAATGTTGCATTCGGCACTGGTTGATCTTCAAAGTATTTGATTCCTTTTGCGTACACAAGCTGAAGTCTCTGCTCAAAGTTCAGTTTTTTGCTTTTGTCTCCGACTCGCAGATATACTTCATCTGCTTGGTTCGCTACGACACGGCTGCTTTGGAAAATCTGCATGCGAAGCACATGGTTTGGATTTCCTTTGCAGTCAACGACATCTATCGTTGTCAGGTCAATCTGAACGCTTGGTATACAATAATCGTATGGAACTCTCAAGAGGTCTTGTACATTCTTTTCCTGCGCATCTATTCCGGTGATTGTACCATCGTCTTCAATGCCAATAGCCAAAAATCCTCCGTCTGCATTTGCCATTGCAACAATAGGGACGGCTAAGTCAATCGCTCTAATCCGGGCGGATTTTCTATCCAAGATTTGCCTCTCAGTTGAAAACTGCAAATCCTCTATGTTGTTTGGATTAAACATAGCCCGTGGCCTCCTTGTGTCTTGGTTCAGTGCCATACGAGTGCCATTATACCTGAAAAAACAGCTTTTCCAAAGGTTTTTGCCTGATGATTGTAATGTGGGACTTTCAGGATTCAATTGGAAAAGTAAATGTAATAGTAAACTGTCCAAAGCCCGTTTGTAGAGGTAAATGTAACAGAGAACGGAGAAATCTTTACAAACAAAGGCAAAGGAGCGTTGTTCAAATGCTTCCGGGTTTCGTTTACTGAGGTGTTTTGAAATGCTATTGGATGTTGGTTCAAGGATATCGGGCTTTGTTTTTGCTTTAGCTGCCAAGTATAGTCGTGTTTTTGGATGTGGTTGCGTGGTTAGGTGTAGGGGAGTGAGCATCCTTTTTCATCGGATATTGAACCTTAATTCGAGAACGTTATGGTCAATCCAGCAGGACGGTCATGTTGCATTTCAAGGCTCTGGCGAGACGCAGTACGATATCGGATTGCGCTTTGTTGATGTCTTTGCTTTTCCGTTCATAGGCGCGTATGGTATTGAGGGAAACTCCGGATTCATTGGCAAGATCTTCTTGCGTTAAGCCACAATGCTTTCTTGCCGTTTTCAACTTGCTTTCGTTTCTTTCAAGATGGGCATCAAGGACTTCATAGCTTTTTTCGATGTCCGCTTCATGGAGTGTTCCGTAAAGTCCTAGAAGTTCGTTGTACGGGACTGTGTCGATGATGCTCTTGAATGTGTGACCGGAGTACCACTGGTAATGTGTAAGCATCCATCCTACCCAGTAGACAGGACTCCTTTCATAGCTCTCGACAAGTTCTGCATCGTAGGCTTTTCCTGTGGTCTTTTCCATTACCTCTAAGAAAAGTTCCAAACCACTTTTTCCTGCAATGTATTTAGGATTGCCGCTCTCTATTTCCTCTGCAATGTTGGATTGAATAAAGCGGTCCAAGAAGTCTTCGCCGTCCATGCCAAATTCGATTACAGCATCGTGAAGCATATTGCCTACAGCACGGGAAGACTTACTCAGATATAACTGACTGTAAGCGTGGGTCGTCATCTCTCATATCCTCCCTTATGATATCCAGGACAAAAATATCGCCCATGAGTTGATGCAAGGTTTTTTTATGGTTTGCGTAAGCAGCTCGTGCACTTTGGTCCCGCTTGGCTCGCTTGAAGTAGTATTCGCGATAGTCGGCAACTTCGTAGTCGATGAATTTAATTTGCTCAAAGGAGCGTTCTGAAAGTAGCACAACCTGTTCACCAAGCGTACCGAGCCTCATTGCATTGTTTAGGTCTTTCAAAGAGATTGTGTTGTTCACGAAATCTTCTGCAAAGGAAAAATAGGAGTCATCGGCACGATAACCAATCATCACATCGACATTGGTTGTTTCCGGCATAAAGCGATTCAGAATGAACTCCCGTGCGTTGTTGCCTATTGGAGAAGTAATGTCGAACTTCCTGTGGGTGAGCAATACAGCAAGCCAGTTCAGGACGTTGAATTCTCCTTTTGTTAGGTGCATTACATTCAGTCCTTCAAGGTCCAAATGATATTCGTTTGAATAGCCATCATTTTTAATAGGGCAGGCCCATTCTTTTGCAAGTTCGTTGTTCTCTGTGCAGTAAAAGCCCTGTCCGTAGTCATTGTATTTTTTCCCGATACCGAACTTAGGCACATCAACGATTTGTTGAGAGCCGTGGTATATGGTTATTTCCTGTTTCATAGGTGCCTCTTGAAAGTAATACCGTGGTATTAGTTTGTTTATTTTATAATACCGTGGTATTATCTTGTCAAGAGAATGGCTGGTGTGGAGAAGGGGATGTCTTCATGAGGTTTTGGATGATTGGGCCTGTTTGGATTGGTGTTTTCTTCTGATTATTTGCTTCAACCCTGCGTTGTTGTCGAAGATGCTTTCGTCTAGGTTTTTGATTTCCAATAGGCTTCGAATGCACCATTTCGGGTCCTGTGTGTGGAAGGGGAGGTACACTTCGTTCATCTGTCTGTAGTTGAACCATGTTATAACAAGTTTGGTGGATTGCTTTTAAACTGTAAATGAAGTTTTTGTCACTTTGAGTTTATATTCTCAAAGTAGTTTTGGGGGTTAATCCTATCTAGGTGTAATGGTCCTCTTTTCAAACTTATTTTGGAAATTTTTGCCATAATATGGCTAAAAAATGATAAATAAGTTGAAAAAAAGATTTTTTATTAGTATTGTTGTTATTGTCAGAGGGTGAAATATGTTGCTGCAATTTAGTGTCGAAAACTTTAAATCTATAAAAAATGAGGTTGTCTTATCTTTGGAAGCATCGGCTGATCATGACCATCCAAACAATGTTACGCTCATTGAGAAGAACCATGTTCTAAATGGGGCTTTAATCTTTGGTGCAAATGCTTCTGGAAAGTCCAACATCTTCCTTGCGATGACTGCTGCTGTTCTGACGATTCGAGAGTCCAATGCAAGACAGGTTGGACAACCTCTTGTTCATATCGTGCCATATAAGTTCCTAGTTGACGCCTACTCTGTTCCTACTCGGTTTGAATTTGTATTCATTGCTGAAAGTAAAAGATATGTATACGGGTTTTCTGCAACGAATCAGCGCATAGTCAGCGAATACTTGTATGTATACAACACTGCAAAAGCTTCAAAGGTATTTGAACGTCAAGGCGATGAGTATTCATTTACATCTGTCTACGAGAAGAGCCTTAAACCTTACGTTGAAAGGAATACATCGAACAAACTCTTTCTGGCAACGGCCACTGCTTGGAATTGCAAGGAGACTAGGGTTCCCCTTATGTGGTTCGTCAGTGGAATCAATACCTACTCAAATAACTTTGCTGATGTTCTGCATCTTACGGGTCCAATGTTTGCAAATGACGAAGACCATTCGCTTAAAAGGTTTACTACCAATTTGCTTCAGAAAGCCGATATAAACATCTCCGATTATGAGTTGGAGACAATGAATGAGTCTAAAGAACAGCTCCTCAATTCGCTTCCTGGACAACTTAGGCCTGCTTTTTCAGGGTTTGATAACTTGTCGAACCTGGCTGTGAAAATCAAAACCATCCACAATGTGGACGTCAGTGGCGAAGAAAGGCCTTTTTCTTTGGATTTCAGTGAAGAATCCCTTGGAACTAGAAGCCTGTTCTTTCTGAGTCCAATTCTGAAAAAGGCTTTTGAGACTGGAGAGGTCGTATGCATTGACGAATTTGATGCAAGTCTACATCCTTTGCTCGTTGTCTATATTGTTGACTTGTTCAACAACCCTGAAATCAACAAAAATCATTCTCAACTTATCGTCTCAACACAGACTACAGAGTTGCTGGATTTGAACATTGTCAGACGCGACCAGGTTTATTTTGTCGATAAGAAAAATTCGACTGGTATTTCTGAGCTTTATTCTCTTGATGAATTTTCGGAAAGGAAACGCACCGATGTACGAAAGGCCTATCTTCTTGGTAGGTACGATGCGATTCCAGACATCAAGTAGAGGTCCTCTATGAGAAATAAGTATGGGTATGTTCCAAAGAAGAGAAATTCAAATACACGTAAAAGAAAGAGCATCATGTTAATTGTTGCAGAAGGTGAGAATAGGACGGAAACGAACTATTTCAGGTCCTTTCCATCTGAAAAATACCGTATAAGATTTGTTTCTGGGAATGATACGGATCCTATAAAAATGATGAAAAACCTAAAGAGGCAATTCTCATCATTGGGTTTGTCTTCTTTCCACGGAGACGTTGGCATTAGCTTGATTGATACTGATTGCGATGCTTCAAAAGACATTCAGATTCGATTGGCTGATGAACTGGCTACAAAGGAAGTCTTTCAGGTTGTATCTTCACCTTGTTTTGAATTGTGGTTTCTCCTTCATTTTTCTTGGTCTACAAGACAGTATTCTTCATCGAATGAAGTTGTAGCTTCTTTGAAAAAAGAACTTCCCACTTATTCGAAGAATTGCGAGACTGTACTTGGTCAAACGTTTGAGAGAATTGGTACTGCCATTCTAAATGCCAAGAAACTAGAGGATCACTGCCTTGGAAATGGTGGGGCTCCTCACACTGTTGGATTTACACCAAGTACTGAGGTCTACAAGGTGGTTGAGAGACTGCTTGATTGAAATGATGTGACCCACGAAGTTTGGACTAGTCCAAAAACAAGGGGGCCTTTTTGAAGCTGACAGCAGAACTGAAAACTATATGAGGAAGTGAGCACTAGTGATTTAGGTTTGCTTTGTAGAATTGGCATTCCCAAAGAAGAATACAACGAACTGTTCCCGTCCAAGAGGAGATTGCAAAGCGCGTAGAAGGTTGGGATATCCATCGTTCAGTGAGTACCTTGAAAAGAACGATGGGTTCAGTGTTTAGGTCTGTAGCTCTCAACTTTGATTTGTATTGATGATAATATCGGTATTTATTTGCAGCAGCCAATTAGAAAAATGGCTTTTGATACCTTTTGTTACTTGTGTTTGTTTTTGGAACCAACCAAAAACTTCCCTTGCCTCGATATCCGATAACCTAGTTTTGTAGCTTATGGTTTACCTCTTTGTAATATGAGATTCCGAGGATTCCATTGAGCCGTCCCGAGTTTGTTTGCATTGATCGGTGGTTTGATGGAAATTTTAAGTTGTGAAGCCGTTGAATGCTTTTGAAAGTTTTATCGAAAAGTTTGAAACGATGCGGTTTAACATAAAAGGAGTGTAAAATGACAAAGTATGCAAATCTTGGTGGAAACTCGAATGTTGAGGCATATGATATCGGACATGCTTTTATCGATGTCAAATTCTTTGGGACTCCAAAGGTTTATAGATATTCATGTGCCAAAGCTGGGAGGTGTCACGTAGACAATTTAATTAATCTTGCCAGACAAGGTCGAGGGTTGAATTCCTATATAAATCGGTATGTCAAAAAGCTATATGATTAATACTTGTGATGAAAAACCTGACAAGGTGTGTTCAATGCGATAGAATAGAGCTTTTAAAGTTGCAAACTGCGGTATTCTGGCGATCTTGAAGTTGTTTTGGTGGAACTAGTTAAAACTTATTTGTCCAATTTGTACAAATAAGTTTGTTTGCGTTTTTTTACTCATTCTTATCCATAAACTATGACTTGATAACCGAGTTTTAACTTTTTTGTTTGTGTTCTGTTGTATGCTTATGGTAATTGGAGACGGTAGGTTAATGAAGTTTCCTTATTGGTCTAAATATTGAAGGATGGGGGTGCACATGGCTGACTACAAAGCTTTTGCTGATTTGTTGGAGTCCGTTTCATTTTCCAGTATTGATGATCCACAAACAATAAATGAAAGTATGCGAAAGATTCAACCTTGGATTGTTAGTAGTATTCCTTCAAAGTTGTTTCGTTATAGGTCATTCAAAGACGAGAGCTTTCCTGCGGATTTGAAAATAAATGAAGTTTGGGGAAGTTCTATTTTAACTTTCAACGATCCTCTTGAGTGTACTCCATGTGTAGACAGAAGGTCGTTTTGGAACAACTTCATTTCTATGCAAAGTAGAGAAAACAGGAAGCGGATTTGGGAGGGTCTTAGAGATAAATCACTACAGCCGATTCTTTGCAAAGTATTGCAGGAGGATAAGGCTAAACAGATATGTGAGGATGCTGCAAACTGCAGTTTCGAGGACTTTCTTACTCAGTCCGATGAGTTCCTGCACATGATTGGAAAGGATCTCAAACCTTTTATAAGCGAAGCTGATTTTATTCGGGTGTTTCGACTTACTGGAATGTTAAGAAATGTCGCTTGTTTTTCTGAGTCTTCTACCTCGTTCCCTATGTGGGGACATTATGCAAAGGGACATACAGGGTATTGTCTTGAGTATGACTTGAAGCAAGCGTTTTCTAAGAATGAAGAATTGGGCATACGGTTTTCTTTCAATGATATAAAAGATGCCTTTATCTCGCCTGTAATCTATTCTGAACATCGTTTTGATAGTACAAAGAGCTTCTCGACTTTCGTTCTGAATACGTTTTTCAAAATGATTGGTTATGAACAACAGGCGCTTGTGTATCCAGATGTCTTGTCCACCTTTAAGGCGGTTATTACAAAAGCAAAAGATTGGGAGTACGAGAAAGAGTGGCGACTTGTTTCCGAGTTTTCCTCTGAGGATATAAAGACACATTCTTTGATTGCAAATATTAAACCAACCGCAGTATATGTGGGTGCTCGAATGTCAGAGAGTCATGAAAAAGGGCTTTATTCCATTTGCAAGCAAGAGTCTATTCCTTGCTACAAAATGGTTGTGAATTTCTTGTCTCAAGAATTCGGCATGACTCCTGTTGGGTTTGATCAATATCTCAATTTCCGTTCTTCGGATTCCAATGAGAACCAACCCTGCCTCAATGATCTAGTTTGTTAGCTGCTATCTGTATATGGGGTATCGATTATTGACAGGCAGCACTTGTAGGTAATTTTATCGACTATAATCGATGATTTGTGTAATTTACTCTTTACTATCGACTGTAATCGATATACCTTTAATACAAAGGTGGTTTGTATATGTTGATTGAACGTGAGAGGTATATGAGTCGTATCCGGCCTTTTATAGGGAAGGATATTATCAAGGTCATGACTGGGATGCGAAGGTGTGGTAAATCCGTCATGCTTGAACTTGTAAAAAGAGAACTTGTAAGGGAAGGTGTGAGTGAGGCCAATTTTTTCTCATACAACTTTGAGGATCTGACGATTTCAAATCTCTGTGAAGCCACTGCATTGCATGATGATGTATGCAAGAGGGTTCAAGGCGCTATTGGCAAAGTATATCTTTTTTTTGATGAAATCCAAGAGGTTTTGGAATGGGAGAAAGCTATCAACTCTTTGAGAGTCAGACTTGATTGCGATATCTACATAACAGGTTCAAATGCAAGATTGCTTTCTTCAGAGCTAAGTACTTATCTTGCAGGTCGCTATGTAGAATTTGTCATTTACCCGTTTTCTTTTGGCGAGTTCCTTCCCCTTTATCGTCAGTCTTTTCCCGAAGCGAGCATCAAGGAGTGCTTCAACGCTTTCATTTCGTTTGGAGGAATGCCGTTCTTGTCGGAGTTGAACTACAATGAAAACGCATCTAAAGTGTATCTGTCCGATGCTTTTTCGTCTGTCGTGGTGAAAGACATTGCAAAGAGGAACAATATAAGGGACATAGATTTGCTTGAGAGAATCATTGCGTATGTTATGTCCAACATGGGGTGTACGTTCTCTGCCTCTTCCCTGTCGAGATACTTCAAGTCTCAGGATAGAAGAGTCAGTGTGGATACGATCCTCAATTATCTCAAGTTCGCCATGGAGGCTTTTCTTTTCTATCAAGTAAAAAGAGAGGACCTCATGGGCAAAGAGGTGCTGGTCTCCAACGAGAAATACTACATTGCAGACCATGGTTTGAGGGAGGCTGTCTGGGGTAGGAACAATGAATCTATTGAACTGGTGCTTGAAAACATTGTTCTTATCGAGCTTTTCAGAAGGGGATATGATGTGCATGTGGGAAGAGTTGGTGATAAAGAGATAGACTTTGTAGCCACACGGCAAAACGAGAAGATATATGTGCAGGTGTCATATATGCTTGCAAGTGAAAGTACAATAGAAAGAGAGTTTGGAGTATACGCTTTGGTTCGTGACAACTGGCCCAAATATGTCGTGTCCATGGATGAGCTCGATATGAGTAGGGATGGGGTAAAACACGTGAATATAATCGAGTTCCTTCTTGCAGCCGACTGGAATTGAGTCTTCCTTGTCTTCGATAAATCTAAAGTCTACTTTATTTTACTCGGGTTGTAAGGTCTGTCCCACACTTACATCAAGACTCGATATCCAATGCCATATTGGAATCGTTCATCATTGGAGCTGAGGTTCCTATCACACCTTATAGAACCCCTTGTTCCTCTGGGCAAAGGCTATAAGGTCGTCTCGCAATGAGGCGGAGGGTTTGAATCCAAAGTCATGCTCAAGCGCAGAGACATCGGGGTTGGTGATGGAGTATCTCATCCCGTCTGCGATGACATGAAAGGCCCTTTTTTCACTGTTTGTGAGCATAACCGTGCCTAGAAAGACCGGTTTTTGCTGTTCTCATGTCATCTTTGGAGATTCGGAGTATGTTGTGAAATGGTGGACGCAACGGGTTTCTTCTCTAGACCCAAAAATGCCCAAGGTTCTGAGCCTTGGGCATTTTTTAAGGAACAAATCATTCCGGAAGAATAATTTTACAGGCCTCACCATTGATGATGAAGATGTAGATATTTGTATCGGGGCTAGGTTTGTCAAAAAAAGAGATACCAGTTTTTATCACACCGTCAGCACCCTTATAAGTTACATTGCAATAAGCTCCTCCCAACATTTTTCCGTTTAGGATCCCTTCGACATTTCCATTTCCATCTAAGATTTTAACGTTTTCATAAAGAAAAGAATCTTCTTCTACTTTCGTAAATCCTTCAGGCTTTGATGTGTTGATTTGACCCGCATTAGTAAATATTTCATAGAAAATCTTAGATTGTTCGGTAGTTGCTTGAGGTATAGGTTGTGTTTTATCACGATAAGGTGGAACTTGATGGTTGTCTATGAGGCACTTTTCTCCATTGATAGTGATTACAGCCTCTTTGCCGTTTCTTTTGATAGTCCCAGAAACTGTAGATGTTTTCTTGTCTTTGTCTGTAAAAGAAACATTAATGGATATCTCGGTTTCTGTGTCTTTAAAAGTACCGTTTAATGTGCCTTCTAAATCATGAACGGAATCGTCAATCTCAACATCAGTAAATGTGTATGCACCGTTGGCAAGGGTTACCCCTGTAGTTTCTTCATTCTGGTTTAAAAAAGATTGTCTATATAATTGTTGAAATAGAAATTTCTGATCGATAGTCGCTTCTTTTTCTTTGGGGGTATTAGGTAAAGAAGTGTTATCATCACATGCGATGAATGTAAATAGAATAAGTGTGAGTGCCAAAAGGCACATTAAAGCTTTTCTCATATAAGCCTCCATTTGTGATATGTGTTTTG
>MSGT01000046.1 GCA_001940825.1 Sphaerochaeta sp. Phil3
ACCCGACTTTTGTTACAGCCCCTCAAAGCTCCCCGAGACAGACTCGAACTGCCGACAGGGTGGTTAACAGCCACCTGCTCTACCGACTGAGCTATCGGGGAATGTCCTTTAGAACAATGAGAGAGTACTCCATTGGCACGTTTTAGTCAATATGGTTTTCATCGTTGCGTCAAAAACGGCGAAAAAGGTGAAAAAAAACCGTCACGACCAAAGGAGGTGACGGCGGGTTTTCGTTCAATGAACGGGTGGTCAGTGGAACTGATGGATGATGTCCTCAATCTCCTTGAAGTGTTCATCAAGCTCCTGCTGTGTCTTGGCCTCTGCTACGACACGAAGGTAAGGTTCTGTGTTGGACTTCCTGACATTGAACCACCATGTTGGGAACTCTATTCTGTAGCCATCGAAGTCCAGGACCTTGGTTGGGTTGAGCTTTGTGAACTTCTCATAGAGGGCGTTCATTGCGCCATCCTTGTCCTCAAGCTTGAAGTTGCGCTCTCCGCTGTTGGCATAGACGACAATCTCGTCTATGAGCTGTCCAAGGGTCTTTCCTTCCTTCTTCAATGCAGCGACAGTCTGAAGTACAAGCAGGGAAGCAAGGATTCCGCTGTCGCAGTTGTTGAAGTCTCTGAAATAGTAGTGGCCTGCAAGCTCTCCACCAAATATGCAGTGCTTCTCCCTGAGCTTCATCTTTGCAAAGGCGTGGCCTACCTTCCATGTTATGACCTCCGTTGCACCTTTCTTGAGAAGATATTCGGTGGTTGAACGGGATGTCCTTATGTCAACAAGAACCGATCCTTTCTCCTTTGCAAGGTAATAGGCTCCAATGATGCCTGTGACGTAGTCAGGCTGTATGAATCGACCCCTTTCATCTATGAACATGACACGGTCCGCATCGCCGTCGTAGATCACGCCACAATCGGACTTGTTGGCCTTGACTGCATCCATTATCTGCTTGCAGTTTTCGACCTCAAGTGGGTTTGGCTCGTGGCCTGGGAATGTGCCGTCGAGCGTGTCGTTGATGTAGTGGGCATGGTCGCCAAAGATTTCGTGCACGAAAAGGCTGCTCATGCCATTGGAGCAGTCCACGGAGAGGTTGAGGTTCGAAAGGTCAGGGAGGAAGCCCTTTAGATAGTTGAGGTAGGCTTCGTGGACGTCCTTGTCTATGATGCAGCCCCTGTGGCATGGACACACAGGCTCGACCTTCTCTTCATTGACCATCCTTTCAAGTTCCTTGAGGCCTGAATCACCGCCTACTGGGATGGCCATGGCCCTTGAGATCTTCATGCCGTTGTACTGCTTTGGGTTGTGGCTTGCGGTTATCTGAACCGATGCCTCCGCCTTGAGGTACACCGTTGAAAAGTAGACCATTGGCGTTGTGGCAAGGCCAACGTTCCATACGTCAACGCCTGCATCGTTGATTCCGTTGCAGAGGTTCTCGAATATCTCGTCGCTTGTGAGACGTATGTCCCTACCAACTACGACGAACTTGCAAGGGAGAAGCTTTGGAAGGAAATATCCAATCTTGTACGCTGTCTCTTTGTTGAAATCCTGGTTGTAGACACCACGGATGTCATAGGCTTTGAAAACTCCCATATTGTTACTCCTTATCTATATGTGTCTCTGTTTTATGCTTTGTTGTTTTTTCCATACTGATGCCAATTGTCTATCATGTTCTGAAGCGTTTTATCGGCCAGCTCGAAGAAAAGGACAGTTCCATCCTTGAGAGAGACCTCTGTAACGCATTGCGAGAAGCAACGTGCAAGGATTCCTGCTGCCTTCACTTTGGAACGTGGTTTGAAGCCTCCTGCCAGTGACTTGGCCGCGTTTTTCTTTACTGTTCGCGTTTCCAGAACATCGTTTGGGTCGAACCTGGATTCGAACTTGACGTATGGAGCTGCGTTCTTGCTCTTTGGAAGCTTGAATCCAAGGATCTGAGGCTCATGCTCGAAGTCCTCGAACCAGAAACGTCCGCCGGCTTCATACAGGAACACTCCGTATTGGCGTACAACCCCATTGCTGTCTGCATAGAACGTGGAGTATGTACGCCACCCAACGGGGCAGCCCCTTTTGGCTTCAAGCCCTTTGATGAACTCGTTTCCGTCGCCGTCTTGGACCGTGGACATCTATGGACCTCCATTGGAACAGAAAAGCTGCTCCATCCGACTATCTTTTTTTCATTGTAACATATATAATCCCATCGAGAAAGGCACACCGGGAAGGAAAATGGAATACTTCGAGAAAGATTTTGGTAAGATACTCAAGAACAACGCCCAAGATATGAGGCATAGTCTCCTTCCTGAAGGTACCAATTGCTTCAGAGTCTATGACCGCAACCTCTCGCAGTTTCCAGTCACGGTCGATATATACGGCAAGTACGCCAAGGTCACGGACTTCGGCGAATCGGAGCCACTGCCTGACGAAATGAGGGCCACCTGCCTTGATATATGCTCTCGCATGCTATACCTGGAACCCGGCAACATCGTCTATTCGTACAGGGCCAAACGCGAACAGGGGCAGCAGCATGAAAAGGCACAGACCGATGCCCTTGTGGTGGATGTCCTTGAGAACAACCTCACCTTCAAGGTTGATCTGACCACATACGTGGACACCGGCCTTTTCCTTGACCACAGGCTCACCCGTATGCTCATAAGGGAGAGAAGTGTAGGGTGCGATGTCCTAAACCTCTTCTCCTATACAGGAAGCTTCTCCGTCTATGCAGCAGCGGGGCTTGCAAAGAGCGTGAAAAGCGTTGACCTTTCAGCGACCTATACTAAGTGGGCGCAGGAGAACCTTGCAGCCAACGGCTACGAAGGATCCTCATACGAATGTGTATGCATGGATGCCTCAAAATACGTCGCAGACGCTATAGATAGAAAAGAGAAATACGATATAATCATCTTCGATCCGCCATGCTTCTCCAACAGCAGGAAGATGGACGGGGACTTTGACGTAGCACGAGACTACGTCGATTGGATAAAGAATCTAGCCAAGCTAATGAAGAAGACTGGAATCCTCCTTTTCTCCACGAACCTTGGAACTTTCAGAATGGATAGAAGACGCCTCAGAGGAATGAGCGTCAAAGAGATTACAGGAGTCGTAGAGGCTCCGGGATTTGTTAGAGGCCGCAAAGGTGCGGCCAGGAGTTGGATGATGGCATTTGATGACGATTCACTCAAATTGGATTGGAGTGAGCCAAGCGAGAAGTCCCAGAAGGGTTCGGACGAGAAGACGGAGAAGAAAGCGGAGAAAGGCTCTTTCGAGAAGAGAAGCGACTATGCAGGAAAGAGCAGAAGAGACGGCGACAGAGGCCGTGGCTATGGTTCCTACGGAAGGGACAGGGACGGCTACAGAGGCTCCAGGGACTCAAGAGGTCCAAGGAGTTTTGGAGATTCCTCAAGGGACAGAGGCTTCGGAAGGGACGATAGGGAAGATAGGGGCGGTTACAGAGAAGGTCGCAGAGACGGCTACAGAAATTCAGATCGGCCATCATACGGCAGAGACAGAGACTATTCCGACCGCAGGTCATACGGACGCAGAGACGATAGACGCGACGACTTTAGACCTCGCTACAGAGAAGAAGGCGAAGAGCGCAGCGAAAGACGCAGCTTCAATAGGGACAATCGAGAGGATCGTCCAAGACGCGACTATTCCAGCGACCGTGGATCCAGCCGTGGTTTCAGGTCCGATAGATACGAAAGAAACGACAGACCTCGCTTCGACAAAGACAACGAGAGAGGCTTTGACAAGCCGAACCGCTACGAGGGTCGCGACAGATCAGAGAACAGGTTTGCAGGCCGTGGCGAGAGAAGATCCTATGATTCTCCAAGATATGAAAGACGCGACCGCGATGACTACAGCGGACGCAGAAGCTCTTCCATAGAGTACAAGGGCCGAGGAGAGAACAGGTTCGAAGGTTTTGGCAGCAAGTCTGTAAAATCCACGAAGAAGCCATATGGCTTCGATTCCTTCAAGCCTGCCCGTTCAAGGGACGACAGCTCTGATTTCTTCTGGAACAGCGAAGACCTTGATTCGAAGCCAAAGAAGGAAGACTGACAACCATATCCGTTTTTGGTTGGTAGACCCCAGATCCTAATTGCAGGATTTGGGGTTTTCGTTTTCACTCCTCCATCATTCTGTACCCCACACCAAGCTCATTGATGATGTATCGCCTTTCACCTGGGGTCACTCCCATCTTCTTTCTGATGTTCTTCATGTTCACCTGAAGCTTCTTGGTGCTGCCGTAGTCTGAGTACCCCCATATAGCTTGGATTATGGACGCGTATGTAAGGACCTTTCCTGCATGCTCAGACAGATACGCAACTATGTTGTATTCCGTTTGGGTGAGGTCTATTTCGTTTCCCTTTATCGTGACCTGCCTTTTGTCGTAGTCTATGACCATGTCCTTGAGCTGGAACCTCCCTCCTGGAATGCTTCCAAGTTCAGAGCAGTGTCTGTTGCTTCTAAGGACGGCTCTGATACGAGCCAACAGCTCCTCTGTTCCAAAGGGTTTTGTTATGTAGTCGTTTGCTCCTAGGTCAAGGGCGAACACCTTTTCGTTTTCAGATGTGCGTGCGGACAAAACGATTATTGGAATGGCTTCAGACTTCCTTATCTCTTGGATGAACTCAAGTCCATCTCGGTCAGGCAGTCCCAAATCAAGAACCACAAGGTCTGGGTGATGGGAGGAGAACATTCTTAGTCCCATCTCGCACGTCCCTGCACATATCACCTGATAGTTGTTGATTTCAAGGTTCGTCCTGATGAAACTGGCTATGTTGTCCTCATCTTCTATGACGAGTATCTTGTATTTGTTGTTTCCCATGTCAATTGCCGTTCCTTTTCAAAGAGAAGCGGAATGTAGCTCCTCCTTCGTCGTTGTTCTCTTCCGTAAGGTCTCCACCATGCGCCCTCACTATTGCTGTACACACGGAAAGTCCAATCCCCATGTTGTTTCGTTTCCCGTCCACAGGAGCACCTGAATCTACGAAACTTCCTGTGAAAAGACCTTCCTTGATTTCATTTGGAATGCCGCAGCCATCGTCCGATACTTCGAATACGGCATCCGTACCTTTCATTCTCACCGTAAGTCCAAGCCTTGTCATGCCTTTTGCATGTAGGACTGCGTTTTCCAAAAGATTCATCAACACCTGCTCTATGAGCATGGAATCCATTGGTATGTCTATGAATTCATCCGGTATGTTCGTTTCGACCCGTTGGCTTGGGTGCTTCTTCTCGAATTTCATAAGCACAGAGTCTATCAGCTCATCCAAAACGATGGGTGTCTTCACTATTTCAACCTTTCTATCGTCTATTCTTGTTACCGACAAAAGGTTCTCCACCATTCGTATGAGCCATTCGCTGTCCTCCTGTATTTCTCCAAGGAGCTTTCTCTTCGTGTCGTTTGGAAGAGAATCATTGGCTGCTATCAGAGTGGATGTTGCTCCATATATGGAAGTCAAGGGTGTCCTTAGGTCGTGGGATATGGCTCTAAGGAGGTTTCCTCTCATCCGTTCCTTTTCGCTGTCTGCCTTGAGTTTCTCCTGTTCTCGTATTCGTAGAGTCTCCTGGTCCCTTATCCTTATGTTCAATGTACTCGTGGAGACTGCGACGACCAACATGATTATTGCGGAGAAGATGCTTTCCTCCACGAAGAAGTCCAATTTGTAGTAGGGGTATGTGAATGCGAAGTTGACGGCAAAGACGCTCACGATCGCCGCTGCAATGCCATAGCAGTATCCATGGGTTCTAAGGGATATGAGAAAAACCCCAAACACGAATATCATGGGAACCAATGTCTGTGTCGTAAACAACCTTTGTATCAGCAGGTTGACTGCAAATGTCAGGCAGAAGACCGCAATCGAGAACAGGATGTCTTTCAGGTTTTGATTGTCTTTCTTGTCGTTTTCCATGGAGCTTTCCTATGTGGAATCGTACAGCTGAGGTTTCATTGCATCAATGAATCCCTGATTCTTTTTACTGAATCTACACCAATGATACTGGTATACTCAAAGCCATTGCAAGGAGGAACGATCCATATGGATTCTGACGGTAGTCATTTAGGTAGCATTCTGGCTATGGCTGTCTGTCTTTTGATGTCTGCGTATTTCAGCGCAACGGAAACGGCATTTTCGTCTTTGAACAGGACCCGCATCAAAGTTCTGGCCGACAACGGCAACAGGAAGGCTTCTCTTGTCTTGAGCCTTTCGAACAACTATGACAGGCTCATTTCGACGATTCTGATTGGCAACAACATCGTGAACATAGCGGTTGCATCCATAGGTACGCTTTTGTTCGTGGAGATATACGGTGACATTGGAGCCACGGTTTCATCCGTAGTCGTGACGGTCGCCGTTCTGATATTTGGAGAGATCACACCAAAGAGCATAGCAAAGGATTCTCCTGAGAAGTTCGCTATGTTCTGTGCTGGGTTCATTCGTTTTTGGCTTTTTGTCCTGACCCCATTGAATTTCATTTTCTCGAAGTGGAAGAAGCTTGTTTCAAGGTTCTTCAAGACTGATGAATCATCCAAGATGTCACACGAAGAGCTTCTGGTTCTCGTGGAGGACGTCGAAAACGATGGAGGGATAGATCGAAGCGAAGGCGAACTTCTGAAGAACGCCATTGAGTTTGGCGATTTGTCCGCAGAGGAGATCCTTACACATAGAATGGATATAGAAGCCGTTGGAGTGGATGAAAGCAAGGAAAACATTGCAGAGAAGTTCACCAAAACCCGTTTCTCAAGGCTCCTCGTGTATGAGGATTACATAGATAGGATCGTTGGGGTTCTGCATCAGAAGGATTTCTATGTGGACGGCCGAGTGTCGGACAAGCCTGTCGTTGAGATAATGACTAAGCCCGTTTTCGTCTACCAACACACAAAGGTACGTGAAATCCTGAAGCGTCTTCAGGTCAACAAGTCCCATATTGCCGTCGTCGTCGATGAATTTGGCGGTACCATGGGGATGGTCTCAATGGAGGATATCCTTGAGGAGTTGGTTGGAGAGATTTGGGATGAACATGACGAAGTGGAGAAGTCCTTTGAAATGCTGGGCAACGGTTCGTATCGAGTTGATTGTTCCGTCAGCCTTGGTGATTTCTGCGACTTCTTTGGCGTGGACATAGAGTCTGACAGCGTCTCCGTTGGTGGTTGGATTCTGGAAAGGCTAAATGGAATACCAAGCGAGGGCGATGGCTTTGACTTCGATGGTCTTAGGATCACCATAGCCAACCTTGATGCAAACAGGGTCTCCTTCGTCACTGTGAAGAAGATTTGACGATTTCTCTGAAACGAAAAACAGCTCCTGGTGGGAACCTGGAGCTGTTTTTGCATTATATCGTAGCCAACAAGGGCATCGGTCTAAATGACCAATGTCCAGCAATGGGATTACAGGCCCATCTTGGCCTTCTGCTTGGCCCAGGAGTCCTTGAGCGTGACCGTTCTGTTGAACACAAGGTGATCCGAGGTGCTGTCGTAGTCAGGCGTGAAGTAGCCGCTTCGTATGAACTGAAGGTAGTCGCCCGGCTTGGAGTCCTTGACCGATGGCTCTATCTTTGCGTTCTTGACGACGATGAGCGAGTTTGGATTGAGGTCGTCAAGGTAGTTGCCGGTCTCTCCACCTGGGTACTCGGTTGCAAAGAGCTTGTCGTAGAGCCTTACCTCCGCTTCTATGGCGTGCTTTGCGCTGACCCAGTGGCTTGTTCCCTTGACCTTGCGTCCGTCAGCGGTCTCTCCGCCACGGGATTCGGGGTCGTAGGTGCAGTGGACGACCGTTACGTTGCCGTTTTCGTCCTTCTCGCAGCTTGTGGCCTTTACGTAGTATGCGTTCTTCAAACGTATCTCGTTTCCAATGTAGAGCCTGTGGTAGCCCTTTGGTGGAACCTCCATGAAGTCTTCGCGCTCGATGTAGAGTTCGTTGGTGAATGGAATCTCGCGCTTGCCCATCGATGGGTCCTCAGGGTTGTTCTCGGTCTCGAAGAACTCGGTTTTGTCGGCAGGGTAGTTGTCTATGACAAGTTTGATTGGATCAAGGACGGCCATGACGCGCTTTGCACGCTTGTTAAGGTCCTCCCTTACGCAGAACTCCATGAGGGAGTAGTCGACGACTGACTCGACCTTTGCCACTCCTATGCGGTTTACGAAGTCACGCATGGACTCAGGTGAGTATCCACGTCTTCTTATTCCGCTTATGGTTGGCATTCTTGGATCGTCCCAACCGCTTACTATGCCAAGCTTTACAAGGTTCAAAAGCTTTCTCTTGCTCATCACGAAGTAGTTTATGTTGAGCCTTGCGAACTCGTACTGGTGAGGTGCGTGTTCAATGCCGTCTATGGAGCATGCCCAGTCGTATGCAGGTCTATGGTCCTCGAACTCAAGGGTGCATATTGAGTGGGTTATGCCTTCTATTGCATCGGATATCGGGTGGGTGAAGTCGTACATTGGGTAGATGCACCACTTGTTGCCCGTCCTTGGATGCTCTGCGAACTTTATCCTGTAGAGGGCAGGGTCGCGCATGTTGATGTTTGGGCTTGCCATGTCCAGCTTTGCCCTAAGGAGGTACTTGCCTTCTGTGTATTTTCCTTCACCCATCTCCTTGAAGAGCCTAAGGTTCTCTTCTATGCTTCTGTTGCGGTCAGGGCTGTCCTTTCCCGGAGTGGTGAGGGTCCCTCTGTTCTCCCTCACTTCCTCTGGGGTCTGGCTGTCAACGTATGCCATGCCTTTCTTGATGAGGTCAATTGCAATCTCATGCAGCTGGTCGTAGTAGTCCGATGCATAGTATTCGTGCTCTCCCCAATCGAATCCAAGCCATTTGATATCCGACTTGATGGAGTCTATGTATTCCATGTCCTCCTTGGCCGGGTTCGTATCGTCCAGCCTGAGGTGGCATATTCCGTGGTATTTCTGGGCAAGACCAAAATTCAGGCAGATGCTCTTGATGTGTCCAATGTGAAGGTATCCGTTTGGCTCCGGTGGGAACCTTGTCACTATCGTGTTGTTTGGAACCCTTCCGTTTGCAAGGTCGTCTTCGATGATCTTCTCAATGAAGTTGAGTGGAGCCTTTTCCTTTGCTTCCGGTGTTTCCACTGCTTCTACGACTTTTCCGTTCTTGTCCATATTGTCCTCCGCGGCCCTTCCAAAGGGGCCCTAAAGTACCAAGGAGCCCTGTGCGCTCCTCTTAGATTATTTGTTAGCCGATGATAGCATATTGCCTTGAAAGATGCCATAATTACAACGATTATATGGAATGCAAAGGAGGTGGACGCATGATAGTCTGCATTGGGGAGTCCCTCATAGATGTCGTGGATGGTGAGAACCATGTTGGAGGGTGCCCCTTGAACGTGGCTTTGGCTGCCTCCCGACTAGGGGCGTCAGTGGCCTTGTTTTCAAAGATATCCCAAGATTCCATGGGAAGACTCATTCTGGAGACCCTCATTGACAACTGTATAATGTTCGATCCTCCGATGTGTTCAAGCCATCTTCCTACAATGAAGGGCCATGCCGTTGTGGATGAAAATGGCTGTGCCTCCTACAAGTTCGACTGGGAAGGCTCAGCGACCGTTTCTTTTACGCATAAGGAGCTTGAAAACGCATTCTCAGTCATGACGGACATAGACTTCGTCATGACAGGCTCCCTTGGAACCGTATTGCCTCCTGGCTGTGATGAGATTTTCCCTGCCATATCCACAATAGAACCAAAGCCTGTTGTGTTCTACGACCCAAATGTAAGGCCTGCGGTGATAGCCTGTATGGAGGACTTTGGGCGAAAAATGTTGGAATATACGGCCAAAAGCGACATAGTTAAGGTAAGTGACGATGATTTAGCTTTGGTGTATGGATCCAAAGATGCATATGCAGCGTTAAATGGATTCAAGGTGTTCTGCAAGGACAACAACGTCCATTTGATAGTCACGAAAGGCTCCAAGGGCTCCACTTGGTTCGCTCCTTCGTTCACGGTCGATGTCCCCGCTGCGGAGGCCAAGGACGTTGTGGATACGATAGGTTGCGGAGATACCTTCGACGGTGCGATCCTCATGCAGCTTCAGAAAATGAAGGATGATATGAATCTTCCTTCTTCAACACCGCGTGCCGTTTTGGACTCCCTTGGACCTGAGGACGTGAGACGCATGCTTGTGTTCGCCTCAAAGGCATCGGCCTTGAACTGCCTGGAGAAGGGGTGCAACCCTCCTCGTTTGGTTGATGTGATGTCTTGTCAGACAACTTAATTTTCATGTAGTATTTCAATATGAAGACAAAGAGCTTGGTAGTCAGAATAGCCATTGTCTCATTGGCAGTGGTTCTGGCGGTTGTCATAGGGTATTTCCTTGTAAGGTGGACGGTTGCAATCGAGTCGAAGCAAAGGCAGGCCCAGCTTAGGGATGCACTTCAAGATGTGATCGATGCCTCTGGTGAGCGAGGGCTTCTTGAAATGGCCGGCGTTCCTGTGAACAACATCTTCTATGGTGATACGGGTGTGACGCTCTTTCAGGGTGACGAAGCCTCTTGGAACTACAGTGCGGCCGAGCTTCAGAACATGAGCATTTTCCAAAAGTGCAACCAAGCTGTAGTCCATATAGAGACCAAGGTCTCGAACGACTCCTCCTATTTCGATGCCGTTCCTACTGGCGATACGGGATCCGGATTCCTCGTTTCCGCAGATGGTCTCATAGTTACGAACGAACACGTCATAACTGATGCGTCTGTAATAACGGTATCTCTTTACGATGGCTCTGTCTACGAAGCTGGATTGGTTGGAATCGACAGCGAGAACGACATTGCGGTGATTCGCATAAACGTTGACGAGGGCACTCAGTTGAGCTACCTTGAGTTCGGCGATTCCAGTACGCTTTCAGTAGGGCAGAAGGTCCTTGCGATAGGAAACCCGTTTGGCTACGACAGAACCATGGTCACAGGTATAATATCGGGCTTGAGCAGGCCTATCAGGGACGAGGACGGCAAGGTCCTCCTTGGCATGATCCAGACCGATGCCCCCATAAACCCCGGCAATTCAGGTGGTCCTCTTCTCAATACGAAGGGGCAGGTGATTGGCATAAACACAGCAATTTACTCGACAAGTGGAACCAGTCAGGGCATGAACTTTGCAGTTGCATCGAACACTGCAAAGGCATCAGTCAATGACCTTGTGAAGTATGGAAAGGTCAGTCGTGGCTGGCTTGACATAGTCCCTGTACAGCTTTCCCAATCAATAGTGGACTATGCAGGACTCAAAGTATCGAAGGGCCTTCTGGTAAGCCAGGTGGTTCCAGGCGGAAAGGCTGACAGTGCAGGCCTCAAGGGCGGGACCTCCCAGGTTCTGTACGGTTCGTCCGTGATATATCTTGGCGGGGATGTGATAACACAGGTCAACGATGTGGACATAGAGGAATACAATGATCTCTTCACGGCGCTTTCGAATACTAGACCTGGAGACAAGGTGTCGGTTGTTGTGAACCGCAATGGTTCAAGCGTTAAGCTCAGCATTGAACTTGTCGAACGTAACGACGAGAACCTTGGGTGGATAACGCAGTAGATTCGAGGGATTACCTATGCAGACATACGAAGAAAACGAAGGGCTCAATGATGGAATGCCGGAAGGCGGAATGGAAAGCGGGAAGGAATATGTAAGCCAAGACTGCGAATTCCAAGGCGAAGGACGACTTGATTCCTCCTGGGGAGGAGACCTTGTCCAGAACATACATGGTGCCGTCAAATGGATGGACAAGCCGTTTGTCGTACACTCTCCATTTGAGACTTCAGGGGACCAGCAACAGGCCATAGACAAGTTGTCCCAGGGGGTCCTTGATGGCGACCGCTACCAAACCCTCAAAGGCGTAACGGGGTCCGGAAAGACGTACACCATGGCAAAAATCATAGAGAAGGTGCAGCGTCCTACCCTTATTCTGTCCCATAACAAGACCCTTGCCGCTCAGCTTTACAAGGAGTTCAAGTCCTTCTTTCCTGAAAACAGGGTGGAGTACTTCGTGTCCACATACGACTACTATCAGCCAGAGGCATACGTTCCAGGGAAGGACCTGTACATAGAGAAGGACGCCGACGTAAACGAAGAGATCGACCGCATGAGGCTCTCCGCCTCTTTCTCTCTCATGGAGCGGCGTGACGTTATAGTCGTTTCCACCGTATCCTGCATATTCAGCCTTGCAAACCCTGTTTCGTTGCGTGATATGACCCATGTATTCCGTACCGGCATGCTTTTCGATCACAAGGCGGAGCTTGAGCAGCTTACCAGAATGCAGTACGAACGCAACGACATGGTCCTTACTCGTGGCTGCTTCAAGGTTCATGGGGATGTCATTGAGATATTCCCCCCGTATCTGGAGAATGCGGTGAGGATAACACTGGATTGGGATACCATAGAGTCCATCCAGTGGTTCGATCCAATCTCTGGCGAAAGGCAGAACAGGCAGGACTGCTTCACATTGTATCCTGCAAAGCAGTTCGTAATGCCAAAGGAACAGGTCATAGCCGCTCTTGGCCGTATACGAAGCGAGATGGAGAGCCAATACGAGCATTTCATGAACACAGGTCATCCCCTTGAAGCAGAGAGGATAAAGACACGCGTCGAGTACGATTTGGAGATGCTTCAGGAGCTTGGCTACTGTTCTGGAATAGAGAACTATTCAAGGCCTCTTTCGAACCGTGCACCTGGTGAGCGACCTGCAGTGCTTCTTGACTACTTCCAGCCGGATTTCCTCACCTTCATAGACGAATCCCATGTGACGCTCCCTCAGATAGGGGCTATGTACGAAGGCGACCATTCAAGAAAGCTCAACCTCGTGCAGTATGGATTCAGGCTGCCATCAGCTTTGGACAACAGACCACTCAAGTACGACGAGTTCGACAAGGTTGCAGGGCAGCGCATATTCGTGTCTGCAACGCCCGGAAAGATAGAGAAGGAGCTGTCGTCTCAGATCGTGACACAGGTCATAAGACCTACTGGTCTTCTTGACCCTGAAATCATCGTGCGTCCAACGGAAGGCCAAATGGAGAACCTCCTTGGAGAGATACGAAAGCGCACGTCCGTTGGTGAAAGGGTCCTTGTCACGACGCTTACCAAACGCATGGCAGAGGACATTGCTGACTTCTTGGCCTCAAAGGGAGTGAAGGTCCGCTACCTGCACTCCGAGATAGACACCATAGAAAGGGTTGAGATCCTCAAGGAGCTCAGAGCAGGAAAGTTCGATGTACTGGTTGGAATCAACCTCCTTAGGGAGGGCTTGGACCTTCCAGAAGTCTCTCTCGTCGCTATCCTTGATGCCGACAAGATTGGATTCCTCCGTAGCACGACATCCCTCATCCAGACGATAGGCCGCGCCGCAAGGAACGTGAACGGAAAGGTCATCATGTACGCGGACCGCATGAGCGATGCAATGGAGGAGGCTATAACCGAGACCCGCGAGCGCCGTGCCATTCAGATGCGATACAACGAAGAGCACAATATAACGCCGCGCTCGATAGTAAAGGCCGTCGAGGACATCCTCGAAAGGGAGAAGACCGATGCCGTTGAGAACAGCAAACAGGATGTCAAAATCATCAAGGCTGGCTACAACCTACTCAATGCAGCAGAGCGCAAACGTTGCATAAAGGATCTTGAGACCCAGATGCTTCAGGCTGCCAAAGACCTTGAATTCGAGAGGGCCGCTCTCCTTAGAGACGAGATCCAAAACATCAAAAAACTAAAACTTGATTAAAACAACACTCTGCATTACAATGATTTAGAAAGGTATGAAACTCTAAATAGAAACATTGTGAGGCGGGTATGTCCAAGAAGAACAAGGTTGTGAAGTTGGGGTCCAAGAACAGAGAAAAGGGGAGAAGGGGTTTTGTCGTCTACAACGGAGTGGAGATGACGAGGGCGGAAAGGGAAGCCTTCCTTAGGGCTCAGTCAAGCGACAGACCTGAACGAGTCAAGGAAACCAAAGGACCTAAGCTCAAGAAGGGCACCAAGGTCGCCGAGCCAAGACACAGCAAACTGTTCAACCTCCTGCATCCCAATAGAAAGCAGACGACCGTTCCTGACCTCAAGTCCGTGGATGTCTCTGCATACAATGCAAAGAAGAGCGAGAGTAAGGAAGCCTCGAAGAAAGCCTCCGTCATTGAGGAGGTGCCTCCAGTCGAGAAAACTGAAGTGGTCGAGGAAGTGGACGATGCCTCTTCCCCAATAACGATAAGCAACGCAAAGAAGCGTATAAGTCCAAATTTCGTCAAGAGGGTTGGGACCATATCAGCAAAGAGCTGCGATGAGCTCATACTTGAAGATTCCAAACTTGCACAGGAGATTGCCCATATAGACAAGTCGATTGCAAAGGCAAAGACCCCAAAGGATGCTTCCGATGAGACCAGGTCTCAGTTGTCTGCAGAGAGGAAGGCTCTAAGGGCCAAAAAGGCAAAGCTTGTGGCAAAGCGGGACATAAACAAGGAAAAGGCCATGGCCCTTGAAAAGGCATCCGACGGCTACTGCGACATCTATAGACTGCTTACCGGAAACGAGCTTTCGCTGCGAAAGACTGAAAGGATAAACGAGTATGCGAGCCTTTCTTCTGAGCAGGAACAGGAAGTGCTTGATTCCCTTTGGGCCAAACAGAAGGGCTGATGCCTAGTGCGTCAGCTTTCCGTTGTTGAACTCCAATATCTTTGTCATTCTAATGCCGGCAGTAAGGGTGTCGCCCATTGGTTTGTATGTGGTGTATGCCTTTATTGTATGACCATCGTACTGCGCTGTCACCAAATACTCCTTACCCATGTACTCACAACGCATTATCTTTGCGTTTTCAAATCTTAGATGTGGATAGAATTCCGGAAACGGAAGGCTTGGTATATCGTTGACAACCATGTCTTCAGGTCGGAAGAACAGTTTGTGTTCAGGCCCAAAGCATTGGTAGATCACCTTTGAACGATCTGTCTCGGGAACCCTCAAGGTCTTTAGGATTATCTCGTAGGGGAGAATGTTGCATTCTCCCATGAATGTTGCAACGAACTCGGTTCCAGGCCGTCTGTATATTTCTTCAGGAGTGCCAATCTGTTCTATCTTGCCATTGTTGAGTATTATCATGCGGTCAGACACGCTCAGGGCCTCTTCCTGGTCATGCGTCACATACAGCGTCGTGGTTCCAGTCTTTCTTTGAATATCCCTTATCTCCTTGCGTAGGCTCACCCTTAGCTTCGCATCAAGGGCGGACAGCGGTTCGTCTAGAAGAAGTACGTTTGGTTTTGATGCAAGCGCCCTTGCAAGCGCAATCCTTTGCTTCTCCCCTCCGGACATTTCGTCTATATGTCGTTTCTCGTAGCCTGAGAGGTTCACAAGTTCCAGAAGCCTGCGGACTTCTCCTGTAATCTCATCCTTGTGCATCTTGAGGTTCTTCATTGGGTAGGCTATGTTCTGCTCAACGTTCATGTGGGGAAAAAGCGCATAGTCTTGGAACACGAATCCAACCTTCCTCTGGTCTGGATTCAGGTTCGTGACATCGTTTCCATCTATAAGGATGTTGCCGCTTTGTGGTTTGAGAAGGCCGCTTATCAGTGACAGCGCCGTGCTTTTCCCACTGCCGGAAGGGCCAATGAGGGAAACCAGCTCCCCTTTGCCAATGGAGAAGTCAAGCTCCATTGTGAACTGTGGGTATGAAACCTTTATGTTTCTGCAACTCAAACCGTACTCAGACATAGCTTCTCCTTTTCAAAGTCTCGCTTATGAAGAACACCACGAAACATACCAGAATGAGAATGCATCCTAAAGCGCACGCTCCCTGATAGTTGTATGATGAAATGAGTCTATATATTTGTATTGGAATCGTCTGCATGCTTGTGGTTCCAAGAAGGAGTGTGGCATTGAGCTCTCCCATGCTCATTGCAAACGAGAACACCATGCCCGTGAGCATGGCAGGCATGAGTATTGGTCTAATGACCTTCCTGAACGTCTGGCGTGCACCAAAGCCCAATGTGTACGAAGCGTTCACAAGGTTTTCAGGGATCTTCCTGTACACAGGGAGGATCGTTCTCACTACGAACGGCATGGTTATCACACAGTGGGCCAGGACAACCAACACGAACGGAGGCATGAACTTCATGTACTTGGATACTATAAAGTAACTGAGCCCAACTATTACGGAGCTCGTCACCATGGGAAGCATTACAGCAACGTCGGTTGCGACTCCCGCTTTGTTTGATCTTGCAATGCTTGTGCATATACGCAGTGCCGCAGCCGTTGCCAGGAGCGACGACGCCAAGGCTATTGCAACGCTTGCAGCCACAGCCTTTAGGTTGGAGCTTCCTGCTGCGAACAGCCTTTCGTATGCCGCAAGCGAGAACGTGAGACCTCCTGAGCGGGTTGCATTTCCAAGAAGGGATCTTGCCACTATGCTGAGTATTGGGCATAGGATGAAAAGCAAGGAGAATACGAGGTATATGACTATGCCAAGATGCTGTCCAAAGCCCCTTGGCTTACGTTCGAGTTTTACGTTTTGGTTTCCAAGCGCTTCGCCGTGGTTCTGCTTCCTTTGGGCTGCGGAGTATACGAACATGACGACGACTGCCACCAGCATTGAGAAGAGGCTGAGTGCACAGGCCCTGCCAGTGTCCATGCTTATGCGCGCAAGGCGGTATATCTCGACCTCAGTGGTGGTAAGCGAAGGTCCTCCTCCAAGGACGAGTATGATTGCAAAGCTTGTGAAGCAGAAAAGGAATACAAGCGATGCCGCACTTAGGATCGAAGGTGCGAGGCGGGGTAGTGTGATGGTCCTAAAGACCTTGGCTCTCTTCGAGCCAAGAGTCGATGCTGCGCTTTCGCATGAGCTGTCAAGCCTTTGCCAGTAGTCTCCCACTATGGACACGACTACTGGGAAGTTGTAGAAGGCATGTGCAAGAAGCACAGCCGTGAAGGAGTAGAGTATTCTAAGAGGTGGCTCCTTAAGTCCAAACACGGCCATGATAGCTTTGTTCAGGAAGCCGCTGTTGCCGTAGAAGATTACGAATCCCAGGACTACAAGGATTGAAGGAAGCACGAACGGGATGGTGTACAGGGTCTTGAGAAGTCGTTTTCCAGGGAACCTGTACGTAGTCATGAGATACGCCCCTGGAAGACCTATGAGCAGTGAGGCGAGTGTGCTGCATAGTGCCTGTATGAGCGTGAACGCCATTATCCTCAGATAATAGGGGTCTGTGAACGTGCTTGCTATGAGTGAGAACGAAAAGCCTCCGTCAACGACGAAGGCCTGTCCAAGTGTCATGCATACAGGAACAAGGAACAGGACAAGCAGGACCATGAAGCCCGGCAGCGGATATGTACTGTAGAACAATTCTCTTTTCATCTCTGCATCTCCTGTCCCATTCCATTTCGAAGGGTCCATTGCGAAAACAACGAACCCTTTGGATCATTACATTCTATAGTACCATGGTTTGTGCCCAACGGGTAAGATACTCGTTGGTTTTCTCTACAAAGGCATCTGTGTCGTATTCCACAATCCTGCTTGGCATAAGGGCCGCCTTGAAGGCCTCTGGAAGCTCAACGCTTCCGTTTGCAGGGAACATTGTGTTGGCTACGGCTATCTGCTCCTGACCCTGGGTGAGGACGAATTCGCAGAACTTCTTGGCGTTCTCGACGTTCTTCGATGTCTTGAGGATTCCAAGATATTCAGTTGTCTTTACATGTCCGTTTGTAAAATCGATGGCCTGATAGCGGTCCGTGCCTTCATAAAGTGCGTGGTACACAGGGCTTGTGGTATAGCTTATGACCAAAGGAGCCTCGCCTTCCGTGAAGAGTCCGTATGAAGAAGACCAGGAATCCCCAATCGTCAGGGCATTGTCCTTCATTGCCTTCCACCAGTCGAACGCTGCATCCTCTCCAAGTGTGTTGACCGTCCATGCAAGAAGTCCAAGACCTACTGAAGAAGTCCTTGGGTCTATGAGTATGACCTTGTCCTTGAACTCTGGCTTGGTCAGGTCCTCAAGGCATGTAGGAAGCTCGTGGTCCTTGAAATACTCCATGTCTGCGATGAAAGCAAAGAAGCCATAGTCGAACGGCACAAGGTTTCCCTTCTTTCCAACTGAGAGATCAGCCATGCAGTCAGGCTGCCAGTCCAAAAAGAGACTCTGATCCACATTTATCGAGTCCGATATTCCAATTACGACGTCAGCAGGGCAGTCTGCACCTTCGTAGACAACCTTCGTATACATCTCAACTGCACCGGATGCCCCAACTAGGTTGACCTTGATTCCAGTCTGTTCTTCAAAGGCCTTGACTATATCGTTTCCAGGACCCCAATCGCCTGTGAATGAATCGTAGGCATAGACTGTAAGAACCTGTTCGCTCTGTGGCTGTGCGACGACTGGCACCGATACACAGAAAACTGCAACTAAAAGTAAAAGAATCTTCTTCATAATGCGCTCTCCTTGGAGGACTCTTGCGACTTGTCCTCGCTACCAATTATGCCCACGCAGTTTTTTTGGTCAATTGGGTTCTCTTCTTTTTACACACTCATTACAGCCCGATGTTATTGCGCTCACTTTGTTCTTCTTTTTCTTCCTGTCGTTCTAGCCAGTCTGGTCGCTCTGGTCGTTCCAGCCACTCCAGCCTTTCTTGCCGTTCTAAAACGGTCTAAACCATGCTTGCAGGGGACGATCAGGCACTGTCAGGTACACTCAGTTGCTATCAGGCGCGCGCTAGAACGTTCTACTTCCAGTGTGGTTCAACCGTCCACAAGCACCATGACCGCCACAACCGCCCGCCTTTTTTATGGAACAGGCGATGTTTACTTGACAATATGCCAGGGGGGGGGTAGACTGACGTCGTCAGTCGGGGAGATTATTCGTCATGCCCCGCTGTCAAAGGGGTAATTAGATGAAGAAGAACGTTTTGTTTGTAGTTCTCATGCTTGCACTTGTCCTTGTTGGCTGTGCAGAGCATGAACATGTCTGGAATGAGGGTGAGATTTCAAAAGACGCTTCCTGTACTGAAGTAGGAGAGATGACCTACACGTGTGAAACTTGCAAAGCCACAAGAACAGAAGTGATTCCTGCTATGGGGCACTCCTATGAATTCGAGGTTACAACTCCTGCTACATGTATAGAGGATGGGGTTGAAACGGAGATTTGCAGTCGTTGCTCTGCCAAAGGAAAAACAAGATCCATTGTAGCTGCCCACAAATACGATTCAAACGGTGAATGCACCGTCTGCCATGCAAAGAAGGATGATGTTGATAAAGCAGAGGCAAGGATCGGAACGAAGTATTTCGATACTCTTACTGGTGCCATTAAATCATTGAAGGATGCAGAGTCCAAGACTGCGGAGATTGTTGTCCTTAAGAATTCGGTCAAGTTGGAGAATTTCAGCACGATTACTGGAAGCAACGATAATTCTGCCTATGATATTACTTTCGTTGGAAATGGTAAGGAAAAGACAACGATTGATATTTCAACGGATTTGACAATGCCTCCTTATGAAGGGAACCATATAAACTACATTGAAGGTGCAAACCTTGCTTTCAAGGACATGACGGTGGTAATAGGTGATGGTTCTAATTACCAGGGATTTGCGAGAGCAGGTTCTCTTGAATTCGACGGATGTGCAATCGTTGGAATGGGAGCGCATTGGGGAAATGGTGATGTCATATTCAAGGGATGCGAATTCAAGGACAATGGCAACTATAGTCTGTGGCTTTACACTGGAAAAAACTATGTGTTCGAGAACTGTTCATTCATTAGTTCTGTTGGCAAATTTCTTCATCCGTACACCGAGCGTCCTTTGTCTCTTACAATTACGGTGAAGAACTGCTCGTTTGAAAATACAAACGAAGCAGCGGAATCCGGCAAGCCAGCATTGAACATTAAAACTAAGGTTGTTTGCAATGTTTCGTTCGAGGGATCCATTGAGTTTAAAAACGTCGCCACTGGAGCGCAGGGGTCGAAATACTTCCAGCTTGAGAGTAACAATGGTTCAATCATCAAAATCAACGGAGTACAGATCTATCCAGAAGTCTGATATGTGAACAATGGCTATGATAGGCTGTGGTTCGGTCGCATGGCGGCTGGGCTGCGGCCTTTTTTGTTTTTTGTGGGGATGCTTGAACAGGGGGCTTTGTGCCGCTAGAATTGGTGTATGCCTCAGGTCTATTTCGTCAGCGTGGTATATCTTGTTCTTGCATCTTGTCTTCTTCTTGTGGACAAGTACGGCCCAAGCATGCTGTTTCTGATAAACCTGCAGAGCTTCTACCGTTCCCGCAAACAGTATCCTGTCATATTCATCATCCTAGGTGTGGTCGTTGCTGCATCGTTGGTTCTGTTTCCAATGGAGCCTGGGCCTATGGTGCTTGGAGACTTCATCCCGGCTTTCACCACCCTTGTCGTTGTCTTCTACTTCCTCAAGGCCTACAATTCCAGGACCGATGCCGTCGTGAGCTTCAACGATGCAAAAAGAAACGCCCTTGGATATGTGTCCTTGGGCGTCGCAACGCTTCATTTCCTTTTCCCTTCAATCGTCCTGATTTGACATGATTGATGGCATGGATGCCATACATTGTGCCAAATCCAACGATATCGGTTTGGAATCAGATTATCGTTCCGTTGGGGATTACAGCGTTCTTGTTTATGACTATGATGCCGTCGTGGATGGAGTAGGTGGGGTAGTCGCCGTCCTTGCGCTCTATGTCGTCTATGCCAATGCGGCAGCCCCCTCCTATGCGTGCATTCATGTCGATGATGGCCTTTCGTATGAGGGTGCCTTCTCCTATTCCAATGTTGGGGATGCCAATTTCACGGTTGTGGGCCTTTTGCTCGTCCGTTTCGTAGTAGGTGGCACCCATGCAGTAGACTCCGTTGAGGGACGCCCCGCTTTCTATGAGCGTACGGACTCCAATTATGGAGTTGACTATGGATGCGTTGGTTATGATGGAGCCCTCGGATGCGAGCGAGCTTGAGAACGTGCAGAAGTTGAGCTTCGTTGCCGGGAGGTAGCGCCTGTGAGTGTAGATTGGCATGTCCTCATCGTAGAAGTTGAACTGCGGGCGAATGCTTGCAAGGTCTATATTCGTCTCATAGAAGGCCTTTATTGTTCCAATGTCCTCCCAGAAGCCATCGAACAGGAACGATGCCACCTTGCGGTCCTTGATGGAGTCAGGGATTATCTCCTTGCCAAAGTCTGTCTTGTCGTTGTCAAGGACCTCCTCCATGGTCTTTGCGGAGAAGATGTAGATTCCCATGGATGCAAGGTATTCGTTGGACTCGTCGGCTTTGACGCCAAGGCTGTTCTCAAGGTATGTAGGGTTGACCTTGTAGTCGCTTATGTCCATGTCTGGGCTTGGCTTTTCGTAGAACTTGTCTATCATGCCGTCTGCGTCGGTTCCCATGATTCCAAGGCCGGTTGCCTGGCTTCTTGCTATTGGCTTGGCAGCTATGGTTATCTCGGCCCCGGTCTCTATGTGGCGCTTGAGCATGAGGGAGAAGTCCATTCTGTAGAGCTGGTCTCCGCTGAGTATAATGTAGTATTCGGCGCTCTGGTCATGGAAGTGTATGAGGTTCTTCCTTACTGCGTCTGCTGTTCCCTGATACCAGGATTCGCCCTTGTATGTCTGCTCCGCAGCAAGGATCTGTACAAAGCCCTTCGTGAACTGGTCAAAGGTGTAGGTCCCTGCTATGTGGTTGTGAAGGGATGCGGAGTTGAACTGCGTAAGAAGGTAGATCTGCTTGAATCCGCTGTTTATGCAGTTCGATATTGGAATGTCCACAAGCCTGTACTTTCCAGCAAACGGTACGGCAGGCTTCGCCCTGTCCATTGTAAGCGGGTAGAGTCTTGTGCCTTTTCCACCTCCAAGAATGATTGCAACTACTTTGTCCTTCTTCATGTTTCAACCCTCCTATGTTTTTCTTATCGTGTCCTTGATCAATCCTCGAGAAGCCTCTCGTAGAGGTTGATATATTCGCTTGCGGATGCATTCCATGAAAAATCCTGCTCCATGGCTCTTCTGCGAATCCTTTCCATGCATCCGCTTCCTTCTTTCCTGTTGTACAGCTCAACGGCCCTTGAAATGTGCTTTCGTATCTCACTGGGTGTAAGCTCGTCGAACAAGAGGCCTGTGCCCTTGTTTGGATACTCGTCCACATCTATTATGGTGTCCGCAAGGCCGCCTGTCCTGTGGGCTATTGGTATTGTCCCATACCGTAGCGAATAAAGCTGGTTTAGTCCACAAGGTTCGTATCTGCTTGGCATTAGGAAGAAATCGCTTCCCGCCTCTATGAGGTGCGCCGCTTTGTTAGAGAACAGGATGTTGACGGACAGGTTCGCATGCCTTTTCTTCATTTCAAGGAGCTCTCCCTCTATTTGGGAGTCTCCTGTGCCAACTATCACGAATTGGAGTTCCATATCGTCCAGTACGTTGTCAAGAACCTGGAGAAGCACATCGAACCCCTTCTGTGATGCAAGGCGGCTTATCATTGCAAAGAGCGGCACGTTGGGTTCCTCCATGAGTCCGAACTGCTGCTGGACCTGTGCCTTGAGCTTTGCCTTTCCATCCATCCTTCCAATGCTGAAGTGATATGGTATGAGGGCGTCCTTCTGGGGATTCCACTCGTTTGTATCTATGCCGTTGGTTATGCCTTTGAGCCTGTTCTTCCTTTTCACGATTATGTCTTCGAGTCCGCATCCCTGTTCAGGAGTCTGGATCTCCTTTGCGTATGTTGGACTCACCGTCGTTATGAAGTCTGCATAGACAAGGCCTGTCTTGAGCATGTTGACCTGCTCGTTTCCAAACATCTTTGCGTTGGGCTTTGAGTCTGCAAGCAGGAAGTCCATCCTTGGAAACGTTCCCTGGTATGCCAAGTTGTGTATGGTGAACACCGTTTTCGTACCCATGAAGAACTGGCTGTTGCGCTGCTTGAGAAAGTAGGGGACAAGCCCTGTCGTCCAGTCATGGCAATGGATGATGTCAGGTTTCCATCCAAGCTCCTCGCACAGCTGCAGAGCCGCCTTGCAAAGGATGGAGAAACGTTCGAAGTTGTCAACGTATGGCTGGAAGCTTGTGTCTCCATAGATTCCAATCCGTTCGTTGAACTTTGGGTGGCACACGAAATAGTAGGTGGTGCCGTCCACGGACTTGCTGCGTACCTCGACTTCTTCCTGGGATGCCAGCATTGGGACGTTCAATGTGCATACATGCTCGCCTGAATCATCTATGGACGTGTTGTATGATGGCACTACTATCCTTGCGTCGTGCCTTTCCTTACTCCTTGCAGTCTTTTGTCTATTGAGGGCGCAGGAGAGCGCACCTACTACATCGGCCAAGCCTCCTGATTTGGAGAAGGGCACGGCCTCGCTTGTCACCATTAGGATTTTCATGTCTTCATGATACACCATTTGGGGCATAAATGATAGGAAAAGTTGCAGTGCCCTGAAGCTGGTCCAATGCGCGTTTTCCAGTGTGTCTTCAATCTTCTTCAAGCCTGTCTATGTACTCGCTTGCGTAGTGCGCAGCTATGGCTCCGTCCGCCGCCGCTGTGACTATTTGCCTGAACGGGGTGTCCCGTACATCACCCACGGCGAAAAGGCCCGGTACGCTTGTCATCATGGTCCTGTCTGTGGCTACGAAGCCTGCTTCGTCCTTTTTGCAGAACGGAACAAGCTGTGTCTGAGGTTCGCTTCCAACGAACACGAACACGCCGTCGAACTCCTGTGTGTATTCTTCGCCCGTCGCCACATCCTTGAGCGTGACTGACTTCACCTTTCCGTCCTCTCCGTTTATGGAGGCAACTGTCGTGTTGAGCTTCACCTTTATCCCTGCGGTGTTCTCCATTGCCTTTGCTATGGATGCCTGTGCGCGGAACCTGTCCCTTCTGTGGCATACCGTCACATCCTGAGAGAGCTTTGCAAGGTACATTGCTTCCTGACATGCACTGTCTCCGCCTCCGCACACAAGGATTCTCTTGCTTTTGAAGAACGGTCCATCGCAGGTTGCACAGTAGCTTACACCTCTTCCTGTGAACTCCTTCTCTCCTGGAACCCCCAGGGTCCTGTGCTTCGCCCCAGTTGCAAGAACAACGGCATTGGCTTTGTATGCGCCATCGCTGGTCTGGACGGCAAACGTACCATCATCAAGTGGCTTTATCTCAGATACGCTTGCATAGACCGTCTGGCATCCAAAGGCATTGGCCTGGCTTTCGAATTTCTCGGCAAGTTCAAAGCCTGACACCTTCCCAAGGCCTGGGTAGTTCTCTATTGCATCTATTATCATGGTCTGCCCACCAGGAGCCATTTCTTCAATCATGACTGTACTGCGACCAGCTCTTGCACTGTATTGACCGCATGCAAGGCCGGCAGGACCCGCCCCAATTATTAGGATGTCCACTTCCTTGGCACCGTTGTCATTGGTGTCGTTGTTTCTGATATCGTTGTCCGCCATGTCAGACCTCCTTGGCCTTGGCTTGGTTCGTTGCAGACAGCTTCTGAGCAGCCTGCTTTTCTTCCAGGGCAATCTCTGCATCGCTCTTTCTTAGGTATAAAGGGCCTTGCCCTATATCATCTGCACCATTGGCTTCGTACTGCTTGATACCAAGTTCGTAGAGAGTCGTTGCAATGGCCTCATTTGCCTTTGTATCCACAAAAATGTGCTTGTCTTTGAAACATTGTGACATTGTAAGCATTCCTGCGAATGCCTGGGCATCTGGTCCTGTCACAAGTACGTTGCAGTATGGAGAGAGGGCTTCCACGAGGTCTGCCTCAGTGCCATCGGTGTCAGGGATGAGTCTGGAAATGGCATTCTGTCCTGCATTGGAGCTGCCGTGTGACTTTGAGAATGCAGCTAGGTACCAGCGCTGCTTCTTTGCGTCTATCACCGGTACGACGGCCCCTTCGAAGGCACTGACACATCCTACGCAGGATGCATAGGCTTCAAGGGTCGAGACGGAGACGATTGGCTTTCCAAGTGCGAACGCCATGCCTTTGAACGCCGCCATTCCAATCCTGAGCCCCGTGAAGGATCCTGGGCCTCGCGTGCATACGAGAAGGTCTATGTCCTTTGTGTCTATCTTTGCATCGTTGCACAGTTCAATGACGGTTGGGACGAGCCTTTCAGAATGCTGTACCGTACGGCCCTGCAAGGTGCGCACTTCCTTAAAGGTGTCTGTGAAAAGCCCTGTGGTAAGGGCCTGTGATGATGTATCGCATACAAGGACGTTCATTGCTTGTCTCCTGTTTTCGTGTCTGGCTCCACAGCGCATGGCGTTTCTATGTTTGATGCCTCTATGGTTGTCACTTCTATGTTTGGTGCTTCTATGTCCACAGTCCTGCTTTGGTCCGGGTTCACGGCTATGGATATGTAGATTGTGTCCTTTGGAAGAAGCTCGTCTATGACCTCGCTCCATTCTATGAGGCATACACCGTTGGAGTAGAGCATGTCCTCTCCTCCTATCATTTCGAAGTCCTCTACGGTCTCTATCCTGTAGAGATCCATGTGGTAGAGGGGGAGTCTTCCATCGTACTCCTGCACCAGCGTGAAGGTTGGGCTGACTATGGCCTCTTCAATGCCAAGGCTTCGTGCGACGCCTCTTGCAAAGACCGTCTTGCCTGCGCCAAGGCTGCCTCTTAGGGAGACCACCGTGCCCTCATGGAAGGAAGAGCCCATTTTCCTCCCAAGCTCAACCATTTCATCCTGTGTCCTACATGTCAAAGTCGTATGCATTCAAACCTCTTCGTGGTGGTGATGCTCCTCGTGTTCCTTCCTGTGGAGCTCTTCGAACTGCTCGTCCGTATAGATCTCTTCGCTTATCACATCACCAATGACATCGCCCGTCTTCCTCTCGTATTCCTGCATGAGGAACTTGAGCTGAGGGTCGTTTGGATCTATGGTGCGGGCCTTTTCAAGAAGTTCACGGCTCTCCGTGTACTCGCCATCGGCAAGGTGAAGGAATGCAAGGTTCGTTATGTAGACCATATCCTCGTCGTCAAGGTCCAAGGCTATCTGGAGGTAGTTCTTCGCAAGCTCCACATCCCCGTGCTCGCGGGCGCATATCGAAAGCTCGTTGTAGACCTCTGCGTTCCTGGCATCAAGCCTTAGGCTTTCCAATAGGTCCTTCTGCGCTCCATCGTAGTCTTCTAGCACGCGTTTCGCCCAGCCTCTTATGAAGTAGGACTCCCATGTCTTGTTCCCTTGGGCTATGTGCTGTTCTATGACTGTGAGGGCTTCGTCTGCACACCCCATCATCATTTTGTCGTATGCGTACATGAGCTTGTCGTTGGATTCCAGGATGCTGTTGAACCTCTCAAGGGACTTCTGGGATTCCTCTCGCTTCTTGTCATCCTTTTCAAGCCCTACATAGCGTGAAAGGTAGTCCCTTGCGCTTTCTATGTCCCCATGCCTCATGTGGAATGCACTTGCTTCGCTGTATGCAGGTGCATAGCCGGGGTGTTTCTCCATGCATTCGTTTAGGACCTGAATTATCTTGTCGTCGTACATGTCGGCCTTGACGTCGTCTCCCTTTTTGTGGAGGTCAACGGTCATTTGGGCGTAGAGTACGGCAAGATTCACGTAGCTTTCCGGGGCGTCTGACAGGTTCTTGACCGCAAGCATGAGCTCTTGGGCGAACTCGTAGTCCTTCTTCTGGCTTTTGGAGATTGCTGCAAGGTTGAGCTCCTTGACGGCATCGGGCTGCATTCCAAGCAGTATTTGCCTGTAATAGCCTATGTTTTCGTTTTCAGGCTCCCATGCCACTACCTTGATGAGGCCTGCAACTATGCTGTTGAAGTCTATGTCCTCAGGCTTCTGACCTGCTTGGAACTGAACCGGAAGGGGCTTGTCTCCCTTGAGCACCGTATCGCCAATCTTCCTGTCTCCAGGAAGCCTTATGAATTGAACATCTTTGAGTTTTTCTGACATACTCTAAATATATCGGTTTTCCGAGGTTTTTGCAAAACGAGCTTTGTTTGTTCCGCATCCTTTTGTTTTGTACCCTTCAAGGAGGTTGTTCCATATGCTGCCGTTTTTCAATGAAGAGGAGCTTCTCAAGCCTTCCATGCTTGCAAAGAGGGTCCCGAACTTCCCCTCTACAGTCCTCATCGTGTGGTCGTCGTCCCTTTGCGCCGCAGTAAGGGACCGCTTCAAGCCCAAGACCATCTCCACATTCCGCTGCGGAGTCCCATGCCCCGTCTACGGCTTCAAGTACAAAGGCCGCGAGATTGCATGCGTCAACATTCCAATAGGCGCCCCCGTGGCAGCCGGTTTCATAGAGGAATACATCGTCTGCGGAGCCAAACGCTTCGTTTGCATAGGCACATGCGGCTCCCTTTCTCCTCTCACTCAAGGCAACCTCATAGTCCCCACCCATGCCTACAGGGACGAAGGTGTCAGCTGGCACTACGCCACGCACGACAGCCCTTGGATCAAGGTATCCACAGCCATGGAGACCGATGTCATTCTGGACAGCCTTGGCGTGCCTCATATCTGCGGTAAAGTGTGGACGTGCGATGCCTTCTATAGAGAGACCCCCTCTGCAATCAAACTCATGAAGGACCAGGGCGTACTAGCCGTAGAGATGGAATGCGCCGCCAACATGGCCGTCTCTCAGTTCCGCGGCGTTGACTGCTACCAGATGCTCTTTTCCGCAGACCGCCTCGAGGGCGACTACTGGGAGCAGGGTTCCCTGGGCAAGCGAAAGAGGTCCGTTGACGACCGCCTCGTGGAGATAGCTCTTGAAGTCGCCATTGCAGATTGATGGTGAAGAATCCTCTTCCATTGCTCGCTCTTGTATGCTAACATTGCCATACGCGGAGATGGGACGAAATTCTCTTGCTCAAACTTTTTAGACGGATCCCGGCATAGAAACGGTGCATTGCTCCCGCCTAGTGGTTTTAGGGAACAGAATCCGAGACTTAACTGGGGAGCCACCTTGAACACATTGCAGTTCAAGAGGTTGTCCCTCTCCGCTTTTTCCTTTTTCTTCCACAATACACTGCAGAATTGTTCTTCTCGGCCATGACTGCAAAAGACTCTTTTCCACTGAAAGAAGGCAAAAGCCGTTTCATTGGAAATTGCTTTTCAATGGTTCAACAGTCTTCAAGCGCCCTAACAGCCCCAACGGCCCCATAAGCCCAATAAGCCCCATAGGCCCTAACAGCCCCCAAAAGTGAGGTTGAGTTCTTCTTGAAGATAGGTTACCCTTTGGGCATGAGAGAGAATCTTAGAAACGAAGTATACATCACAGGGCATAGAAACCCTGACATGGACAGCCTATGCGCTGCATACGCATACGCAGCCCTCAAGGGCTCGATAGACAGGATACATGAGTACAAGGCCGTAAGGTGCGGCCATCTTTCAGACAGCGTTAAGGGGCAGCTGGAGGTGTTGGGAATAGAGGCCCCACCCTACATGAGGGACGTCCATCCAAAGGTTGGGGATGTCATGAGAACTGGGGAGCATGGGCTTGACTGCAAGGCGCCCATCTTCGATCTCATAAGGATATACGACCAAACGAAGCCAAGTGCCGTTGCCATCTTCGACGGGCAGCAGTTCAAGGGACTCCTCTCTGTGGACGACATAACCTCGTGGTTCCTCAAGGACAATTCAGGCGGGTGTCCATGCTACGTGTTCAACAGCGAGAACTTTGGAAAGGTCATTCCCGGCCGCTACATTTCGCAGAAAGGCGATTCTGACTCACCTGTAGAGTTCCGCGCCGTGATCAAGGCTGATACCAACGACATTGACAATCCAATGGAAAGCATCGTTGTGATACCATTTCCAACGGACTACGATGAGAGGGGAAAACTCGCCAAGGCAATTGCACTCAATGTGCCTGCAATAATCATTACAGGCGTGAATGGTGAAGAAAATCCAGCTATTGATGGTTATCAGGGCATCGTCTATGCCTCAAACGAAGGGATTGCAGAGACCATAAGAAGGCTTAGGATGGCACCATCGGTCTCTACCATTTTGGGTCAGCAGGGGCCTATCCTCCAGGTTGATGATTTCTTCGACGTTGCCAAGGAGCAGCTTTCGTCCTCCAAGCTCAGAGGCCTTGCGGTGTTCGACCAGGACAGGTATGCGGGGTTCGTGACGAGGCGATGCTTCCTCAAGAAGCCAAAGTACAGCGTGATCCTCGTTGACCACAACGAGCCTGACCAGAGCATAAGGGGCATAGAGACTGCGGAGATAAAGGAGATAATCGACCACCACAGGCTGGATGCTCCAAAGACGGACCTTCCCATCTTCATAGACTCGGAGCCACTTGGAAGCACGTGCACAATAATCTATCAGCTCTTTCTTAGGAACAACGTCGTGCCAGACAAGACCACGTCAAAGGTGCTTCTTGCCGGAATCCTCACGGATACGATAATCCTAAGAAGCCCAACCACCACTGGCATTGACATTTGGTCTGCAGAGAGGCTTGCTCCAATGAGCGGGGTAGTGGACCTTGAGGAGTTTGGGCGCTCGCTTTTCACCAATGTTGGAAGCCTTGTCACCAGAGAGCCTGAGACCGTCATTTCAAGTGACTTCAAGACCTACAAGGAAGGCAACATAAACCTTGGGATAGGGCAGTGCGAGGTGCAGACCCTTCAGGACATAGAAGAATACAGCGCAGCCTATCTTGCAGCTCTTGAGAAGATAAAGCGGCTCAACCACCTTGATTGGGTCATGCTCATGATAACTGACGTCCTCAAGGGGCAGAGCCTATTGCTGTCGTCCGACTTCGCGCTTGAAAGCAAGTTCTCATACGAGAAGCTTGCAGATCACGTCTACGACATACAGGACACGCTGTCAAGGAAGAAGCAGTTGCTTCCTGAAATAATACATATCATAAACATGTAGTTTCATGCGATTTTGTGTAGGGTATATTTCCATCTACATAACGGATATAAGCTGTACCTAATGGTCAAATCCTCGAAAAAACTATAATTTCTAGATGTTTTTTCTAGAATGTTTTGGAGGAACTTGCAAAACTGAGCTTTGTGTGGATTGGACACGGATTGCCGAGATGGAAGCCGCATGAGGCGACTGAAACAATACTTTGTGTATTGTGAAGTTGCCAAAGGCGGGGTTCCAACCGTGCAGGGCGTGACCAAGACGCATGAAGGAGTTTTGAAAGTCCCTCTTTGGAGGAACTAGGTACATGAAGAATCAGAAACGCGTTTTGATCGACAGCGTTGAGGCTCTGGAGAATGCTCTCGTAGGAGTGAGAAGCGCTCAGAGGATATACTCCACATACACGCAGGAGCAAGTTGACCGCATATTCCTTGCAGCTGCAAGTGCGGCAAACAAGGCCAGGATTCCACTAGCAAAGATGGCGGTGGAGGAGACCGGTATGGGCATCGTCGAGGACAAGGTCATAAAGAACAACTACGCATCCGAGCACATATACAATGCATACAGGAATGTGAAGACCTGCGGTGTCATAGAGGAGGACAAATCCTATGGCATGAAGAAGATAGCAGAGCCTGTAGGTGTCATTGCAGCGGTAATTCCAACCACCAACCCAACATCTACTGCAATCTTCAAGTGCCTTTTGGCCCTCAAAACCAGAAACGCCATAGTGATAAGCCCCCACCCAAGGGCCAAGAACAGCACGATAGAGGCTGCGCGCATAGTCCTTGATGCCGCCGTTGCAGCAGGTGCACCTGAAGGCATCATAGACTGGATAGATGTTCCAAGCCTTGATTTTACGAACCTCATAATGAAGGATGCCGACCTCATACTTGCAACAGGTGGCCCTGGCATGGTCAAGGCTGCATACTCGTCAGGAAAGCCAGCCGTTGGTGTTGGACCTGGAAACACCCCTGCAATAATAGACGACAGTGCGGATATCGTGCTTGCTGTGAACTCCATAATCCACTCCAAGACGTTCGACAACGGAATGATATGCGCATCCGAGCAGTCCGTCATAGTCCACAAAAAGGTCTATGATGCAGTGAAGAAGGAATTCAAGGCTCGTGGATGCCACTTCCTCAATGCAGAGGAGTTGGACAAGGTGAGGAAGACCATTCTCATAAACGGGTCGCTCAATGCAAGGATCGTAGGCCAGAGTGCAGGGAAGATCGCAGAGATATCGGGCTTCAAGGTGCCTGATATCACGAAGATCCTCATTGGCGAGGTGGAGAGCGTGGACCTTTCGGAGGAGTTCGCCCATGAGAAGCTGTCTCCTGTGCTTGCAATGTACAAGGCCAAGGACTTCGATGATGCCCTTGACAAGGCCGAGCACCTCATTGCAGACGGCGGCTACGGTCATACTTCGTCAATCTATCTTGACGTCGTGACCCAGCAGGACAAACTCAACGAGTTCGAAGCTCGCATGAAGACCTGCCGCATACTGGTCAACACTCCTTCTTCTCAGGGCGGTATAGGAGACCTGTACAACTTCAAGCTCAGACCTTCCCTTACTTTGGGCTGCGGCTCATGGGGAGGAAACAGCGTGAGCGAGAACGTTGGGGTCAAGCATCTTTTGAACATCAAGACAGTAGCGGAGAGAAGAGAGAACATGTTGTGGTTCAGAGCACCTGAGAAGGTCTATATAAAGAAAGGATGCCTGCCTGTTGCGCTTGACGAGCTCAAGACGGTCATGGGCAAGAAGAGGGCGTTCATCGTAACGGACAGCTTTCTTTACAAGAACGGCTACACGAAGCCAATCACGGACAAGCTTGACGAAATGGGTATCGTCCACGAGACGTTCTTCGATGTCGAGCCGGACCCGACTCTTTCATGTGCGAAGAAGGGAGCTGCACTCATGACATCGTTCCAGCCAGACTGCATCATAGCCCTTGGCGGCGGCTCTGCAATGGACGCAGGAAAGATAATGTGGGTTCTTTACGAGCATCCGGAGGCCGATTTCATGGACATGGCCATGCGATTCATAGATATACGCAAGAGGGTCTACACGTTCCCAAAGATGGGTGAGAAGGCCTATTTCATTGCAGTCTCTACAAGTGCCGGTACGGGCAGCGAGGTCACGCCATTTGCAGTCATCACGGACGAGACGACCGGTGTCAAATACCCGCTTGCAGACTATCAGCTCCTTCCAAACATGGCAATCGTGGACACGGATCTCCACATGACGGCACCAAAGGGCTTGACGGCTGCATCTGGCATAGACGCCGTAACGCACGCCTTGGAGGCCTATGCATCGGTGATGGCCACAGATTATACCGATGGCCTTGCGCTCCAGGCCCTCAAAGTGATCTTCAAGTACCTTCCAAGAGCCTATGACAACGGCCTTACGGACATTGAGGCCCGCGAGAAGATGGCCAACGCCGCCACGATGGCCGGCATGGCTTTTGCAAATGCATTCCTTGGCGTGTGCCACTCAATGGCCCACAAGCTTGGAGCCTTCCACCATCTTCCACATGGAGTTGCGAACGCACTCATGATAGAGGAGGTCCTCAGGTTCAATGCCTCCGAGGTCCCTGCAAAGATGGGTACCTTCTCGCAGTACGACCACCCCCATACGCTTGAACGCTATGCGAATGTGGCCACTGAACTTGGTCTTGGTGGAAAAACAAATGAAGAAAAGCTTGAAAATCTCATAAAAGCGGTCAATGATTTGAAGAAGAGGATTGGAATCAAGTCTTCCATACGCGAGTACGGCATAGACGAGAAGGATTTCCTCGACAGACTCGACGACATGGTTGAGCAGGCCTTCGACGACCAGTGCACGGGTGCAAACCCAAGATATCCTCTTATGAGCGAGATCAAGCAGATGTACCTCAATGCATACTACGGCGACAGGCATTTCCAGGAGAAGGCCTCCAAGTGAGGCCTTTGCTGGGGTTCTGCATCATGTGAAGAGAGAGGAGGATTAGATGAATCTAGACAATGTGATAGCTATAAGAAAGCATAAAACCATATACAGGGAGGGAAACCTTTGCTACAAGGTTTTCGACAAGAGCTTCTCCAAGGCCGATATCTTCAACGAAGCCTTGAACCAGGCCCGTGTAGAGGAGACCTGGCTGCACGTTCCAAAGATCCATGAAGTCACCACCGTGGAGGATGGACGCTGGGCCATAGTCTATGACTACATAGAAGGCAAGACCCTTGCCCAGCTCATGGAGGAGAATCCTGATAAGAAGGACGAATACCTCAACGAGTTCGTAGACCTCCAGATAAGCATGCATGCCCTCAAGTGTCCGCTTTTGAACAAGCTCCGCGACAAGATGGAGCGCAAGATATCGGAGACGACGCTTTCCGCTACGGTCAAGTACGAACTCAATACACGCCTCAAGGCCATGCCAAAGCACGTGAAGCTGTGCCATGGGGACTTCAACCCGTCCAACATAATCATCACGCCAGAGGGAAGGCCCTACATCATAGACTGGGCCCACGCAACACAGGGCAATGCATCGGCGGACGTAGCAAGGACATACCTTTTGTTCTGCCTCAAAGGCGACGAGGAGACGGCCAAGAAGTATCTGAACCTTTTCTGCGAAAAGAGCGACACTCCAAAGCAGTACGTCCAGAAATGGATGCCAATCGTTGCCGCATCCCAGAGCGTGAAGGGCAACGAACAGGAGCGTGAATTCCTGTACCGTTGGGCCGATGTCGTTGAATATCAGTAGATTCTTTGGTATATCAGGTATATGATTTCGTTTGCAGCGGTCTCTTGGCCGCTGTAAGTGTTTGGGAGGGTCTGTAGATGTTTTTTCCGTTCTTCTATTTCTTCTACCTCAATCCAATACTCATTGCAGCTGCCGTGATTCCAGCTGTCGTGCTTCTTGTGAAGGTGTACAAGGTCGATCATCTGGACAAGGAGTCTCCAAGACTTTTGTGGAACCTCGTGGTAAGGGGAGTCATAGCCACCGTCTTTGCAATGCTGACCGAGTGGATAGGGGAGTTCGTGCTTTCCAGCTTCGTGCAGGAGCAAACGGTTCTCTACAACTTCCTATTGTATTTCATTGTGGTTGCGGTGTCTGAGGAGGGCTTCAAGTACCTTCTCATGAAGCAGCGCACATGGAAGGACCCTGAGTTCAACTTCCAGTTCGACGGGGTGGTCTACGCTGTGTTCGTCTCCCTTGGATTCGCCCTTTGGGAGAACATAAGCTATGTGCTCATGTATGGTTTTGGAACAGCTCTCATACGTGCTGTAACTGCAGTCCCAGGCCATGCCTGCTTTGGGGTGTTCATGGGAGCGTGGTACGGCCTTGCAAAGAAGTACGAAAGCTATGGCATGCATTCGCAGTCCAAGACATGCAGAGTCGTAGCCCTTCTCAGTTCCATAGTCCTTCACGGCTGCTACGATTTCACTGCCTCCATAGAGAACCAGAACTACGCTTGGATATTCGTGGCGTTCGTCGTCGTCATGTTCATTGTGGCATTCAGGCTCGTCAAGAAGCTTTCTCAGAACGACCGCTATGTTGGAAGGATGCAGTGGTGACTTCTTGAAGGCGTCTTCTTGAAGTGGTGAATGTTTGAACCTCGTCGCTCGGCTTTTGCCTTGCAACGAGGCCTCTGTATGGTCGTCTTCATATCGTTATCTTCACATGCGTGCCGTCCGACTGGACTTCGACAAGGGTGAAGTGCCCGTTGGCTTTGATGTAGTCTTTGATTTCAGAGTAGGCCGTAGTGAACGCCTTTTGGAGCTTGTCCGCCAGTTCAGGTGTCATTCCCTTGGCCTTTTCTGCCTGCTTCCAGATGAACCTTGACTTTATGAGACCTGCGGGGACCCAAAGGTTCAACTTGAACCTTGAGTCCTCATCGTCTACGTTTATGTGTATTTTCATAAGCAGAGCTTCGTTCTCATTCAACCACTATGGAGACATTGTCTCCGTCTGCTGACTGCACGCTTACAAGCTCTCCAATGACACCTTTCTCAATGAGGGAGAACATCTGCTGCCAGTCTATATTGGAAAGGGCTTCTGCAGTGGCCTTGTTCCCTGAAACCTCCGGCATTGAAAGTCCTGTTTCAAGACATATCTTGACAAGGGAGAGTGGTAGGTTCACACGTACCTTGTCTCCATCCTTGGAATCCACGACGATTCTAAGGAGCATTTGCTCGAAAGGCTTCTTCTGCGAAGCATCAAGCATCCTAACCGCTGGAACCGTCTCCTTTCCAAGAAGTTCGTCCGTAGTCACTCCCAAGAGGTCGCTCAGCATTGGAAGCAGTGTGATGTCAGGCATGTTTATGTCGTTTTCCCACTTTGAGACGGCCTGAGGGCTTACATTCGCTTTCTCCGCTACGAAGTCCTGTGTGAGACCCTTTTCCTTTCTGAGTCTTGCAAATCTTGTTCCAAATGTTTCTTTCATCTTCTTTTCTCCTTGGAGGGTCAATTGAGAACTCCCCTTTGGGATTTCCTTTGGCCCCTACACCAGGAAATCTAGCTTTTCTTCTGGACCTTTGTAATGGACCTGTAGTTGAACAACCCGTATCAATGGTTGTTTTATCGCTCAACTTGCGGTTGAGTTGGCTTTTTGGAGCCTCCATATGGATTCCAGCGGATTTCTTGGTCAAAGGTCAGCTATTGTGACGTTCTCTCCATGTACGGCGTTCCAGTCCTTTTTGAAGTCCTCGACCGCTTTGTCTATGCATGGCATCGACAGCCCTTTCATGAAGACATCGTATGGAACAGTGCAGAACGATGCTCCGCAGGCGAACGAAGATGTTATTTCCTGTATGTTCTTGAAGGATGCGGCTACGATTTGGCAGTCAGAGCCGCTTTCGTCTATGAAATGCTGTATCTCGCCTATGACCTGTTGTGCATCTATGTTCACATCAAGCATCCTATTGTAGTAGCAGGCCATGTATCGAGCCCCGGCAAGGACGGCCATGATGCCTTGGAATGTGGTGTATACGCTTGTGGCGGTAACCCCTATGCCTTCCTTTCTGAGGATTTGCATTGCCTTGAGGCCCTCCTTGGATACGGGAATCTTAACGAATGTGTTATCTCCAAGCTCTTTGTGGATGCGTTTTGCCTCCTTCACTATGGTGTCGCAGTCGTTGCCTATGACCTGTACGTGTAATGTGGCGTCTTCTCCTATGAGGGCTTTTATTGCACGCATGTGCTCAAAGAAAGGCACGTTGCCTTCCTTCTTCATTATTGAAGGGTTCGTCGTGACGCCCGCCAACTGGCAGTATTGTAGTGCCTGTTCTATTTCCTTTAGGTTCGCTGTATCGAGCATTAGCTGCATTTTCGTCTCCTGTGGAATGTTTGGTTTAGGGTAATCCTACATCTACTTGGCCCAAAGAAGATAGCACTTTACCTTCGTTTCTTCATGGAATCGCCAAAGAAAAATGAAACTGCCAATCCTGGCTCTTGAGGGTCTTTCTTGGAAAAAGGTCAAAAAGTAGGTATAATTTCATTGGAAAACGTACAAGAGGTGCTTTTATGCTTAAACGAAAGAAAGGTAACATACTTTCCTCTATATGTGGTTATATTCCTACGGTGAAGCGACGTTTGACTTTGCTGATATTTCTCCAGAGAGATACATTCTAAACGAAGAATAGACCTTCATTGGGGAAACATTGCCAATTTTACATCTTCTTGACCAAAAAAATATAGCCGTTTGCAATTTGTAGTGATAGAACATACCTTGTCATTAATTCAAAGGGGGCAATCCCCCTGGATTGGAGGAAAAAATGAAAAAGACAATTGTTGTTCTCGTAGCTCTTGCACTTGTTCTTTCAAGCGCATTTGCACAGGCTTCTGCTGAGAATCAGACAGCAAAGCAGGGTTCCGTCTATTGGCTCAACTTCAAGCCGGAAGCTGACGCAACCTTCCAGGAAATCGCTGCTGCATACACAGCGGAGACTGGTGTTCCTGTAAAAGTCGTTACAGCCGCTTCAGGAGAGTATAGCACGACTCTCACCGCAGAGATGGACAAATCCACTCCTCCTACGCTCTTTGTCATTGGAAACGATGGTGCAGTAAGAACTTGGGGTGAGTATGCATACGATCTCACGGGAACCAAGGTCGCCAACGAGCTTACCACGGCTGCATACAACCACTACGATGAAAACGGTAAGCTCTGCTCAATTGGCTACTGCTATGAGAGCTTTGGCATCATCGTGAACAAGGAGCTCCTTGCAAAGGCCAGCTATGCAGTAGAGGACATCAAGGACTTCGCATCCCTCAAGGCCATCGTTGAAGACATCCATGCAAGAGCTGCTGAGCTTGGCTTCGATGCATTCACATCATCTGGTATGGACGGCTCCTCTTCCTGGAGATTCTCCGGACACCTTGCAAACGTCGCTCTCTACTACGAAGCAAGAGACGATGGTTGGACGGACGGCCCTCAGCCAGCAAAGATCACAGGCAAGTATCTTGGCAACTTCAAGAACCTTTGGGATCTCTACATCAACAACTCCGCATACGCTCCTAACTCCCTTGCAACAGGCGGATACGATGCAAAGAACGAGTTTGGTACGAAGAAGGCTGTATTCTACCAGAACGGAAGCTGGGAGTACGAATCTCTTGTGAAGGATTATGGTCTTGATCCTGAAAACCTCACAATGATTCCTTTCTACTGCGGTGTCGAAGGCGAGGAGATGGCCGGTCTCAACTGTGGAACAGAGAACTGCTGGGCGGTCAATGCAAAGGCTTCTCAGGAAGATATCGAGGCAACTCTTGATTTCATGTACTGGATGGTCACTTCCAAGACTGGAACAGAGCTTCTCGTTAGGACACTTGGTGCAATCCCATACAAGCAGGCTCCTGTTTCTGACAACGTGTTCCTCAAAGCCGCAAGCGAATACGACAAGAAGGGTAACTATGTCATGGCTTGGGCATTCAACTACACTCCAGCTGTAGATGACTGGAGAGCAGGTGTCGTTTCTGCAATGAACCAGTATGACAACGCTCCTTCAGCTGAGACTTGGAAGCTTGTCGAGACTGCATTCGTCCAAGGTTGGGCAACGCAGTATGCAAACGAGCACTAATCTCTAGAAGATTCTGATGGCGGAGTCAAGGCTCCGCCATCTTCTTTTAATCACTTGCTTTTTGAAAATTGCACTAGGAGTTGACTAAGTACATGACAGCGACGAAAAAGAAGGTCCGCAGTCAGGGGGGCGGTCTTAGGTCCTCCCTTATAAAGAAACCAATCAAGCATTGGTTCCCCCTGTTCATGGGTCCTACGATTATAGCCTTTGCAATAGGATTCGTATGGCCATTCATTCAAGGCATATACCTTTCGTTCTGCAAGTTCAGAATCACATCAGACGCCACATTCATTGGCGTTGGAAACTACATCAAGGCGTTCAAAGACGCATCGTTCATGCATGCGTTTTGGTACACAGCTTTGTATGCGGTAGTATCGGTATTGATAATCAACGTTTTGGCCTTTGCAATTGCGCTGGCCCTCACTCAGAAGATAAAGGGCAGCAACCTGTTCAGGACAGTGTTCTTCATGCCCAACCTAATTGGAGGAATCGTTCTTGGCCATATCTGGTCAATGATTTTTGACGGAATCCTCGCAAAATACAACACATCCATCCTCCTTGAAACCAAATACGGCTTTTGGGGACTTGTCATCCTCATGTGCTGGCAACAGATAGGCTACATGATGATAATCTACATCGCAGGTATCCAGGCCATCCCAGACGACATCATTGAGGCAGCCGAGATTGATGGTGCGAACCGCTGGCAGACGCTTGTGAACATAACCATCCCAAACGTCATGTCTTCCATCACGATATGCACGTTCCTAACGCTCTCAAACGGCTTCAAGCTCTTTGACCAGAACCTGGCGCTCAATGGTGGCCAGCCATTCATCTTCAAGGCCGATGGTTCTGTGGTCAAGACCACGGAGATGCTTGCCTTGAACATCTATTCGACGTTCTACGGCTCGAACACCGCTGCACGAGGAACCGCACAGGCAAAGGCCGTGATCTTCTTCGTTCTTGTTGCCGTAATTGGTCTGTTGCAGCTTAAGTTTACCCGCGAAAAGGAGGTACAGCAGTAATGGCAGCCAGTCTTACAGGAGAAAAGGTCAGAAGAACAGTCCTCTCCGTTTTCTTTGCTTTGTTGTCTCTTCTTTGGATATTCCCAATCGTCCTTGTCATCTTGAACTCCTTCAAGATCAACACCTTCGTCAAGACCAACACCTTCTCGATTCCAGCCGGAGAGATGTGGGCGGGCTTCTCCAACTTCGTAAAGGGCATGACGTTTGGAAACTATCCTTACCTCAAATCCGTTGGATATTCGTTCCTCATCACCATAGTCTCCACTGCGGTCATCCTCCTTTGCACGAGCATGTCCGCTTGGTACATCTCAAGGATAGACTCCCTTGTATGCCGCATAGTCTACTATCTTTGCGTTTTCAGCATGGTTGTTCCTTTCCAAATGGTTATGTTCACGCTATCCAAAACCGCCGACACTCTAAAGTTTAATACCCCGTTCACAATCCCCGTCGTTTACCTTGGTTTTGGTGCTGGCCTTGCAATCTTCATGTTCTCAGGCTTCATGAAGACGATTCCACTTGAGATGGAGGAGGCCGCCGTCATAGACGGCTGCGGCCCTATCCGCACATACTTCCAGGTTGTTCTTCCTGTCCTCAAGCCAACTTTGATCTCCGTTGCAATTCTTGAGATCATGTGGGTCTGGAACGACTATCTTCTTCCGTACCTCGTCCTTGACAGGACCAAATACATGACAATTCCAATCCACATCCAGTACCTCAAGGGCAGCTATGGTGTTGTTGACCTTGGTGCCACAATGGCTATGGTTCTTATGGGAATCATACCAGTGATAATCTTCTACCTTTGCTGTCAGAAGTACATCATAAAGGGTGTGGCCGCCGGTGCCGTCAAAGGCTGATTTCTTCGTTCTTCGTGTGACCTACTGCGTCACTTCGGCACAGGCCGTGCATCACAGCACTGTCCTGTGCCTTGCTTCTTGTATGTCGCACGGACAACTTCGAAATCTCTCTTGCTCTTTGCGTGCATTGCGTTGTCAGTTCGGGCACAGCCGTACAGAGAAGTACTGTCTGTGCCCTTCGTCCTAGCACTGCCTCGCAAATAGCCGCGAGACGTAGCTTCTTGGCCTTTTGGTGTCAGCCGTTGTCGATGCGCTCAAGCCGTACAGCATAGTAATGTCGCGGTTCCCCCTCCTTGTTCTGACCGCGAATAGCTTCGAAATTTCTATTGCTCTTTGGGCCGTCTTCATCGTTGCTGCACTCGGGCTGTGCACTCTAGCACTATCCCTTGTTTTGTTTCGTGTACTAAGCTCACTATGCTCATTACGCTTACAACTCTCACTACGCCTACTAATGCGCTTTAATCGACTATATTGTGTGGATGTCTTGCGCATTTCGAACATCACGCACGTACTTCACGTGCAACACTCACTTCACGAACTTCTCTCACATCACGGACTACTCGCACCAAAACGCACTGTTTTGGGACTTTCGTTTGGAAATTGTCAGCGTTTTGTAGCGATGGTGAGCATGGTGAGTGTGGTGGGTTGGTAAGCATGGTGAGTAATTTGAGCTTGGTTGAATCTGTAGCCAATCTGTAGAGGTTGTAGTGGTTGTGGCGGTTGTAGCACCTGTAGAATCCGTGTCGCTTGTGGCAGGTGTCGAGACCAAGTAAAACCAAAATCAAGGCTAAACTTTTGATAAGTTACAATGCATGTGTGATAATGAAGATGGAACTGCCGTGAAACGGTGGACGGTTCGACCTCTCGTATTCGTAGTAGGATATCGGGAGGGGTTGCCTCCCGATTCTTCTGAAAAGTCGAAGAAGGAGGTTTTGCCTATGAGCGATTTCGAATTGCTGATGATTGTATTCACAGTCCTTAGCCTGTTGATAATGGCTTACAATGGTAGAAAGTAGTACCGCCCAGCCCTCGACAGCTGAGCGGTATTTATCGTAAAGCAATCTGAGGTTGACCGTCCACAGGCGGTGCCTCTTTTCATTCGAAGTATCGCAAAAGAAACACCAACTGTCAAGTTTTGTGAAAATGTATCTTTGGGTTCATTCCTACTGGAAGGTGGATGACTTTCTTCCTTTTCCTTCGTTTTCGGGCTCTACTGAAGAAAACTTTCTTCATAAATCTGCTTTTTTCGGTTTGGTGAAGAACGCTTGTTCCGTTTCATTCATGTCTTTTTGAATGAGCGGAACAAGTTCACTTGACAATGTGCTGGGGGGGGGTAGACTGAAGTCTGTCAGTCGGGGAGAACATCAATCATACCCCGCTGTCAAAGGGGAATATGATGAGAAAGAACGTTTTGATTGTCGCATTGGTTCTGCTTGTCGCTCTCGTGAGCTGTGCAGACCATGAACACGCATGGAGTGAGTGGAAAGTTGTTGAGGAATCAACCTGTACGAAAGCTGGTTCCAGAACAAGAACCTGTATAGGTTGCAACGAGGTCGAGACCGAGAAGCTTCCTTTGAAGGAACATTCCTATGAGTGGACAGTCGTTGTTGCTCCTAACTGTGTCGATTCTGGAAAGAGCGAGCAGGTCTGCTCTGCATGTGGCGCCAAGGGTGAAACCAAAGACGTTGATGCACTTGGACATGAATACGGCGAAGAAGGCAAGTGTACAAGGTGTGGCAATACAAAGGATATAGTTGACAATGCGGTTGCAAGAATCGGAACTGAGTACTATGCCATATTCGAAGAGGCTGTGATTGCTGCTTTGAAATCTGACATTGATTCAGAGAAAACTGTTGAAGTTCTTGCAAAGGAAATCTCTTTGGGAGATCACTTCCCAGTGAACGGTTCTGTCACGATAAATGCAAATGGAGCAGACTTTAAGAACAAAGACCTTTCAGTTTATCACTATGAAGTATACACTTCTGCGTCTGGAAAGGTGATGGACAATGATATTGTCACAAAACAAGGCGACATAAAAATAGTGGTGAATGATGCCAAAAACCTTCATCTTTGGGGTAACGATGATAATTTTAGAGATGAAGGTACAACCATTTCCATTGAAATGAAAAACTGCAGGTCGGAAGGTGATTCCAGGACTGCGTCCAATGGGTTGTTGATTTACCTAACAGGGAACAAAGGCATAACGAATGTTTTGCTTGAAGGTTGTTCTTCTACGAAATCCAGTTCTCCTGTCTACACGAACGCAAGTGGAGAGATTGTCATAAAGGACTGTACCTTCACTGAATGCGCCGTTCCAATCAACATGAACTACAAGGCTGCTGAGGGTACACGTAGGGTGACGATAGATGGCTGTACTTTCACGGCCTGTGGTTGCACAGCTGAAGAAAACGAAGGCCTTTCAGCATATGCAGCTCCTATCAGAGTCCTGCATACTGTAGAAGGTTCTGACGATTGCGTAACAATCAGAAACACGTCTATTACTGGAACTGTTGGAACTAATGGAGATGTCCTGCTTCTTGCCAAGCATGAAAATGATTCGAAAATCAAGGCCGAGAAAGCAATCTTGGAGAACAACAAGACAGATATCGAGGTTGTCTATGGAAAGAATGCATCCCATGTAAAGACAGTCGAAGCTGGTGCTTCAGAGACAATCGAAGTCGTCCTTCCTTCTGAAAGGACGTAATCCAATGTCATCGGACTAGGGGATTGTCAATCCCGTTCAACGAATCTGAATGGAAAAGAGGATTCGTTTTCCAAGCTAGGTTTGTTTTTCATTCCCACCCCTCCCAAGTCAACTGCGGGGAGGGGTTCATTTTGTTATGTTTTACATGAAGAAAGTTCCAATGACTTTTGTTGAAATGAGAAAAAATGGATTTAAAACCAGTTTTTCTCAAAATTGTAGGATCTCCTTGTTCAAAAGGAAATCAAAAAGTCCCACGGTAAGGATTCCTTTGTCGTTCATGTGAGGCTTTACTACGTCTTTTACGACTATCAGCTTTCCAAAGCTGTCGTTTATGCAGTTCAACGAATTGCTTTCTTGCTTTTCTTTTTCAATGTCAGGAATTGACAATGCTGATTGTATGTAATATCTTCTGCTGCCTTTGTTCGCTACGAAATCGACTTCATAATAGACTCTTTTTGCTGAATCGGTTGGCTCTCGTCTTTCTACAACTCCAACATCTACATTGTAGCCTCTGTATCTAAGCTCGTTGTATATTACGTTCTCCATGATGTGACTTTCTTCGATTTGTCTAAAGTTCAGCCGTGCATTCCTGAGCCCAACATCTTCAAAGTAGTACTTCTTTATTGCACCTATATGTTTTTTTCCTTTTATATCATAACGACTTACTTCGGATACAATGAATGAATCCTGAAGTATAGATATATATTTCACGATGGTATTTGCACTTATCGATGAACCGATAACGCTTTTGAATTTGTTTTCAAGTTTGTTTGGATTGGTCAAAGAGCCTATGGATGATGCCAGTATGTCTATTAGACTGTCCAATTCCTGGCTTTTTGTTATTCTGTTACGAGATAGTATGTCTTTTACATAAGTTTCATTAAACAAGTTTTGTAGATACTTTTCTTTTTGCTCATCGGTCTGCATTGTGAGGGTGAATGGGAGACCTCCATAGGTTATGTACTCCGCCCAACCGTGATAGACGTCTCCATTGTAGGTTTGCATGAACTCTGCGAATGTAAGGGGAAGGACATGTATTTCATCACCTCTTCCTCTGAACTCGGTTAGAATGTCACTGGAAAGGAATTTTGAATTGGAGCCTGTTACATATATATCGATGTTCTCTAGGTGAAGCAGTCCATTCAAAACACTGAAAACCTTTATGTAGCTGTTTTCGTTTTTCAATTCTTCTTCAGTAATAGCTAGTTGTATTTCGTCTAGAAAAATATAGTATTCCTTGGTTTTGTCTTTGACCAAAGACCTAATGTACTTCGAAAGGGCTTCTGCATCCCTCAGCTCTTCGTTTTGGTCATCATCAAGGGCAATCCTGATTATCCTATCTTCTGGCGTTCCAAGTTCAATTAGATATTTGTAGAAAAGCCTAAAGAGAATGTACGACTTTCCAACCCGTCTGATTCCAGTTATGACTTTTATCGCTCCATTGTTCATTCTAATCTTCAAGTCGTTTATGTATTTGTCTCTTCTTATTTCCATTGGGCGGTCCTTTTTTGAGTAAAATTGGTAAAAATACCACTTTTGCTCAGTTTAGCTGTATTCTGGGGATTTGTATATCCTTTTTTGCGATGCCGATGCCCGATGTCGATAAATTAGATGCATTCACTTGACAATATGCTGGGGGTATCCTCTCCATGAGACCTCCTGTCTGCATGTGCTGAGGCTTCACATGCTTGTGTTTGTTTTTTTTTAAGTATGCAGCCGAATTCACGTCCTTGCAAACCTAGGGGGTCTCTTCATATTTGTCTAGCAGGGTATTTTGCTGAAGGTAAGATTGAAGGTGTTACAATCAAGAGTTCCACAATAAGAGGAGCAAAATATACTGGAGGGCTTTTGGGTAAGTTCTATTCGAATATACTGAATTGCAGAGTTGAGATTTGTGAAATATCGACAAATACGAAGGAAGTAGGTGGCCTCGTTGGCTTCTACTGCAATGGAAAGCTTTCTAGCTGTTGCTGGTGGTCTTGATTTGTGCAGACCAATGGACAAACACCCTCTGTCCTTTGTTGGCTTTTGATGATATATTTCAGGTAGCATTTCTCTCGCAATGGGGAAAACTCGAAAGAAGTAAACAGGAGATTTGAAAGATGAAGAAGACAATCGCAATTATCGCTCTCGTAGCAATGATTATCGTTCCTGTCGCAGCAAAGAGCATCCTTCCAACTCAGAAGAGCTCCTTTGCAGTAGGTATCGAACTTGGACAGCCAACCGGCGTCACAGTCAACTATGACATTGACAGCAAGTGGGATGGCTACATCACAGCGGCATTTGGTTTTGGCAGCGACAGCGGTTATATCAATGCAGTCCTTGGTGGTCAGTACAAGGCTGGAGAGTTCAAGATCAACAAGGCAAAGTTCGATGTCAATGTTGGTCTTCAGGCTGGTGCAATCATCAATCTTGGTCAGAGCGCAGGTGTAAGGCTTGCAGTTCGTGGAACAGGTTCCGTCTCCTATGACTGGACATGGAAGAACGTTGGTGCCTTCACGGCATATCTAAGAGCTGGTGTAGGTCCTGCAATCAACTTCGTTGACGGTGTAAACGTTGGCATCACATGGAATGCAGCACTTGGATGCGTATATCACATCTGATTGTTTGAACCATTCGCAACAAAGAGGGCTCGTGCGTGCACGAGCCTTTCTTTTTGCTCTTCACTGCTTCCAAACAATGGTCTTGGATTTCAAGTACCCCATTTCAAATGGAATTTTGCTGCAAAATATGGATCTAAAGTTGAGAAAATTGTCGCAAGCACCATTGTAAAATGAAAGAATTTTGTCGCAAGGCTGTTGTGTTCTGAATCTGTTTTCTTCTCTGCTTGAACTTTTAAAAACTAGAACGGTGTTGCTATTTCAGCTTCTTTCCCATTTCAATCCTTACTTCGTGCTGCTGTGGATCTGTATTCGAATAGGAGTAAAGGTCAAAGCCAATGATCGAGAACCCGTTTCTTCTGTAGAAGGCGATTGCGTTCTCATTGCAGGACTGCGTCTCAAGGACGATCATGCGTGCACCTGAAGCCAAGGCCTCCCGTTGCATTGCATCCATCAAGGCTGTTCCAATACCAGTGCCGCGTTTTGCATCGTCGAATATGCATATATTGCTTATTCTGAAACGATTGTTCCAGCTTTCAATGGAGCCTTCCACGAATCCAATCAGCTCTTCTTCATCAAATGCGCCAAATGCGATTGGGTCTTCCAACCATGAGCCAAAGAACTCGTCTTCGAACGACTTGTCTACAGTGGAACCGAATGGCACATGGTTCATCTGAAAGCCTGAATCGGTCTCATGGATGTCATAATAGCCATTGGTTTTGTAGCATGTCGTGAATTTCCTGCCTGAAAACGTTTTCTTGTCCAATCGTTTGATTTCCATATACGCACCCGTGGCCTTATACTTGATAATGACTACTAATAATGATGAAAGATACAACTGTCAATGTGTTGTCAAACCAGTATTCTTTAGTTTGGATTTGAAGTATGATGGGCTTTCGGAGCAACTTCCAAAACTCCTTCATGCGTCCTGGCCATGCCCTGCACGGCTGGAATACCGCCTTCAGCAACTTCATAATACACAAAGTATTACCTCAGTTGCTTCAGGCGGCTTCCATCTCGGCAATCCATGTCCAATCCACGCAAAGCATAGTTTTGAAAGTTCCTCTTCGAAAAAGGAAATACACATTGAAGGGGCCTGTCGGTCCCTCTAGGGAGAGAGTTTTCATGGCTGATAGACAATTGACCGTGAGAGGTGTGATTACCGGAATCCTTGGACTTGTCGTGATAACGGCAAGCTCCATGTATGTAGCCCTTAGGATGGGCGCCCTTCCTTGGCCAACTGTGTTTGTGACCGTCCTTTCCATGACGGTCCTTGGAAGGATGAAGGGTTCGACGCTTCAGGAGATAAACGTCACCCATACGCTCATGAGCGCCGGGGCGATGGTTGCAGGAGGGCTTGCCTTCACCATTCCAGGAATCTGGATGATAGATCCAAACGCTGACGTCAAAGTCCTGCCTATAATGGTCATGGCGGTTTGCGGAGCGGTGCTTGGAACGTTGTTCTCCGCTGTCTATAGAAGGAACCTAATAGAGGAGCAGAAGCTTGTCTATCCAATAGGGCAGGCATCCTACCAGACCCTTGTCACGGGTATAAGCAAGGGAAAGGAATCGCTGAAGCTTTTCGTCTCAATGGGAGCAAGTGTGGTGTTCACAGCCTTGAGGGATGCATTTGGATGGATTCCATCTGTCATAACTGTGTTCCTGGGAAACTCTCTTGTGCAGCCAATAACCATTTGGATAAGCCCAATGGCATTGGCAATTGGTGCCATGATTGGTAAGCTTTCTGCGTTTTTGTGGCTTGGCGGTGCGGTTCTGGGCTATCTTTTGATAGTTCCAATAGGACTTTCAACGAACCTTTTCGCGGATATGGCAGCTGCAAATCTCTTTAGAGAGAACCTTGGAATAGGACTCATGCTGGGAACAGGCGTTGGGGTCTTCATCAAGGTTGCAATAGATGCGGTGAAGAAGAGAAAAGCCAACAAAGGCAACGAAAAGGCATCCTCTCTACAGAGCAGGAATATTGCAATATGCCTTGCAATTGGCATAGTCAGCGCCCTGATAATGGCTCTTTTTACTGACATGAGCCTAGGCACCGCCGCCCTTGCGGTCCTTGGCGTATGCCTTACTACGTTGCTTTCAGGAATACTCACAGGCCAAAGCGGGGTCAACCCCATGGAGGTGTTTGGAATCCTTGTCATGTTGCTCGTGCAGGTTTCGTTCAATCCTTCGCTTATGGTGCTGTTCCTCACGGCCGGTCTCGTCTCCGTTGCGTGTGGCCTTTCCGGTGATGTCATGAACGATTTAAAGAGTGGCTACATGCTAAAGACCGATCCAAAACAACAGATTCTTGGGGAGGCCATAGGAGGAGTGCTAGGAGCTGTGATATCGGTCTTGGTGCTCTTTCTCATGAAGAAGAGCTTTGGCGGGTTCGGGACGGATCTTCTTCCAGCACCTCAGGCCCGTGCGGTGGCGTCCATGGCCAGCGGTCTTGGCGACTCGCCTGCGTTCTTCGTTGGCATTGCAATTGGTGCTGTGATGTACCTTTTGGGAGTGCCTGCCGCTACACTTGGACTTGGAATCTACCTTGCAATCAACATATCCCTCATAGTTGGCATTGGAGCCATAGCCGCCCTTGTCATTTCAAAGACAACGAAGGTACAGAACAATGATATAGGCCTGGTTTCGAGCGGACTCCTTGGAGGAGAGGGCATCACTGGTGTTGTGATTGCAATAATAAGCATGCTAGGCTAACATTGGCTAAGGGCTGGGAAAAGCCCTTTTGGGAGGTGTTATGGATATGAAGGACATCGAGGTTTTCTCTCTTTTTGCAAAGACTCCGGCCCAGATAGCCGACATCCTTGGTTTGGAGAAGAAGTTCCAAGGCAAGCAGGTCTATTGTTGGCTTGTGAAGGGCGCGCAGTCCTTCGACGAGATGACGAACCTCTCGTTGCCCCTTCGCAGCACGCTCTCATCCAAGCACCCATCCCCATTCTCGTCCAAGGTTGTATCCTCGCAGACCGATGCCTCTGGGGCTGCAAAGCTTGCAATACAGCTACATGACGGAGGCATCATCGAATGCGTACTGCTAACGGACAAGGAAGGGGATCTGACAGCATGCCTTTCAAGCCAGGTAGGTTGTGCCATGGGATGCAGGTTCTGCAGGACAGGGACGCTTCGTTTCAAGCGGAACCTTGCGGACTATGAAATCATAGAGCAGTTCGCACATCTTTGCCACATTGCAGAAAAGCCAATAACCCATGTGGTGTTCATGGGAATGGGGGAGCCCCTTGCAAACATAGACAACGTAGTGTCCGCAGTATCGTTCCTCCATGACCCTGAAGGCTACAACCTAAGTCACAGAAGGATAACGATATCCACCTGTGGTCTCGTACCTGGCATCCTTGACCTTTCCAACCGCAAGGTTCCTGTGAAGCTTGCGGTGTCGCTTGTGACCGCCAACGATGAGAAGCGCTCGTTCCTCATGCCAGTGAACAGGTCGTTCAACCTTGCGCAGTTGAGAAACGCTTTGGTGAGGTTCCAGAAGGTCTCAGGCCGTCGTTTCACCCTTGAATACTGCATGATACATGATATGAACATATCGGCATCGGACGCAGATGACCTCAAACGGTTCTGCAACGGCCTTGAGGTCGTCGTGAACCTCATACCGTTCAATCCCTGCAACGAACTTGAGTTCGAGACCCCTACGTCTGAGGAGATCAAGTCGTTCACCTCTGCGTTGGACAAGAGGAACATCCCTTACACCATACGGATAAGCCGTGGACGTTCGATAAAAGGTGCGTGCGGGCAGCTTGCCGGAAAGCTTCAGGAAGAGGCTTGAGAGGGCTTCCAATAAAACAAAGGAAGCTCTCCTTGGAATCAGATATCTCTCACTACGATAAGTCCAACGAAGTCCATGTCCTTGTAGAAATCAGTCTCAAAGCCCGTTCCAAAGTAGACTACAGGTGCGGTGTCGGAGTCTTTGGTGGACGCTGCCCAGTAGTAGGTCTCTTCGAATTCCACAAGACCCGTCTCGAACAGCTGTGTGTATATAGCCAAGAGCTCATCGACAGATGGTAGCCTCCAGCCTGAATATGATTCATTATTTGTAATCATTGTGCAGTTTTGGGATATTGTTAGTGCTTCTTCGTAACTCATGCCATCTGTGTCCACCACAAATTCCTCAAGGTTTGCACCTTCGTAGGTGAAGACCACGCCACCAGCCTGCCCAGCTGTTCCAGGTTCGATCAATGGCTTGTCGTCTGTAGTATTTTCAATTGGTTCGCTGGGCTCAGTTGTCTCAATCTCTTCAAGTTCTTCAACCTTTGTGTTTTCGTTTGCCGTATCTGCCTCATTGGAAGTCTCAACGATATCGGGCTGAGAGGTGGGCTGTGCTGTGGATGGGATGTCCTCCTGCAAAGCCATTGGGGTTGTCGTGGTGCATGATGCAAGTGCAAGTATGAGTGCAATCAGTAGTGATGCGAAGGTTTTCATGTGTTTTCCTCCTGTGTGGCATCTGCGATGTCGAATGGGTTGTCGAATACGAGGGCTCCTATCCTTTCAAGGACGGTTTTCATGGATTTGTCTTCCAGAATCGAGACTTCCATGCAGTTTGGCTCGGTTGATACGAAGGCATTCACCGCAAAGAGGTTCTCCTCAGTCACAAGATCCATTTTGTTGAGAAGGACAAGTCGTGGTTTCTCTAACGCACCAAGCGATTTCAAGACCTGAGTTGTCGTCTCCCAACATTGCATGAGATCCTCGCGGGAGGCATCTAGGATTATGAGTAGGGCGTTTGCCAGAACCGCCTCCTCAAGCGTGGAGCGGAAGGCGTCTACAAGTTCATGGGGAAGATCGCTTACAAATCCTACGGTGTCTGTAAGGAGTATGTTCTCCCCGTTTGGAAGACGCACTCTTCTTGTAGTTGGATCAAGCGTTGCAAACAGCATGTCCTTTGACAGTACGTTTGAGTCAGCTATTCGGTTTAGGAAAGTGGACTTTCCGCTGTTTGTATAGCCTACAATGGCAACATTGGGCATGTTTTTCTGTAGTCTGTTGCGCCTTTGGACATCGCGTTGCTTGGAAATCTCCTTTATCTCCTTCTTGAGGCGGGTGATTCTCTCCTGAGCCTGTCGCTTGTCCAGTTCAAGCTGTTTCTCTCCGCTTCCTTTGGCACCTTTCACACCGCCACGCTGCTGAGAGAGGTTCGCCCATTTGCGTTTGAGTCGTGGAAGCGAGTACTGAAGCTGCGCAAGCTCCACTTGAAGACGTGCCTCCCTTGTGGTCGCCCTGTTTGCGAATATCTGAAGGATTATCTCCTGCCTGTCTACAACACAAAGGTCAAGGACCTGCTCAAGGTTGCGCTGTATGCGCGGGCTTATGCCGTTGTTGAACACAACAAGGTTGCTTTCGCTCTCCTGCGCCATGAATGCAAGCTTTTCGACCTGGCCTTTTCCAAGATACGTTGCGCTGTTGAACTCCCTTATTGGAAAGTAAAGCCAACCTCCCACCTGGATGCCCACCGTGCTGCAAAGGGCTTCAAGCTCGTCACGGCAACGCTGGGCCTGCATCTTGGATGAGGCTTGGTCGCTTGTGACCACCAACATGGCCCTTATCCTGGAGAATATGTCCTGTTGTTTGGATATGTCTACCATACAAAAGGATTGTAGCAGAGTTTCGCAAGGCTGTGTATAGTTGAGGTATAGTGGCGCAATGTTGGAAAAAGTGTTAGTATTTCCCCCATCCGGAGGGTCATATGGGACTTAATTGTGGCATTGTAGGGCTTCCAAATGTTGGAAAGTCCACGATATTCTCGGCATTGACAAGCGCACCTGCAGAGGCTGCGAACTATCCTTTCTGCACCATCGAGCCAAACGTTGGAATCGTCAACGTCCCGGACCCAAGGCTTGACAGAATAGTGGAGCTCATACCAACCGCAAAGGTCATCCCTGCTGTGACCGAGTTCGTGGACATTGCAGGACTCGTGGCAGGAGCCTCCAAAGGCGAGGGTCTTGGCAACAAGTTCCTTGCGAACATAAGGGAGGTTGGAGTCATAGCCCACGTAGTGAGATGCTTCGACGATCCCGATATCATACATGTCAACAACAAGATAGACCCTGCTGGAGACATCGAGACCATAAACATTGAGCTTGCGCTTGCAGACTGGGACACCGTTGACAAGCGTTACCAGAAGCAGAGCAAGCTTGCCCGCATAGCCAAGGACGCAAAGGAGGCTGCGGCCCTCGTTCCAATCTATGAGAGACTTCTTGAAGGCCTTGGCAAGGGCTTGAGCGCAAGAAGCATAGTGACTGACACAGAAGAGCGCGCAATGCTAAGCGACCTTCATCTCATCACCATGAAGCCTGTCATCTTCGTATGCAACATAGACGAGAGCGCAATTGGACAGGACAACGATTATGTGAAGGCCGTAAAGGACATAGCCGCAAAGGAAGGTTCCAAAGTGGTGTGTATATGCGGCAAGACGGAATCCGAGATAGCATCGCTGGACACTCCAGAGGAACGGGCCGAGTTCCTTGAAGCCGCAGGCCTTGAGGAAAGCGGTATGAACGTCCTCATAAGGACCGCCTACGAGACATTGGGGCTAAGGACTTTCTTCACAGCTGGTTCAGATGAGGACCGTGCATGGACGTTCCGTGCAGGATACAAGGCTCCTCAAGCTGCAGGTGTGATCCACACGGACTTTGAAAAAGGCTTCATCAAGGCCGAGGTCTATAGCTGCGAAGACCTTTTCAAGTACGGCAGCGAAGCCAAGGTCAAGGAGGCCGGAAGGCTCCGTATAGAAGGCAAGGAATACATCGTGCAGGACGGCGACATCATGCACTTCAGGTTCAACGTATGATTTCCTGCAACGTTGACGGACGTGACATCCTAGTCTCCATTGAAGGTACTGTCGTCCATGGCAAAGGCTTTGGTCGCTTCATGAGCATTCCAACCGCCAACATAGACACGTCCTGCGACATCTCGTTCCTTGAAGAGGGCGTGTATTGCTCCTGCATAACAATTGGCGACATCGTCCGTTGCGGCACAGTGAACATAGGACGCAGACCAACCGTCGACAACATGGAGAAGGTCACCATAGAGGTCAACATCCTTGACTTCAACAGCGACATCTATGGCCGCAGCGTTGTCCTTGACGTCTTCAAGCTGCTCAGACCCACGCAACGCTTCGATTCGCTTTCGCACTTGATTCGCCAGATACGAAGCGACAGTCTTGCAACGCTGGACTACTTTGGCATGGGATTGGGCGAGAAGGGGATAGCATTCCGTCTTGAGGCCGATGCCATTGTGTTCGACGGCGTTGAAGTCTCTTTCGACGAAAAAGGTCTGGGCCTTATGTTCATAATGCTCGTAAACCCCAGCTGTTCATTCACATTCGAGCAGATCTACCAATCCGTGTGGCATGAGAACGTATGCAAGGAAAGCTCTGAGCGTGTAGCCATGCTTGTAGACCAAGTGAATGAAAAGCTCCTTTGCAAAGGTATAAGTTGCAGGATTGCCCTCAAAGACAGTGAATACAAAATAGAGTTCTAGGATATATTTCCTAGTTGGGATTGCTAGTACTCAAGCCAGAACTCTATTGGTTCATGCAGAAGCAGGAAGTCGATGAGAGGGAAGGAGAACTCAACGGTCTTGGCGTTCTTGAGCGTTCCGTCATGGTCCGTTACGGCCTTTGGTGCTACTACCTGGATCTTTATGGTTGACTCCGTTATCTCCTGCGGGCATTCCTCTCCAAGTATGAAGCCCATCATTTCAAGGTAGTTCTCTTCTGTAAGGTCATGGTTGTAGAGCGGACCGTAGACCTCGAAGTTTGGGTTCGCAAGGAAAGGGACCATCTTTGTAAGGTCTTCGTAGTTGTCCATTCCAATTCGTATTGAAACGTGCGTCGTATCTCCGTTCTTGGTTGTGGTTACGATGCTCTGGTCCGCGTTGCCGTTTGAAAGGTCAACCACAAGGGATTTGAAGTCGTTGAATGAGAAGTCCCCCATGTATGTATTCACACCGGCCTTTCTGAACCTTATGTTGGACGTGGTGCTTGAATTTTCAAGGTTCTGCACGAATTCGTCCATGGCTACGTCTATTATGGGGTCGCTTTTATCGCTTGCATCCCAGTTTGAAAGGTCCTCTATGACGCTTACGAAGTAGTCGCTTACAGATAGGTCTATATGGTTGCGCCCTTCAAGGGTCTGCTCATTCGTAAGTGTAAGTTTTTCAGATACCCTGCAGGATGTAAGCGAAAGAAGCAGAATTGCAGAAAGCAGTGTAAAAAATGTAATGGTGCGTGACTTCGATGGTTTCTTCTTCATGGAAAATATAATAAACTGCCACCTGCCGTTTGGCAATTGGAAAGGAAAAAATGAAAATGAACTGTTTCAAGAGAATGACTTTTGCGTTGTTGATGGTCGCCGTAGCTATAATGTCCGCTTCGTGCGTTGATGTGGATCCCCCGGTCAACGATGTTTACGAACCAGGTCCGGAACTTGGTTCCGGCGAATGGAACGGTATATACAAGTGGGTCAATCCAACCAACAAGACGAACAACGGAAAGTGTACGGAGATTGTGTTCGAGGTGAAGGAGGTCGAACTTGGGGACGGAGAGCTTTCCTTTGAGGTCTATGACCTTTCAAACCCATCCAGTCCAAGAAGAATGTTCCCAATAGAGCTTGAGCCAGAAGGCGGCTATCAGTGGCATGACTGGAACGAGAACAGCGTCATTGCAGACAACTACCGTTTCAATGCAGGGAAGTTCAACACCACTTCAATAACCCCGTCCAAATGGAAAGTGAAATTGCTTGTAAGGGATGGACATACAGGTTCATGTATAGTCGAATCAAAAGCGGGTTTGACAGTTAAAACAGAAAACAGCTTTAAACTTAGATATAATTCCTCAAAAGGAAGGATGGAACTTGCGTTTACGATGGATGGCAGTGGTGTGGCAAGTTGGGGTCTTTTCTACAATCCGGCACCAGGTGCAGAAGGGAAGAAGGTCTTTCCACTCGTGAAGCAGTAGGCACCGCACATCAAAGCGCGCTGAAGCTCAAAGTGACGGTGGCTTTGTAAGGTCCTGCCGGTAGGTCCTCCTTGTATTTCCAACCGTAGGCTATTGTGAATAGCTCCGTTCCCAGCGCTACAGGGGAGCCTGTCGTGTAGGTGACAGTGGCTTCGTATGAGCCTTTTCCAGCCGTTTCTTTGATGCTTGGAGTGATTTCCAATCCCTTTGTTTCCGTTGCGTGGCCGTTGTAGTACCAGAATGGAACGTCCGTCTTATAGTCTTCCATTCCTGTGTCTGTGTTTACGAACGGGGTTGCGGTCACGGATAAGATGTATCCTCCCTTGCAACGGCTTTGGTTGGCTTGAAACACTTTGAAGTATGCGTTGAGCACGTTCATTCCAATTGCAGGCTTTTGGGTAATTTCCAAGTCCCTTAATCTATAGATTAAGAGGTCTTTGCAAAGCCTTTTCGAGCGAAAAAACTTTGGATTCACTTGTTGACATCTTCCCAACTCCTCCTTATATATTAGGCACTGTTGCAGGACGCTGTCCTGCGGACAGTGCACACGCATATCGAAACCTTAACGATACAGGGCTTAAAACAAGGGAATCGGTCTTGGAAACGGCCCTCTTTAGAACAAGGAGACTTCCAATGGGGGAGAAGAAAGTAATCATAGTCGAGTCGCCAACGAAGGCCAAGACGATAAGGAATTTTCTGGGAAGCGACTGCACCGTAGTTGCAAGCAACGGCCATGTGCGAACCCTTCCAAAGAACGACCTTTGCATCGATGTGAAGAACGGCTACAGGCCCAAGTACATAATAGACGAGACCAAGGAGAAGATAATCTCCCAGATAAAGGGCGAGCTCAAGGGTGCCCAGGAACTCATCCTGGCAACTGATGAGGACCGTGAGGGAGAGAGCATAAGCTGGCACTTGGTGGAGGTCCTAAAGCCATCGGTCCCGTATAGGAGGATGGTGTTCCACGAGATTACGAAGAAGGCCATTCTGGAGGCGTTTGGCAACGGTCGTGGACTGGACATGAACCTTGTCCACGCTCAGGAGGCCCGTCGTGTGCTTGATAGGCTCTACGGCTATACCATATCCCCCGTGCTGTGGTCAAAGCTTTCGAACAAGAGCCTCAGTGCCGGGCGTGTGCAGTCTCCGGGCCTTAGGCTAATCGTGGACCGCGAGAAGACGAGGCTCACCTTCAAGAAGTCCGAGTACTGGGATGTGAAGGCCACGTTCCATGAGGGGTTCAGCGCTGCAATTGAAAGCGTCGATGGCCTCAAGGTCGCCGACGGCAAGGACTTTGACAGCGAGACCGGCGCCTACTGCGGTTCGTCCAAGGTTGTCCTCCTTTCAAAGGACGACGCCAAGGCCTTGGTCGATTCCCTCCAAAACAGCGATTTCTCAGTGTTGGACATAAAGGAGAAGCAGGTCTCGCAAAGGCCGTATCCTCCATTCATCACCAGCACCCTACAGCAGGAAGGCAACAGAAAGCTGCACCTGTCTGCAAAGGACACGATGAAGATCGCCCAAAGCCTCTACGAGAACGGATTCATCACCTATATGAGAACCGATAGCCCAGCGCTCAGCCAAGAGGGGATAAATGCAGCCAGAGAGGCGGTTCTAGGACTCTATGGAAAGGATTTCCTTCCAGAACAGCCACGCCAGTATACTGCCAAGAGCACAAACGCACAGGAGGCCCATGAAGCCATAAGGCCATCTGGCGAGCATTTCAGGAAACCTGAAGAGACAGGGCTTTCCGGCAAGGAGCTTGACCTCTACACCCTTATATGGAAGCGTACCCTTGCATCCCAGATGAACAACGCCCTCAAGCAGAACACAAGCGTCCAGATTGGTGCAAAGTGCAGTGATGGCCGCAGCACACTTTTCACTGCAACAGGTGTGAGAATAGAGTTCCCTGGCTTCCTTAGGGTCTATGTGGAAGGCTCGGACGACCCAAGCGCAGCCCTTGAGGACAAGGAGTCGCCGCTTCCACGCCTTGCAGTGGGACAGGTCCTTTCCTGCTCCCAGTTGGAAAGCGTAGGGCATGAGACCAAGGAACCCAACCGCTATACTGAAGCTTCATTGGTCCAGACCCTTGAAAAACTTGGAATAGGAAGACCATCCACATATGCCTCCATCATAGACAGGCTCTTTGAGAAGAACTACATTGTGCGCGAAGGCGGGACGTTGGTTCCAACCTTCGTTGGCTTTGGAGTCGTACAGCTTCTTGAAGGGTATTTCTCTGACCGCATAGACTACGGCTTCACCCGCGACATGGAGGATGGACTTGACCTCATAGCAGAAGGCAAGCTTGATGAGCTCAAGTTCCTTCAGGATTTCTACGAAGGCGTGCATGGACTTGAGAAGCAGGTAAAGGACAACAAGGTTTCGATCAACTCCAAGGACGTGAAGAAACTGTCGCTTCCTCAGCTTTCCGAGGACAACTGCATAAACCTTGGTCCATACGGCCCTTATGTCAAAAGCAATGACGGCAAGTTCATATCCATACCAAAGGACTGGACCCCAGCCTCCGTCACGGACGAGATGGTTTCAAAGCTCAAGGAGTCTGGAAACGGCGAAGGGGAGGGCCGTGCCAACTCCCCTGAACTCATGGGAACGACCTCGTCTGGAATGCCTGTCCTGTATTGCACTGGAAAGTTCGGCGACTACTGGCAGCTTGGGGACAAGTCCCAGACGAGCGATGTCAAACGCTTCAAGGTTCCAAAGAAGTACATTGGAAACAGGACCGCTCCAATAGAAGACGTGCTCAAGTACTTTGGGCTTCCAATCACCATTGGAGCGTCTGAGGCTGGCGAGCCCATCACCGCCGATATTGGAAAGTACGGCCCTTATGTGAAATGCGGCGGCGATTTCAGGAGCGTCAAGGATTCCGACGACCTCTTCAAGATGACCGAGCAGGAGGCCCGTGAGCTTTTCAGCACTCCAAAGGAAACGTCGAAGAAAGTGTCGGCCAGGTCTGCATCCCGTAGCTCTTCGCAGGCTGTCGTGGATTTTGGGGACCATGAAGGGAAGCCTCTTGGAATCTACCATGGTCGCTATGGCTTCTACCTTAGGCATGGAAGCGACAACGTTCGCATAGCCAAGGAGTATCAGCAGAACGAGGAGGCCTGCAAGTCCATGAGCAAGGAGACAGCCGTTTCGTTTTTGAAATGAGGTTGATGTGGTTTTGCAGTTGTTCGAAGCTAGAACAAGGAAGGAGGACAATGACAGTACTTTTTGTACGGCATTGTCCGAGCTGACGATGTTATTGGTCACGAAGAGCTGCAAAACAAAAAAGGCTGCACACAAGACGATAGCTTGGCGGTGCAGCCTTTTGACCCTTGGGCGATTCGAACGCCCGACCCCTTCCTTAGGAGGGAAGTGCTCTATCCAGCTGAGCTAAAGGATCAACGTTGCATAGGATAGTCAATAGTTTGGATTTGGTCAAGGAAGGTGGTGGATATGTGTGATGGATATGAAAACCGATAGCTCAGACAAAAACTCAAAATCCAGTTTCGCTGACATCTACAGCCAATGGATGCAGACCCATGACGAAGATGCCGCCATATCCAAACGTCTCAAGGACCGCTCCCAGAACGGTTCCAACATCAAAGGTTCAAACTCCCCCTCTATAAATGCACTAAGACAAATGAAAGCTCAGGACGAGCTTGATCTTCACAACTACAAATTGGAGGAGTCCTTCGTGGCAGTGAAGGCTTTTCTAGACCAATCCAAGGCAAGAGGTCTTAGGAAGGTGCTTGTGATAACAGGGAAGGGGATACACTCCGCAGGAGGCGAAGCCGTCCTTAGACCCGCTGTGAGCGCCGCAATTGCAAACCACCCTGCAGTGCGTGAGACCTTCACTCCAAAAGCCGCGGAAGGCGGCAGCGGTGCAATAGCCGTCATACTCAAAGGTTGAAATCTGTGGCCAATCTGTAGCTTCTGTAGCGGTTGTGAGGTCTGTAGCAACTGTGGCGTTTGTCAAATCTGTAGCGTTTGTAGCAACCGTGGCAATCGTAGCAACCGTGACATCCGTAGCATCCGTTGCAAAAAGCTCAACCCTCTTTCACGAACAGTCCTAGCTTCTTTCCCAAAAGAGGAAACAGACCGCTGGCCCAGAACGTCACAAGGGCATAGCGCAGGATTGCCGTAATTGGGCAGTACGCACCAACGGCCTTCAGCAGAACCTTTGAAACAGGAAGGATCACCACCGCCCCTGCTATTCCAACGAAAAAGCGCAGCACCTTGCGTCCCCAATGACCTTCCTCAACGACGTAGTCGAAGCATTTCCTTTCAATAAGATATCCAATTGCGGCACCAGAGAGCATTGCAACGTTCTTTGCAAACGTTGTGAAGGCCTCAGCTTCGACCAAGGCCAACTGCAGCAGAATTGCCAGGAGCACCCACAATGCAGTTGAGACAACAGCCACCACATCAAATACCTTGTAGCCACGTTCAACGTCGTCGAACAGCTTTGAAACCACATCATAGAGGAAGAAAGTAGCTCCCACACCAATCAGAAGACCGCATGCCACATCCATTGGCCAGTGCACGCAAAGGTACATTCTGGAAAGGCCTACCAGTGCAATCATCACCGCACATGCAATGGAGAGCCAACGCTTTTTGAAAGAAACGGCGACGGAGGAAAGCGTTGCGGCTGCATTGGAGGTGTGTCCGCTTGGAAACGAGTATCCCGTTGCGGTGCTTTGGCGCACAGAACTAAGACCTTCTATGACCTTCCACGGACGAGGAAACCTGACCAAGGCCTTGGTCAACGACATGACCTGGGCTGCAGAGAGCATGCACATACATGTCGTGAAGCCCTTTTTCTTGCTTATGTTCCAGTACATGAACGTGATGATCGCAACCGTTATGTACTCCTCTCCAAACATGGTGATGAATTGGACTATGGCATCAAGGACCGGTGTCTGTATGCTTGCGAAGAAAAGCAGTATCTGTTTCTGGATCTCCATGCGCGCCTCCTATGGCCTGTCCTTGACCCCTGTCCACCAGAGAATCCAAGGACAAAGGAACTACTGTCTGAAATACTGAGGATACGCCTTCTGGTATTCGGCGGTCTCAACCTCTATCTTTGAAATGTGTTTTCTGTCAAGTTCAAGCAACCTTTCCACATCACCGGCCTTCAAGGCCTCCATGAGCTGTGCATGCTGAACGAGGATGTTCTTGAGGATGTCATCGAACAGGTAGCTCACCATTCGTATGCGGTGGTAGTTCCCACTTGTGCTTCTTATGGACTCGAAGACCCTGCTGTGGCCCGTCTCCTCGAAAAGCGCCATGTGCATGCAGTCGTCAAGGGCAAGGAATCCTGCCGTATCCCTGCACGAAAACGCCTCATGCTGCCGTGCTATGAGGTCTTCCCACTTTGACACAAGGCCTATCCTTTCATAGCCCGATTCCCTTGCGCCCAGCTTCTCTATGGCGCCAAGCTCAAGGTACAGGCGCATGAAACGCTCGTCTCGTACACGTTCAAGGTCGATGAGAGACACAGATGTTCCACTTTGAGGCTTTATCTCCACAAGTCCCTCAGACGCCAGCTTCTTCAGCGCATCGCGGATAGGGGAGATGCTTACGTTGTATTGCGTGCTCAAGGCGGAGAAGCTCAAAGGAGTGCCCGGTTTGAGCGAAAGGTTGAGTATTCTGTCTCGTAGGTCTGCGTATACGATATCGGTGAGCATCCTTGCCAGTATAGCACAATGCAAATGACTTTTCCATTGAAATCTGCACAGGCTCCAGAGAGTGTGCAACAAAACGCAACTAAAATATCAGTTGCGTTATCTTACTAAAGCGGTTATAGTTACAAATGGTGCAGCAAAAAGATTAATTTAAACCCTGTACCAAATGCAAATGGAGGCTTGTATGTGGAAGACCGACGACGGACGTTCCTTTGAACTATACGAGGCGTCCAGGCATGACGACCTGTTCATGGTCGCCGCCTTGGATTGCGACTATCTGGTTGCAAAGCCAGAGCTTGGATTCGATGGAGAGATCGTATTCAGCAACGACGAGAAGTGGATTCTAGCTCCGCTTTCCCATGCCAATGCAGATAGGCTTAGAAGCCTTTACCCCTTCACAGCCCCTTCAAGGGTCCTTGAAAGGGACAAGACAATGGGAGTTGGCGACCGCCTTGGCATTGCAACGGACGGACACCTCATGGTGTTCAGGGACTACCCGCAGGTGACTCCAATACTTGCACAGCAGTCCATAAGGGAGCTCAACCTCACCAACCGCACATTCCATGACGTCATAGACTGTGCGACCTTTGGTGTGTTCAGGAACAACTACACCACAGGCTGGGGTGCTGACGGCGACCATGTGAAGACCGCAGACGAAGTGGAGTATGCCCTTTCAAGCGGCTGCACCATGATAACGCTTGACTGCAGCGAGCAGATAGACAACACGATAGACGGCCTTTCAAGTGCACAGGTAAGCGAGGGATACGAAGCGTTCAAGGCTCAGAACAAGGACTACGCCGCAGTCCTTGAAGGAATATACCTTGGAAAGACGTTCGACGTTGGAGAGGGCCACTGTATCCATTTCGACGAAGACATGTTCAAAAGATGCACTCTCATATACTGCAAGGCCATAGCCCATGCCATCGGTATATATGAGAACCATATCGTGTCGGGCGGCCAGTCCAAGGGGCAGAGGGCTGACTTCGAGATTTCAATCGACGAGACCATGACGCCAACCCATCCGGCCCAGCATTTCTTTGTAGCCAATGAGCTTTCAAGGGCAAAAGTGCATATAGCCACCGTGGCGCCTAGGTTCTGCGGCGAGTTCCAGAAGGGGATAGACTATATTGGCGACCTTGGCCAGTTCGAGCAGGAGATGAAGGTCCATGCCGCAATAGCAAGGCATTTTGGATACAAGCTCAGCATCCACAGCGGATCCGACAAGTTCTCCATCTTCCCATACGCAGGACGCGAGACCAAGGGAAGGTTCCATCTCAAGACTGCAGGTACCAACTGGCTTGAGGCCATGAAGCTTGTTGCAATGAAGGATTCATCGCTTTACAGAGAGGTCCACAGGTTCTCACTTGGTGCATTCAGCGAGGCGACCAAGTACTACCATGTCACAACAGACCTTTCCAAGATACCTGACATAGACACGTTGGACGATGCCCAGCTTGTGTCGCTGTTCTCCATGAACGATGCACGCCAGCTGATCCACATCACCTATGGTCTCATTCTGAACGCAAAGGACAGCTCTGGTGCATCTTTGTTCAGGGATAGGCTCTACAGACTGTGGAGGACGTACAGAGAGGACTATGCAAGGCTTCTACACGAGCACATTGGAAACCACCTCAAGGCCATTTTGGTCTGAGTTTGGTGGAATGCGACAGGTACTGACGAATAAAGATACGAGATAGATACGAACAAAACGAAAAAGATTTTGGAGGAACAGGATGAAACTTTGTCTTGACGGAATCAGGGACGCTGAATCCCGTAGACAGTGGCAGAATGCAGGCTATACGCTTCCTGCGTTCGACATAGAGAAGATGAGGGAGAACACCCTCAAAGGTTGCAGATGGGTGCATTTTGGTTCTGGAAACATATTCAGAGCCTTCCTTGCAGCCAGAATGCAGGACCTCTTGGACAAAGGACTTGAAGATACAGGAATCCTTGTTGGAGAGGCCTTCGATTGGGAGATGCTGGACGATGCATACGACAAATTCGACAACCTTAGCATAGACGTAACCCTCAAAAGCGATGGTACAGTGGGCAAGTCCGTTGTCGCATCTGTTGCGCAGGCTCTAAGATGCAGCCCTGCAAGAGAAGCCGACTGGTCGCGTTTCTGCCAGGTGTTCACAAGTCCGGCCCTCCAGATGGTGAGCTTCACAATCACGGAGAAGGGCTACTCGACTGCACCGGACTACGTGCAGGCCGATATCCTCAAGGGGCCTTCTTCATGTTCTACCGTGTGTTGTATGGTCACGTCCCTCCTTCTTGAAAGGTACAAGGCCGGCAAGCTCCCAATTGCGGTCGTAAGCATGGACAACTGTTCCAGAAACGGCGAAAAGCTTGGAAACGGCATCATGACCATAGCCCGCAGATGGCAGGAGCTTGGATTCGTGGAGCAGGGCTTCGTGGACTACGTATGCAACCCTGAAGTCGTCAGCTTCCCATGGTCCATGATCGACAAGATAACTCCAAGGCCTGATGCATCGGTTGCAGACATGCTCAAGGCCGATGGCGTTGAGGATATGGATATCGTCGTGACTTCCAAGAAGTCATGGGTTGCGCCTTTCGTCAACGCAGAGGAGTGCGAATACCTTGTCGTCGAGGACTCCTTCCCAAACGGAAGGCCTGCATTGGACAAGGCCGGGGTGCTCTTCACTGACCGCGAGACCGTGACCAAGGTCGAGAGGATGAAGGTATGCACATGCCTCAACCCACTTCACACTGCAATGAGCGTCGCCGGATGCCTTCTTGGCTACAAGAAGATAAGCGATGAGATGAAGGATGATGACATAGTCGCCTACATAAAGAGGCTTGGCTATGTGGAGGGACTTCCTGTCGTGACGGACCCCGGCATCCTTTCACCAAAGAGCTTCATAGACGATGTCGTCTACAAGAGGCTTCCAAACCCGTTCATGCCAGACACTCCTCAGAGGATTGCCACGGATACGAGCCAGAAGCTTGCAATCCGCTTTGGCGAGACCGTCAAGGAATACGAGAAGAGAGGCATGGACCTTTCGAATCTCAAGTGCGTACCGTTCGTGCTTGCATCATGGATGAGATACCTTCTTGCAGTAGACGACGAAGGCAATGCCTTTGAACCAAGCCCAGATCCACTTCTCGAGTCCGCTCAGAAGGATATGGCAGGCATTGTTTTTGGACAGCCAGCGAAGGATGGCGCATTGGTTGCAATAATGTCCCGTAGCGATATATGGGGCTATGATCTGAACGCATCTCCTTTGAAGGAGGCTGTCGTTTCCAATTTCAAGAAGATGAACGAAGGTCCTGGTGCCGTAAGGAAGGCCCTTCACGAAATGGTTCAGACGTTCTGATTCAAGGAGGTTTTGTCATGAAGCTTAGAGGGAATTGCAAGTACGATCTGGTGTGCCCCACCAGCATGGGCGTGAGGATCACGCCTGTCGATAGACTTCCAGTGCACACAAGCCGCTTCTTCGAGATGCAGGCTACAAGTGCGGAGAGCAACGTTCTGAACGTGTCCTCGTCGCTTGGGCTCAAGACGAAGGTCCTTACATCGTTCGTCAAGGACAGCCCAATAGCCTCCTTCATAAAGGCTGAACTTAGGTTCAGGAACATAGACTACGAAGGTCCAGAGGTCCCACAGGGCGGTGCATGGGGCTATAGACACCAGTTCAACATTGCAGACAGCGGTTTTGGAAGCCGTGGACCAAGGGTCTGGAACGACCGCAGCGGAGAGGTTGGACGCACCCTCAAGGCCCAGGATTTCGATCTTGACAGGATCTTCCGTGTGGAAGGTGTGAGGATCCTCCACCTTTCAGGCCTTGTCTGTGCCTTGAGTCCTGAGACGACGGCTTTCTGCCTTGAGGTCGCAAGGGCGGCAAAGGCGAACGGCACCGTCATATCGTTCGACCTAAACTACAGAGCTTCGTTCTGGAAGGGTAGGGAGGAGGAGCTTCGCGCTGCATTCAGCGAGATCGCAGGTGTTGCTGACATCCTCATTGGAAACGAAGAGGACTTCCAGCTCGCCCTTGGAATGAAGGGACCTGAAGCCGGAGGAAAGGACCTTGAGAAGAAGATTGGACAGTTCAAGGACATGATAGCCCAGGTTAGGGCCTCCTATCCTCAGGCAAGCGTCTTTGCAACGACCCTCAGAGAGGTCGTGAGCGCCAACGAACACAACTGGGGCGCACTCGTCCTCGTTGGAGACACATGGTACGTGGAAGAGCCTCGTCCAATACAGGTCATGGACCGCATTGGTGGCGGTGACGGATTCGTTGGAGGCCTTCTCTATGCAATCCTTGCCGGAAAACCACAGGAGGATTGGATAAAGATGGGTTGGGCCACTGGTGTACTTGCAACCACAGTCCTTACTGACTACAGCACACCAGCGGACGAAGAGCAGATCTGGTCCGTCTACAGCGGAAACGCCAGAGTCAAGAGATAAACAACAAGGAGATACTTATGGAGAAAAAAGCAGATATAGGTCTTATTGGTCTTGCCGTAATGGGTGAGAACATAGTCATGAACATGGAGTCCAAGGGCTTCACGGTCGCCGTATACAACAGAACCGTAAGCAAGGTCGATGACTTTGTGAACGGTAGGGCAAAGGGCCTAAACATAATTGGAACCCATAGCCTCCAGGAACTTGCAGACTCGCTTGCAAAGCCTAGGAAGGTCATGATGCTTGTAAAGGCAGGTGCTCCTGTAGACGACTACATTGAGCAGCTCCTTGGCGTTCTTGAGCCAGGTGATGTCATCATAGACGGTGGAAACAGCCACTTCCCAGATACGATTCGCAGAACCGCATATGTCGAGAGCAAAGGGCTCCTGTATGTTGGGACCGGAGTCTCCGGTGGCGAAGAGGGCGCCCTCAAGGGTCCTTCCATGATGCCGGGCGGCTCGCCTGCCGCATGGCCGTTGGTGAAGCCTATCTTCCAGTCCATCTGCGCCAAGGTGGAGGATGGAACCCCTTGCTGCGACTGGGTTGGAAGCGATGGTGCCGGACACTTCGTCAAGATGGTCCACAACGGCATAGAGTACGGCGACATGCAGCTCATCTGCGAAGCCTACCAGCTCATGAAGGACATGCTTGGAATGTCCGCAGACGAGATGCATGAAGTGTTCGCCCAGTGGAACAAGACTGAGCTTGACAGCTACCTCATCCAGATCACCAGCGAAATCCTTGCCCGCAAGGACGAGGACGGACAGCCTCTTGTGGACAAGATCCTTGACACCGCAGGACAGAAAGGCACTGGAAAGTGGACCGGAATCGCAGCCCTTGACGAAGGCGTACCACTAACTCTCATTGGAGAGGCTGTGTTTGCAAGATGCCTTTCTGCAATGAAGGCCCAGAGGGTTGAGGCTGACAAGGCCTTTGGAATCAAGCGCGGTCGCTACGAAGGCGACAAGGCTGCAATGGTCGAAGACATAAGAAAGGCCCTCCTTGCATCCAAGATAATCTCCTATGCCCAGGGCTACGTCCTTATGGAGAGCGCTGCAAAGACATACGGCTGGAATCTCAACTATGGTTCCATAGCCCTTCTTTGGAGAGGAGGCTGCATCATAAGGTCAACCTTCCTTGGAAAGATAAAGGAGGCCTTCGACCACAACCCAGAGCTTTCAAACCTTCTTCTCGATCCTTATTTCAAGGATACCGTGAAGGCACTTGTCCCTTCCTGGAGGAATGTGGTTGCGAACGCAACGCTCTGCGGAATCCCTGTTCCTACATTCTCAAGCGCACTCAGCTATTTCGATGGCTACACCTCATCCCGTCTTCCTGCCAACCTCCTTCAGGCGCAGAGGGACTACTTTGGTGCACACACATACGAAAGGGTTGACTGCGAGCGTGGAAAGTTCTTCCACACCAACTGGACAGGCGAAGGCGGCAGCACATCGGCCACCACATACAACGCCTAAAGGTGAGGTTCTCTATGCTTGACGAAAGACAGATAAGAATTGAGGTCGAGGCCGCCCTTGCGGCCCGCAGCCCAAAGAAGGTGCTCATGGTAGTGCCTGACTTCACGAGGTTCTTCTCGAATGCGGGTCTCATTGCCAATATAGGCTATCATTGGTGCTGCGACCATGGCGTAGAGGTTGAGATCCTCGAAGCCCTTGGAACCCACGTTCCAATGACACAGCAGGAGATCTCCACCATGTATGGTGACATCCCTGTAGAGAAGTTCCATGCACATGATTGGAGACATGACGTCGTCAACATTGGAGAGGTTCCTGCCTCGTTCGTGTCAGAGGTCACGGAGGGACTTTGGAAGGAGCCCGTTGCCGTTGAGATAAACCGCATGGTCATGGACCCGTCGTTCGACCTTGTCCTTTCCATAGGTCAGGTCGTGCCCCACGAGGTCATTGGTATGGCCAACCATTCCAAGAACCTGTTCGTTGGCGTTGGTGGAAGCTCAATGATAAACCAGAGCCACATCATAGGCGCAGTCTACGGAATGGAACGCATGATGGGTCGCGACCACACTCCTGTAAGGAAGGTCTTCGACTACGCCGCAGAGCATTTCCTCAAGGATGTCCATGTGCTCTACATGCTCACTGCATGCACCGCTCCAAACTCCGTGATACAGACACACGGCCTTTTCATAGGCGAAGGCAGAAAGCCTCTTGAGGATGCAATCGTGTGCGCCCAGGAGCACAACATAGACTTCGTGGAGCATGGAATCAAGAAGTGCGTCGTCTATCTTGACCCCAAGGAGTTCAAGAGCACCTGGCTTGGCAACAAGAGCGTGTACAGAACCCGCATGGCCATGGCCGATGGTGGAGACCTCATCGTCCTTGCTCCCGGTGTGGACAAGTTTGGAGAGGACCCCATCAACGACAAGCTCATTCGCAAGTACGGCTACAAGGGCCGTCTTCATACCCTTGAGTTGTTGAAGGACTGCGACGACCTTAAGGAGAACATGGGTGTTGCCGCACACCTGATCCATGGTTCAAGCGACGGTAGGTTCTCGATAACCTATGCCGTGAAGAACATCTCCCAAAAGGAGATAGAGGACGTTGGGTTCATACCTGCTTCATATGATGAGATTGCGAAGAAGTACGATCCTTCCAAGCTTTCGTATGGCTACAACGATGTTGATGGAGAACAGGTCTTCTTCATTCCAAACCCTGCTTTGGGTCTTTGGATAAACAGGGAGAAGTTCAATTGATACGGTGTCCTCAGGGATATCGGTCTTGGATATGATGGATTTGATTGGAGGATTTGATATGAAGGATTTCATGGGCGATGATTTTCTCTTGGAGAACGAGCCTGCACGTATGCTTTTCCATGAATGGGCCAAGGACATGCCCATTTTCGACTACCACTGCCACCTTTCGCCAAAGGAGATAGCTCAGAACAAGCGCGAGCCTGACATCACTCAGGCGTGGCTTGGCGGAGACCACTACAAGTGGCGCATGATCCGAGCCAACGGCATGGACGAGAGGGAAGGGGACTCTTTCCAGCGTTTCTACAACTGGAGCGATGCCGTCTCCCGCTTGGTTGGAAACCCTCTCTACCACTGGACGCACCTTGAACTCAAGCGATACTTTGGCATCGACAAGGTGCTTTGCCCCACAACGGCCCGTGAAATCTACGACGAGGCCAACGATAAGCTCAAGAACGATCCGTCACTGAACGTCTACGGAATCTTCGACAAGTTCAAGGTCTACGCCGTTGGTACAACAGACGACCCTGTGGATTCACTTGAATACCACGCACAGATCAGGTCTGAAGGCAAAACCAAGACAAAGGTCATCCCTTCGTTCCGTCCTGACAAGGCAATGAACATCGATGCCGCAGGCTTCAATGCCTATATCGATTCCCTTGCCGCCGCAAGCGGTGTTTCCATCGATAACGCATGGGATGTCATGACGGCACTTTCCAAGCGCCTTGACTGGTTCGTCGAGAACGGCTGCCTTGCCACAGACCACGCACTCTGCTTCCCTCCATACGCCGTTGGAAGCGACGCCCAGGTCAACGAGGTGTTCCTCAAAGCCCGCAAGGGGGAGGCCGTCACAGCATCCGAAGCCGAGCTCTACAGGACGTTCATCCTCATGTCGTTGGCAAAGGAATACTCCAAACGCGGTCTTGTCATGCAGCTTCACATGCAGGCCAGCCGCAACAACTGCTCACGTGGCTACAAGGCCCTTGGCCCTGACACCGGCTACGATGCAATAAGCGACTACTCCATTGCGGACAAGCTTGCACGTTTCCTTGATGCCCTTGACAGTCAGGACGCTCTTCCAAAGACAATCCTGTACTCCTTGAACCCAAACGACTACTATGTCCTTGGATCCCTTATGGGCGATTTCCAGCGCGACATCCCAGGAAAGCTGCAGCTTGGTTCCGGCTGGTGGTTCTGTGACCACATAGACGGTATGGTCCAGCAGATGAAGACCCTTGGCAACCTTGGTATGCTCTCACGCTTCGTTGGCATGCTCACTGACAGCCGTTCGTTCCTTTCATATCCAAGGCACGAGTACTTCCGCAGAATCATGTGCAACATCCTTGGTACCTGGATGGAGAACGGAGAGGCTCCCGGTGACTATGAGATGATGGGTAAGATGGCTCAGGATATCTCCTTCAACAACGCTTTGCACTACTTCTAAGTCTTTGAAAAACTTATTTTTTGCTGAATAGACCGTTGCTTGGTGGGTCTATTCAGCTTTTTTTGGCGTTGTAGGGCGCTGTATGGCGTTGTATGGCGGAGTGTGGCGCTGTAGGGCTCTGACGGACGCTGTAGGACGCTATGAATGCGAGCTTTTTTGAAACTGCATTCGAATCTGTGGCCAATGTGTGGCGGTTGTGGCATGTGTGCCATCTGTAGCATTTGTGGCAACTGTAGCGTCTGTAGAAAGTGTTGAAAACGTTGAAACGTTAAACCAAACAAAAACTAACCGCCCAGCCCTCGAACAGCTGAGCGGTATTTATCGCTTCGTTTTTCAGAGGTTGACCGTCCACAGGCGGTGCCTCTTTTCATTCGAAGTATCGCAAAAGAAACATCACCTGTCAAGTTTTAACCAGCCACTCTGTCAACAACCTAGTAGCATTGAGGCTGAGTTCATATCCAAGAAGAGGCTCCAATCGGGATGTGTCTTGAGCAAAGTCGCAGGCACCATAGGGGAGACCGGCTTGGTGATTGTGTCATAGACGGCTTGTGACTTCACTTTGTGTGGAACGGCTGAGATGATGTGTCGGCACGACATTATCTGCCTAGGACACATGGATATGGCCTGTCTTGGAACGTCGTCTACAGTTGCGAACCAGCCCTCACCAACCTGCTGCATGCGACAGCGTGTGTCTAGGTCTACGATTTTGTAGGCCTGTGTGGTCTCGAAGTCCGCTGGTGGATCGTTGAAGGCAATGTGGCCGTTCTCGCCAATGCCTATGAGCCCCACATCCACAGGCTTTTCGTTGAGCGCGGCGGAAAGCTCTTCTATGTTCTTGGATACATCGTCTTCTCCGTTGACGAAGTAGGCCGCCTTGAGGTCTACAAGGGATGTGAATCGCTCCTTGAGGTATTTCCTAAAGCTTGCAATGTGCGTCTCTGGAAGTCCAACGTACTCGTCCAAATGGAACATCGTGACCTTTGACCAGTCAACGTCCATTTTGACAAGTTCTTTCAAAGTCTCGAATTGGCTCATGCCTGTGGACAGTATTATCCTTGCTTCTCCCCGTTCTGAAATGGCCTGTGATATGAGACCTGCGGCCTTCTTCGCTGCACAAAGTCCAAGTTCGTTGGCATCTTTGGAAATGCTTATTTCAATCATGATTCGCTCCTCTTTCTGCAATTCTAATGGCAGTGTTCTACAGTCTATACGAATTGAGCACTATCTTTCCATCCACAAGCACATGCTTTAGCTTCACATCTTCGTCGCAGATCACGAGGTCCGCCTTCTTTCCTTCCCTGATGGAACCTATCTCCCTGTCCATTCCAATGAGCTGTGCAGGTCTTAGCGAGACCAAACGGGAGACCTCCTCCATTTTGAGGCCCATGGTCTTGTACAACGTCCTTATGAGCCTGTCTCCTGTCGCGACGCTTCCTGCGAAGCATGTGCGGTCAGGCATCTTTGCAATGCCGTCCTCAATGATGCAGGCCGTTCCATTGTGCTTGGGGCCAAGGATGGATGGACCTTGTGGCATTGCCGCACCCCTCATGCTGTCTGAGCAGGCTGTTATCCTGTCATGGCGCTTGAGCTTGAATATCATTTCAAGAAGCTCTGGAGGAAGATGCATGCCATCGCATATCAGTTCTATGTTCAAGTCGTCCAAAAGGTATCCGCTTTCGACTGTCCCAAGGACTCTGAATCCACCTCTTCTGGTTATGGTGGACATTCCTGAGTAGAAGTGGGTGAGTAGGTTCATTCCGCAGTCGTATGCCTTTGAAATCTCATCGTAGGTGGCCGCCGTATGGCCAGCGGAGATGAGGACCCCTTCCTTGGAAAGCCTTTTCGTCATCTCCAAGGCACCGTCGAGCTCAGGGGCTACAGACCATCTTTTGATGCTGCCTTGAGATGCCTCCATTATTGACATGTAGTGTTTTTCATCGGGCTTCCGTATGTATCTTGGATCCTGGGCGCCTTTCTGCTCCATGTCGAAGTAGGGGCCTTCCAGATGCAGTCCCGGCATCTTTGCCATGTTGAGGGCTGGTTTCTTCTTGAAACCTTCGACAAGAGTCCTGTAGTTCTTTATGAACGAGAAAAGCTCTTCGTCAGAGGAGGTAAGGGTCGTTGGAAGGCATGTTGTGGTTCCATGCGCTGCAAGGCTGGATGCCGCACCAACTATGTCAGAGACCTCTCCGTCCATGAAGTCGAATCCTCCAGACCCATGTGTGTGCAGGTCCACGACTCCTGGCATGACAAAACATCCTTTGGCATCCAGTATGTCGTCTGTTCCCGGATTTTCTATTGGCTTTGAGCTGATTTGGGCTATTGTATCGTCTACAATCTTTATGTTTCCAAGTATTGTCTCGTCCTCTAGGACGATCTTTGCATTGGTGATTACCATTGTCATTGCTCCTCCCAGCGTCATAGGTCTTTGTTCTGCGGGGTGATTGACGCTATCACGTTGTACATACCTTCGAGGCCCTCGGATGAGAGACCCATTATCACGTTCTTCTTGTGGTCCCGTGCGGTGTTTATATAGTCCGTCATCAGGCGGCAGGCCTTTTCTGTGTCGTTCTCCTCTATGGCGTCGCAAATTCCGGCAAAGCACTCCCTTGCCTTCAAGAGCGGTTTGGCCATGCCAAGGATGCTTATGACCCGTATCTGCTTCTGTAGCTTGGAGAAGCTTGAGAGAAGCATGGGGTTGCCTCCCAATGATGCCAAAAGGTAGTTGAAGCCGTGGTCGTGGTTCAAAGCTGTTCGGATGTCCCCTTGGTTCTCCGAGTTGCTTACTATCTCCATCTCCGTTCTAAGTTGCGCCAGGTCGCCCTTTGAGATCCCCTTTTCCATTGCAAGCCTCAAGAGCCCCGTCTGCAGGCATATTCTTGCATCGTACACGTCATCGATATGCTTCTCCGTGAGCTGCGGCACGTTGAAATGCACGCCATCGGTCTCAAGCAGGCCATCGGATGCCAGCGCAAGCATCGCCTGCCTGATTGGGGTCCGGCTCATGCCCAACGTCTTGCACAGTACGAAGTCCGATACCCTTGAGCCCGGTGCCAGACGGAACGTGAAGATCATTTCCTGCAATGTGTCGTAAGCCTTCTGGGTCTGCGATTCCTTCATTTCTACCTCTCGGTGCAGGTGTAGTCTATGGCCATGGATGTAGCCATGAATATTGTATACAAAAAATGTATACATTTTCAACTGCTCAAAGGATAGCAGAGCATAGCTGTGCAGTCAAATGTTTTTTTGTGTATACTTCCACTCTGGAGGCATGGCATGGCTAAGGGTACGTCTATGGTTGGAATTGGCAGTGTAGAGGAGCTTTCCCATATTGCAAGGATGTTCCCTCAGGCGTCGTTCGAGCTTTCGTACAATCGTAGGAGGGATGAACTTGAAGAATGGCTAACCTCCGCTAAGGGCAGGATAGCTTCAATCCATGCGCTTTCTCCAATGCGTAGTTTCTTCCCCAACTTTGCAAGTCCTGACAAGGATGTCGTATGTTGGTCCCATGAGCAGGTGCTTGAGGATGCATGGCTTGCAAAGAGGATTGGTGCCGGCATAGTCGTGCTGCATCCGGGCTACCTGGTGCCGGGCCTTGTGCCGACATCGGTCTCCGAGAGATCCGACATGCTTTCCAAGAGCGGGCTTGAGAAGTTCATATCCGTGAAGAAGGGGAGTATATGCAACCTTTCGTACACCAAGGAGTCTGAATACCGCTTGGCGTTTTCGTCCATGGTGGAGAACCTGTCCGCTTTGTCCGGCGAACTTGATGCAATGGGTGTGAAGCTGGCGGTGGAGAACCTGAACCCACGTGCAGGCTACCTTCTCGTCCATCCTGATGAACTGCTTGAACTTGCACGCACGACAAGCCTCTCCTTTTGCCTTGATGTCGGCCACTTGCTCGTATCCAGCGCTCTCTTTGGATTCGATTTCATTTCTTCCGTTGAAGCCGTCCTGGAAACGGGGCGTGTCGTTACCGTCCACATGCATTCGAACCCTTCGGGATTTGGGGTGTACGAGGACTCCCATCAAAGCATAAGAGCCAATGGGTTTCCATATAAGGTTGTCTTGGACCTTGTGGAGAAAAGCGGTGCGAACCTAATGCTTGAGACCCTTGGCGGCATAGAAGGCGGACTTCTGGACGACCTTGGCGTTGTGTTTGAATAAGATTTGAATAGGAATGAAAAAGCCATCTTGCAAGAGGTTTGATGGCATTCCTGCAACAAACAGAAACCATTTAGACTGATTCTCTTATTTCAAGAATGGAAAAACCATAATATTCTGACCCTGAGGCGAGGTTATAATTACAATCACAGATTTCCAATGTGGTCACTGTGATGGTTGGGTGAATATGAATCAGACATCTTCAAACAGAGCTGTAGCGCGAAACGAAAACTCTTTCTTCAACACCTCCATGTCTCTGTCTTCCTTGACGGTGTATCGGACAGGGTACAAACAGTGTCCAAAGAACCAACATAGATGCAAGGTAAGGGATTTCTACCTGATCCACTACGTTATAAAAGGAAAAGGGGTCCTCAAAATTGACACGAAGGAATATCCTGTGAGTGCAGGCGAAAGCTACATGATGTTTCCTGGAATTCCAGTCGATTATACCGCTGATTCGGAGAATCCTTGGGAATTCTGCTGGGTAGGTTTCAACGGAAACGATGCCAAGCTGCTTGTAGCTGCTTCTGGATTCTCTGTCAGCAATCCTGTTCTTAGACATGGTGATTCCAAAGTGGTCCATGACTGCATCATGTCAATCTACGAAGCCAGGGGCAATGCGCGAGACACCATTGTTAGGATGTCAGCATACCTTTATCTTCTGTTTGCCCAGCTGATCAAGGAGGCTCCTCAGAGGCCTGAAAGGAACAGCGAAGTTCTCTTTCAGGATGCATGTGCCTATATATCAAGGAATTATAAAAAGGATATCTCTATAGAGGACATATCCAGTGCCATGAATGTTTCAAGAAGCAATCTATACAGGAACTTCATTGAGTTCATTGGAGTCTCTCCAAAGCAGCATCTAGCAGAGTTCAGAATCCACACTGCCTGCAAGATGCTTGCGAATACATCTATGAGCGTGAAGGAGATTTCAACGGAGGTTGGATTCAAGAATCCACAGCACTTCGATGTTGTATTCAAAAAAGTTATGGGAATCAGTCCTACCGATTTCAGGACAAACAAAAACACTGAAAAATCACCAATGAAACAAGGGGGAATCGACAAATGATAGAAATACGGGATCTGAAAAAGAAGTACCCTTCTGGGCAGGAAGCCTTGAAAGGGGTCAACCTTGAGGTTCATAACAACGAGGTGATCGCCCTCATAGGTCCATCCGGAGCAGGAAAGAGCACTCTCATAAGGTGTATAAACAGACTCGTTGAGCCTACAAGCGGGCAGGTGTTGATCGACGGCAAGGATATAACTTCATTGAATACGTCGGAACTGAGGAAGCAAAGGAAGAAGATAGGTATGATCTTCCAGGAATATGCTCTTGTGGACAGGCTTACGGTTATGGAGAACGTACTTTCCGGAAGGCTTGGCTATACCGGCTTCTGGAAAAGCCTTTTCAGAAAATTCCCTTCGGAAGACATTTCAAAGGCCTATGCCCTTCTTGAAAGGGTTGGTCTTTCCGACTATGTAGATAGCCGTGCAGACCAGCTTTCAGGAGGACAGAGGCAAAGGGTAGGCATTGCCAGAGCCCTTATGCAAGATCCAACCCTTCTTCTTGTGGACGAACCTACGGCAAGCCTTGACCCTAAGACTTCACGTCAGGTCATGAGATTGATCATAGAACTTGTTCAGGAGCACAAACTTGCATGCATCATCAACATCCATGACGTCATTCTTGCAAAGCAGTTTGCACAAAGGATCATTGGATTGCAGGCAGGGCAGGTCGTGTACGAGGGCAAGAGCGATGATCTTGATACAAACGTCCTTACCAAAATCTATGGAGAGGAAGATTGGAATGTAAAGAAAAAGGATTCCAATTCAGACGACTCGGAAGAGGATGATGCCCAAGACATTTTCTCTTTAGGGGAGAAATGATATGGAAACACAGAAGACCTGGAAGAAAAAACCTCGGATCAAAAACGTTTTCCTTCGATATGGTCTGTTGGTTCTGATCCTTGCATATCTCATAATAGCTGGATCCGAGATCAATATAGACCCTGCTAGAATCGCAAAAGGGTGGTCGAGGATGGGAAGCCTCTTTTCTGGATTCTTCCATCCTGATTTCAGCTCTCGAGGAAAGTATATCGTCATTGGGGTCTTTGAAAGCCTTACAATGACAATTCTGTCTTCGCTTTTGAGTACATTCCTGTCAATACCAATCGCCCTTGGATCTTCGAGGAATCTTGTCCCCAAATGGGTTTATCTGATCTGCAGGACCCTCCTTATGCTTATTAGAAGCTTCCATGCGGTGGTCATGGGGATAATCTTTGTCATCATGTTCGGCTACGGCCCGTTTGCCGGTGTGATAACCTTGATGCTCAACAGCATAGGATTCATTGGAAAACTCCTTGCAGAAGACATTGAAAACATAAGCTCGGAGCAGATAGAGGCCATCAAGGCAACTGGAGCCAACTGGTTCCAAGTCGTCGCCTATGGCGTGTGGCCTCAGATTTCAACACGTTTCATTGGATTGTCGATCTACAGAGCCGATATCAGTTTCAGACAATCCACCGTAATTGGAATCGTTGGAGCCGGTGGGATTGGAACCGTTCTCAATACCGCAATGAACAGATACGACTACAACACTGCAGGTGCGATCCTTCTTGTGATCATAGTCTTGGTTTTGGTCACCGAATACATCTCCAGCAATGTAAGAAGGAGGATCGTCTAATGCCACTTGTCAAAAAGAACGACGTTTTGGAATGGAAAAGAAGGACTCCTAGACAGACTCTTACAAGGTTCATCCTTCTGCTTGTCGCAATTGTCGCAGTTCTTGTTTCTTGGAGTTTCATAAGCGCTGAAACGACCTGGGAGTTCGTCAAGGATGCCCCTAGACAGATACAGGACTTCCTCTCTCGAATGTTCCCGCCAGACATAAAGTATTTTGGCAAAATCCTTCCAGCTCTCTGGGATACGATAACGATTTCCGTCTTTGGTACAGGTATTGCAGTCGTTCTTTCGTTTTTCCTTGCCATTCTGGCAGCCAAGAACACAAGTCCACATCCTGCTGTAAGGCTGGTTGTCCTCACGATCATCGTTGCATCCCGTTCAGTCAATTCAATGATATGGGCGATGATCCTCGTTCAGCTTGTAGGTCCTGGGCTCTTTGCATCGATCCTTGCAATCGCCGTCAGATCCCTTGGCATGGTTTCCAAGCTTTTCTATGAAGCGATAGAGGAGATAGACAAAGAACCAATCGAGGCCATCACCGCAACGGGTGCCTCAAAGCTTCAGATTTTCGTATACGGTTATCTTCCCCAGCTTTTGCCAACGTTCATTGGAACTGCAGTGTACAGATGGGAGAACAACATTAGGGAATCGACGATCATTGGCATCGTTGGAGGCGGCGGTATAGGCCTTCTCCTCAATTCTGCCATCAATCTGCTTGCATGGAACAAGGTTCTGTCCGTATTGATGTCGATTCTAGCGACTGTAGTCTTCGCCGAATATGTATCGGCAAGGGTCAGGAAGGCCCTATCGTAACAATCCATTTGAATTATTTGAACAGGGAGGTTCAATATGAGAAAACATCTATGTTTCGTTTTGGTTCTTCTGCTGTGCATGACGGCTGTCTTTGCACAGGGAGCACAAGAGAAGTCTGAGGAAGTCAAGTACGGAGAACTTGATCTTGGATATGTTGACAAGGATGGCGACATGGTGGCTGACCATCCAGAGGATCCCTCCGAGTATCTGGATCCTGAAACGCTTATCTTCGCCTACACGCCGGTCGAAGACCCAGCTGTCTATGAAGATGTCTTCCAGGAATTCATGGAACACCTTTCGAAGATGACAGGAAAGAAGGTGAAGTGGTTCGCCGTTGACAGTTATGCAACACAGGTCGAGGCAATGAGAGCCGGAAGACTCCATGTTTCAGGTTTTGCCGCAGGCTCCGTCCAGGATGCAGTCAACCATGGCGGGTTCGTACCTCTTGCTGCAATGGGATATCAGGGAAGCATGGTAGGATACACAATGCAGATCATCGTCAGGAAGGACTCTGGACTGAAGGAGATTTCTGATCTCAACGGCAAGACCATTGCCTTCGTCTCAGAATCCTCCAACTCAGGATACAGCGCACCTAGAGCTCTTCTCTATCAGCTTTTTGGAATGCTCCCGGAAAAGAACTACATCGTTGCATTCTCAGGAAAGCATGACAACTCGATCCTTGGTGTATACAACGGTGACTATGATGCCGGCGCCATTGCTTCCACTGTCCTTACCAGAATGGTCAACGGTGATCGTGTTCCAGATGCAAGCCAGTGGTGCGATGTCCTCTATGAGTCTCAGGTGTTCCCTGTAACCGCATGGGGTGTAACGAATCGTCTTTCACCAGAGTTGACTGAAAAGATCAAAGAGGCTTTCCTTTCGTTCGATTTCGTCAATTCCAAGCTCCATGAATCTTGGCCTGAAGACGATAGCTTCATCGCAATCGACTATGCAAAGGACTATGAAGTCCTTCGTGTCATCCGCGATGGTTCAGCTGCCGTTGCAGAGATCCTTGGCGAATAATCTTATTCAAAACCAAGCCTGTGGAGGTTTCACCATCCACAGGCTGCTGTTTCCAAAGAGAGAGGTGTTATGGAAATAACTGTTCTAGGTTTTTCTAATGGTCTTGACTGTCTTGATTCTACAAATACAAGTTTGCTTGTCAGTACGGCACAGACATCGATTTTGGTCGATGTAAGCGGCAGTCCAAGGCAATCTCTATTGAAGGCCGGTGTGGATTCTCTATCTTTGGATGCAGTGTTGCTGACACATGGGCATATCGACCACGTCTATGCCTTTCCTTCCTTGATTCATAGCATGTGGCTGCAGAACAGGACGAAGCCCCTGATAGTCGCTGGCAACGACTTGGCGATTGGAGTGTGCAAACACTTCTTTTCATATTTCAGACTTGATAGGAAGATTGGATTTGAAATCGATTGGAAGTGCGCTTCGACAAAGCAGATTGGAGATGTGCAAATATCTTCTTTCTCTCTCTATCACAGACCAGAAGTGCCTGTAAACGGTTATACGTTCATGGCGGACGGCATGAAGGTCTCCTATTTTCCTGACAGCGTTGCATCCCTTGTCATACCAGAATGCGCTCTTGGCTCCGACATCCTTATCCATGAAGCAGGAGGGCTTGATGAGGATAGGGAAGAAATAAACAAAAGCCATACTACAGCGTTGCAGGCCGCTCTGATGGCAAAAAAGGCGAATGCAAAGGAATTGTTCTTGGTCCATGTTCCAGAGAATCCGGATCTGAGGAAAAGGATGTTGGCTGAAGCACAGGGAGTCTTTCCTGATGCTTTCATCCCTTCTTCCTTTCAGAATCTGTAGAACCTGCAGTAAAACAGGTGCGAAAACGAAAATAAAAATGAAATAAAAGTTGCGAAAACGAAAAATGTGATTTAGCATTTGAGCATTGGACAAAAAAAGGAGACTTTTAAAATGAAGAAACTTATTGGTGTTCTTTTGGTTCTCGCACTTGTTGTGGGCGCCGCATTCGCACAGGCTGCTGCAGAGGAGAAGCAGGAGCTGGTCATCTATTGTGCCGGAACTGAATCAGAGGCTCAGGCACTTGCCGATGCATTCAACAAGATCCATCCAAACATTTCCATCACGATCCTCCAGAGCAGCTCTGGAGACCTTGTGACAAGAATCAACACTGAATGGCCAAAGCCGGAAGGCGATGTCGTCATCCTCATGGCATCAGAGAACCTCGACCAGGTCTATGACAAGCTCGAAGGCTACAAGACAGCCAACGATGCAAAGTTCACAGCCGAGCAGAAGGACCAGAAGAACGGCGACGCTCCAAAGTACTACGGCACATCCATGCCTCTGCAGGCAATCATGTACAACTCAAACGTCCTCAGCGCAGAGGATGCTCCAAAGAGCTGGAAGGACCTTGCAGATCCCAAGTACGCAGGAAAGATCGTTCTTGCAAACCCAGCTTCATCTGGCTCTGCATACGCTCAGCTTTACATGATGAACAAGCTTTACGGTATGGATTTCGTTGCACAGGTTGCAAAGAACACGACATACATAGCTTCCTCCACTGCAGGTCCTGACTCGGTTGCCCGTGGAGAGTATGCAATCACAGTCACCGGTGAGAAGAACATAAGCCAGAAGCTTGTTGCGGGCGATCCTGTCGTCTACGTCCTTCCTGAAGAGGGAACAGGCCTTAGACTTGAAGGTTCCGCAATGCTCGCAAACTGCAAGAACCCTGAAGCCGCAAAGCTTTTCATGGACTTCGTAACAAGCAAGGAAGCCTTCGAGATTCTGAGCAGCCAGTTTGGTAGAAGAGCTGTATCCACTGAGGTCGCAGGTCCTGCAATGCTTCCATCTCTCTCTGAGATGACGTTCTTCGAGTACAATGCAGAGGAAGCTGCAAGCCTCAAGAAGGACCTTAGAAAGCAGTTCGAGGCTTTCCTTTGAGACTAGATGGGAACCTATGAAATAGGCTCTCGTACACTTTTGTTAATTTGGGCTGCCTGGTGGAGAACCGGGCAGCCTTTTGGAATACTCCGGATATAGAGGGACAAAATGAGCAAGAACGTTACCTACGAACACGTAAACAAGATATTCGATGAAAAGGGGAAGAACCCCGTACATGCACTTAACGACATCTCTTTCACCATAAACGCTGGAGAGCTGTTCTGTCTGCTAGGGCCAAGCGGTTGTGGAAAGACGACCCTCCTTAGGTCCACCGCAGGACTTGAGCAGATTTCAAGCGGCAAGATGTACTATGGAGATGTCGATATATCAACGATTCCTCCGTTCAAGCGAAACATTGGAATGGTGTTCCAAAGCTTTGCCCTCTATCCTCACATGACGATATTCGAAAACGTCGCATACGGACTTAGAGTTAGAAAAGTCCCAAACGACATCATCAAGAAGAAGGTCACTGATGTCATGGAGCTTGTAGGCCTTCAGGACGAGCTCAAGAGAAACCCGTCGCCTACGGGCCTTTCCGGCGGTCAGCAGCAACGCGTCGCCATCGCCCGCGCCCTCGTCTACGATCCAGATGTCCTTCTTCTCGATGAACCGCTTGCAAACCTTGACGCAAAGCTCCGCCGCTACATGAGGGCTGAGATACGCAGGATTCAGAAGGCCACCAACATCACCACAATCTTCGTCACACACGACCAAGAGGAGGCCATGGCTGTAGGCGATAGGCTCGCAGTCCTCAGAAAGGGCGTCGTGGAGCAGATTGGCACATCGGACGAACTCTACTCGTCACCACGCAACGCATTCGTGGCCAACTTCATTGGAAAGATGAACTTCTTCAACGCAAAGGTCGTCGAAGTCCAGCCTTCCTACATTGCGGCACAGGTCGATGGTACCGATGTCACGTTCAAAGTCGCAAGCGAGCGTTGCCATGTGGATCCAAAAACAGGGGACGCAGTCCTTGTTGGTGGTAGGCCTGAGCAGCTTGTCGTTTCAAAATCGCCGATTGCAAATTCAGTGAAGGGAAAGGTCCATATAATCCAGCACCTTGGAGCCTTCATAAGGTATGAGGTCGAAGTGGGCAAGGGTATCTCCCCAACGATCTTTGAGATAGACAACCAGGGGGTCCTTAGGGATGTCCATGAAAACGATGATGTCTATGTTGGAGCAAAGGAGGACCGCATCTCCCTGTTCTCACCGGAGGGCCGCGAACTATGAAGAAAGTCCACTCAATGGAGATAAACGGCCAGGAGAAATCGGCCTTGAAGAGGTTCTTCCAGAAGGACTTCTCCCAGACCATAGTCTTTCTTGTACCAATGGCGTTCCTTGCCGTGTTCCTGCTTTACCCGTTGGCCACCACGTTGGTGAGGGCTTTCATGGCTCCAGCCGAGGACCTTGCGTTCCATGGCTTCTCGCTTGAAAGCTTCAAGCAGTTCTTCACGAGCAACCTCTACAAGAAGAGCCTTCTCAATTCGTTCATAGTGAGCCTGAGCGTCACGGTTCTGTGTCTTGTAATTGGTGTCCCAATGGGATATTGCGTGGCAAGGGTCAAGATGCCTTGCAAGAGCCTCATCCTCTCATTGGGAATCCTTCCAATAATCATGCCATCCTTTGTTGGTGCGTTCACTTGGGTCATTCTTCTTGGCCGCAACGGAATCGTGCGTGTCGCGCTCAACTGGCTCTTGTCTCCGTTTGGAGTCGAGGTCCCACCAATCTATGGAATGTTTGGGATGATCCTGTGCATGACCCTCACGTACTATCCGTTCGTGTTCCAGCTCAGCTACGGTGCGTTCGCATCGGCCAACTCCCTCCTTGAGGAGTCCGCGATGCTCATGGGAGCCTCCAAGAGAAGGATAATGAGGACGATAACGTTCCCACTCATCATGCCGTCGCTCGGTGCCGCAGCGCTCCTCGTGTTCGTAAGGGCCATTGGAAACTTTGGGATTCCAGCAATCATAGGTGGCCAGAACTACGTCCTTCCTACGTTGATATACTTTGAGGTCAACGGCTATTGGAATATCAACGGAGCATCTTCCATTGCTTTGGTGAACGTCCTTATAACGGGCCTTGTCCTCTATATCCAGAAGTATGTCGTAAGCCGCCACGAGTATGAGACCATCTCCGCAACCCACAGCGAAGTGAAGCAGCACGAAGGACGGGGTGCAAAGATCGCTGCAACGATCTACTGCTTCATAATCCTCATAATCTCGTTGCTTCCTCAGTTGGCTATCATTGTCATGTCGTTCTTCGAAAAGTGGACAGGCCTTCTTCCTGAAGGCTTCACGCTTGCAAACTATACAAGGATTCCAAAGTACTCGACAAAGGAGCTTTTCAACTCCTTCTACCTTTCCATTTTGGCTACAGTCCTCTGCGCTGTACTTGGAAGCATAGTCGCCTACATAACAGAGAGGAAGAAGCCTCGCGGTGCGGCTCTGCTGGACCTTTCCGTCATGGCTCCCTTCATCCTTCCTGGAACCGTCGTATCCATAGCGCTTCTTTCAGCTTTCAGCGGTTCAAGTGTCATAAGGCTTACTGGAACTTATACGATAATCATAATCTCCTACATGATAAGAAGAACCCCATACGTCTACAGGTCCGTGTGCGCATCCCTGACCCAGCTGAACCCTTCGCTCGAAGAGGCCAGTACAATAGCCGGCGCCACATGGTTCTACACGTTCAGGAAGGTAAGCGTTCCTCTTATAATGCCAGCCATCATAAGCGGTTCCATTCTGACTCTGACGACCCTTCTTCAGGAGCTGAGCACTACGATCCTTCTGTACAGCGGACGGACCAGAACTGTTCCTATCCAAATCTACAGCGCTGTACAGGATGGAAAGCTTGGTCAAGCCAGTGCTTTGTCCGTTGTGCTTTTGGTCGTTGTATTCATCATAGTGTTCTCGACTAACAGGAAGCAGGGAAAGGGGATGTCCGCCGCCTTCAAGATGGGCTGATTCCTTCTTGGTCTTTGAGTCGTCTTCATCGTTGCTGCGCTCAGGCTGTGCAGAAAAGCACTATCCTTCGCTTGCTTCCTTGAATACGGCTCAAATCCCTGCAAATGAGAGTCTTGTTTTCTTCTTTTTTTCGTTTTTCTGGGGTTTAGGAAGAAAATTTTCTTCCTAAACCTTGATTTTTTTGTTTACGGAAGAAAACCTGATAGAATCACCTTCAATTCAACCGTCTTCAAGCGCCCAGACAGCCCTGTAGGCCCAAAGCGCCCCAACGGCCCCATCTGGAATGAAACAAGGCTTCTTCTCGCAAACTTTCTGCAACCATGTTACAATCCAAACATGTTTGATTTCATCGAGGCCAACAGAAAGGCATGGAACAAGGAAGCCAATACCGGCAATGCATGGTCGAGGCCTGTGGATGACTCACTGGTTGAAACGGCCCAAAGCGGCAATCTCAACCTAAGGCTTGCGATAACCAACGATGTGCCACAATCCTGGATAGAAGGGCTGAAAGGCAAGAAGGTGCTCAATCTTGGAGGTGGAGGAGGGCAGCAGACCGTCCTGCTTGCAGCCTATGGATGCAAAGTCACCACAGTCGATATAAGCGAAGAGCAGCTGGAAATAGATGCCTTCACTCTTGCAAGACACGGCCTAGAAGCCACGCTTCACAACGGCAGCCTAACGGATTTGAAATTCCTCGACAGTGATTCCTTCGATTGCGTCATTGCCCCTGGCGTGCTCAACTTCATACCGGAATTGGAAGATGTCTACAAAGATGTCTATAGACTTCTGAGAAAAGGTGGCAGGTTCATGTTCTCGATTGCAAACCCTGCATTGTACATGTTCGACCAGAGAAGACTTGAGAAGGGGCGAATGAAGGTCAAGTACACGCTGCCATTCGCTTCGGATACGACATTGTCCCAGAAACAGCTTCAACGACTTCTTGCGACAGGCGATACGATCGAGTACTCCCACACCCTTGACGAAGTCCTTGGCTCGCTTTGCAAAACCGGCTTCTCCATTGAAGGATACCTATCAAGCAAGTCGGACTTCGAGCCCATAGACTCGTTTCTCAAGGATTGCTATTTTTCCATCCTTGCAGTAAAAAATGGTTGAGTTGTAGTACAACAGCTGCTCTCAACTAAAGAGGATCAGGATATGGCCAGACCTTTTGCGCATTTCAGGACCATAACGAAGCACCGTCATCTTGTGATGAAGCATTGCTTCATGGCGGGTATCCCTTTGCAGGGATTGAAACACGACCTATCGAAATACAGTCCAACTGAGTTCATTCCAGGTGCTAGGTTCTACCAAGGAACAAGAAGCCCAAACGAAAGGGAGCGCGAAGCATACGGGTATTCAAGTGCATGGCTCCACCACAAAGGGCGCAACCGCCACCATCTTGAGTACTGGACTGATTACTCTCCTGTCACGAAGGATTTGGTTGCGGTGAAGATGCCTTTGAAATACGTTGTGGAGATGTTCTGCGACAGGGTGGCTGCAAGCAAGATATACAAAGGCAAGGACTACAACGATCAATGTCCTCTTTTGTATTTCCAGAACAGAAAAACGCATGTTCTGATACATCCAGACACCCAAAGGCTCCTTGAGGAGCTTTTGCGAATGCTTGCAGACAAGGGTGAGAAGGAGACCTTCAGGTACATAAGGAAGGTCCTTATGAGGCAAAAGAACTATTGAGGACCTTTCAAAACCCGCAAAGCTTGGTTTTGAGAGCTTCTCCATTGAGGATTTACAATCTTTTCTATTGACTGACCGTCCTTTCACAGGTATGTTTGCCGCAGATTGTACAAAGATTGTTTTAGGAGGAACGCAATGGCAACGTTCGACACAAAGGTGCAGTATCTCAAGTACCGGGTTCTCAGAGAGGTTGCAAAGCATGCTTGGAACGGAACCCTTTTCGAGAACGAACTTGACATTCCAAAGACCATCGTGCCGGGAAAGACCCCTACCATGCGTTGCTGCGTATACAAGGAGCGCGCAATCCTTGCCGAGCGCGTCAAGATTGCAAAGGGCGGCGACAAGTCAAGTGACAATGTCATACAGGTCATAGACATAGCCTGCGACGAGTGCCCTATGGGCGGTTATGAAGTCACCAATTCATGCCGTGGCTGCCTTGCTCATAGATGCGAAAGCGTATGCCGTTTTGGTGCAATCTCATTCGACCACAACCATACCGCTGTCATAGACAAGTCCAAGTGCAAGGAATGCGGCGCCTGCTCCAGAGTATGCCCGTACAGTGCAATACGTAACTACAAGAGACCTTGCGAACAGGCCTGCAAGGTCAAAGCCATATCCATGGGCAAAGACGGAGAGGCCTGTATCGACGATTCAAAATGCATCTCCTGCGGAGCCTGCGTATATCAGTGTCCGTTTGGTGCAATAACTGACAAGTCGTTCATCCTTGATGTCATCGACATACTGAAGAATTCAAAGAAAGACGGCTACTCGACCTATGCTGTGGTGGCTCCTGCGATATCGAGCCAGTTCAACTACGCAAAGCTGGAGCAAGTGGTATCGGGCTTGAAGGCCCTTGGCTTCGATGGGGTGGTGGAGGCTGCTCTTGGTGCAGACATGGTGGCCCTTGCCGAGTCCAAGGAGCTTGCCCAGACGGGCTTTTTGACAAGTTCGTGCTGTCCTGCCTTCGTGTCGTATGTGGAGAAGAACTATCCAGACATGAGACAGTATATATCCAAGAACCTTTCGCCAATGGCCACGATCTCCAAGTATCTCAAGGAACACAAAGGCAACTGCAAGGTGGTTTTCGTTGGGCCGTGTACCGCAAAGAAGAAGGAGATAAAACGTCCTGATGTAAGCCCATACGTGGATGCGGTGATAACGTTCGAGGAACTTCAGGCTCTGTTCGACAGCCGTGAAATAGACATCACTATGTTGCAGGGAAGCCCTCTTGACGGCGCTTCGTACTTTGGAAGGATATTCGCTCGCTGCGGAGGCCTTTCCGATGCCGTTGCAGAGGGCCTTAAGGAGCAGGGGCGCTCGGATTTTGAACTCAAGTCCTGTTCCTGCAATGGAATAGACGAATGCAAGCTTGCGCTTCTCAAAAAGAGCAAGGGTCTTATAGACGCCAACTTCATAGAAGGTATGGCCTGTGTGGGCGGCTGCATTGGAGGAGCCGGATGCCTCACTCATGGCGAACGCAACAGGGCTGACGTAGAGAAATACAGCCTTCAGGCCCAAAGGTCCATAGAGGACGCCGTTTGTGGCATTGAAGCCTTGACGGAGTTTGAGGCTTAAGTCCAAAGGGAGTTGAAACTCAAAGGAGATTGGAATGAAGGAAATCATGAAGAACATCGAAAAGGCAAAGGTTCTGGCCCTCAAGGACCAGGTCTCGTATCAGGATGGACAAATCGTGAGCAAGACGCTCTTTCAGAACAGCAGTGCAAGCATCACTCTTTTCTCGTTCGACAAAGGGGAGGAGATAAGCACCCACGAGTCGTCTGGAGATGCCTTCGTGACCTGCTTGGATGGTACTGGGCGAGTCACGATAGATGGTGTGGACTACATCCTCAACCAAGGCGATTCCATAGTCATGCCTGCCGGTCATCCACACGCCGTCTACGGACAGGAGTGTTTCAAGATGCTCCTTGTGGTCGTGTTCTAGACCTGTCTCTGCACAATACGGGCAAAATGGTTGGTAGGTAGTCATAGGTAGGCACGATATGAAAGTCAATTCCAATCTTGATGGTCTTGTGATAAGACGCACGTTCGAGGAGGATCTTGAGAACGTGCGTACTCTGTGGTCGCGTGGCGATGTCATGGCCTTCGTGGGTTTTCCAACAGGGCTTCAAAGGTCTATTGCCGACATGGAACGTTGGCTTGCCCGCAAACTTGCAAACGCCCCTCTTGAACAGCATTTTTCGATCTATGACGCAGGGGTCTTCTGCGGTGAGGCGTATTACCGCATCGAGCCGGAGCACGACCATGCCGCCTGCATGGACATAAAGCTCCTTCCTTCCGCACGTGGTAGGGGGATTGCATCCACTGCACTTTCATTCGCTTTGGATCAGGCCTTCGAACACGGCGCCTCATTCGCCTGGGTGGACCCCATCCCTGAAAACCTAGCCGCAATCGCCTTGTACAGGCATCTTGGCTTCGAACCCGCAACTCCACCTGCCTTCATATCCCAACTCTCATATCCCGATGTCCCTGAGCCTTGCCCTTCCTCTGTATACATGGAGATTTCTGCAAGAAAATGGAGGAGAGTGAGGGGTCAACGACATCGGTCTTGATGTTTTTGCGTGATTTGAGACCCTTTCCCAAATCTTAGTCGCCTTTTCGTGGTGGATGGCTATATTTGAGTCATCCTGACGGGAGGTAAGAGATGGGTGTCGTGAAGTGTATAGTGTATATTGCGGTTTCCGGTTGCGTTGCGTTCGTGTTGGGACGTATCGCCCCAAAGAGCTGGTTCCATGCAGACCGTTTCCCTTTCAGGACATACGAGTGGGAGTCCAAGGTTTGGAAGGCCATTCGAATAAAGCAGTGGCAGGCCAAGCTTCCCGATATGAGTCGTATATTGGATTTCTTCTTGCCTGACAATGAGATACTTCCGTTGAAGAAGATAACCGAGTCGTCGTTGAAGAATCTTCCTCTTATGATTCAGGAGACCTGTGTGTCTGAACTGACCCACGCTTTTCTCTGCTTCTCAGGGCTTGCTATGCTGTGGATATATCCTGGGTGGGGCGGGGTGCTCATAACATTCCTGTATGTTTTCCTGGGCAATCTTCCGTTCGTATGGATCCAGCGTTTCAACCGCCCTCGTCTTGAGCGTGCGTTGGCGCAGCAGGATGCTCGAAGGGCTAGACAGGCCAGGCAGATGGGCTTTCCAAGAAGTGCTGCCTCTATTGGTTCCTCTGACTCTTCTAGGCTGCCTGTCGCCGTTGCAGCTTCGTCAGTTGCAGTCCCATCTGTCGTTTCATCCGTTGGTCCCTCTGCTGTTTCCTCAGTTGCTTCCGTTGCCTTGGTGCCGGATGTCTTGGTTCCAGATGTTTTCCGCTCCAATATGCTGCTGGACGGGGTGGAAGCAGTGAAACTTGGAGTTTGACTGCTTCTGGGTGTTGCGTGATTGTCATTGGTAGTATATTTCTTGCTTTTTTTAATTGTTTTTTACTATAAATAGTAAATTTACATTCAAAAACTGATTGAAGTATACTATCATTGAGTCATGAACAATCTGATTCTTGATTTAAAAAAACGTATCGAGGAGTTGGACTCGATGATTTCACATCTTGAAAAGGCTGTAGGTGATGCCCCTTCGGGTACTGTGGAACTCAGAAACGTGAACGGCTCTATGAGGACGTACAGGTTCAACGGAAACGATAAAACCATCGAATACCTAGGTAAAGACAAGGAACCTTTGGTCAAGGCCCTCTCTCAGAAGAAGTACGACCAAGGGCTGCTGAAGGTCGCCACAAGACAGAAGGCTGAGCTCGAAAGGACTCTGGAGAGGCTCTCAAAAGGGAAGGGGCCAAGGACGCTAGACGACGTGATGTCCACGGTGCCGGAGGCCCTGAAGCAGTACATAGACCCCAACCCCGCTACGGACGAAGGATTCATAGCAATGTGGAGCAAGCCGTCTCCAAAACGCTTCTATAAGGGGGACGTGCCAAAGGAATCCCCTCACTACACCATGAGGGGCGAGCATGTGAGGTCCAAGAGCGAGATCCTCATAGCGGATAGATTGTATGTCAGAGGGATTCCGTACCACTACGAGCTTGCGTTCTCCCCAAACGAGGGCGTGTCCATAAGGCATCCCGACTTCACCGTACTGAACACGAGGACGCTCGAGGAATTCTACTGGGAGCATCTGGGGAAGATGGACGACCCCAGGTATTCTGTGACGTCCAAGGAGAAGGTTGAGTGGTTTGCCGCCTACGGCATAGTGCCGGGTAGGAGGCTGATAGTGACCTTCGAGACCTCAATGAGTCCTTTGAATACGAAGTACGTGGACAAGCTCATTGAGTTGTATCTGAAATAGGAAGACATAACACGTCTCCAAAGCATACTTTCATCTGGAATAAATGCTTTTTCGGCTTTAGATATCTACAAAATAACACGTCTCCAAAGCCTTACAATCTGCATTCACGCTTTTTATTTCGCTTTAGATATCTACAAAATAACACGTCTCCAAAGCTGGAAGAGCTTGCAATTTTTAACGAACCGTGCTTTAGATATCTACAAAATAACACGTCTCCAAAGCAGGGAAGATGATTCCAAGAGTCTGGGCATCGCTTTAGATATCTACAAAATAACACGTCTCCAAAGCCGTATCGACTGCCTTGTTGAGGCTCTGCGTGCTTTAGATATCTACAAAATAACACGTCTCCAAAGCCAGTCGAAGGTCCAGTTCGAAATGCGTCGTGCTTTAGATATCTACAAAATAACACGTCTCCAAAGCAGAAGCTTTTCTATGATCCTATGGATGAACGCTTTAGATATCTACAAAATAACACGTCTCCAAAGCTACCTTTAATACTCAAAGGAACAGTCTCTTGCTTTAGATATCTACAAAATAACACGTCTCCAAAGCTAAATGAGACGATACGGGACAAAGAAGGTAGCTTTAGATATCTACAAAATAACACGTCTCCAAAGCGAAGTTCAGAGTTACAACTATCTTGTTCAAGCTTTAGATATCTACAAAATAACACGTCTCCAAAGCACTCTCCGGGTATATCAGTCCTCCGTCCTTGCTTTAGATATCTACAAAATAACACGTCTCCAAAGCCATGAACAAATCGGAACAATATGCCTGAAAGCTTTAGATATCTACAAAATAACACGTCTCCAAAGCGTAAACAGTGACATTGACTATAGCACAGTCGCTTTAGATATCTACAAAATAACACGTCTCCAAAGCAAGAGGTTCCTTGCAACTTAAACCCCTTTTGCTTTAGATATCTACAAAATAACACGTCTCCAAAGCTGAACGATTCGAGTATTCCTGGTGGCAAGCGCTTTAGATATCTACAAAATAACACGTCTCCAAAGCCTTTGCTGTCCATTTTGTCAAAGCTAGGTGGCTTTAGATATCTACAAAATAACACGTCTCCAAAGCTGAAGAATCAAATGATTCCCAGGATTACCAGCTTTAGATATCTACAAAATAACACGTCTCCAAAGCCTCAGCAATAGGTCTAAAAGCGTGTTTTTGTTTTTTCATTCGAATATTTCGCATAAATCATGGTCAATAAGGATCTTTTGGGATGCGTTTTCAACCGTTTGGTCATATCTTTCTATGAATAGAAGATTGTGTTTGTTTGCGTTACATTCTCTAATGAATGTTTGTATTGTTCTTTCGTTGAAATAATTGAACATCGACACAAACACAAAATGGTCTATTCCGCACACGTCATGAAGAACATTTGTGTATTCAGAAAGCTTGTCAATTTCATCCTGATAATCCAGCTTCAAAGAAAAACCAAACATTTTTACCAGTGCTTGGATGTCTGGTTCTGAGTGTTCGACTTCAAAAGGGAAATCCATTTCTAGATCTTGAGCAAATGATTCAAGTTGTGAGAGTACCGTTGTCATTGCTTCATAATGTGTTTCATTTGACATGCGATTTTTCATCAATGATGTAATCTTCGTTTGAATTCTCTTGTCAGTGAAATCTACTTGAAGAGGATTTGTGATTATTGCAAATCTGTCTTTAAATGATAAAGAGTCCTTTTCATTCGAAAAAGCAAAATCTCCTTCAAGTCCTTCGATTTGCGACTTGAGTTCTGTTATGTATTTCCTGAAAGTATCAGAGTCTTCGATGACAAGAAGAGTAGTTGAACCATCATTGAATTTGATCTGATGTTCCCAATTGTGGCTGGAAATCTTTGTTCTCATAACACCACCAACCTATCCGTATTGTTTATGTACTCAGAAGAAGATTCACCTGTAAGGTATTCTATAGATGCATATTGCTTTTCTGTCACAACCATTAGTTGGACGATTCCTTTTTTAGGTGTGTTTTTCCTTACATTGTCATAGATTGTTTTTGCAGCCGTTGCATTGAGACATAGTTTGGAATAGATGGATTCTTGCATCATTATAAATCCGTTTTTCATTAAGAACTTCCTGAATTGGGTATATGACCGCCTTTCTTCTGCAGTTTCTACTGGTAGATCGAACATTATAAAGACTCTCATTTCTCTAAAACTCATATTCGTAGAATTTGATCAACGAGAGGTCGTTGTTGTCCAATGCATCCAATATGCTTTTTACATATATCCCAACTGCATTTATAACTGTTTGTTTTGCTTTTCCTATTTGCACACGTTCATTCAAGGTGTTTAGGAGAAAAAGCTTGTCTTCATGTTCCAAGTCTGTTCCTTTTGGCATTGAATAAACTATCAAATCAAATAGAGGCCTGAATGGTTCCATTAAGTCCGATGAAAGATTGAATTGATTGAAAACATTTTTGTGAAAAAGACCCAATTGTGTCAGATATCCATTTGCAACGATTTCTCGGTTTACAAGCGATAGCAGGAGACCATACCCATAGTTCAAAGCTGAGTTTGTAAAGCAGTCGTCGGAACGAGAGAATGAACTTCCAAAAAGGCTATTGAAATAGACCTTTGCAGCATGACCTTCTCTATTCGTTGAGTCTCCAGTTTCGATTTCATCAATATAGCTGTACAGCAAATCGGAGTTTTTCAAGTTCAGTTTTTCAATGGCTTGTGCCTGTTTCCTTATTTTCTCTTTGATTATTTCCGTCCAAACCAAATCCTTGACGTCTTGAGTCCATTGAATTTGGGTATTCACCCGAGCACTGCAATCAAAACTATTGTAGTAGGGGAGCAGCTGAGCTCCGGGATTCCTTTTGTGATCACAGAATATAACAACGGTCTTGTTTTCCCATAGAGCTTCAAGAAGTGCTGCAGTGACAGCACTTCCAGTGTTTTCGATTACAAGTACGGATATCTCGTCAAGATGGACTCTTTTTACTGTGTCACTTCTTATGACGAGATATCCGTTCTTCAATTCCAGTTTTGACCTTGAGCTTACAACGACCGTTCGCCAACTCATGCTTTGATTTCTTCAATCTCCTCAAATAGTCCTGTAATGCTTTGGTCAAAAATCAGAATATTTGATTTGGTTATATCAAATCCTGCTTTTTTAGTTAGTTTTCCACAGGTTTTTGAACCGCCAATGGCTGTGAAGTCCGATTGTCCATTTCCTTCCATAGCATAATAGTTTAGTATTTCTCTAATAGCTTTACATCTTTCGAGAAGGCTCAGCTTTTCAAAAAGGCTTACTCCGTTTTCCAAGACGTCGCTCTGATTACCTGGTCTTTTGTTGTAGATTGGAGACTTACTCTTTTTCTGTAGTTCGCAATACAGGTCCAATGTGTTTTCCGTTGAGATTTTATCGAACTTTGGAGTTGGCTGTAGATCCTTGTTTTTTTCACTTTTTTTGAAAAATGATTCGATGTTCTTTACGGTTTGTTGCGATTGAGCAGATAAAACCAAAGGAACATTACTGCTCAATGTAAGAGCTTTTCCTCCAGTTGATTTTCCTGTAATTGCAAACAGGTACCCATCAATCTTGAGCTGTGTATTGATCAATAGCTTGCTTCTGACGATGGTTGGATTGATAAGTCCCAATGTTGTTGAGCAATACTCCATGAGAGCACCAGGCTTTTCTAGGTGTTTTGCATCAATCATTGAGATTGGCACGAAGGATACGAATTTTTTGTTTTTCTCCTCATGCTTTATCACTGCGAAATGACTTGTTGCTAGGCTGTTATAACCACCATATTTTGATGTCCAGTCATCGTATGCTGATTCCTTGTTTTCAAAGTCTTCGATGGCGGATTGGAGTTTTTTGTCTGAAACTTTGGATGGCAGAGTTCCTTTATTTGCCCCTTTCTTTACAAGTTGAATATCAAACAATTTCCCTTTCTTTGTTACCAGTTGTCTTGTAAATAGAATGTCATTTCTATTCATGGTCTTTGCAACGACTGAGAGCGTTCCGGAAGCTCCTACTTTCCATGCATTCTTAACATCGAAATCAAAAAGCTTTGTGAGGTTGCCATAACCATGTCCGTTTGCTTGTAGGTAGAAATTGCTTGAATACTTTGTATCGTAGACATTACCTACGACAATGTTGAGGTAGGCATCCTTTGCGTGGTGAAGGTCGTTCATTGAACGGCATTTTACGAACCCATACTGATTTCTGAAGTCTGAGACGTTTCTTGCTTTTGAGTAAACTACTTTTGTCTCTTCTCCAAATAAACTTTTCAAAGTATCCGTAACTTGTTTGACAGTTTGGCTGGTTTCTACAAGTTGTCGATTGATGAATCCATTGATTTCTTCGTCGGAAAGAGGGCTGTTTCTAACAAGCCTGTCATACTTCTCTTTTGGAATGAATTTCTTTTCGTACAAGAATTTCCAGAAGCTTTGCATTTTGGCTCTTATGAAATCATCGATAGGGTAGGCATTGCTTTTTCTATTGTTCGTTGTCTTTTTGACAAGCACTCTATTTGTCAGGGAATCATCCTTTGTTCTAGACCGTGGGAAGATGTGGTCAATATCGTATTTGCTTATGTCGTAGATGTCTTCTATGTCGATTCTTTCTCCTGTGTACATGCATTTTCCGCATTGTGAGAAGTAAAGATATAGCTTATCTTGTCTAGACACGTCGCTTTCGCTTTTTTCTTCTAGTTTAGAGATTAACTCCCTTAATTCGTTGATGTAGTTCGAGTCTGTTTTCGTAGCATCTTTCAGCGTGTCAATCAACGTTTGTTTCCTTGAAACCGTTCTTTTCTTTTCCTGTTCGCTTCGTGTGACTTCAACGAAGACTTTTTGTGGGTTGTGTCCCATTATTCTGATAAGCTCATCAACGATTCTGAGAGTCTGCCAAGTTTCCTTTTTTACGGCAGGGGATACATACATTTCGTCAACTATCGAGTAGTCGAGTTTTCCAATGGTTTTTGGTTTTGTAATTTGTTCAATGAACTCATACTTGTTGCTTAGCAGCTCCATAAGGTTGTTCTGAGTCTCCCACAACATCCTCATGACTGACATGAGTTCTCCGGTTTCTTTGTTTATCGCTTGGATCTCATACAGGAACTTATGTGAGAAACGACCCCATCCTGCATACTTGAGCTTTGAGGTTTTATCTATCTCTTCCTTTGTCAAGACTTCTCCAAATTCGCGTTCTATGCGTTTTCTTAGCATGTCACCGCCCTCTGAGAAAACAGTTGCCCATTTTATAATCCTGTCAACGTCATCGGCTTTGAGCCTATGGCTTTCAAGAAAGTCTTTGAAGTCAAAGTATGATGAAAGTGATGCTTTTAAGTCTCCATCTATACCTGTTATGTCTTCTTTCTTGATTTTTCCAGAATACCAACAATTGTCATTGATATATTTTGTCAACTTGCTGATTGAGACTTTCTTTTCCTTCTTGAAAAGTTCATTGAAGATTTCTTGTTTCCTAGGAACTGAAAGTCTGTCTCCACAAATCCTTAGATTGTTCAGCTCGTTGAGTACCATATACTTGGAGTATTCCAGAGAGTTCTTTGGTAGGACGTCTTGGTCTTTGCAATATGTGCATTTATTTGTCATACGTTCTATGAACTTCTCAGCTGAAGACTCATAGTCGATCTTTTGTTCGATGTTCCAAGGTAGAACTCTTCCAGAGGTCTTTCTTTCAACCCAAGAATTCTTTCCTTTTGTTTCCTTTCCATAAGGATTGGATCCCAATGGTCCAACATAGTAGGGGACTCTAAACTTTAGGAGTTCCTTTATCTTTTCTGTTGCGGAGAAGCCATCTGGATCCTTCTTTTCAAGGAATTCGAAATTCTTTGAACAATTTGCCAGAATTGCATCCAATTCTATTTTGTTCATCTGGTAGGGGATCGTTCCATTTCTAAACGACTTGAGCAGAGGCATGAATGAGTCGTTTTCGATTGCATCTAGGATATGTTTGACATGTTCGTCGTCTTTTGGGACTTTCTCCAGAAGGTTTTTGATTTTCTTGTAGAACTCGTCTGTTCCAGTTCTTTTTACTCGTTTGACTACATGGTTACCATGGATTTTGCCTGTGTAGCTTGAATATGACCCTTTTTCATCTGAATGGAAAAAACTTTCGTATTTGTCAGGTGCATAGATCTTGATTGCTTCTTTTAGGTGTTTTAGATCCGCCTTGTTACTGTCGAACAATTCTATCTTTGCATCTGATATGTATAAATGGCCACTCATTATGGAAGCAAGAAGAGTCCAGTCATATATTCCTTTCGCTGCTTTTATAAAAGCGAATTCCTCATCTGAAAGGCGGTCTTGTAGTTCTGGAAGGTCTGATTCTTCAAAAGATGCCTTTTTGAACTCAACGTCTGGAATCTCGTCCCCTTCTTTTTTGAACAAAGTCGTTGTCTTTACCTTGTAGCCAAGAAGTATCCTGACTACCGATGCTTTGAGCTTTGTATCTGAAATTAGGATTTCTTTTTCTAGTTTCTCTTTTTTTTCAGAATTCCTTTTGCTCATCAAGGCTTCTTGAAGCTTTCCTATTGATGTGTACTCGAAAGTAGCATCATCAAAGAGTTCTTCGAAAACATTCTGGATGTCATCTACTAGAGGCTTAATTGATTCCACGGCTTTCATGCCTTCCCCAGGAAAGAGGAAATGGCCTCTGTTTTTGAGTATGTGCTGTATTCCTAGATACAGCAGTCTTGGATCCTTTATGTCTTCTGTCATTAGAGCTTTTCTCAAATGATATGCTGTTGGATAGATCTTGAAGAAATCCTTGTCTTTGTAGTTCTTGTCGTTGAAAAGGATGTTCAGGTCTGGAGTTGTCTTGTCTTCAAGTATGTATTTGCTGTCGTTGAGGCGTATGAAGAACGTTGGATCGACTTTGCATATTTCTTCTGCAAAAATTTCCTGCAACAAAAGGATTCTCTTTCGCCTTCTTTCGAGTCTCCTCCTTGCTGTTCTGAAACCTCTTCGTCCAGCGGCGGTGTTGGCTTTTTCGAACAAGTGTGAACCCCACATCCTTTTACCATTGAATTTCAAGATGTTGTAGTTCGTGTCAGTTACAGCAAAGCCAACGGAGGACGTCCCGCAGTCCAATCCAATGTAGTAGTCGATGCTCTTCAAATCCTTATTCACTTGACAACCTCCAGTTCTCGTAATAATGTTTAGACATAACACGTCGTGTCAAAGTAAAGACATTACGTCAAAATCGCCCGAAAGGGTCTCCCGCTGTTGGGATTTTGAAAAGCCACCTGAACAGGGTGGTTTTTTCATATTTCCAGAGTTTCCCTCGATTCAATTGTAAACCGACTACTCGTAGAAAACAACAATTATCTCTAGTTGACAATTTGGCAACTAAAACTTATCGTTGATAGTGGAGAGTGGGGGGTGTTATGCCTATTTCCGGAAAGGAAATGGTGAAGCTCCTGAAGGCTTTTGGCTTTGAAGAAGTCGGCCAGATGGGAAGCCATTTGAAAATGAAGAATGACAAGACTGGTAGAACCGTTATTATCCCAATCCATTCAAAGGATTTGGGAAAAGGGCTTGAACATTGTATTTTGAAACAAGCTGGATTGGAGGATTGATTTATGACTTCAAACAAAAGAGTATATCCTGCGATATTCCACAAGGAAGGGAAGAACTATTGGGTTGAGTTTCCTGATATTCCAAGTTGCATGACTCAAGGGCATTCCATAGAGCAGGCGTATCTGATGGCAAAAGAAGCTTTGGCCTTGGCTCTTGATAATGAAAAATGCAAGACGCCGACTCCGTTGGAGAAGGTGATTGCATCAAGCATAGAGGACAGAATCATGTTGGTTGAAGCTGGGGATGGTAGGGATATAGTCCATTACAGAAACCCAGACATTCCAACGAAAATCGATGAGGGACTTAGAAAAAAGGGCTATACAAAGTATCAGGCGGCTCAGGTTTTAGGGGTGAACAGAGCATATATAACCAGAATAGCCAATGGGGAAAGGGTTCCTTCAGTTGATATGGCAAAGAGAATTGGTCTGCTTCTTGGTTTCGACTGGAAACTTTTCTATAGCAACAGTAGGGAAAAAAGAGCCTAAACAAAGCAGCCCTAGTAATGTCCAAGGGCTGCTTTGTTTTTGGCCAAACGAACCTGCATGTTAGACTTGGATCTTGGAGTCGTTAAGGTTTTTGGAGCCGTTGGAGTCATCCTTTGGAAGGATCGCCCAGCCGTTGAGGATTAGGGTGTAGACGGCAAGACCAAGCAACAGAAGTATTCCAATTATGGATGAGATGTTGACCATTTTGTCCAACTTGTTGGCTTGGTGGATGCCAAAGAACGCCCATGCGACAGGAAGTGGTATTGCGGCGTTCTTGTCGCTGCAGGTTATGATTGCCGTAAGGATTACAGCAAAGGCCAGCACTATCACCGTCCATACGTAGGGGCTGAGTCCAAAGCCGTTCCAATTGAGCTTCACTAGGAACGCCGATATATTGACTACCGTGGCTACCACTATCCATCCAAAGTAGATTCCAAATGTGAGTGGAAGCAGCCACTTTCCATCCTTTCTCATCCTAAGAAGCTCCGAGCAGATTAGACCCAATGTAATCATTAGGATAGCTATGAACAGCACTGACAGCCATATCTTCACATAGGAGAAGGCGACGATCCATGCAATGTTGAATATGCATGAGACCCAGAACATCCATGAAATGTTCTCGATGGCCTTGTTCCAGTACTTGTCCTTGTTTTTTACTATCATGACAATCATTGAGACTATCAGAAGTGCATAGATTACCATCCATATCTGAAATGTGAATGGACTTGGGGTGATCAGTGTAGGGTACATGTCGGAGACTTGCTTTTGGCTGAGGCCGTTTATGATTCCAAATGCACCCAAAGCGTTTACAGCAATCGTCACAACGAGAAAACACAGATTCGCGACAGCCTTTCCGGTTGCGCCGCACGTACAAGGTTTCTTTCCTTTGGTTTCGTCCATAGAGGACCTCCTTCTTTGGTGATTTTCATAGGAAATCTATACACCAGAATGAGAAAAGAACACTAAGAAACGGTTAGGAAACAGCTACTCCCTGCGCTCGTAATCGCCATTGGGGTTTGGTCCGTCGTCGTCATCGGCTCCCTTGAAGAAACGCCATATGCCTGACCCTGCGACCATTATGGCCACAACCAACGATTCCACGCTTCTATGGAAGAGGAAATATATAAGGACCGCACTTGCAATGGCCACGCACAGGGTTATGATTCTTTGGACCGATGTCTTCATGTTCTCCATCATAAAGCAAATGCTCCAGCCTTTCAACGAGCCCAAAACAATAACGAAATGTCAGAAAACGGGATGAAAAAGGTGCTTTCCGAGGATATCTTTGTAAAAAATGCGGTGTTACGATGGGTTTTAGAAAACAAAGACATCGGTCTAGACAGGCCTTGATGGGCCACGTATGAAGACCGGTTCAGGAGGAAACATGAAGAAGATGGTATCTGTTCTGGTTCTCGTTGCATTGGCGTGTACATGTGTTTTCGCACAAGGCGCTCAGGAGGCGAAGAGCGAGGAAAGCAAGAAGCTGACGGTCTACACAACCGTTTCCGAGAAGACAATCGAGCCAATCGTCTCCCAGTTCGAGGAAGAGACGGGCATTGAGGTGGAGCTTGTCACAGCCGGTGTAGGCGAGCTGCTCAAGAGAATCGAGTCCGAGAAGGACAACCCTCTTGCGGACGTGATTTGGGGTGCGGCTCTTTCGTCCATCCAGGCATACGACACGAACCTTTTCAAGCCTTATAGGACCGTCAACTATGACAGCATCTACGAGCCGTATAGGGTTGAAGGCGACTACTATACACCTTATGGAATCGCACTTCGCTGCCTTTTGGTCAACACGAACCTCACAGAGGGCATTGATGTGACAGGTTATGCAAGCCTTCTCAATCCAGCTCTCAAGGGCAAGATCTCAATGGTCGATCCATCTGCGTCTTCGTCTGGTTTTGGTCAGCTTTCAAACATGCTGTTCGACATGGGCACTGACCACGACCCAGAGTCGGAGGCTGCATGGAACTACGTCACAGAGTTCGCAAAGAACCTGGATGGCAAGCTTCTCAACAGTTCATCCGCTGTGTGGAAAGGTGTCTGCGACGGTGAGTATGCAGTTGGCTGCACATACGAAGAGGTTTCCTTCCAGGCTGTCAAGGACGGATATCCTGTCAAGATCGTCTACTGCGAAGAGGGTGCATACGGTGAGTGCACGACAGCTGCTATCGTAAACGGCGCAAAGAACGAGAAGAACGCAGAGAAGTTCATAGACTTCCTCACAAGCCTTGAGATCCAGCAGCTCTTCTGCGACGAGCTCAACATCCGTGGAATAAGATCCGACCTCGCATTCTCCGATGCTCTTCCAAACACTGCATCCATAACCCTTACAGATGGAAACAGCGCATTGGCATCGGCCAACAAGAAGGCTTGGCTCAGCAGATTCATGGACGTTTGGACAAGCGTCGCAAACTAATGCGTCACCAACTAATGGAATGAAACACTGAAAAGAATGGGCTGGGGCGTGAAAACGTTCCGGCCCATTTGAAACCAAAAGTTCAAAACCAAGAGTTCAAAAAACAAGACTTTAAAGAGGTTTTCAATGAGCAAGGACATAATCATCGAACATGCTGTTAAAAGGTATGGCAACCTTACGATCATCCCAGATCTTTCCGCACAGATACGCAACAGCGAGCTTTTCACCCTTCTTGGACCAAGCGGCTGCGGCAAGACGACCCTCCTTAGGATGATTGCAGGCTTCAATTCAATCGAAGGCGGAACGATAAGCTTCAGCGGACAGGTCATAAACAAGATCCCCGCCCACAAGAGGAACATTGGAATGGTGTTCCAGGACTACGCAATCTTTCCACACCTTACCGTTGAACAGAATATTCGATACGGCCTCAAGGAGCACAAGGTTCCAAAACCAGAGGCCGATGCAAGGGTTGAGTCCATCATGAAGCTCACCAAGATAGACATCTACCGCGACAGGCTTCCGGAGAACCTCTCCGGTGGACAGCAGCAGCGCGTGGCCTTGGCCCGTGCAATAGCCATCCACCCGGACGTGCTTCTCATGGACGAGCCGCTGTGCAACCTTGATGCCAAGCTCAGAGTCGAGATGAGAGGTGTCATACGTGACATCCAGAAGGAGATTGGCATCACCACCGTGTACGTCACACACGACCAGGAGGAGGCGCTTGCGATATCGGATCGTATAGCGGTCATGAACAGGGGGGAGATCCAGCAGATCGCCTCACCACACACGATATACACACGTCCGTACAATCTCTTCGTCGCCGATTTCATTGGACACTCCGGCTTCGCATACGCACAGCTCAAAGGAAAGGGCCCCGTGCGCACCTTGGACTTTGGAAACGGCTACAGCGTTGAGATGGACAACATCAAGGCCGATGCCCCAGAGGGGCGCGTAATCGTTGGAATCAGGCCAGAGGAGTTCTGCGTAAGCAAGGACCCTTCAAGAGGGTTCAAATCACATATCTCCAAGTCCACATACCTTGGAAAGTATGTGATCTACTTCGTTGACATAAAAGGCGTAGAATGTCCAAAAGGCGAGGACGACGCTGAAGATGTGTTTGAAATCTCCCAGGACCTTGGAACGGCTACAAGCCTGCTCAAGGTTGGAGACGATGTCTCGTTTGAGGTGTATCCGCATAAGATAAACGTGTTCGATGCCGCAAGTGGGGTATCGTTGATAGAGGGAACAAGCCATGAAGAGTAGCTCGCTTTCACTTGGAAAAGGAAGCTTCAAGGATAGGTTCTACGGCTGGGTCCAGGGTATAAACTTCTGGAGCGTAGTGACCTTGGTCGTGTTCGTCCTCTTTGCGCTCTTTCTCGTGTACCCGTTGTTCAAGCTTCTTATATCTGGCTTCAAGGATACCGAGACCGGTGCCTGGACTCTTGAAAACTTCAGGACGTTCTTTGGCAAAAAATACTACACCAATGCAATATGGCACTCCTTGGCGATTGGCGTTGGCGTGACGCTCATAACAGTGGTGCTTGGAACTCTTTTGGCCTACATTCTCACTTTCTATGAGATAAAGGGGAAGAAGGTCCTTCAGGTCCTCATCATATTCTCAATGATGTCGCCATCCTTCATAGGGGCGTACTCTTGGGTCATACTCCTTGGACGAAGCGGAATAGTCACGCAGTTCTTCGCTGACAAAATGGGGGTGTCTCTGCCAACGATATACGGCCTTGGGGGTATAATCCTTGTGCTTGTGCTCAAGATGTACTCCAACATCTACCTGTATGTATCAGGTGCCATGAAGAAGATAGACACATCGCTTCTTGAAGCCTCACGCAGCCTTGGCTGCAGCCCAGTCAAGAACGTCGTGAAGATGATAGTTCCTCTTGTGTTGCCAACCATACTGGCAGCCGCCCTCATGGTGTTCATGACGTCCATTGCGGACTTTGGAACCGCAATGCTCATAGGGGAGGGCTACAGAGTCCTGCCGGTTCTCATATACCGTGCATTCATGGGTGAAAACGGAAGCGACGCCAACTTTGCTGCAGCCATAGCCCTTGTCATGGTTACGCTCACAGCCTGTCTATATTTCCTCCAGAAGTTCATAATCAACCGCAAGTCCTTTAGGATGAGATCCGTCAAACGTATAGTCCCAAAGAAGATAATAGGTGTCAAGGGAGTCCTTGCATACGTGTATTCGTACCTTCTTGTTGGAATCTCAGTAATCCCTCAGTTTACGGTCATATACACGGCGTTCCTCAAGACCAAGGGTACGAGGTTCCTGTCTTCGTTCTCGCTTGAGAGCTTCTCCAAGATGAAATCGACCATAATCAAGAGCGCGGCGCACACCTACACATATGGAATCGTTGCCATAGTGCTCATCGTGATAATAGCGGTGTTCGTTGCATATCTTTCTGTGAGAAAGAGAAATGCACTTACGTCAACGCTTGATATCGTTACGGTGTTCCCGTACATAATTTCAGGTTCCATTCTTGGCATCATGCTGCTTCTTTGCTTCAACAAGAAGCCTTTGGTCCTGAGCGGAACGGCTGCCATAATCATAATAGCGTTCATAATCCGCAGACTACCGCATACGCTTCGTTCCAGCGTAGCCATATTGTACCAGATAAGTCCAAACACGGAGGAGGCGGCCATAAGCCTTGGCTCGTCTCCACAAAAGGCGTTTTTTAAGGTAACATTCAGACTCATGCTGTCAGGAGTGCTGACCGGGGCCATCCTGAGTTGGGTGACGGTCATAAACGAGCTTAGTGCCTCGCTCATCCTGTATACGGGAAGGACGAAGACTTTGTCCGTTGCCGTCTATGAACAGGTTACAAGGGGAAACTATGGAAATGCTGCGGCAATAGCGTCTGTGCTTATGCTTTCGACAGCCATCTCCATGATAGTGTTCCTTGTATCGACCAGAAAGAAGGAGTTCTCCCTCTAGGAGAATTCTTTGATGGATCAAGAATCAAGGCGGTACTGTTTGGCCGCACAAAGGTGTTTCGACTGTGAAGGGAAGAGGACGTAGAACGGCTTTGACATTCTCCAACGATGTCAGAAAAGTGGTCATGAAGTATGTTGTTGTCCCAGTTTTGGTTGCATATTTCGTGATTCTGGCCATCATCGTCCTCTTCTATGGGCTTTCCATATCCTACAGCGCAAAGGCGGAGTGCCATAGTGCGGCTTCAAGGTTTGAAAGTGTGGTCTCTTCCTATGAGAAGCGGCTTTCCTCCATAGTTGAGGACCGCTCTCTGGAGAGACTGATAGCTGGAGAGATATATGGAAACGCCTTCTCTGAACGTGTCTATGATTTCATCAATGAACAGGATATCCCCGCTCATTTCTTCCTTCTCGATGCACATGGTTCATTGGTCATTGGAAGTTCTACAATCCTTTCCAACTACCTTCTTTCAAAGCCTCCGTATAATACGGGTTTCATGTATAGGCTGCATAACAATCTTGAAAATCCCTCCAAGATGCTGAGTCAGATTGGCAATGCCCGCACTTCATCCATGGTGCTGTCCATTGGACAGGCCATAGTGAGGGAAGATCAGGTAATTGGGTACTTCGTGTTCGAATTGAGCCCGTCCAGAATCCTTGAATACATCTCCACTGGCGAGGTGGGGGATGTGGTTGTAACAAACTCCTTCTTCACCACTCTTGTCACATCCAAGAACGAGTTTATAGACCAGTATTCGAAGCTAAGGACAGAATACCGGGGAAAGACCGGTCTTGTGGAAATAGATGCCCAAAAGATATACATTGCCTCAGAATATCTACCTGATATGGACACTTGGGTATTCATTCTTGTGAAGGTTGGTACGTTGTCCAAGGCCATCCTCATAACGGGCATAGCTGCGGGTTTGGTTCTTGTGGTATCGGTCTTTGCCATTGGAGGGGTGAGCGGCCGTGTGCTGAACGAGGAGGCTTCGTCCATAGATGGACTCATTTCAAGCATAAAGCAAATGAAGGCCAAGGGGATATACGCCCCTGTGGAACCTGTTGGAAGCAAGTTCAGCAGCCTTGAAGCCTCCTACGGAGAGCTTCTGCAGGACATAAGGGATCTGGCTCAGGCCAACAGGCAGGAGGCCACGATGCGTGAACGTGCGGAGGTCAAGCAGCTTGAGTCCCAGTTCAATCCCCATTTCATATTCAATACCCTTGAGATAATCAGGTGCTACATAAAGATAGACCCGGTCGTTGCGAACCGCATGATTCTGGATTTTTCAAGCCTTCTGCGCTACAGCATAGACTCCAATGTCCAGTTCGTGCCGCTTCGCGACGACGTCCACTACATAGAGTGCTACCTTTCAATGAACAGGATGAGTAGGCCAAACGACCTTTCCTACTCGATCGAGGTGTTGGATGAAGCCTTGGATGTGCTTGTTCCAAAGCTTTGCATTCAGCCTCTTGTCGAGAACGCTGTCAAGTACGGACGTTCTGCGTCAGGTGTGAGTGAGTGCACAGTCCGTGCTTTCGTGGAGGATTCAAGACTAAAGGTCCTTGTCTGCGACAACGGCCCTGGAATGGATGATGCAAAGCTTTTGGACATTGCAAATGTGATTGCAAGCGATGAGACTCCAAGTAGATATTTTGGCCTCTACAATGTCCATAGAAGATTGAAGCTTATCTATGGGGAGTCCTCTGGACTTTCAATAACATCCGGTTCAAATGGTACCTGCGTGGCCATCTCGATTCCTTTGGCAGGAGGTTTTGCAGGAGGAGTGTTGTATGTATAGGATACTTGTGGTGGAGGACCAACAGATAATTCGCTACATGCTGTGCAATACGATCGACTGGGATTCCGTTGACTGCGAGGTATGCGGTCAGGCTGCAACAGGAGAAGAGGGGCTTCGCTGTATTGAGGCGTTGTCTCCTGACATCGTGCTGACAGACATCCACCTTCCTGGAATGGATGGGATAAAGATGCTGGAGAAGGCCAAGGGGCTTCAGGTTTCTGGTGATGGGCGTGGTGTTTCCTATGGATTCGAGTCCATAATAATAACAGGGTTCAGCCAGTTCGAATACGCGAAGAGGGCCATTGGACTTTCCGCTGTGGACTACATACTCAAACCCATAGACGAGGAGAAGCTCTTGGAGGCTGTACGCAAGGCCGTAGCGCATATAGAGGAGAAGCGTGAGCTTGCTTCCTATAGGCACCAAGCAATCTATTCGTTGGATAGGCTTGATGCCTCAAGTGGCGATGAATACGTCAAAAAAGTACTTGATATCATAAGAACGGATTATTGCAAGCACCTTAACTTTGATTCGATAGCAAGGGGCATAGGTCTTAGCAGCGGATACCTGAGCCGCAAGATCAAGTCTGAGACCGGAATGTCGTTTTTGGATATTCTGCAACGTCACAGAATAGAAGTGGCGCAGCAGCTTATGAAGAGCAACCGCAGCATGAAGTACTATGAAGTTGCGGAGAAGGTGGGGTTCTCAAGCTACAAGCGCTTCTCATTCGTTTTCAGGGAGGTCTGCGGCTATACTCCAAGCGACCTTTCAAAAAACGAGGACCTTGGTGCAAAGCTCGAATAGAGTTTGAATGGTATTTGAATAGGAGGTTCGTAATGAACGTTAACGATAGCAGAGTTTTGAATTTGATTCTTGAAAAGAAGATAATCACGATTGTACGTGGTACGTATGGCGATGACCTTAGAAAGCTTGCACATGCGCTCTATGATGGCGGTATTAGGTTCATGGAGGTCACGTTCGACCAGAAGGACCCTGACTGCATTGCAAAGACAGCAGGTGCGATCTCTATGCTCAATGCCGAGTTTGCTGGCTGTGATTTCTACGCTGGTGCAGGTACCGTCCTTACAAAGGAGCAGGTCAAGGCCGCTTTCGATGCAGGTGCAAGCTACATCATTTCACCCAACACGAATCCAGAGGTGATAAGGTACACAAAGGAGCTTGGACTGGTTTCCATCCCCGGAGCCATGACCCCAACCGAGATCCTTTTTGCACATGACTGTGGAGCCGATATCGTTAAGCTTTTCCCTGCTGCGACGCTTGGTCTCAAGTACGTAAAGGACATCCTTGCGCCTATAAGCCATGTAGCAATAATCGCCACCGCCGGCATTACGGAGGAGAACTTCGCAGAGTTCCTCAAGCTTGGTCTCAAGGGTGCTGGCATAAGCGGGCGTCTTACTGACAAGAAGCTCATAGCCGCCGGGGACTGGGAGGAGTTCACCCGCAGGGCCAAGGCTTTTGTCGATATTGCCGACAACAACTGAATTAATTTGCATTTTTGTTAAAATGACAACCTCGCAACTGCATATTCCTGTTTGCATTCCGCCTGAATGTGGTTAGAATTTGCAAAACTTTTGTAAGAGTATACAGAATGTATGCAGGAGGTTGTCATGGAAAGTTCTTTCAAGAAAACATCGGTTTGTCAGTTTCCAAAGGATTACAAGCCAATTCTGAACCAGCATGACACGGAGAAGGCCATCAAGGCGGCCAAGGACATCTTCGAGAAGGAGTTGTCAGGGTCGCTTAGGCTAAGTCGTGTCACGAGCCCTCTTTTCGTAGAGGCCGGCAGTGGTATAAACGACGACCTCAACGGCATAGAAAGGCCCGTCTCCTTCCCTGTGAAGAACATGGGCGAGAAGAAGATGGAGATTGTCCAATCCCTTGCCAAGTGGAAGCGCATGGCCCTTGCGGACCTTGGCTTCAAGCCTGGCTACGGCCTCTACACCGATATGAACGCAATTCGCCCTGACGACGACATAGACTGCATCCATTCCATCTATGTTGACCAGTGGGACTGGGAGAAGGTGATGGCTGACGGTCAGCGCAATCTGGACTTCCTGAAGAAGACGGTCTCAACTATCTACGATGTGATAAGACGCACCGCCTTTAGGCTGTGCGAGTTCTATCCCCAGCTTGAGGATGATTTGCCAGAGAGCATCACCTTCGTCCATTCAGAGGACTTGGCTTCAGAGTTCCCTTCGTTGACCCCTGACGAACGCGAATACGAAGCAGCAAAGCGCTATGGTGCGGTGTTCGTCATTGGCATTGGATATGGCAACCCTCCTCACGGCGGACGTGCTCCAGACTATGATGATTGGTCCACCTGTGTTTTAGATGGTGATGGCTCATACCACGGCCTAAACGGAGACATAATCGTTTGGGACAGCGTAAGGCAGCGAAACCTTGAGCTTTCCAGCATGGGAATCCGCGTCGATAGCGAGACTTTGCTGAGACAGCTTGCCATTCGTGGCTGTGAGTCTCGCAAGGACCTCTACTGGCATTCCCGTTTGCTTTCAGGTGATTTCCCCCAGACCATAGGTGGTGGAATAGGGCAGTCAAGGCTGTGCATGTTCCTTCTGAAGAAGGCCCATATTGGAGAGGTCCAGGCCTCGGTGTGGCCAAAAGAGGTATACAGCGAAGCTGCCTCCCACAACACCCACTTGTTCTAGACTGTTCTTGTCCTTCGCGTGGTCTACTGCGTTGCAATCCACAGGCCGTACATAAAGTACTGTCCTGTGTATTGCGCCTTGTCTATTGCGTGAACAACATCGACGTCTTAGGGGGCTTGTTTTCAGTTTTCAACAAAAAAGTCAAAAAACAGGGGTTTTGTTGAAAAAATGCAACAAAAAGCATTAAAAGCGAGTTTTTTGTTGCAATCGCAAGATTAGAGAAGTCCTCTTTTGGAGCCTCTCCTTTCTTTTGTGAAAGAACAGCTCAAAGGGCTCAATCACAATGAGATGCTTTTCTATTCAAATCTTGTTTTTCGTTTTTTGGATAGAACTTTTTCTATTCTTTTGCCGTTTTTTTTGAAAACAATAGAAAGCCAATGTCAAAAAAGAATTTCTCCTAAAACCATCGTGCTTCTTGTGAAACGCTATAAAAGTCTAGAAACAAGTTTCTTGTCAAAGCTTATGATGTGCTGACCAAGTACGTTGTTATAAGAGATTAGGAGGCAATCAACAAAATCTAAACTTGAATCCTTGAACAGGTTGATTGCAAATATCACTGCTATTCCGTTTTCTATTTGCACCTCTTTCAAAAGGGAGAAGAGTGCTATTGCGATGTCGGGTCTTGGAATTTTATAGACTTTCATAAGTACATAGACTACTTCAGCGAGTACTTCTGTTGTTGTACAGCACCCCAAATCAATTGCTTGGCTTGCCCTGAGGTACTGGTCCTCTATGTCTCTTAATAGGTATCTGATGATTACATTGGCATCAATCAAGTTCATACTTCTCTCCCACAGCAAGGGACCAAGCATCATTTTCCTTTTCAATCAAGGAAGGGTTTGCATATTTGTGGAGGATTCCACCTGCTGAGTCTGGGTAGTTGTTCAGAAGAACAGTGGACCTTGGTGTGAATGGCAGTCCATTGTGGGCAATGCTCTGAACAGCAAACATCCTTACTGCATCTGCAAATGAGAACCCCATGCTCTCGTAGAGGGTTTCGACTTTTTGTTTCACCTCTGAGTCTATTCTTATTTGAAGAACTGCATCCTTTGCCATATACAACTCCTACGTAACTCTTATGGGTAATGTAATACAAATGTATGACAATTGCAAAGGGTTGATGTTTTTTTGATGTCTTTTTCTGCAACATGCAGCGTCATTGTAACCAAATTGTAACCAAAATTGCCAAATCGTTGGTATTGCAATAGAATCAAGTGCCATGAAGGAGAAGGCCGCAATGCAGATGGCATCGACCAAAAAAAGAACAGGCATCCTCTGTATATTGACAGGAAGAAGGAGTCGTACAAGGAGCCGTCGAAGAACTACGTGGGTAGAACAGTCACGGTAACCGTGAATCCGTCGAACGGCAATATCGTAACGGCACGACCTACGAACGCGAAGGAGAAGAGGAATGGAGGAGCTTGAAGAAAAGATACCTGAGTTCTCAAAGGAGCAGAAGGACTTCCTCCACTCGCTGTGCCCGGACCTCGACTTCGAGCATATGGAACGTTTCTCGCAGGATGATTGGCTTCGTGTCATACACAAGGTGGATGACGAACTGATGGAGAACGGTCTGGAAGTCATAGATATCAACGGACAGGAGGACTACAAGGCCAACGAGATAGGGGTCATGTGCTACTCCATCCTGGACAACGAAGACCTCTAGCTTCACATAAAGCACCAAAAACCACGCCAATCCGCAGAAAGCCCCGCAGAGGGCTTTCTTCGTATGGGGCTACGACTTTCCCGTCTTTTGGGGAAGACCCCGTTGTTCAACGTTTTTCAACACTTCTCAGGGCGAATGGGCCTGCATGCGCACCATGAAGATGCGTTGCATGCCCGTTCAACATCCATTCAACGCCAACGTACCCTTGTGAATCCGTCCTGCGTCCAGGTGCTAGGCTACTCTATCAGTAGGTCAAGGCATATACGAAGCTGCCGTTCGAAGACGTGTTGGAGCAATAGCTTGCATGGACGAAGACGGGGTGTCGCCGGTTGGTTTGAATTTGTTCGCGATTCGGTTCGCATTTGTTCGCGTTTTTTGTTCGCAATCAGACTTCAAGGCGGATCTTTGGATTTATTCTTGTATGGAATGATTACCCTCGAAAACGCTTAATATGGTGTTTAAAACGGTGTTCAACTGTGTTTCAATCGATTTGAACTTGAACACTTGTAGGTTCTCTTTCAATGGCTATGGAACGTCGATTCAACGTGTTTTCCATGTCAAAACCAATGTTTCTTTCATTTTAGGTTGGATTTTTCTTTCAAATAAACTTGGATTTAACATTTAGGAAGAAAACTTTCTTCAGTAATTCTTTTTTTCTCGTTTACTGAAGAAACTTCATGGCAAAGAAAACCTTTTGTGCAGATTGCCTTGACACTTTAGACACCGGTCAATTGACTAACATATGTTTTGACCTTAATATCATATTCGTGCCAAAGTGGTGGAATGGTAGACACCGGGGACTTAAAATCCCCTGGCCGCAGGGCCGTACGGGTCCGAGTCCCGTCTTTGGTAAGCTCCTGAGCCTCAATCCGACATCGAATTGTGGCTCTTTTCTTTTATGTTGAAACTGGTGGTCTATCCGTTTCGTTGATTAAGAATGGTTTTGACTTGAAGAAGTTGGCAATGCTTTAGATGTCGTTTGAAAAATATTGTGCTTATATAAAAACTCGCTATGAAAATAGTGTTATACAAGCTAAAAGTCATTTGAAAAATATTTAAAATCAAATAAAACTCACTTGAAAATACTGGTTTGGAAATCGATTTCTGTATCAGATACATGGGGGAGTTGTCTTTGGTTGAAGTCAAAGCGACAACAGGAAACACAAAGAGTTCAAAGACAATTCTCAACCATCCAGAGAAGTACCATGTAGAACATGCACTAAAGATTGGAAACTACAACGTTGGTAGAACTGGTTCAATGTTGACGATTCCTCACTACATGGCGTTTCTGCTTACGGAAAGATGAAGCACCCCAATAGCAGGGGTAGAAATCGGAGTATAGGCAGTCTGTGTAGGGCGTATTAGGGCGCATGACGGCGGACTACGGCGCACCAAGGCGCATCAGATTTGTTTGGGAGAATCGCACCCACCCTTACATCACGGACTGCACGCACATCACGCACTACCCGTGCATCACGCACGAAAACGCACTGTTTTGATTTGCATTCAGAAATTGTGAGCGAATTGTAATGATGGTGAGCGTGGTGAGTGTGGTGGGTTTGTAAGCATGGTGAGTGATGTGTGATCGCAATGGTTGAATCTGTAACCAATCCGTAGAGGTTGTAGTGTTTGTGGCAGTTGTAGCGTCTGTAGCAGTTGTAGTGTACGTAGCAAAAGCAAGCGTCATGACACAAAAGCATTGCATTCCATAGGTAAAGCAGTGCGCCATAGTGCGCCCAGCTCGCCCAGTAAGCCCAGTCCGCCTCCCTCAAACGTACAAAAAAGCCAGCCTGCAATGATGCAAGCTGGCTCCAAAAGATCCCAAAGGATGTCTACTGTTCGTCTACGACGTTGTCCTTGTCTATGAGCTTGGCGTTGGTGCGACCAGGGAGGATCTTCTTCCAGAACGCTTGGGTTCCGGAGTAGATCTTCTCGAATTCGTCTTCGCTTTCCTTGAGGGCTGACTGCCATGCAGCTCCAAAGCCTGGGCTGTTTATGATGAGACGGTCAACGGCCTTCTGGTAGATCTGAAGGCGTTGGACCTCTGCGCGGCCAGGCTTTTGGGCAAGGGCTGCATTGGTGATTCTAAGGTTTTCGTTGGCTTTCTTGAGCTCTTCGTTCTCAGCCTTGAGCTTGTTGACTCCTGCCGACTCTATGTCCATGCGGTCAGCAAGGAGGCCCTTGAGCTTTGCAACCTCGTCCTTTCCCTTCTTTTCTATGTCGTGCTTGGATATCGACTGCCAAATGTATACAATGATGGCAACCACAAGGCCAATTCCAAGGCCAATCAAAAGCTTATCCATAGTCGTTCTCCTTTCACGTCTCCAAGCGATACCTTAGATGAAACGGATGCATCAAATGCATCGCTTGGGATACAGTGGAAAATATAACCTCTAGGCGAACGTTTTTCAACCAAGCTCAGCTGAAGCGCCTGATTACGGCATCCACGCTGTTCTCAATAGGGGAGGGCATCGAGACCCTGCCATCGAAGACGGCCATGTCCTTGAAGCCTATTCCTGTAAGAAGTACGCATACATCAACGTTTGAGCCAAAACGTTGCTTGAGCATTGGAGCATCCTTTTCAAGGGCCGCCCATGCGGTTGCGCTAGCAGGTTCAACGAAGATTCCACTGTCATGTACGAGCTTCATCTGAGCATCAAGGATCTCCTGCTCCGTGACCTGGGTGCACCAGCCGTCGTACTGCTTGAGGTACTGCACCGCCATCCTTCCGCTTGCGGGGATATCGACTGAGATGGAGTCCGCACGGGTTGACGCCTCTATCGATTTGAACTGGCCCGTTGCAAAAGCCAGGCTTATAGCATTGGACTTTTCACTCTGGGAACACACTATGTGAGGAATGCGGTCTGTAAGACCAGCCTTCATGAGGTCGTAGAAGCCTTTGTAGACGCCGCTTATGATGCAGCCGTCTCCAACTGGAACGTAGACTACGTCTGGAATCCGTCGACCAAGCTGCTCGAAGAGCTCAATGGAGATGCTCTTCTTTCCTTCTATGGTCATTGGATTGTAGGCCGTGTTGCGGTTGATTCCACCAAAGTGCTCAGTGTAGGCGATCGAAAGAAGGAAGGCATCATCGTATGTTCCGTCTACTGGAACGACCGTTGCTCCATAGAGGACGCTCTGCATAAGCTTGTTGATTGGAGCCGTCTTTGGAACAAAGAGGATTATGTCCAGTCCGTATGCCGCACCTGCACAGCTCATGGCCGCTCCTGCGTTTCCAGTGGATGCAAGGGCTATCTTCTTTGTGTCATGTGCAATGGCCTGTGCTGCAATGAGCTGGCTTGCCCTGTCCTTGAAGGAGCCTGATGGTAGGTATGCATCCATTTTGCAATAGACATTGGAAAGGCCAAGCTTGGCGTTAAGGCGCATTGGCTTGACGATTGGTGTTGTTCCAATGGGATATACTTCCTTATTAGGAACGTCATAAGGGAAGAAATCATAGATGGAAACGTGGTCCTTCTTTCCAAGTTCCCTAAGTTCCTCTTTGTCGTAGATGACCTTGAGGTATCCGCGGGGGAATTCCCCTTCCTTTGATTTTGCAGCGCATTCAGGACACTGATAGATGACTTCGTCCGTGACGAACTCCTTGCCACAGTCTATGCACACATATTTGAATTTCATCGTTCACTCCTAGGAAATTGTCTTGGAAAGCGGTTGGACGCCATCGCTTGGATGCACTTTCGTCCAAATTCCGCTCACAATGTGGCCAAGCCTTTTGACCATTACAAAAAAGGGACCACCGCATTGCGGCAGTCCCCGTCAAACCTACATGGTTTAGTCTGCGAGTACGTCCTTGTTGAAGTCCTCGATAAGCTTGTCGATCTGCTCGGCCATTGGAGGGATGGATGTCCAGTAGTTTCTGTCGTACCACTGTGCATTGATCTCTTCGTATGTCTTGCCCTGCTGCTCGACCCAAGTGTAGTACTTGAGGTTGTGGATGCGTAGTCTGTCGTAGTAGCCAAGCTCCAAAGCATCCTGATAGCTCTGGTGGAGAAGGGCGCCGCTGTGTACTCTTGCAGCTTCCATCTCCGTGAACTTGCCCTGCTGTTCTTCGAGCTCTGCAAGTCTTGTCTTGTACATGACTGCGGAGTCCGTGCAGATCGTGAAGATGACATCGTCCTCGTCCATCTCGTAGTACTTGGCCATCTTGATTGCGCTGAGGGTGTTGCCAATGCCTGAGATTCCAAAGTACTGGAGCTCTGCAATCTGCTTGTCGCTAAGTCCAACTGTCTCCTTGAGGTACTTGATGCCAGCAGGTTCGTTGAAGAGCCTGTAGATGTCCATACAATCCTGGTCGTCTATTGCACAGATCATGTCCGTGTTCTTTACGTTGTGGATCCATGGTACATGCTTGTCTCCAATGCCCTCGATCCTGTGTCCGCCAAAACCGTTTCTGAGGAGGGTTGGGCACTGCTTTGCTTCACCTGCCGCTATGACGATGTGTGGATACTCCTTCTTGAGGTGATCGCCTGCTGCGAGCGTTCCGCCGCTTCCTGTGGATGATGCGTAGCCGCGCACGTTCTCCGGCTTGACGCCAAGGTCCTTGAGGACTTCAAGGATTGCAGCACCTGTTACGGTGTAGTGCCAGAGATAGTTCTCGAACTGCTCGAACTGGTTGAAGATGACGATGTGCTTGCCGCGCTCTGCATCGAGCTCGTGGCACTTGTCGAAGATCTCCTTCACGTTGGACTCGCAGCCAGGTGTTGCAATGACTTCACCTGCGACAGTCTTGAGCCAGTTGAACCTTTCCTGTGACATCTCAGCAGGGAGGATTGCAATGGACTTGCAGCCAAGAAGTGCGCTGTTGTATGCACCGCCGCGGCAGTAGTTGCCTGTGGATGGCCATACGGCCTGCTGGTTCTGGGCATCGAAGTTTCCAGTTGCGAGTGCTGGAGCGAGGCATGAATATGTTGCACCAACCTTGTGAGCTCCGGTTGGGAAGTACTTTCCAACGAGTGCGAAGATCCTTGCCTTTACGCCTGTGAGCTGCTTTGGAACCTCAATGTAGTTGACTTTGCCAAAGCCTCCGCCCTGTTCGACAGGTTCGTTCTTCCATGTGATTCTGAAAAGGTTGACAGGGTTTACATCCCAAAGGCCTGTCTTTGCAAGCTTTTCCTTTATCTCAGCTGGAACAGTCGATGGATCGACCATCTGCTTGAAGGTTGGAAGGATGATTCCCTTTTCCTTGCAAAGCTTGACGTTCCTTGCTCTCACTTCTTCGTTGACGTTCAGATTGATGAGCATCGTATTTCCTCCGTTTTCAGCCCAAGGCTGCTTTCTTCATACAAACGATTATTGCACAGCTTTCACCATGTGTAAATACATAAAGTGAAAAACTTACATAAATCGAATTTTACAACGAAAGAATTTAGCTTTACATCAAAAAAATCAAATCAAATTGAGATATCCATCCATTAACCCAATAAAAACTTGAGGTCATGCTAAAAGAAATAACTGTTGCATTTTGTTGCGTTTTTTGTTGACTTTGGCCCTATATGAGGTAGAATGGACTATAGATTACTATCAATAGGAGAGCTTTTCATGGGAGACAGAATGAGACCCGTTCCATTTGAGGAACTGATGGAAAGGATTTTTTCCGAGTACAGGAACCATGGCACCATATTTGGAATAAGCAAGGACGATTTCTACAAGCCGTCCGCAAAGCATTCGATCGAAGTCTTTGGCCAGAAGTGCGCCACACCGCTTGGCCCTGCGGCAGGTCCTCATACGCAGCTTGCACAGAACATCGTAAGCGCATACCTCGTGGGCGGCAGGTTCATGGAGCTCAAGACGGTTCAGATCATGGACCACTTGGAGATTGCAAAGCCTTGCATAGACGCAGGCGACGAAGGCCACAACGTAGAGTGGTCCACCGAGTACACCCTTGAGAAGGCTTTCGACGAGTACCTCAAGGCTTGGTTCGCCGTTCACGCTATCCAAGCGGCCCTTACGGGAAAGGCATCCGAACCTGACTTCATATTCAACATGAGCGTTGGCTACAACCTTGAAGGAATCAAGCAGCCAAAGATGCAGACATATATAGACAACATGATGGATGCATCGCGCAGCCCTCTCTTTGCACAGTACAAGGCGGCCCTCAAGGCCATGGTGGATGACGACGAGCTTCTCTGCGGCTCGGATCTGGAAGGCCATGCCAAGGCACTTAGAGGCATAGAGGAGAGGATAAGCCCCGTCATCTGCAAGGGTGTCACGATCTCTACCATGCACGGCTGCCCTCCAAAGGAGATCGAGGCCATATGTTCCTACATGCTCACGGAGAAGCACCTCAACACGTTCGTCAAGCTCAACCCAACGCTTCTTGGATACGATGAAGTAAGGGCCATCCTCGACGACATCGGCTTTGGACATGTCGTCCTCAAGCGAGAGAGCTTTGAGCACGACCTCCAGTATACCGATGCCATTGCAATGCTGCACCGCTTGGTGGACCTTGCCAAGAAGGAAGGCCTTGGCTTTGGCGTCAAGCTTACGAACACCCTTGGCAACGTCAACGACGGCAAGGTGCTTCCTGGCGACGAGAGGTATATGTCCGGTAGGGCTCTTCTTCCAATCTCCACCAAGGTGGCTGCAAAGCTCAGTGCGGAGTTCGACGGCAAGCTTCCCGTTTCGTACTCCGGAGGGTGCACGATCTATTCCGTCAAGGACATATTCGATACAGGCATAAGGCCCATCACGTTGGCAACCGACATGCTCAAGCCAGGTGGATACGCAAGGATGGCGAGGATGGCGGAGCTCTTGGAAAAGGAGAGCAAGTCTTGGAACCGCAAGGACATAGATCCAAAAGCGGTCCAGGAGCTTTGCGAAAAGGCACGCACCGTGGAGTATTCCCAGAAGGCTTTCCGTGGAGATGCGAAGGCCAAGGTTTCTGATACGCTTCCTCTTTTCAACTGCTATGTCTCTCCTTGCATGCAGGCCTGTCCAATACATCAGAACATCCCTGACTACGTAGGCCTTGTTGGCGAGGGACGCTATGCAGAGGCTTTGGATGTCATCTATCAGGAGAACGCACTTCCAAACATCACATGCAACATATGCGACCATCAGTGCCAGTTCCACTGCGCCAGAATGGACTACGAGGGCGCCGTAAGAATAAGGGACATGAAGAAGATCGCCGTCGAGAACGGCACCGAGGAGTACATGGAGAAGCTTTGGTCCGCTCCTGGTCAGCCTGCCGATGTTAAGGCCGCTGTCATAGGTGCAGGTCCTGCGGGTCTTTCCGCTGCATATTTCCTTGCCCGTTCAGGTTTCGATACCACCATCTTCGAGCGCGAGCAGAACGCAGGCGGTGTGGTTGCGAACATAATCCCAACGTTCAGGATCGATCCAAAGGCCGTTCAGGCTGACATCGACTTCGTAGCAGCCCATGGTGTGAAGTTCAACTATGGCGTCAAGCTTGAGGATGTCACAATAAAGGCCCTTAAGGATGCAGGGTACGAGTTCATCTACTACGCCGTTGGAAGCGAAAAGGACAACAGAATCTCCGTAGAGGGAGACGAGAAGGCCGTAGTCGGCGCACTTGAGTTCCTTGAAGCCTTCAAGAACGACAAGGCCCTTGATGTGCTTGGAAGGAACGTCGTCGTCACGGGTGGTGGAAACACCGCAATGGACAGCGCAAGGGCTGCGAAGAGGACTGAGGGCGTGGAGAACGTCACAGTCGTCTACAGAAGGACTGAGAAGGAGATGCCGGCAGACCATGAGGAGTACCTCCTTGCCAAGGAAGACGGCGTTGATTTCGTGTTCCTTGCAAATCCAAAGAAGATTGGAGACGGCAGGCTTGTATGCACGAAGATGGCCCTTGGCGAGCCCGATGCCTCTGGAAGGCGCAGACCGGTGGAGACTGAAGAGACCATTGAGATCCCTTGCGACGTCCTCCTTACCGCAATTGGCGAACATGCAGACAGCGAAGCCCTCACTTGGTACGGCGTACCTGTGAACGAGAAGGGCTGGCCTGTCGTGGATGCAGATACGAACGAAACCCCTGTCGAGGGCGTATACGCAATTGGAGATGTCCAGAGCGGACCTTCCACGGTTGTAAGATGCATTGCATCGGCACGCAAGGCCGTAGAGGCCACGATAGACAAGGTCCTTGACGAGATCAAGGACGCCGAGTGCTGCGACGACGACTGCGACTGCTGCGACCACGATGGCTGTCACGATGACTGCTGCTGCGGACACGACGACTGCCATGACGGCTGCGACCATGACGATTGCTGCCATGACCACCACGACTGCGGCTGTGGATGCGACGACTGCTGCGATGACGGTTGCGACGAAGACGAAGAAGAGGACGAGGCCTATCTTGAGGCAGAGGACAAGTTCTTCAAGGACATCCAGTATAGAAAGACCCATATCTGCACGGACTGCAAGACCCCATGTGCCGGCAAGGCGTTCGCAGAGCAGGAGGCCAAGCGCTGCATGGACTGCACATACCTTTGCAACAAGTGCGTCGATGTATGTCCAAACCGCGCCAACGTGGCCATTGACATGAGGTTCTCGGATGCAACGGAAGACCCGTTCCAGATCCTTCATATAGATGCATTCTGCAACGAATGCGGAAACTGCGCCACGTTCTGCAACCACAATGGAAGACCGTACAAGGACAAGTTCACGGTATTCAGCAGACGCGACGACTTTGACGACAGCACCAACAGCGGCTTCTATGTAGAAGGTGACAGCGTCCTTGTCAGACTTGAAAGAAAGGTCATAGAGTGCAGCATAGATGGGGATGGAAACCTCGTTGGAGACGTCCCTGAGCTTGTACGTGACATCATCGAGCAGGTATTCATCTGCTACGACTACCTTCTTACAAGGGTTGAGGAGTAAGGCATGACGACCGTTATCAGAAACGCAAGGGTCATACAGACCATGGATCCAGTGGAGGTCCTCGAAGGTGTAGACATCGTAGTCGTTGACGATCTCATAAGGGCTGTTGGCAGAAACGCCGGCAGCCAGGTGAAGGCTGACAAGGTCATAGAGGCTGAAGGCAAGACCGTAATACCAGGCATGATATGCGGGCACCATCACTACTACAGCGGACTTAGCCGTGGAATGCAGATCTCTGCAGGTCCCCAGACGGACCTCATCCAGATCCTCAAGGAATGGTGGTGGCGTCTTGACAGGGCTTTGGACGAGGAGTCCCTCTACTACAGTTCCCTGATATGCACACTTGATGCAATAAAGAACGGCACTACCACCTGTATAGACCATCATGAGAGTCCTAACTACATCTCCGGCTCCCTTTCCACGATTGCAAAGGGAATGGAGAGGTTCGGGCTCAGGGGAATCGTTGCATACGGAATCACGGACCGCAACTACGGCATGAAGGAGATAAAGGCTGGAGTCGAGGAAGGCATAAGGTTCGCAAAGGAAGTCGATGACAGGAAGAAGCGCGGCGAGAACGTAATGTGCCAGGCAATGGTAGGCGGACATGCTCCATTCACCATCCCTGAAGAGGGAATGGAGATGCTTGCAGACTCTGCGCGCCAGACCGGACGTGGAGCGCACATCCATGTCGCAGAGGGCGAGTACGACCAGGTGTGGTCGCACCATTTCTACAACATGGACATCCTTGACAGGCTGGACAAGCATGGACTACTTGCCGACAACACTCTCCTGGTGCATGGAATCTACCTCAACGAGCATGAGATAGACCTTCTCAACGAGAGAGGCTGCTACCTTGCGCACAATCCAAGAAGCAACATGAACAACGAAGTCGGCTACAGCAAGTACCTTCCAAAGGTCAGGAACCTCATCCTTGGAACCGATGGCTGCGGAAGCAACATGTTTGAGGAAAGCAAGATTGCATTCTTCAAGAACCGCGATGCAAACGGTCCGTATTGGCCGGGCGACTACATGAGGGCCCTCACTAGAGCCAACACCTTCATTGAAAAGTATTTCGTAGGCGACAGGTTTGGAAGGATAGAGCCTGGCTACAAGGCTGACCTGGACATCATCACATACCAGAACCCAACGCCGCTTAATGCAGGCAATGCAGCCGGACACTTCGTTTGGGGCATGAGCAGCAACTGCGTCGAGTCCGTCATGATCAATGGAAAGCTGGTCATGGAGAATAGACAGTTCGACTTCGATGAGAAGGAGATCTACGCAAAGGCTGCAGAGGTTGCAAAGAAGGTCTGGGAAAGGACCGACGCCCTCAAGGCCGATGGAACTAGCGGTATAGTCAGATAACTGTTTTTCCTGTATTATTTCTATGCGTGCCGCAGTATGACGATTGACTTCATGCTGCGGTCTACGTTTCATTTTGGAATGCCATTGTGTTTTTCAAGAATCAATGGTATCTACGGTTGGAGGAACGATGGTTGCACATGACATCTCCAAGGCTGTGAGAAGGCTTGATGCGGTATCCAAGAGCGAAGGGTCCGTCAAGTACATAGCCGACTATGGATTCGAGGATTGCCTTTGGGGACGGCTCGTCCGTTCAAGCATCCCAAGGGGAATCATCAAAGACATAAAACTGCCTGAAATGCCTGACGGCTATAGGTTCATAACCTACAAGGACATCCCTGATGGTGGCCACAACTACCTTCATATGATAGCGACGGACTGGAAGTGCTTTGCAGAAAACGATGTAAGGTACGTTGGCGAGACCATTGGAATAATCGTTGGGCCTGACAGGACCATCGTAGAGGACCTTAGGGAAAAGATAGTCATAGAATACGAAGAGCAGGAACCGGCGGTATCCATAGACGACGGCCTTGCCTGCAAGGGCGGTGCGTTCATAAACGACGACAACATCCACTGCCATCTCAAGCTTGAGGTGGGAAATGTCGATGAGGCGTTCAGAAAGGCTGACAGAATCGTTGAGGAGACCATTGAGACGGGCTTCCAGGAGCATGTCTACCTTGAGACCAACGGTGCATGCTGCATGCCTGACGGCGATGGATACAAGATATATGCATCAGCCCAGTGTCCGTTCTACATAAGGAAGTCCATAGCTCCGCTTTTGAACATAGACCCTTCAAAGATATCGGTCCAGCAGACCACGACCGGTGGGGCCTTTGGTGGAAAGGAGCACTTCCCGGATGTCGTGTGCGGACCTCTTCTACTTGCCGCCTACGTGATGAAGAAGGGCGTCAAGATGATATTCGACAGGGAGGAGGACATAGAGAACTCCGTCAAGAGACACCCTTCCAAGACTGTTTTCAGGACAGGCCTTGACAAAGACGGCAATATTGTGGCCATGGACAGCAAGGTCTACTACAACGTTGGCGGATACCTTTCGTCTTCGTTCGTCGTTCTCCAGAGAGGATGCTTCCATGTAACGGGTTGCTACGAGTTCCCAAACATGAGGACAGAGGGCTTTGGCGTTGCCACCAACACATATCCAAGCTGTGCTTTCAGAGGCTTTGGAGCTCCTCAGACGCTGTTTGCGGTGGAGACCCACATGTGTCACATTGCAGAGATGCAGGGCTTGGACCCTCTTGAGTATAAGAAGAGATACTTCATAAAGCAGGGTGGAACAACAAGTACGAACGGAAAGATCGTTGAGAAGGTCATGATACCTGAAATGCTTGATCAGGTGCTCAAGGCAAGCGACTACGAACGAAAGGCCAAGGAATACAAGTGGGGCAGTGGAAAGGGCATTGGAATCTCCTTCTACAACCACGGCGGCGCATTCACTGGAAACGGAGAGCAGGCCATAATCAAGGGCCGTGCAAAGCTCCACAAGTTCAAGGACGGCACGGTGGAGATTCTCTGCAGCCAGACGGAGATGGGGCAGGGCTTCCATACTATCCTTCCAAAGATAGCCGCTCATATACTTGAGATCCCTATAGAGAAGGTCATATTCAAGGACCCTGACACATCAAGGGTCCCTGACTCAGGCCCTACAGCCGCATCGCGTTCCACCATGATCGTAGGCGAACTCGTAGAAAGGGCCGCAACGCTCATGAAGCCACGCTACGACAAGGAAGAGGAGTTCGAGGTCGAGACCCAGTACGAGCATCCGGATGGATACCCTTGGGATCAGTCAACGTTCCAAGGATATGCATATCTTGGCTATGGCTGGGGTGTGTGCGCCGTTGAGGTTGAGGTCGATCCTTGCACCGGTGAAGTGACGACCAAGGGCGTGTGGTCAAGCCATGACTGCGGACACCTCATAGATGAGATGATAGTCCATGGACAAGTCAACGGCGGGGTGCTGCAGGGAATAGGATGGGCATCCACGGAGGTGCTCAAGAATGTAGGAGGGCACTTCAAGCAGACATCCATGAGCGACTACATAGTCCCAACGTCAATGGATTGTCCAAAGCAGGGAGTCTCGTTTGTGGAAAACCCATACGAATGGGGTCCGTTTGGAGCCAAGGGCATGGGAGAACTTGTATTCAATGGAAGTGGGGCTGCATACATAGATGCACTTTCTCGTGCCATAGGAAAGCGCATAACGGCCATTCCTGTTCCAACTGAGGACGTTATGGGCTACATGCTCAATGGAAAGGACCTAAAGGAGGCTCTTTGATGGAATGTAAGGAATACAAGATCGAGTTCACTTTGAACGGAAAGCCAGTAAGCATAGCCACAAACCCTCTAAGACGGCTCATTGACGTTCTAAGGGATGACTTTGGATGCCTTGGAGTCAAGGAAGGCTGCAGCGAGGGCGAGTGCGGGGCATGTTCCATACTCATGAACGGAAGGGTCGTTACGCCTTGTCTCATTCCAGTGGGTGCTGCAAACGGTCAGGACATAATGACCATTGAAGGCATAAAGGAGACTGAGAAAGGGTCGATCATAGTTCAGGCGTTCGCTGACGGCGGAGCCGTGCAGTGTGGTTTCTGCATCCCTGGAATGGTGATTGCTGCATATTATCTCCTTTCAAGGAACCCAAATCCAACCGAGGACGAGATAAGGCTTGGAATCAGCGGAAACATTTGCCGCTGCACGGGCTACGACCTCATAGTAGAGAGCATAAAGCTTGCCGCCAAGAGGGGAGGTGAGATATGGAAGAGATGATGTGCTACATTCCAAAGACGCTTGAAGAAGCCCTTGAGATAAAGTCCAGGCACGATGTCATAGTCCTTGCAGGTGGGAGCGACCTCATGGTCTCCAACAAAAGGACCTTGGGCCTTGCACCAAAGTTCGACAAACCTGTAATGATAGTCAGGAACCTTCCCGAACTCAGAGGCATATACATAAACGAAGAGGGCGAGTGCTGCATAGGAGCAGGTTGCACCAGTGCGCAGATTGCAGAAAGCACCCTATGCCCGTGGCACCTCAGACAGGCAGCATCCAGAATGGGAGCCGTCGCCCTCAGAAACAGCGCCACCATTGCCGGAAACATTGCAAACGCATCCCCAAAAGGCGATACTCCGGGTCCGTTGTACATGCTTGACGCCAGAGTCAAGCTCAGTTCCGTTTCAGGCAGCAGGGAGATTCTTGTCAGCGATTTCATCGTCAAGTTCAGAACCATCGACCTAAGGCCGGACGAAATGATAACAGAGGTCATAGTGCCGCTTTCAGAGGACGACTTCGACTACGTGTTCTGGCACAAGGTGGGTACCCGCAAGGCCAATGCAATAAGCAAGATAACCCTAAGCCAGGCCATCAAATTCAATGCCGATGGTACTGTGAAGGACTACAGGGTGGCCGCCACCGCGACCGGTGCAAAGACCAACCGCAGTCGTGATGTTGAGTCCATCATCATTGGAAAGCGCCTTTCACCGGAACTCATAGAGGACGTGATCAAAGGCTTCGACGACGTGATCTCCCCTCGTGCCATGCCTGAGTTCAGGCGTGAGGCCACGCGTAGGATGATAAGGCGTTTCCTTAACGTTGCGGACACCCATCCAGAGGGAAAGGTCATAGATACCTACGATGGATACTACGTCGTAGGACAGCCTGAGCCAAGAGTGTTGTAGGCCGTGGGTTTTAGAAAAGGAGACGACATGAACGAAAGAGGAATACTACTTAAAGGCATATACGCACTTATGACGAACCCTGAAAAGGATACGTTGTATGGGGTGGACATGCTCATTGAGGATGGCAAGGTTAAATCCATAGGAAAAGGCCTTGTCGCACCCCAGGACTACAGAGTCATAGACGGTTCAAAACTGGCCGTTGTCCCTGGCTTTGTGAACACACACCACCATTTCTATCAGACTCTTACGAGAAACCTTCCTGCGGTGCAGGATGCAAAGCTCTTTGACTGGTTGGTGTATCTCTATGAAGTATGGAAATACATAGACGAAGAGGCTATATACTACTCATCTTTGCTTGCAATGACTGAGCTTTTGAAAACAGGTTGCACCTGTTCTACTGACCATCACTATGTGTTCCCTAGGCAGTGCAAGGGTCAGGATCTCACAGGAGCCCAGTTCAAGGCGGCCGATAGGCTTGGGATGAGGTTCTCCCCGACACGTGGAAGCATGAGCCTTTCGAAGAAGGACGGAGGCCTTCCCCCTGATACCGTGGTGCAGACCGAGGACGAAATCCTTGAGGACTCCGAGCGCGTCATAAAGCTCTACCACGACCCATCGCCAATGGCAATGCACAAGATTGTGCTTGCTCCATGCTCCCCGTTCTCAGTCACCAAGCGCTGTATGCTTGAAAGCGCAAGGCTTGCTCGTAAATACGGAGTGCGTCTCCACACCCATCTTTGCGAGACCATGGACGAAGAAGACCAGTGCAAGGCCATGTATGGAATAAGACCGGTGGAGCTCATGCAGGAATGCGAACTCATTGGAAACGATGTGTTCTACGCCCATGGAATATGGTTCAACGACGATGAACTCAAGCTCCTTGCAAAGACCGGAAGCCATGTTGCCCACTGTCCATCCTCTAACATGAGGCTTGGATCTGGAATCTGCCGTACAAGGGAGCTTTTGGACCTTGGAGTGAACGTTGGAATAGCCGTAGACGGCAGTGCCTCGAACGACAGCTCCGACATGCTTGCAGAGATGCGCAATGCGCTTCTCCTTGGCAGGGTGAAATACGGCAGCACTGCCCTTACAGCCCGTGACGTATTCAAGATGGGAAGCGAGAACGGAGCCAAGATGCTCAACTTTGGCAACGTTGGAAGACTTGAGGAAGGCTGGGCCGCAGACCTTGCATGTTTCGATGTATCGGGCATAGCATATGCAGGAAGCCACAGCGACCCAATAGCGGCCCTTCTTTTCTGTGGCTGCGACCATACGGCGCAGTATACAATCGTCAATGGACAGGTTGTCGTGGACAATAGAAAGGTCGTTGGTGTGAACGAACAGGAGCTTGCAGACAAGGCCAACAGGATAAGCGCAGGACTTCTTGAGAAGAGGAGGGTCTATGGTTGAGAACCTTATAATAGCCAAGAACATAGCAGAAGCCGTTTCATGCAAGGTTTCATGCAAGGCTTCATGCAAGGAGAGCTCCGCCTACCTTGCAGGAGGGACGGAGATAAACAGACTCAATGGCACGGTGAATGCATCCACTTTGGTTTCCATTGGAAGGATAGCTGAGCTTGACGGAATGTCTGTGGTTGACGATCCACGAAAGGGCTCGTGCGCCACAGCCTCAAGATTCCTTAGGATTGGCTCCATGTGCACGTTCCAGGAAATCGTTGAATCCAACGATGCTCCCCAGTGGCTCAAGGATGCCAGCCGTTTCATGGCATCGCGCACCAAGCGCAACATGGCTACCATTGGTGGAAACGTAGCCCTCATGAGGGACGATTCGTACCTCTATGCAACCCTTCTTGCCGCAGGTTCCCTCCTTGAGCTCGTGGACATAGAGGGCAACACCATGTTCAGGTGCACCAGAAAGTACATGAACGAGCACGAATCGTTCAAGGATTGCCTCATAGCCGCTGTACTTGTTCCAATGAATGCAGTCGTGGCATCAAGGCGCTATGCAAATACCGCTGAAAGCCATGCTGTCCTCACTATGGGGGCGGGCATTGTCAACGGAGAACTTAGGCTTGCAGCCGCCCTCAAGGGTACCGGAGTTTTCCTCATGCCTCATCTTTCAGAGCTCATTTCAAATGGCGCAACGGAGGACGAAGTCCTTGATGCGGCAAAGAACCACAGCGGAGTGGAGGTCAAGTCAGACATGTTCGGGGGCGAAGCATACAAGAGGTATCTTCTTGGAGTCACCGCATACGACCTTGCAAAGAAGGTCCTTTCACAGGGAGGAAGCAGATGAGAGTCGATTGCATAATCAACGGAAGAGGAAGGAGCTTTGACGTAGAGCCTTCCATGAAGCTCAGGGAGATGCTTCTTCTCAACGGCAACCTGGCCGTGCGCGACAGCGACGATGCAGAGGGCTTCTGCGGAAGCGACACCGTCCTTGTGGATGGAACCCCAGTCTTTTCCAACCTCGTCCTTGCGGGAGAGGTCCAGGGCTGTGAGATAAGGACACCTGACGGCCTTGGAGACCCCAGACACCTTACGGTCGTCCAGCAGGCCATGATAGATGCAGGCATAGTCCAAAGTGCATACAACGCGCCGGCTGCGGCCCTTCTTCTCACATGGCTTCTTGAGAACAACCCAAATCCAACCAAAGAGGACATAAAGGACGCGCTTTCAGGCATCTTCATAAGGGATGCAGGCTATGAGCACTACTATCTTGCAGTCAAGCTTGCACAGGAGAAGATGAAGGACGGCAAATACTCGACAACCATAGCCCCTTCGTTCAGACCTGAATGCGAGTACATTGGAAAGCCAATGTCCAAGATAGACGGAGCCCAGCTCGTAACCGGCGACAAGGCCTTCGTTGAGGACTACGTTCCATCCGATGCCTGCCACATGGTCGTCCTTAGAAGCCCACATGCAAGTGCATACATAAAGTCCATAGATACAAGCGAGGCTGAGAAGGTGGAGGGTGTCATCTCCATCCTCACCGCATACAATACGCCTGACACCCATTACATGCAGGCGGGCCAGGGCAATCCTGAGCCATCCCCACACGACAGAAGGCTCTTCAACCTCAAGGTAAGGCACGTTGGAGACAGGGTGGCTGCAGTCATAGCCGAGACCTTGGAGGAGGCGAAGGCTGCGTGCAAGCTCATAAAGGTTGAGTACGAAGTGCTTCCTGCGGTCTTCACTGTAGAGGAGGCGATGGCGCCAGGGGCCCCTGCGGTACATGACGGCATAGTCGAATACAGAGCCGGCGCACCTGCTGACCTTGATGAATATAACAAGGCCTCAAAGGATCCCCGCGAAGGCAAGGTCATCTACCAGTTCCCTCTTGGAGGGGACATAAGGCACAACGTGGCTGCCTCCAACAAGGGGCACATAGGTGATGTGGAGAAGGCCTTCAATGAGTCCGATGCCGTTGTGGAATGCACGTATCAGACAAGCCAAATCCAGCATACTCCTCTTGAGACGCATATATGCTTTGCAAAGATGGAAGGCCAGAGGCTCGTCGTCTATGCCTCGACCCAGGTTCCATACCATGTAAGGAGAATCGTGGGGTGGGTCACAGGGCTTCCTGAAAACAGGATCCACGTCATAAAGACACGCGTAGGCGGTGGCTACGGCTCAAAGCAGGACATCCTCATAGAGGACCTTACAGGCTATGCTGCGTTCGTGACTGGAAAGCCTGTGCTTTGCCACAACACAAGGGAGGAGGAATTCATTGCCAACTCCACACGCCACCCAATGAGGGTCCGTGTGAAGATGTCTGGAAACAAGGATGGTCAGATCACCGGAATCTTCATGGAGGTGTGCGCAAACACAGGCCCTTACGGCAACCACTGCCTTACAGTTCCAATGAACAGCTGCTCGAAGACGCTGCCGCTTTTCAAAGTGGACAACATGGCATACGACCTCAAGGTGTTCTATACCAACACTCCACCTGCTGGCGCATACCAGGGCTATGGCACTCCAAAGGGCACATACGGCCTCATGATGGCGATGGCCCTTCTTGCAGAGAAGCTTGGCATAGACTACAAGGACATGGTGCTCAAGAACCACGTAGAGGAAGGCTACATGCTTGAAATCCTCAAGGGTCTTGGGGAAGGAAGGGAAGGTGCTGTCGTTCCAGTTGGCTCCTGCGGTCTTGACGAAGCCATAAGAAAGGGCTGCGACATGATAGAGTGGGGCAAGAAGGAGGTCTCAAGCGATCCTGACTGGAAGATTGGAAAGGGCTTTGCAATGATAATGCAGGGTTCAGGCCTTCCTGGCCTTGACCACGCAGAGGCCATAGCAAAGCTTGAGACTGATGGCACAATCATCCTCAACAGCGGTGGAGCTGACCTTGGAACGGGCCTTGATACGATATCGGCCAAGATAGTGGCTGAAGTCCTCAAGGTCCCAATGGATAGGATAACGGTCGTCTCCGGCGATACCGACTCCTGTGCGTTCGACACTGGAGCATACGCTTCATCTGGTACGTTCTTCAGTGGAAATGCATCCCTTGAAGCCTGTAAGAAGCTCAAGGATATGATCATAAAGGAATCGGCCTATCAGATGGGTGAGGACGAGGGCGACCTTGAGATCCGCTTCCCGGGTGAGGTCTACTCCAAGAAGACGGGCAAGGTGCTTTCCTACTATGAGCTGTCCCATACTGCGTGCAGCGGTGGCGGCCATGGTCAGATGATAGCCCACGGGACGTACATCACGACAGCTTCGTCAGTGCCGTATGGTGCGCACTTCGCACAGGTTGCGGTCAACGTGCGTACAGGTGAGATCAAGGTCCAGAAGTTCTACGCCCTTCAGGATGCCGGTACGCCTATCAACCCGGAAGTGGCTCTGTGCCAGATGTACGGGGCTGTCATGAAGTCCATTGGCCATTCCTTGTACGAGGATATGAAGCTTGACGAGAACGGTGTGTGCATGAACGCCAACATGACGGACTACGGGGTGCCTATGATATGGGAGGCTCCGGAGGACTTCAAGTCCGTGCTCATAGACGTCAACGATGCATACGGTCCGTTTGGTGCAAAGTCCATATCGGAGATAGCGTGCAACGGAGCGGCTCCTGCCATTGGCATTGCAATCCACGATGCCTGCGGCGTATGGCTCACAAGCTGGCCAATGACCCCTGAGAAGATTCTCAAGGCCCTTGGAAAGATATGATTCTGCGGCGAGTCAACTAGCGGATTCGACGGAAGGGGAGTTCCTTTGCGGAGCTCTCCTTTTTTATGCTTAATTTTGTTGCGTTTTGTTGCATAGTGGTGTAGACTTTAGGCAAACGAAAGTTTTGATGATATTTGAAAAGTTCAGTCAAATATAGGAATGGAGGATATTTATGGATTTTGCTGCCATCAAGAAGGCCGCCGAGGCATACGGACCTTCAATGACGAAGTTTCTCAGAGACATGATTGCAATTCCATCTGAGAGCTGCGAAGAGAAGGGTGTTGTCTATAGAATCAAGGAAGAGATGGAGAAGCTTGGATACGACAAGGTTGAGATCGACAAGCTTGGAAACATCATTGGTTGGATGGGAACTGGCGACAAGATCATCGCTATAGACTCCCATATAGACACCGTTGGCATTGGAAACATCAACAACTGGACCGCAGACCCATACAAGGGCTGGGAGAGCGAGACCCAGATCTACGGCCGTGGCGGATCCGACCAGGAAGGTGGAATGGCTTCCGCAACATACGGTGCAAAGATAATGAAGGACATGGGCCTCATTCCAGAAGGCTATAAGATCATGGTCGTTGGATCCGTCCAAGAAGAGGACTGCGACGGCATGTGCTGGCAGTCGATTGTCAACGAATACTTCAACGGGCCTGAAGATGCCGCAAAGCAGATTGAGTTCGTCATCTCCACAGAGCCTACGGACGGCGGAATCTACCGCGGCCACCGCGGAAGGATGGAGATAAGGGTGGACATGCACGGTGTTTCCTGCCATGGCTCCGCTCCAGAGAGAGGAGACAACGCAATCCACAAGATGGCTGAAGTCATAGAGAACGTTAGGGACCTCAACGAGAACGCTGCGGATAACGAGCACATCCATGGCCTTGCCAAGATGCTCGATCCAAAGTACAACCCAGAGCACTACGAAGATGCCCGCTTCCTAGGAAGGGGAACCTGCACAACATCCCAGATCTTCTACACATCCCCATCAAGGTGTGCAGTCGCAGACAGCTGCTCCATCTCCATCGACCGCAGAATGACCGCAGGCGAGACATACAAGAGCTGTCTCAAGGAGATCGAGGACCTTCCTGCCTGCAAGAAGTACGCAAAGGACGTCAAGGTCTCCATGTACATGTACGACAGACCGGCATGGACAGGCCACGTCTACGAGACGGAGTGCTTCTTCCCAACATGGATCAACAAGGAGAGCGCACCACACGTCAAGGCGCTTGTGGATGCACACCATGCACTTTGGGGCGATACAAGGCTTTGGGCCGATGACGTTGCAAAGGAAAAGAGAAAGGGCCGCCCACTTTGCGACAAGTGGACCTTCTCCACCAACGGTGTATCCATCCAAGGCCGCTACGGAATCCCGTGCGTGGGCTTTGGACCTGGTGCAGAGTCCCAGGCACACGCTCCAAACGAGATTACATGGAAGCATGACCTTGTGGTTTGTGCAGCCCTCTATGCAGCGGTTCCAATGCTCTACAAGCCAGAGGACAAGCAGGGAAGCGCAACGTCATTCCGCCAGGAACTTACAGGAAACGACATCCGCTAATTTAGGAGAGTAAAAATGAGCAAAGCATTTGAACTTGCAAGACATCTTGAAACCTTGCACATCAACAACATGTACAAGAACGATTTCTATTGGACTTGGGACAAGACCGACGAGGAGCTTGACGCAATCTTCACAGTCGCCGATGCACTCAGAGACCTAAGGGAGCACAACAAGAGCACACGCATCTTCGACTCCGGCCTTGGAATCTCAATCTTCAGAGACAACTCCACACGCACACGCTTCTCGTTCGCAAGCGCCTGCAACCTCCTTGGTCTTGAGGAGCAGGTCCTTGATGAGAAGGTGAGCCAGATCGCACACGGCGAGACCGTCCGCGAGACAGCCAACATGGTCTCCTTCATGGCCGATGTCGTTGGTATCCGCGACGACATGTTCATTGGCGAAGGCCACAAGTACCAGAAGACGTTCATCGATGCATGCGAGTACGGCTACCGTCACGGCATCCTTGAGCAGAGACCAACCCTCGTGAACCTCCAGTGCGACGTTGACCACCCAACCCAGTGCATGGCTGACATGCTCCATGTCATCCATCAGTTCGGCGGTGTTGAGAACCTCAAGGGAAAGAAGGTTGCAATGACATGGGCATACAGCCCATCCTACGGCAAGCCACTGAGCGTCCCACAGGGTGTCATTGGACTTTTCACAAGATTTGGAATGGACGTAACCCTTGCACATCCAGAAGGCTACGAAGTCATGCCTGAGTGCATAGACATTGCACAGAAGAACGCAAAGGCAAGCGGCGGTTCGTTCAAGCAGTGCAACAGCATGGACGAGGCATTCAAGGATGCTGACATCGTCTATCCAAAGAGCTGGGCTCCGTTCGCAGCAATGGAAGAGAGGACAAAGCTCTACCAGAAGGGGGACAAGGCCGGCATCGACGCCCTTGAGAAGAAGCTGCTTGCCCAAAACGCAGAGCACAAGGACTGGACATGCTCGGAAGAGAAGATGAAGCTCACAAAGGACGGCAAGGCACTCTACCTCCACTGCCTCCCAGCTGACATCACAGGTCTTTCCTGCAAGGAAGGCGAGGTTGACGACACGGTGTTCGACCGCTACCTCGATCCTCTCTACAAGCAGGCTTCCTACAAGCCATACGTCATTGCTGCAATGATCTTCATGTCAAAGGTCAAGGATCCTGTAAAGGCTCTCATGGCCCTTGATGCAGCAGACAACCTTCGCAAGCTCTATTGAGTTCGATAAGGTGTTCTTATGTGAGGCTCCGTTGAAGAACGGAGCCTTATTGTTTTTCAGGTAAATCGTTTGAATATGGCAAAAGTTTATGCGACATAATGTGAAGTTTTGTCATTTTAGATTGATTAGCGTGCGTTTTTTGGCATACAATCAGACGACATGCATGTAAAAGGCATGTAAAAGGAGAAAAGTAACTATGAAAAAGCTTTTGAGCGTTTTACTCGTAGTGTGTCTTGTCGCCGGCTTCGCATTCGCAGAAGGCCAGGGTGAGAAGGCAGCCGATACCATCGAGTCCAAGATCGAGGCTGGTCAGAAGATGACCGATGCCGAGCTTCTTGAGCTTGCAAAGCAGGAGACAGGTGCATTCTATGTATACGGAAACACATCTCGTATCGCAAAGGCCGTATCGAATTTCGTTGCAAAGTATGGTGCTGAGCTTGGTCTTACCGAGAGCAACGCCGTTGGAACCAAGATGAACGACACCGACATCTACACAACCCTCTTCCAGGAAGCCGCAGGTGCATCCAACAAGGTCGCTTCAATGGTCATGATTCAGGATGGTGCACAGCTTTCCATCTACAGGCAGAACTCCTCCATCATGCTCAACTACGTTCCATCCACAGTTGCTGACAAGGTCGATTCAAACGACCTCGTTCCACTTGTGCACCAGTACATCAACAAGCTCTTCATTTGGAACAACATTGGCGACAACGCTCCAGTGATCACCAACGTATGGCAGCTCACAGAGGCAGCTCTCAAGGACAAGGTGTTCTTCAAGAACCCAGCTGCAGAGCAGGTCAACATGAACTTCCTCATCATGTGCACAAGCGATGCATGGGCAGCTAAGCTCGCTCAGGCATACAAGGACTACTATGGCAAGGACATCGAGCTTGGTTCCTACAAGAACGCAGGATACAAGTGGGTTGCAGAGTTCATTGCAAACGTGAACTTCTCCATCTCCTCAGACTCCACGATCTGCAAGACCATGGCTAAGGCTGACAGCGAAGGATGCCTTGGACTCTTCGTCCTCTCGAAGACAAGAGACCTCGATGCCTCCCTCAAGGCAAACCTCACGGTTGGTGCATTCACGGAGCAGCAGGTCAATCCATTCTCTGGCTTCATGTATCCAATGTACGTCCAGATGACGGCAAAGTGCCCAAGACCTTACACAACGATGCTCTTCATCAACTATCTGATGAGCAGCGAAGGTTTCACTCCATGGGGCGGTGCAGGTACCGACATCCTTGGCGCATATTCCACAAACCCAGAGATTGGCGCTGCTGAAGGCGACCAGCCAATCAACTTCTGGAAGGACTGCCTCGTAGCAGAGGATGCTTCCTACATCATGGTCAACAAGTCTGCAGTCACAGACTTCGTCAATGCAGAGATTGCAAAGAAGTGAGCTTGATTGCTCAGCTTTGGGGCAGGTAGAAGCCTGCCCCAAATTTTATTTTTCTTTCATCCAAGGAGTATCGGTGAATGAATGAAATTACAAAGACAGCGGTCCACAAGAGAAAGCTGAAGTACAGGGTGAGGGACTTCGTCTCAAAGCCTGAGAACATCATACTTTCCATAACTGTGGTCGTCCTTGGTTTCTTTACAATCTATCCGTTGCTTCTGCTTCTTAAGGATACCTTGACGGTAAACATTGCAGACCTTCTCTATCCAGAGCTTTTTGGTAAGAAGGTTGGTTCCTTGACTACATTCCACTGGAAGAGGATGCTGTTCTCCAACATGAGCAGTACGTACTTCTGGAATCCTCTCAAGAACGCAGTGCTCATGTCCGTCCTGGCAAGTTTCATTGCCATCCTTTATGGTGGAGTAGTCGCATTCCTCATCACGAGAACGGATATGAAATTCAAGAAGTTCTTCTCAACGGTCTTCATCTTCCCTTACATAATGCCATCCTGGACCATTGCGACGTTCTGGAAGAACTTCTTCCAAAACCCGTACATTGGTTCCTATCAGAGCGGAATGCTCTATTGGCTTACGGGAATATGCGTACCTGAGAAGTTCGTCTACGGACTCGTCCCTTGCGCCATAGTGCTTGGTCTTCACTATGCGCCGTTTGCATACATCCTCATTGGTGGAATCCTGAGGAACATGGATGCGAACCTTGAAGAGGCCGCAACGATCCTCAAGGCTTCAAGGGCCAAGATAATAAGAAGGATAACACTTCCCATAGTGATGCCTGCGCTGCTTTCCACTTTCCTGCTTGTGTTCTCAAGCAGCATGAGTGCATACGCAGTACCTCAGTTCCTTGGAGGAGCCAGCGGTTTCAGCGTCCTTACTACGACGCTCAAGCAGTTCATCAACAGCGGATGGTACGGTCAGGGCTACATCATGTCAATCTTCATGATTCTCTTTGGCCTCATAATTCTGGGAATCAACCAATATGTGACTGGAAGCCGCAAGAACTTCACCACCGTCACGGGAAAGAGCGGTCAGATCTCCTACATAAAACTAGGGGTTTGGAAGTACATAGCAGCTGCAATCCTCGTGGTTCTTTGCGTGTTCTGTTCGTTCATGCCTCTTGTGAGCTTCGCCCTTGAGTCATGTACGGACATCCCTGGCGTCTACAGCAACCTTACGCTCAAGTACTGGATAGATCCAGGTTTCCCATTGAACAATGGACTTCATGGTCTTTTCTATGAGCCTCAGGTCTGGGCTGCGTTCAGGAACAGCTTGGTGCTTTCCATAAGCTGCTCGTTCATAGCGGGAACCATGGGAATCCTCATTGGCTACGCAGTTTCCAAGAGACGAGGATCCAAGCTTGCAAAGCTTGCAGACAACCTTGCGTTCCTTCCGTACCTCATGCCTTCAATGGCATTGGGAGCTGCGTTCCTTGCAATAGGTGCAAAGATGGGCCTTAGCAAGACGATGGGTCTTCTGGTCCTTGTGGGTTCAATAAAGTACCTGCCGTTTGCATCCCGTAGCGGAATCAATGCAATGCTTCAGCTGTCAGGTGAGATAGAGGAAGCTGCAATCATAGTGAACGTCCCTTGGTACAAGAGGATGCTTAGGATAATCTTTCCAATACAGAAATCCACCTTCATTTCAGGATACCTGCTTCCATTCACATCCTGCATGAGGGAGCTTTCGCTGTTCACTCTGCTGTCATCGGGTTCCATCTACCTTATGACCACACTGCTGGAGTATTGGCAGGTTTGGTGCGACCAGAGCGCAAACGCCTTGAACCTTCTCATAGTCGTGACGGTTCTTGCGATAAACCTTTTGGTCAACAAGCTCACAGGAGCAAGCATAGACAAGGGCGTTGGAGGTTGATATGCCAGAGATTAGATTGGAACACGTTTCAAAACGTTTTGATAAATTCGTCGCCGTTGATGATCTGAATCTTCACATCAACGAGCATGACTTCATTACTCTCCTTGGTCCAAGCGGTTGTGGAAAGACCACTACGCTTAGGATGATTGCGGGTCTTGAGACCCCAACGGAGGGTAGAATCACAATTGGAGACAAGGTCGTATTCGATGCAGAGACGGGTGTCAACATCTCACCCGCAAAGAGGGACATAGGTTTTCTTTTCCAGAACTACGCCCTGTGGCCCCACATGACGGTCTATGACAACATAGCCTTTGGTCTTGAGAACCTCAAATGGAAGAAGGATGACATCAAGGCCCGTGTTGACGAGATGCTCAAGATGCTCAAGATAGAGGAGTTCGTTGCCCGCTATCCAGCCGAGCTCTCCGGTGGCCAGCAGCAGAGAGTCGCCATTGCAAGGACTTTGGCTCCAAAGCCGCAGGTCCTTTTCATGGACGAGCCTCTTTCCAACCTTGATGCAAAGCTTCGTAGCGAGATGAGGACGGAGCTCAAGAGACTCCATTCTGATTCCAACTCCACGTTCGTCTACGTCACGCACGACCAGCTTGAGGCCATGACCCTTGCAACCAAGATTTGTCTCATGGAGAAGGGTGTCCTCCAGCAGTACGACCCACCTCTTACGGTCTATGCAAAGCCTGCGAACCTATTCGTCGCAGACTTCGTTGGAAACCCAACCATGAACTTCATAAAGGCAAAGGCAACCCCTCAGAATGATGGCGTCATGATGGACTTCCTTGGCGTTAAGGCTCTCTTCAAATCGAAGGAATCCTTCGCCCTCGAAGGCCCAGATGTCATCCTTGGCATACGCCCTGAGTTCTTCACGATCTGCGAGGACGGAAGGATCCATGCCACAGCGTACTCCACGCTTCCTGCTGGTATGGAGACAACAGTCAAGGTCCACCTCAACGGAGAGCTCATCTCTTCCGTCGTCTTTGGTGCCATAGACTTCAAGGTTGACCAGCCAATCCGCTGCGACATCGTTGGCGGCGAGATATGCGTATTCGATCCAAAGAGCACCAAGCGTCTTGCCATTGGAAGCCTTTCCGTCTGTTGACCTCTTTTGTTTCTGAGTCGCTTTTTGGCACAGGCAGAGCATCAAGCATCGCCTGTGCCTTTTTCTTGGCTCTTCACGTTTTTCTAGGGAATGGTCCTCTGACGGATAGTCTGGGAATGCCTCATGGAAGCGAAGAGTCGGCTGTCCAGGCAATCCTCTTCATGGCCGAAATGACATGAAAACATCGAAAAAGCGCTTTTCTAGGCAAAAACATGCACACAAACAGCGGAAAAAAGGTCTTTCATGTCATCATGCATCGCCGTTGTACATCCGGACGTTCCAGCCACTCCAGCCTGTCAGAAGCGGTCTGGTTCCACGAATGCGGCGCACTCAGGTACGGTCAGGCACCATCAGGTGCACTCAGGTACTCTCTGAAACGCTCTGCTTCAATCTCGATTCAACCGTCCTAAGAGCCACGGACACCCTCCATTGTTTCAACGGTCTTCAACAGCCCCAACGGCCCAGTAGGCCCCAAGCGCCCAAAGAGCCACAACGGCCCCAAGGATGGATGCTCTCCTTCGATTCCCATCCCCCAATCCCCCAACTTTTCGTGAAGAACCTTTTTCTTTGTACTGCACACAAAATACCTATGAGTGAGTCTGTAGAAACCGTGGCACTTGTAGCAATTGTAGCGTTCGTCCTTGGAATCCATTGCGACCATGATCACCTTGCTCACCAAACTCACCATCACGACGATGCTCACAATCGCTACAAATCGCCTACAATTACGTTGTATTACGAAATCAGGTGCAAAATCACCTTTTTCCGGAATATACAACCAGCTTATTATTGATTTTCACTCGCAAATGTGGTGTAATTTATTACGAAAAGAGGTGCAAAATCACCTCTTTTCGTAATGGATGGTGCATCATGGAGATTAAACGGGACATCTACTTAGACAAACTGGTACGCAAGAAGAAAAACGGCCTAATCAAGGTGGTGACAGGTGTGAGAAGATGTGGAAAATCCTATCTTTTGTTTCACTTGTTTCATAATCATCTGTTGGAAAGCGGAGTACCTGAAGACCATATAATTGAAGTGGCTTTGGATGATCGTAGAAACAAAGACCTTCGAGATCCTGATGCCATGCTTAAATTCATAGATGAAAGCATCAAGGACAAGAAGGATTATTACGTCATTCTTGACGAAGTTCAGTACTTGAATGAGTTTGAAGATGTCCTGAATAGCTTACTCCATATCAACAATGTTGATGTCTATGTGACTGGTAGCAACTCAAAGTTCCTTTCCTCTGATGTGATTACACAGTTTCGTGGTCGTGGAGATGAAATCCATGTATACCCTTTGAGTTTTCGAGAGTACATATCTGCGTATCAGGGAACGCTGGATGAGGCATGGGACGATTATCTTGTCTATGGAGGTCTCCCTCTGATTCTAACCATGGAGATTCCGGAAGACAAAGCGGAGTATTTGAATTCTTTGTTTCAAAAGGTCTACATCTCGGATATCGTCGAGCGCCATAATGTGCGGAACAAGGCGGAGCTGGATGAACTGGTGGATATCATTGCTTCAGCGATTGGCAGCTATACTAATCAGAATAAACTGGCTAGGACGTTCAAAAGCGTGAAAGGGACAACAATCAGCGATAAGACAATTAAGAACTATATCGACTACCTGATTGACTCCTTCCTAATCAGCAAGGCCTCCCGTTTTGATGTCAAGGGAAAGAAGTACATAGGCTCGCCTTCAAAGTATTACTTCGAGGATGTTGGGCTTAGAAATGCAAGGTTGGGATTCAGGCAGATTGAGCAGACTCATCTTATGGAGAACATCATCTACAATGAACTGCGGATTCGCGGATATCATGTAGATGTTGGAGTGGTGGAGCACTACGAGGCCTCGGATGGTGGAAAACGCAGCAAGAAACAACTTGAAGTTGATTTTGTTGCGACAAGGGGAAGTGAGAAGTATTACATTCAATCTGCTTTTGCGCTTTCGTCAGCAGACAAGGTCAATCAGGAACATCGGAGTCTTCTTTGTATTTCTGATTCCTTCAGGAAAATCATCGTTGTTGGCGACAATATCAAAGTCAGAAGAGACGAAAATGGGATTGTTACAGTTGGACTGAGGAACTTCCTTTTGGATGAAAACAGCTTGAGTCTGTAGAGGAGTTGAAGGAAAACAAAATTACGAGGAAGGTCAATAGAATTATCGATTAGAAATCGTCTTTCTCCGACTAGCTCAACAATCAGAATCTTGAGGTCCACTTAGGTATGATATTAAGGTTTGTCTTGTAAAGAATGACTACTCACCGCAGTACAACCCTGAGGCGTTCAGCAAAGTAATGGAACAAGTGGAGAGTTTTGAGGAGTTTTCAGATTCACTTGTATATAGCTCTTACAAACTTCCAAATGATCAATCTCTATGTTTTGCCGCTGATGAATCTTATTCGTTTGGTAAATGAATAATTCATAGTAATTAAAGGTCTCGAAGGAGCGATTTTCCGCACTTGTTGTGACAAAGAAAAAGGGGCTGTAACAAAA
>MSGT01000047.1:0-44890 GCA_001940825.1 Sphaerochaeta sp. Phil3
CCCCCAACTTTCCGTGAAGAACCTTTCATTTTAGGCTCTCTTTTGTGCATATCCAAATGTACCTGCATGAAACGAGGTCTCAAAACAAAAGAGGCTCAAGGATATCGGTCTTGGAGGATTCTTTACTTCCTCTTGGATTTGTAGATGTCTATGAGATTCTGATATCGGCCTAGGATGGTGTCCATGAGAGGTCCGTCCCATGGGATAGGTATGGTGTCGTATGCCACCCCCCCCATTTTGGACTTCTCAGATTCAGGCAGAGCAAGGAATTGCTTTATCTTTTCGCAAATGCTCTCGTTGGTGTCCTTTCCAAGTACGCCGTTTATGCCGTCCTGTATCACCTCTGCGGCGCAGGAGCCTTCCACTACGAGGCCTGGCGTTCTCTGGGCTGCCGCTTCCCTAAGAACCATTGGTGCGTTGTCGTATATGGATGGGAAGAGGAAGAGGTCCGCCATGCTGTAGAGGCAGTCCAAGGTCTCGAAGTCCTGTAGATGTCCAGTCATGATTAGGTTTTGTGTTATGTTGCATTTCTGAGCTAGGTCCCTGACTCCTTTTTCATCAGGGCCTTGGCCTGCCATGACGAGCTGGAAGTCTATGCCTTGCTGCTTCAAGAGACCGCAGGACTCTACGACGCGCTTCAGATTCTTCTTCCAGTTTATCTGTCCAACGAACAGTATCATTGGCTTGTCGTCATTTATTCCGTACTTCGCCCGCACTTCCGGAACCTTCTCCACGTTGAGGACTCTCTTGTTGGTGCCGTTGGGCATAACGACGACCTTGCCTTTGTATCCATATTCTCTGAGTGTCTCTCCTGTTCCCTCGGATACAGCCCACACTTCATCGCAGTGGCTGTAGAAATCGGCCACCATCTTGGCTCCCACCTTTGCTACGGACTTCATCTTCGTCACTTCAAGGATGTCGTCGTAGAACTTCGTGTGGAAGGAACCTACGACTGGGATTCCTTTGCGTTTTGCATAATGTATTCCAATGTTCCCTGCAAATGCCGGACCATGTACATGGCATATATCAAGATTCACTTGCTTCATTCTTGTCACGAAGTGTCTGTCGAACGTCTTGAGTCCTATCCTGTATGGGAGTTTGTGGGACATCTTGAATGAGATGAAGTCCACTATTTCATACGGATACTGGCCCCTGTAGCCTGCATCGTACATAGGTGCTATGACATATACTTCGTTGCCTCTTGCAGACATGGTCTCTGCATAGGCCTTCATGACTCTTCCAACACCATCGAATACGGGTATGAAGGATTCTCCAAATTGTCCAATTTTCATATTCTCTCCAAAACTGCAACCTTGCGGGAGTCTCCAATGACTACAGTCTTATGGTGTTCCTTGTCAATACGATCGTATTGATTAGGCAACCGGCCACGAACAGGCTAGTACCAATGAGATTGGAGTACGAGATGTTGAAGAAGTAGGTTGCGAAGATGCTTGCATCCAGAATCACGGAAGCAAGAAGCCTAACGGTTCCGGCTCCAGGAGCCTCTGTGAAGAGGAGCAGTATATTGACGACAGCGGCGACTGCGCTGAGTATTGTAAATATCCAAAACGAGGGGTTCATCCTCCAAAGGTTCTCGAACGAAAGCGGTGCCGGAAGAAGAAGCCCCATGAAAAGCGCACCTGCAAGGCCTATCCAGGAGTAGAGAGAGACTGCGCCGTATTCGTTGTTCTGGAAATAGAGCCCTGATCCTATTAGGGAGAGCAGCATGGCCATGACCGCGAATATGGATATCCTTGAGAGCACCATAAGCGACATTAGGCTTATCCCTGTGAGGTTCGCAAAGTCATTGAACACCCTTATCTCTGCAAGCGATGCTGAGAAAAGGAAGCATACCATGAAGATATTCTCAGGACTGCCTCCAGACAGGCAGCTTCTGTAGTAGCTTATCGTGAACACGAGAAGCATACCTATTCTGGCCACGGATTGTATGAACGGAAGCTCCTGCCATATGTCCTGTGCAAGAAAGAAGCCTCTTGCTGCTATTGCTCCACACACACCCATCATGATGATCTGAACTATGAGGATAAGAATCTTCAGTAATTTGCTTCTCATGGTGTTGTATCCTTATTGTTGTATCCTTATACGGTGTCCTCTTCGACTATGTTGCAGTCCGCGTTGAGGTTGCAGGCCGTGAAGCTCGTGCCAAGGCCTGAGAGCATCGTATCGAACAGCAGGGCGATTCCGTTTACAAGTGGAAGCATCCCAATCAAGGATGCTGTGCCGTTGGAGACGTCCGCCCCTATGAGGCCAAGTGCGCAGGATGCACAGAACAGCACTTCATATCCTGCATGGAGGCTGCTTGCGAAGCTTACGGCTGTACATGCAAGTGCTATGGTTATGGTCTGGGTTGCAGACGGCATGGTTCCGCTTGCCGCCAATACAAGGGCGCATGAACAAAGCGTACCCATCATTGCACTGCCGCCCTTGGTCAGGACGTTGTGTATTGGAAGCGATGTGGAGACCACGTTCTTGCGAATCCCCAGGTTTATCCTGCAGTCAGTGTAGAGTGCAGGAAGTGCAAACAGATTGTTCACTGAGAAGAACGCTGCTGTGGCTGCTGAAAGAAGCCTGATGATTTGTCTGTAGGGGTTTCTCTTGAATCCCGTTGCAATGGCGTATATCAGTGGAACGACTATCAAAAACGTTCCAAACCCTATGATGCAGAGCATCGTTATGAAACGCCATGAAGCGAAGACCGTCCCGTTGAGCCATAGTGTCTCGAACCATGTCCCTGCAATGAAGAAAACGGCGATCCACAGGACTCTGGCGGTTTGTCTTGCAAGTCTGAACATTGCTTCGCTCATTGAGTTGAGCACCTGGTATGCAGGGCGCATCACTTCGCTTGTGGGTCTTGTAGCATAACCCATGACCAAGGCAAGAAACATCACAGGCAACAGGCTGTCGCTTGATTTCACAAGGTTGAGAAATGCATTCGTGGAAAGCGGATTCGCAAGGACGAGTCTGCTTGACGTAAGCTCTGAGAAAGCATTGAACAGGGACGAATCCTGCATTGCGCTTATTGCGGTGGCACCTGATGCAGTGGACTGCTCTATGGGGAAGGCTGCTGGTACCAGCCTGAAGAGAAGCGCCGCAGAAACTGTCATGACAACGGTTGTCAGAAGGCTCCAGAAAAAGGAAGACAGCCAAACGAAGCCGTTTCCACCTTTCTTCCTTGCAAGGGACGAGGTTCCTGCCGTCATTGCGAAGAAAACCAAAGGGAACACGATGAACACACCCATCTTTGAGACGATGGATGCCATGAAATTCACGGATGAGTAGAAAAAGGAGCTTTCTTTGAACGTCACCTGAAAGGCGAGTCCCATTGCAGCTGCAGCCAGATATGTCAACCAAGTCTTCATATTCTGGATTATATTTCCAACTTGTTGCAGTTGTCTAGCAGTGTGTCCCCTCCATGAGATTGTCCAGCCTATACTGCGCCTGATTGCTGCGGTCAAGCCATTTCCTCAGTTCCTTTTCGCTCTCCTTCGTACATTCGTCCGCATCCACACCTTTGTCTGCTCCTTTGTCCATGCATTGCATGGCCTGTGACAGGACGGTGAGGTACATGCACTCCTGGAACGCTTCGCCTCTGTACCAGCGCACCCCTTGGTATTCGTTGCATCCAATGAGCATCTGGAAGGTCTTGTTGCACAAAAGCTCCTCCATTTCCTTGGGTTTGGAGGCATTTAGTATGGCGCACCGGAAAGCAACGGACGGCTGTACTCCAAAGAGTCTGTCCAGCTGAAGCGTGCGGGCTATCTCGAAGGATTCTGCAAGCCCTGTGCCATCGGGGTTTATGAATGGCATTTCAAGTAAGGCTGCTGATACCACGGTTGCAAGCATGTCGTCAAGGATGAGGTTTGCGTTCTGGAATGGTTTTCTTCTGCAGATGGCTTCGAGCGTGTTGACCATGTCGAGTATGACCTGCGCTTTCATGCGTCTTGGGTGAAGGCCTATCTTCTCGAACAGGCCTGTCAGCTCGTCCATATAGGTGTAGCATGTTCCAAGGGTCTGCATTATGCCTTTCTTGTTGGCGCTTGTGGAGGTTCCGTTGAGGATGGTCCTGAGATCCTTTGCGAACTTCTGGCTTCTGATTGGATCCACCGCCTCGAAGAACGGTCCAAGGTAGAGAATTTGCATTTCATGCTCTATGCTCTCCATGCCACGGCTACCCATCTTTTCGTAGAGCTTCTGGTATATCCCGTCTATATCCTCAATCTCATAGATGTTCGTGACGACCATGGTCTCGTAGCCGTTGAGCGATACCTTTAGGCCTTCCTCGTACAGCTTCACAGAAGGCATTATGCGGTACAGCCCATCGTTGAAGTTCCTGTATATCACATAGCGCCTCACACCCCTCGTAAGCCTTAGGCTCTTTGCAAGCGACACCGTTTCAAGGCTTTTCTCCTCGCCGTTTCGCACCAGCTTGGGGGCCGATTCCGTTATGGTTCCGTCCACGTGGTCGTATTGGTTGTTGTACAGGACAAGCGCCATTTGGTTGTCGTCGCCGTTCACATACGCAAAGACCGATTCCGCCGTGCTTCCGTCTTCGCGGTGTGCATCAAAGAGCTGGAAGTTCTTGGATTCTGAGAAGAGCCTTCGCATCTTGAGAAGAGGGAATATCCTTCTTCTATGCTCGGCTATGAGCCTTTCGTCTGGCTTTTCGTCCCAGTAGGCCCTTTGGTATTCCATGCCGTACTTCTCTCTGAAGCCCTCTATCTGTCCGTGTCCGAACATTGGCAGACCCGGCATGGTTGAAAGCAGTGTGCATGCTCCAAAATACTTGTCCGTATCGCCGAACTGGGCTATTGCAGTGTCTTCGTCGGGGTTGTTCATGAAGTTCACATAGCGTTTGAGGATTTCAGGGTCGAACGCAATGGTGGACTTTATCATTTCCCTGTACTTTGCGTTGTCCTGGTTCTTTATCATGTGCATGAAGGCACTGTTGTAGACCCTGTGCATTCCAAGAGTCCTGACGAAATAGCTTTCCATCATCCAGAATGCTTCCGCTATTAGCAGGGTGTCAGGTAGCTCCTGTGATATCCTGTCCACGACCTCGCGCCAGAATTCGTTGGGAATCCTTCTGTTGAACTCCTCGTCCGTCATTTCGTATGGAATCCTTCCTGCAATGTCACCGCCCGTGCCTGGTTTTGGATACCACAGCCTTTGGATGTGGCGCTTTGCAAGAGTCATTGCGGCATCGAAACGTATGACGGGGAAGTTCCTTGCAACTTCAAGAATCTGCTGAATGACGGCCTCTCTTGTGGTTGGGTTGAGGAAATCGAGCTGTGCAGTGTCGTTCCAAGGCATTGTTGTACCATCGTTGCCATGGAATATATACGAAGTCTCGCCTGTGCGGCGGTCAACCCTGCGGAACGTGACGGCGGCATCCGTCCTGTCGTAGTAGTGGTCCTCTATCCTTATGTCTATGTCTGGGTTGTCCGACAGGTTTGGGCCGTTGTACGTGTAGGATGGAAACGGTGGGTATGACTGCTGGATGAAGTAGTCGCTGTGCTCCATCATCCAGTCGCTGTCTATTCCAGTATGGTTTGGAACCATGTCGCTTGCAAGTCTAATGCCACGCTCCCAACACCTCTTCTTGAGGTCGTACAATGACTGCCATCCTCCAATGCGGGAGGAGATTTCATATCCTTTGAGGGAATAGGCTGACGACTCTGCATCAGGATTGCCGCACAGCACCTTTATCTTCTTGGATGCAGGGCTTCTCTCCCAAAGTCCAATGAGCCACAGTGCCGTGAAGCCGCTGTCGCGCAGGTAGTCCAGCTCCTCATCTGGAATCTGGTCAAGGCGGGATATGTCCCTTTCGTATTTCTTTGACAGCTGGTCTAGCCACACCAGAGTGCTCTTTGCCATCATGACCACGTTTGGCATCCAGTTCTTGTCCGGAGTGAACCTTTCAAAGTCCTGGTCCTCGTCTTTGAAGCTTGGGATCTCCATTGGGCCTGGTCCCAGTCCCATGGGGTGTGGTTTCGTCTCCTCCCTCAAATAGTCTTTGGCCTTTAGAAGGAGTGTGTTCAGCTCTTCTGGAAGCAGCATATCCCAGTGCTCCGTTATGTACTCCATTTGCTTCATGAGCGAGTCCGGGAACAGGCGGGACGGCATTGTGAGGAACGAAAAGAGATCGTCCGAGTCCATGTTCTCAATGAACGATGTCCCTTTGAGGTAGCTTCCCATCATTCCTGTAAGGGCTTTCGTTCCTTGGGGGAACACCATTGTGCTTTGGTCGAACATGTTGCCAGTAGCCGTGAGGAATGCCGGGTTGGATTCGAACACCTGATGCACGAAGAACGCCCTTGCCGTTTCGTCCAAGCCGTCGAAGCGCTGATCCGTGAGCTTTGTGGGGAACATCCTGTTGTAGAAGCCCAGAACCTCCTTGCAGGCTTCGTTCTTCTGGGCAAGAACCTGGATGCGGGAGAAGGGGTCTGAGTCCGTGCCTTTGAGGTATGCCGATATCACGGTTTGGTATATGAGGTGCAGTACGGCGCATATATGCACGTTGGCCGCAGACAGCGGCCTGTCGTGGCTTTCGTTGTATATGTGCGTGAGCTCCTGCGCCTGCCTGTACATGACGCCTATCTTGCTTGATGTCTCGAATACCGGACTCTCGTATGACATCTCTATTCTGCTTGGCTCTGAAATCCTCAAATCCCTGTTCTTCATACTTGTATCACCTTGATTGGATTCCGTTCTTGATGAATCCTTCTATCTCCTTGGACGCCTGCTTCAGAACATCTTCCAGCCCCTTCTCCTCCAAAGGAGAGAAGCGTCCAAGGACGAAATCTGCAACCTGAATGCAGGCAGGAGGTCTTCCAACCCCAAGTCTCAGCCTGCAGAACCTGTCTGTCCCTAGGTGCGTCTTCACGGACCTGAGTCCGTTGTGACCTCCCATGCCTCCGCCCATTTGGATCTTCACGCTCTTGAACGGCAGTTCTATGTCGTCGTGCACGACAAGCACGTCCTTGCAGTCTATCCCATAGAACTTGGTGGCTTCCTGTACTGACAATCCGCTTTCGTTCATGAACGTCTGTGGTTTGAGAAGGACCGCATCTCCCTGCTTTGTGTACTGTGCGTGGAATTTCGTCGTCCAGCTTTGGGTCATGCCTTTGTATGCGGAAAAAGCGTCACATACCATCCAACCTGCGTTGTGTCTTGTGTGACGGTACTGCATTCCCGGATTACCTAGAAAGACGATGAGCTTAGGCATATCTAAACTATAATCCTTCCTTTGGCTCAAAGCAAGTTGACATTGCAGAGCCTTGGCAAAATAATCAGTTTCAGAGGTATCGGTCTGATACTCCTTGGAGGGCATTATGGCGATTGCAAGACCTTATACGGACTGCGCTTTGGTTATGGGCGTGCTTTCGAGCGCTGAGGGCGAGCGTGGTCGTATTCTTGCCGTCCTTGAGGATGCCTTTGGTCCCATCCAGCTTGCAAGCCCCACGATGGATTTCTCCTATACCGATTACTATGACGGTGAGATGGGTTCACGTCCCGTGAGGTATCTTCTTATGTTCCGCAATCTCGTGGACCCTTCGACCCTTGCTGATATAAAGACGGCTACCAACGAACTTGAGCTTTCGTTCGCCGTTCCTGCTGGGAGTCCTTCCGGACGCAGGGTTAACCTGGACCCCGGCATACTGTCGCTTTCCAGTTTCATACTTGCAACGTGCAAGGACCGTTCGCACCGCATCCCCTTGAAGGACGGAATCTATGCGGAGACGACCCTTATTTACCAGAACAAGGATTTCCAACGCCTTCCTTGGACGTATGCGGATTACAGCAGCGATGAGGTGCGTTCTGTTCTGCGCTCGTTCCGCAATGAGTACCGCAGGCTGTTGAAGCTGTCCCAATCGTAAAAAATTTTTAGAAAACCGTGAATGGAAGTTACAGGTTTCTTTGATTCTTTATGTATGAGACGAAAAAACATTTCTTTCCGGTTCGCTTTTGCTTGTTTCGTATGCATCGCCGCTGTCGTTGCGGTGCTTTTCGCAATTGGAGTTCTCTTCCCTTCGTGTTCTGCAGCCTTGTTCGACAGGACCGTGGAACTGGAGATTCCACAGCACCCTTGGGAAGCCTGCTCCAACGATGTGGAAATGTGGTACTCCGTCAAATGGTCCTACGGCAACGAGGTGAGAAGCCTCTATGTTCCACCTGGTGAGCGGAGAGCCTCCATCAAGGTTCCAATAGGGGAGACTGTGTTCATCTGTGCATTTCCTTTGGGTGAGATGCGGCCCTTTGGGGCTGTCGTGACTCCTTTTGATTCGGATGCCGCTTTCGTAATGAGCCAGGAGGACGGCTACATAGCGGCATTGCTCATGGATGTGGACAGAGACTCGACCAAAGGTATCAACTACAGGGCCCTGAAGGAGGTCTTGAAGTCCGTTGGACAGGAATCTTCCAGCAGCGTCTCCACTGCGGATTCCGTTGGTGTCCTGGCTTTGGACAAGGTGCGTTTCCTGCGGGATGTGATGAATGGAGAGCTTTCCCAGTCCTCCGTCGTTTTCATCAAGCCGTTCGATATGCCTCAGTTCGCGATTCCAAATGGAGTGTGGGTGAGTGAATCGGCTTTGGGTTCGTACTACATAGTGAAGGATTCCATGATGCCGTCCATAAGGCTTAGCGAAGGGGTGCATAGGTTCTACAACCCCTCGACGGATAGGGAGCTTGTCGTTGTTGTGGACGAGAAGGGGAATACGTTCAGGTATGTGAGGCAGGCTCTTGTGTAGGGGGTTTGCGTTGGGATTTATCTTTGGAAAGCCGCACTGGGGACTTTGGGGTTGAACTGTTTTGCATCATGTGATTTCATTGGTGGTGAGAGGCGTGGGCAAAGGCATGGACGATTCATGAAAACGTCGATTTCTACGTTCTTGCAACCATTTGCAACCGCTGGTTGACAAGAAATACAGCGGACTTGGTGGTGGGCAACCATGTCCAAGGCTATCTTGTGGATGTTTTGATTCACGAGGAAGCTTCACTGGCTTCCCCATACTAGGAGGTTTGCACATGATTCTGGCAAACAAGATAATAGCTCTAAGGAAGAAGGCCGGGTGGTCGCAGGAGGATCTTGCAGACCAGCTGGGGGTTTCACGTCAGTCCGTTTCCAAGTGGGAGGGTGCCCAGTCGATCCCGGACATGGACAAGATAGTCCAGATGAGTCGTATATTTGGAGTTTCCACCGACTATCTCCTCAAGGACGAACTTTGCGATGAAGACCCAATCGTATCGGTCTCCGAAGAAGGCCGTGATGTCCGCCGCGTTTCAATGGAGGAGGCTTCCAACTACCTGTCGTTGAGAAGAAGGATGGCACCACGGATGGCTATAGCTACATTCCTTTGCGTGCTGTCACCTGTTCTTCTAATGATGCTTGCTGCCCTGAGCGAGGTTCCAGACAGCGGAGTCTCCGAGAACCTTGCCTCCGCAATTGGTCTTTGCACCATGTTTGGCCTTGTTGCGGTAGCAGTTGGGCTTTTCATATCATGCGGGTCAAGGACAAAGGAGTTCTCTTTTCTGGATGGTGTGGGCTTTGAGACGGAGTATGGCGTCGAAGGGATGTTGAGGGACAGAATGCGCACATTTGCTCCAACTTATACAAGGCTGTGCATTGCAGGAACGATACTCTGCATCGTTTCAGTCATTCCCATTTTCGTTGCAAGTGGATTGGAGGTGGATGACTTCCTTATGGTCCTGTCCGTGTGCTTCATGTTCATCTTGGTAGGCATTGGATGCGTGTGCTTCGTTTATGGAAACACCATAGAGAATTCAATGAAAAGGCTTTTGGAGGAGGGTGATTTCTCAAGGGAGTCCAAGAGTGCAAGTCGTGTGACGAGTGCAGTAAGCACAGTCTATTGGCTTGTGGTGACGGCCATCTATCTGGCATATTCGTTCTGGCCTGCAACAGATGCCGTCGCCAAGACCCGTTTCAAGGAAAGCTGGCTGGTCTGGCCAGTTGCAGGTGTTCTCTATGCAGCGGTCATGACGATCGTTTCACTTGTCAGAAAGGACGACAAAGGATGACCAAAGAATGACCAAGGTTTGTAAAAACAGAGAAATCGGTCTAGAATAGGGGGTGCCAAGCTGGCGGGACGACCATTGCAAGGAGGTGAGAATGACGTATAGGGTTGCGATATGCGACGATGACGAAATGGATTCCTCCTATGTGAAGGCGTGTCTTTGCAGCTGGGCCTCTTCCCGCAAGGCCAATGTCGTTGTGGATGTCTTTCCAAGTGCCGAGTCGTTTTTGTTCAAGAACGATGGAGGTGGTGGATACGACATCCTTCTCTTGGATATAGAGATGGGTTTGATGGATGGCGTGGAGCTTGCCCGTCGTGTGCGAGCCAATGACAAGGCCGTGCAAATAGTGTTCATCACGGGCTACAGCGACTACATTTCAGAGGGCTACGATGTGGAGGCTTTGCACTATCTCATGAAGCCTGTGAAAGAATCCAAGCTCTTCGAGGTCCTTGACAAGGCGGCTTCCAAGGTTCAGGGGAATGCCCGTGTATTGACGTTGGAGCTTGGTGGAGGAATTGTGCGTGTTCCAATCTACGAGGTCCAATACCTTGAAGTATATGGAAATTATGTGACGATACACGCGAATCAGGACATTGTTGTAAAGAAGACCCTTGCCGAGTTCGAAAAGGAGCTTGGCGAAGGATTCTACAGGATTGGGCGGTCGTACATTGTGAATCTCAAGATGGTAAGACGTGTGACCAAGTCCCAGGTGCTTCTTGCCAACGGAAGGACCCTCTCGATTCCCCGCGGTGCATACGAGCCTTTGAACAGGGCCATAATCATGCATGGTTGACAGGGGCGAGGTTGTCATGAAGTTCCTTTCACGGCTTTTCAACAGACGAATCGATAGGCGCATTGCAGACTACCAGAGCGAGCTCCTTGAGACCCACTATAGGGAAGTTGAGAACATGTATGCCAAGATGCGTGCTTGGAGGCATGACTACCGCAACCATATACAAGCTTTGAAAGTCCTTGCCTCCAACGGAGACAACGAGGGGCTTAGGGAATACCTTGATAAACTGGATACGGATCTGAACACCGTTGACCTTGTGGTGAAGACCGGCAACGCCATGGCCGATGCAATCCTCAACAGCAAGATTTCGCTTGCAAAGTCGAAGGGCATAGAGGTCGTGGTGGATGCTCAGATTCCAGTGAAGCTCAAGATGTCGGAGATAGACCTGTGCCGCATAATTGGGAACCTTTTCGACAACGCAATAGAGGCAAGCATGGAGCTTCCTGCGGAAAAGCGCCTCATACGCGTGTACATGGACATGAAGGGAACCCAGCTCTACATTTCTTTCACCAATTTCACGGCGGTTGGAAAGAGGCGCAAGGTAGGAGGCCTTTTCAAGACGACAAAGGGCGAGGGCCATGGTTTTGGGCTTGTGATCATGGATGCCATTGTGGAGCGTCTTGATGGATACCTTAGCCGCAACTCTGAGGACGGGGCGTTCACGACTGAAATCCTCATTCCGCAGGTCTGAACCTGAAGAAAACAGGCCGTTTTGTTGAATGCTCTGCATTTCGTCACCAAATTTCTGCGTTTCATCACCTTTTTCAACGGATTCTCCATTTGGATGCTACTATAGGCTTGGAAAGCGTTCCGGGAGGTTCCTATGGAAAAAGATGGAAAGGACAAGAAGCCAAAGTACAACATGTGGCAGAACAGCGCCTTCATGGTTGGTCTGTCATGGAGGTTCTGCAAAAGCGTAGTCCTTCTACTTGTGGCTGCGGCTGTTTCGTCCGCAGGTCTCAGCATTGCAGAGGTTCTTGTGTCCCCTGTACTCCTTTCCAAGATAGAGAGCTATGTGCCGTTCTCTGAATTGATAGCCTACATTGCCATGTTCGTTGGAATTCTAGCTGGGTTGTCTGCAATCAAGGCATATATTGGAGAGAACACTCTTTATGGGAGGATTCAAGTCAGGTCTGGGATAATAGGTCTCTTGGGGGAGAAGATAGCCAACACGTCCTATCCAAACACACTTGACTCCGACTTCTTCACGCTTCAGGACAAGTCGATGAACGCCTGTTACAGCAATCAGGACTCGACCGAGGCGGTATGGAAGACCTTGGAAGGACTTCTTTCCAACGTGATCTGCTTTGTCGTGTATCTGCTGCTCCTTTCCAACCTGAACCTGTGGATGGTCGCCCTTGTCCTTGCAACTACGGTAGCCAGCTACTTTGCACGAAAGAACGCCAACGAGTGGAGCTATAGGCATAGGGAGGAGCTGAACAGGTATGCCAAGAAGCTCCACTATTTGAGCAATGTCTCAATGGATAGGGTGTTCTCCAAGGACATAAGGCTGTTTGGCCTCAAGGCATGGATAGAGGACCTCTACGCCTGTTCCAGAAGAGCCCATGTGGCATTCATTGGCAGGCAGGAGATGGTTGGCTTTGGAGCCAACGTCGTTGACATGGTGATGACGTTCCTTAGAAACGCAATAGCCTATGTGTACCTCATAAAGCTTACGTTGGACCAAGGGCTGCCCGCTTCGCAGTTCCTTTTGTATTTCAGCGTCCTGACTGGCTTCACCCAGTGGATGAACCTCATACTTTCAGGTCTTTCCACATTGCACAGGCAAAGCCTTGACATTTCTATGGTCCGGGAGTTCCTCGATTGGCCGGAGGTCTTCAAGTTCGAAGAGGGAAAGCCTCTTTCATCTGTTGCTGGAATGAAGTACGAAATAAGGCTTGATGATGTTTCATTTCGCTACCCCAAGGAGGAGAAACCCATTCTTGAGCATGTGAACCTTACGATTGCTCCAGACGAGAAGCTTGCAGTCGTAGGTCTCAACGGAGCAGGCAAGACGACGCTTGTAAAGATCATATGCGGTCTTTTGGATCCAACCAATGGACGGGTTCTTCTCAACGGCGAGGACATAAGGCAGTACAACCGTAGCGACTACTACAGGATGTTCAGCGCGGTGTTCCAGGATTTCTCCGTCGTTGACGTAAGCGTTAGGCAGAACGTGGCGCAGTGCACAGAGGGCATCGACGATGAAAAGGTTTGGAGATGCCTTGATGATGCAGGTCTTACGGACAAGGTCAAATCCCTTCCAAGAGGGTTGGATACTCCTGTTGGACGAAGCATATACGAGGACGGCGTAGAGTTCTCCGGTGGACAGACGCAACGTCTCATGTTGGCGAGGGCTTTGTACAAGGATGCACCAATTGTGATATTGGACGAACCTACGGCGGCCTTGGACCCAATTGCAGAGAGCGAGATATACCAGAAATACAGCGACATGACAAATGGAAAGCCTTCCATATTCATCTCGCATAGGCTCTCATCTACAAGGTTCTGCGACAGAATCCTATTCGTTGCAGACGGTGGGATAAAGGAAGAAGGTACCCACGACGAGCTTCTTGCAAAGGGCGGGGAGTATTCGAAGCTCTTTGAGGTGCAGAGCAAATACTACAGAAAGGAGGTTGAGGATGAACAATAAGAAGGAAAAAGGAACCAAAACATCTTTTCCAAAGGCTATGAAGAACACTCTCAGGGCATGGAAAGTGCTGTGGAAGGCCTGTCCCCAAAGGTTCATATATGCAGTCGTCTACGGAATCATAGACTCTGCGACCCCATATGTTGCAATATGGTTCTCAGCCCAGTTCATAAACGAGCTTGCCGGGGCAAGGGATCCCCATACGCTGTGGATGTGGGTGATATGGATTCTCTCTTCAAGTGCCGTGCTGTTCCTCCTGTCCAGTTTCTTCCAGCATCTGTATCAGAAGTATTCGTATGGAACCATTCTGGATGTCTACAAGATATTCCAGGACAAGTTCCTTGACATGGATTTCGTGGATGTGGACAGCCAAAGGGTATACGACATCAAGAGCCAGATAGAGCAGGACTCCAACTTCAGAGGCTTTGGTCTCTTCATGGCGATGCATTCATTCGACAGCCTCATATGGATTATATCCAAGATTGCGGGTGGCATAGGTCTTTCAATATCCCTTTTCACTTCAAAGGTCACGAATCCTTCGTTTGTGGTTCTAGACAACCCCTTTGTGTGCATTGGACTGTTCGCTTTGCTCCTTGGCCTTTCTCTTCTGTCGTCCGGCTGTTCTAACAAGGCCATAGGGTATCTTAACAGAAACAACGATGCGGGGAAGTTCGAAAACAGGAAGTTCTCCTTCTATTTCAAGCTCGTTGAGGACAAGCATCGTGCTTTGGACAGTAGAATCTATGGGCAGGAAAGGTCTTTCAGGTCGTTCTTCTGCAGCGACGACGACCCGTTCAGAGTGAACGGATACTTTGCAAAGCTTGCAAAGGGGCCCATGGGTGCGTTCCAAGCATTGTCCGCGGTGATATCAAGGCTTCTTCTTGGTGGGATATACCTGCTCGTGTGCGCCAAGGCCTGGGGAGGAGCGTTTGGAGTGGGTTCGGTGACGCAGTACGTTGGAGCCAGCACTGCGCTGTTTGCAGGGATATCGGAATTGATCGAGCAGCTTGGGCTTGCAAGGGCGAACAGCCAGTACTTGGATGTGGTGTTTTCGTTGCTGGACATTCCAAACGACATGTATCAGGGAAGCCTTACCACTGAAAAGCGTGCGGATCGCAGGTACAATGTTGAGTTCAGGGATGTGTCGTTCAAGTATCCAGGCAGCGAGAGGTTTGCACTGCGCCATGTGAACATGAAGTTCCAGGTTGGCAAGCGTTTGGCTGTCGTAGGCATGAACGGAAGCGGCAAGACGACCTTCATAAAGCTGCTATGCAGGTTGTACGACCCCACCGAGGGCGAAATCCTACTCAACGGCATAGACATTCGCAAGTATCGCTATGACGAATACATGGACCTCTTCTCCGTGGTGTTCCAGGACTTCAAGCTATTCGCACTGCCCCTTGGCCAGAACGTGGCTTCCTGCGAGAAATACGACAGCGCACGTGCGACCGACTGCTTGGAGAAGGCCGGCTTTGGCGACAGACTCTCCTCCTTGCCAAAAGGCCTTGACACCTATCTCTACAAGAAAATGGAGACCGATGGCATTGATGTCTCGGGCGGAGAGGCTCAGAAGATAGCAACTGCACGTGCTTTGTACAAGGACTCGCCGTTCATAATCCTCGACGAACCAACCGCCGCTTTGGATCCAATCGCGGAGGCGGAGATCTACTCCAAGTTCAATGGAATCGTAGGAGACAAGACCGCTGTGTACATAAGCCACAGGCTGTCCTCATGCAGGTTCTGCGATGAGATTGCTGTGTTCGACAACGGGCAGGTCGTGCAGTACGGTTCCCATGACGAGCTTGTGGGTCGTTGTGGCAAGTATCAGGAGCTGTGGAACGCACAGGCCCAGTACTATGCCAAGAAAGAAGTTCCTGTGGAAGGCGGCGTAGAGGCCGTGTGAGTGGATTGGGATTGCTTGTTTTGTGGTCGCTTTGAGGCCTTGCATTATGGCAATGTCCATATTGTATACCCTTATCAGTAAAAGGCATTTCCAACATTTCTGCATGGATGGTACTGTAGCAGCATCCAAAGGGGTGGAAGCCTGGGTGGTTTGCCCCTGTTTTTGAAAAGATGTCTACTCTTTTCGTTTTGTTCTATCGGGCGGTCTGTGTCTTGGAGTTTCCAACACAGCCGCTTTTTTGTTTGCCGTACTTACTAAGCTTATCAAACTCACAAAACCCACCAAACTTACCTCTCTCACGATACTCTCCACACTTACCATGCTCACCATCGCTACAAACTCCTCACAATTTCAGCGGGGAATTAAAGCGTATTAGTGGGAGTCGTAGGCGTAGTGGGAGTAGTAGGTGTAGTGGGTGTAGTGAGCATAGTGGTGGCTTGTGGCCTCCAATGTGATGTTTCATGTTCTTGTGGAAAGAAGCCATTTTAAGGTGTACAATGTGCTCTATGCGCTACGAAGACATGGAATACGAGAACTTCAAGAACATACTTGGAGCCATGGACGAATTGGGGTCGCCCTCACGAGCCATGATAGCCAAGCACCTTTCTCTAAGCCGCACAACGGTGTCGAACATGACCGCTGTCATGATAGAAAAAAACATACTAGAGGAGGGGAAGACCAAACTCAACGAAGCCTCAAGGGGAAGGCCTGGGTCTCCTTTGAGCTACTGCAACGACACGTGGTTTGCATTGGGTGCGGCCTTTTATTCCGCAAGTTGGAACTTTGTGATCTGCAACCTGTCAGGGCGCATGGTGGAGGAGTACACGCTTCCTTTGGAGGAGGTGACTCCAAAGGAGTTGGTCTCCAAACTTCTGCAGGGCATAGAATACATGCTCCAAAGGGTTCCTGGGAAACTGATTCCGGGAATAGGGATTGGAGCTCCAGGAGTCGTGGATTCAGAGAACGGTGCCATACTTTGGGCATACGACCTAAATTGGCATCATTCAACGGATATCAAAAGGGCGGTCAAGGCTCGTTTTGGCCTTGAGGCCTATTGTCTGAACCGCTATACCCTTGCAGGTCTTGCCGAATTCAAATACGCCAACCCCGAGGGCGAGCGCAACATGGTCTATGTAGGCCTTGGGTCAGGCATACGAAGTGCAATATTCGTCAACGGCAAACTCATGGAAGGTGCGAGCTACAGCGCAGGACGACTTGGACACATCCCTCTCGACCCCCACGGGCCGTTGTGCGAATGCGGAAAACGCGGTTGCCTGCTGGCCTTGGCCAACGAAAAGGCCCTTTCCCACCACGCCAAGGCATTCCTGACCCTTCCGGAATACAGAGACTCATCCCTACACCGCATACCTTCCTACACGGTGGCTGACATAATTGCTCAGGCCGATGCCGGTGATCCCTGCTCGTTGAAGGCCATGGACATGATTGTGGAGCCGATAATAACGGCCATTTCGATACTCGTAGACATAATCAACCCCAAAAAAATCGTTCTTGGCGGCCCAATAGGCTATTCTTCGTCATATCTTGCCCAACGTGTACGAGAGGCTGCAAATAGGATTGCCGCAGAGACGCCGTACCGTGTCATGACCATAGAGCAGGGCAAGCTCAAAGACAACGGCTCCGCCTTGGGGGCAGCTGCGCTTGTCTTGGACAAGAAGTGCGACTTGCTGTACACAGAGCTTAAAAAAGCCTAACCTTCTTGGTCTTTTGTTTGTCTACTGTGTTTTGCATGAAAACGGGTAAAATGTCTTTTATGCAATAAAGGTTTGGTGATTCATGGCTCGAATCAATTCCATATTGAATCGAGGAATTTTCAAAACCGCTTCATTCTCCTTGTCTCTGCCCTGTGTGGCTGGAAAGCCGCCTTTGTGAGGCTGTTGGTCCCGTTCTCTGTGGTTTACAAGGCCGTTGGGGCTTACTGGATCTACGGGGTCGTTGGGACGCTTGAAGACTGCTGAATCATCACTACCCCACAGCGTCCTGCAACGCCCATCAACGCCATACTACGCCATACAGCGCCCATCAACGCCCATCAAGGCTACCTGTAGACAAAATGAAGAGACTCCTTGGGTTTGTAAAGACATGAATTCGGCAGCATATTGAGAAAAAAGTTTTTTGTAAATTTGATTGACAAATAGCCAAAGCCTGTTACACTGTCAGAAAAGGGATTTGTAAATATGATTGACAAAATAGGTTTTGGATCGATAGGCGTTGGTGCAATAGCCAAGACGCATGCGTATGCACTCTCGAAGAGCAGCAAGTGCTATTTCGCCGGTGCTTATGACATGAACAAGGAAAGAGTGGAGGCTTTCTGCAAGGAAAACGGCGGAAAGGCCTATGACAAGCTTGAGGATTTCCTGAAAGACGAGAATATCCAGGTGGTTGTGATCGCAACGCCATCGGGCTTGCATCATGATCTTGCAATTGCAGCCCTCAAGGCCAAGAAGCATGTCATTGTGGAGAAGCCGCTTGAGATCACCGTCGAGCGCTGCAATGACATAATCGAGGAAGGGAAGAGACAGGGAAGGCTTGTTGGAGGTGTTTTCCAGTCTCGTTTCTACGAGGCTCCAAGGCTTATCAAGAAGGCGTTGGACGAGGGGCGTTTTGGAAAGCTCACCATGGTGGAGGCTTCCGTCAAGTGGTTCCGCTCGCAGGAGTACTACGATTCAGGTGCTTGGAGAGGCACATGGGCGATAGACGGCGGTGGTGCTCTCATGAACCAATCCATCCATGCAATAGATCTGCTTTCGTGGTTTGGCGGCGACGTCGAATGCATCAACGGCTATACGGAGACCATTGCACATGAGCGCATAGAGGTCGAGGACAACGGTGTTGCAATCCTCAAGTTCAAGAACGGCGCCCTTGGTGTCATAGAGGGTTCCACAAGCATATACCCTGGTTTCATAAAGAGGCTTGAAGTGTGTGGAACAGAGGGTTCTGCAATCCTTGAGGACGAGTCCCTTGTTGCGTGGAGCTTCAAGAACGAGACGGCTGAGGACGAAGAGATAAGAAAGCGTTTTGCAAATGCCAACAGCACAATGGGCGGTGCATCCGATCCAGGTGCAATCAACTACGTTGGTCATATGCTGCAGTTCGAGGATTTTGCTGATGCTGTGCGTAGTGGCGGCAAGCCTTTCGTTACTGGTGAAGAAGCGGCCAAGGCCGTGAAGATAATCAATGGAATTTATGAAAGTGTGAAGAAGGGGGCTTCCGTAGCTCTGTAAGGGCTTGGAGGTTCGTCGCGAGCATTTTCGTAGAAGGAGACTGATATGAAGAAAACTTTGATGGTTCTGCTCATTGCATTTGTTGCAGTTGCAGGTATTTTTGCACAGGCAGCCGCAGAAGCTGCAGAATTTCCTACAAAGACTGTAGAAGCTACAGTTGGTTGGTCCGCAGGCGGCGGTGGAGACGTTGTCTTCAGAGCTCTTGCAGCTGTTTTCCCAAAGTACGGAAACGGACAGGCCATGATAATCAAGAACGTTCCAGGTGCTGCTGGAATCACAGGTGCGATCGAGTTCCTGGATGCTTCAAAGGACGGATATTCGATCATGCATTGGAACAATGCATCCCTTACCAAGACACATCTTTCAGATGTTCCTGTAACTGGTGCTGATACCTTCACGCCTGTCTGCCAGATAGTCGCTTCCTACAACTACCTTGTTGTGAATGCGGATTCCCCTTTCCAGACCCTTCAGGAGTTCGTCGAGTATGCAAAGGCCAATCCAGGAAAGATCACAATGGGCAACGCAGGTGCACAGGGTGGAAACCACATGGCAGCCCTTCTTTTCGAGGATGCTGCAGGTCTTGAGTTCACACATGTTCCATTCTCAGGCGGCGGCCCGGCCATCACTGGTCTTCTTTCAAACACTGTTGACTGCGTTATGGCAAATGCTCCAGAAGGCATCACCAACGTTGAGAACGGTCAGCTCAGAATCCTCGCTGTATTTGCAGAGGAGCGCTACAGCGCATTCCCAGAGGTTCCAACCGGTATCGAGTGCGGCGTTGACATTGTCCTTCCACAGTGGAGAGTCGTCGTATGTCCTCCAAACACTCCTGCAGAGATCGTTGAGAAGCTCGCTTCCATCATCAAGCAGTGCATCGAGGATCCTCAGTTCGTCGAGCAGATGCAGAGCCAGTGCGTAGAGGTCGTCTACAAGAACCCTGCTGAGACGGACAAGTTCCTCCACGAGCAGGATGTCATGTACAAGAACCTCGTAGAGGCCAAGGGTTTCTGATTGGGTTCTTCTGATTAGAATGATTTGAAAACAATGGCCGATTGCAGGGGTTTTATCTGATCTTTGCAGTCGGCCTATTTGTAGTAGGGCATTGTCTTTGGGTTTTCCTTGAATGGGAAGGTTCAAGGACATCGGTCTTTTTGAATAGGAGAGTCGAGTATGGAAGAGAAGGACAAGAAGGGCCTTTTCGTGAAGAATACCAAGGTCGCCGCCGATTTCATCATTGCCATCGTTGTGATTGCAATTGCGGTGGTGTTCCTTGTCGAGGCGCAGAAGCTGCCTACGAAGGCAAAGGGGATCGGCCCCGGCGTGTACCCAACGTTCATAAGCATCCTGCTTCTGTTCCTTGGTGTTGTGCAGGTCATAAAGTGCGTGCTGCTTGTGAAGGGGATTCCCGTCGTGGATGGTCCAAACGTGGACTGGAAGGGGCTTGCAAGGATTGCCATCATGGTTTTGGCGACCTATCTGTTCTACAAGCTTCTCAAGATTGTGGGCTTTCTTATTCTGGCACCTTTGTATTTGTTCTTTGCCATTTGTCTGTTTGGCTACAAGAGCAAGGTGAAGGCTGCGATCTTCAGCGTTGTGTTCACCACCGCGGTGTATTTCCTTTTCACCAAGGTCTTCCTGGTGATGCTGCCTGCGGGCATTTTGGGTTGAGGAGGTTGGTATGTTCAGTTATCTAATGCAGGGTTTTGCAAACGTTTTCCAACCTTTTACTTTTCTTTTGGCTTGTTTTGGTACTTTGGTTGGTGTTGTCATTGGCGCACTTCCTGGTCTTTCCGGTTCCACTGGAATTATTCTGCTGTTGCCGTTGGTCTATAGGCTTGAGGCTTCGCAGGCTCTTATCATGCTGTGCGGCTTGTTCTGCGGTTCAATGTATGGCGGTTCGATATCGGCTGTGCTTTTGAACACTCCTGGTACTCCGTCCGCCTCAGCAACGGCTTTGGATGGTTATCCTTTGTGTCAGCAGGGCAAGGCGGGAAAGGCTTTGGGCGTGTCCGCTGTGTCGTCGTTCATTGGTGGACTTGTCTCAACGATTTGTCTTATCCTCATAGCTCCTCAGCTTGCTAAGATTGCTCTCAACTTCAAGCCTGCGGACTATTTTGCGTTGTCTTTCTTTGGTCTGACCATCATGGCCAGTACCGGAAAGGACCCTATCAAGGGTATCATCTCCGGTATGCTGGGCCTTCTCATTTCAACCATTGGCGTTGACAAGCTCATGGGCATTGACCGATTCACGTTTGGAACGTACAAGCTCATGAGAGGAATTCCTTTGCTTTCAGTTCTCATTGGAGTGTTCGCTCTGAGCGAGTTCTTCATGCAGTCTGCAACAAAGGGTGAGGCGGACAACAAGCTTGCGGCTCAGAAGATTGGTCGTGTCATACCAACATGGGTGGACTTCAAAGGCTTTGCTTTGTCTGCAATCGTTGGTGCCGTCATTGGTGTCTTCATTGGAATCATTCCTGGAACAGGTGGATCCATCTCCTGCTTCATCGCATATCAGGTTGCAAAGCGTATGTCCAAGAACAAGGATCAGTTTGGAAACGGTGCTCTTGAAGGTGTCGCCGCTCCAGAGGCTTCAAACAATGGAACGACAGGCGGTGCCTTCATTCCAATGCTGTGCCTTGGTGTCCCAGGCGACGTAGTTACGTCCGTCATGCTTGGAGCCCTCATCCTCATTGGCGTGAAGCCGGGTCCTCAGCTCTTCAACGAGAGCCCTGCAATCGTCTATGCAATCTTTGCGGGTATGTTCGTCATCCAGTTCCTCATGCTGGCTGCAGGTATTGGCTGTGCAAAGGTGTCTCCAATGATCCTCAAGATCTCAAGGACTCTCCTTATGCCTATAGTTGCAATTCTGTGCATGATTGGAGCCTTCTCCAATGCAAACAACGTATTCGATATCCTTCTTGCAATAGTGTTTGGTTTGGTTGGCCTTGCTTTCAAGAAGTTCGGATACCCCGGAGCGCCACTTGTCCTTGGTCTCATACTTGGTTCAATGGCTGAAGAGAACCTTGACAGAGCTCTCATTCTGTCTGGAAACAACTGGGGTGTGTTCTTCACAAGTCCAATCAGCTGCATATTCATGATTCTTTCAATTGGCTCCCTTCTTTATGCTCTGTATGCGAACGTGAAGGCTGTCGTCGAGTCAAGAAAGGCTGCTAAGAATGCTTGCGTGGCTTCTGAGGTCTAAGAGTGGTCTAAGTGAGGTCTAAGGAGAGGGTGCATGAACGAGAAATGTGATATGAAATGTGATGTGAAATCTGGTATGAATCCTGGTATGAAATCTGATATGAAGTCCGGTTTCGCTGAAGCTGTACGCCATGAATTTGATACCAAGGTTGCCCGTGTCCGCAGTCTTTTGGCAGCCAAAGGCTTGGATGCCGCCTTCATAAAGAGACAGGACAACTTTGCTTGGCTTACATGCGGTGGTCGCAACTATGTTGGAATGGGGGAGGTTGGCAACTGCGGCCTTCTTGTGACTTTGAAAGGACTCTTTGCCATTACCAACAATATAGAGGCTCCGCGCATGGTAGCAGAAGAGCATGTAGAGGAGCTTGGCTTCGATGTCCGCTATGGCGTATGGCATGACAACGGATTCCAGAACAGGGTTCTGGCTGAGCTTGTACCATCTGGTCGCATTGGGTTCGATACCGGTGATCTGGCGGACGGCATAAAGGCTCTGCGCTTTGATTTGACTTCTGAGGAGATCGAGCGCTACGTTGCAATTGGCAATGATGCTTCAAGGGCTTTGGAAGAGGCCGGCATGGAGATTTCCGTTGGCGACAGCGAGTACGAGATAGCAGGCCTCATCATGGACAAGATGGAGGCCTGCGGTCTTGAGCTCCTTTCATGCATGGTCGCTGCAGACGAGAGGATATCCCTGTATAGGCATCCTCTTCCGACTTCCAAGAGGGTGAAGGAGAAGGTCCAGATTGGCGGAAACTTCAGACGCAACGGCCTTGTGGTCTGCATGACTCGCTATGTCTACTTCGTTGAGCCTTCCTCTGAGATCCTCTCCCAGCTGGAGGCCAACCAGATAATAGACTGCACATACATGGCTGCTTGCAAGCCGGGTGCTACCTATGTCTCAGCCCTTGAAGCTGGCAAGGCTGCATACGAGAAGCTTGGCTATGCCGCCGAGTTCGACAAGCACCACCAAGGCGGACCAATTGGATATGCAGGGCGTGACTATAGAGTGGATTTCTCCACTCCAGGAGTCATTTCAGACCATCATGCGTTCTGTTGGAATCCTTCGATCACTGGAACGAAGAGCGAGGATACTGTAATATGCACGAAAGACTGTGTGATTCCTGTGTCCCATCCTGTTCTTTTCCCAAAGGTGGAGATCGTCGTCGATGGAAAGACGTTCGTTCGTCCTGGAATCCTCGTCAGATAACCTTGTTGGATAAGGTTTGCAGTTTTGGTGGTTTGATAGTACAATCATGCCTTGATTAACTTGACTGAGTAGAAGAGGGGTTTGGTTTGGTTTCATCTGATGATTGCAAAGGGAAGAAGGGTTCTGAGATTTCCGTTGTTCCTTCGAACGCTGGAAGGCTAGAGCGTTTTCTTGGTTTTTCCAACTCTCTCAACAGGGTTTTGAACAGGATAATGCCCCTTTTGACTCCCTTTGGGGTTTTTCTGGGTCTTCTGCTAGGTTCCAAGGTCTCTTGGATGAAACCTGCCGTAAACTGGCTTTTTGGGGTCATGACATTCCTTGGCGCAATGAAGATAAGCGCCAAGGAGATGTTCTCCTCCCTCAAAAAGCCGGTGTTCTTCGTTGCATTTGCCCTTGGTGGCTATGTGCTCATGCCTTTTGTGGCGTTTTTGATTGCAAGTGTGTTCTTTCCCGGCAACAAGGAGCTTTTATGTGGCTATGTGTTGCTAAGGGCTACGCCTTCTGCGGTGGTCTGCACCATATGGGCGGGAATCTATAGCGGCAACATGGCAATTTCCATAGCCATGCTGGTTTTGGACTCCTTCCTATCGCCTTTCATGACGCCTTTGATATTGAAGCTGTACACTGGCGCCTCAGTTGCCATGGACAGCGTGGGGATGATGAAGTCTTTGTGCTTTATGGTGTTGATTCCTTCGTTGCTTGCACTTGTGTTCAACCATTTCAAGGCGGCTTCCATAAAGAAGGTCTGGACTCCTGCAACGAATCCCCTTTCAAAGCTGTTGATGGTGCTCGTCATAATGATAAACACTTCTCAGGTGTCAGAGTCCATCATTGCAAATGCTTCGCTTCAATATGTGTCCATTGGTATTGCGAACGCCCTCATGGTCGTGTGCGGGTTTACCATTGGCCTGTTGTGTGCAAAGCTCACGAAGCTTGATCGTAACAGCGTTGTGTCCGTCACGTTTGCAGTTTCCATGCGAAACATAAGTGCGGCCTTGGTCCTTGCCATATCCTTCATGCCTCCTGCCGCTTCGCTTCCGGTCATCTTTGGAATAGTCTTCCAGCAGAGCCTCATTGCTCTCATGGGAAACCTTGCGTTTGGGGAGAAACACAAGAGAAAATAATGGTTCTTCCATAACGTTGGGGTCAACTGATAGTCAACTCATCCTGTAGTGTGTGTCACATTGAAGGTTTTTGCTTTTTCCATTAGGCTTAGTCCCATGCGACTTCTTTTCAATTTGGATACAAAGGATTACACCAGCACTGAACATGTGTTCTCCCGCCCGTCGGTTCGTGCAATCATAATCAAGGATGGCAAGGTTGGGATGATTCACAGCCTCAAATACGACTATTATGCGTTCCCTGGTGGTGGAATAGAGTCGGGAGAGACCCAGCAGGAAGCCCTCATCCGCGAAACCCAAGAGGAGGCTGGTCTTGTCGTCATCCCCCAGTCCATAAAGGAATACGGCAATGTGCATCGTGTTTCCAAAAGCGACCAAGAGGGTATAGACATCTTCGTGCAGGACAATTTCTACTATCTTTGTGATGTTGAGCCAAAGGTCGCACGCCAACATTTGGATGCCTATGAAAAGAATGAGCATTACACTTTGGAGTGGATTGCTCCAAAACAGGCCATCGTTGTCAACCGCACACACAATCACGGCCCCCACAGTAAGCCAGTCGCGCTGGAAAGGGAGGCCTTGGTCTTGGAAAGGATCATTGCAGAGGGGCTTCTGTGCTGATCGAAAACCGCCGTTGAACTCGTCTATCCCTGCGTATTGTTGGAATGTTGGTTCATGCGAACAGCATCCCAACTAGGTGCACAAGCTCTGCGACGATCCATGCAATGGCGCACTGCAACAGTACGATTTGGAAGGCCCATCGTCTGCCAAGCTCCCTTTTGACCGTTGCAATTGCCGCTACACATGGAGTGTAGAGCAGGGTGAATACCAAAAACACGAAGGCTGTGAGTGGAGTGAAAAGCGTCTTGAGTGCCGCAGTCGAACCACCAAGGAGAATAGTGAGAGTCGATACAACGCTTTCCTTTGCCGTAAAGCCTGTAATCAGCGCAGTAGAGATGCGCCAATCTCCAAATCCAAGAGGTTCGAACAATGGAGAGATAAGCGAACCAATCATTGCCAATAGACTGTTCTCTGGATCGGATACGACATTGAACCTCCAGTCGAACGTCTGGAAGAACCAGATTATGATGGAGGCCAAGAAGATTATCGTGAACGCCTTTGTAACAAAGTCCTTGGTCTTCTGCCACATGAGCTGCAGGACGGATTTTGGCGTTGGCATCCTGTAGTTTGGGAGTTCCAACACGAAAGGAACAGGGTTTCCTTTGAAGTTGAATTTCTTGAGTATCAGAGCCACAACGATCCCAACGACAATTCCAATCACATACAAGGATATCATCACCAACGCCTTGTACCTTGTGAAGAACGCAGCGGTGAAAAGAGCGTAGATTGGAAGCTTTGCAGAGCACGATGCGAACGGAACAAGCAGTATCGTCATCTTCCTGTCCCTGTCGGAAGACAGGGTTCTTGTCGCCATGATCGCCGGTACGGAACATCCAAAGCCTATGAGCATTGGAACGAAGCTCCTTCCTGAAAGTCCCAGCTTTCTCAAAGCCTTGTCCATGACGAACGAGATTCTTGCCATGTAGCCGGAATCTTCAAGGATTGAGAGGAAGAAGAACAGCACGAGTATTACAGGCAAAAAGCTGAGTACGCTTCCCACTCCGGTGAATATGCCGTCTATTATGAGGGACTGCACTACAGGGTTTATCTGAAGCGTCGCAAGCCCTTTGGCGGTAAGGTCCGTGAACAGTCCAATAAGGTATTCCAATCCATTGGAAAGACCTGTGCCAACGGGTCCAAACGTTATGTAGAAGATCGCTGCCATTATGAGAAGGAAGGCCGGGATCGCCGTGTATTTCCCCGTGAGTATCTTGTCTGCATTGAGCGAACGCAGCCTTGCCTTTGACTCCTTTGGCTTTACGACCGTAAGCGAGCATACACTTTCAATGAACGAGAACCTTGTGTCTGCAAGGGCCGCTTCTCTATCAACATCGGCCTCGCTTTCCAATTGCTTTATGATATGGTCCAGCGTCTCCTTTTCGTTCTCGTCAAGGTCCAACTCATCCAGAATTGGTCTGTCGTCCTCGATAAGCTTGGAGGCTGCGAACCTCACGGGGATGCCCGCCCTCTGCGCATGGTCCTCTATAAGGTGCATGATTGCATGAAGCGACCTATGCACGGCAACCTCTTCCTTGGAGCCGTCTGCATGGCAAAAATCCTGCCTTCCTGGGCCTTCCTTGTAGCGGGCTACATGTATGGCATGTTCTATAAGCTCGTCCACGCCCTCGTCCTTTGAGGCCGATATTGGTATGACTGGAACACCAAGTATGGCCTCCAATTTGTTTACGTTTATCGTCCCACCGTTCTCCCTTACCTCATCCATCATGTTCAATGCAATTACGATGGGGATATTCAGCTCCAAGAGCTGCAAAGTCAGAAAGAGGTTCCTCTCTATGTTCGTTGCATCGATTATGTTTATTATGCCATCCGGCTTGTCCTTGAGGAGAAAATCCCGTGTTACAATCTCCTCGCTTGTGAAAGGAGATAGCGAGTATATCCCAGGAAGGTCAACCACAGTTGCATTTTCGCCTCTTATCCTGCCGTCCTTCCTGTCCACAGTGACGCCTGGGAAGTTCCCAACGTGCTGGTTGGATCCCGTGAGCTGGTTGAACAAGGTTGTCTTTCCACAGTTTTGGTTCCCTGCAAGTGCAAAGATGACTTCCTTTTGTTCAGGAATCGCCATTTTCTCGTTTGGATCATGGTAGATTCCCGGTTCACCTATGTGTGGGTGGTCTTCGTACTCGATCCTTTGGTCTCCGCTGCTTGCCTGCTCGTCTGAATCCACTTTTTCTATTGTTATTCTTTTGGCATCCTCCACTCTAAGGGTGAGTTCATATCCTCTTACATTGAACTCAAGAGGGTCTCCCATTGGAGCGACCTTTACCAGCGAGAGGGTCGTCTTTGGGGTCAGCCCCATATCAAGAAAATGATGTCTAAGCTCTCTTTCTGCATCAACGGAGAGGACCTTTGCCCTTTCACCTACTTTAAGCTCGTTCAAAGTCATTCTTTTCCACCTTGCCGCACGTTTTTTTATCCTTTGTGAACAATATCCAAACGGGGGTCTTCTTTGCAAGAAGATTTCTCTATATCTGCGTATTGTTGGATTTTAAGCTTGCTATAAACCTGCGTATTGTTGGGAATTTAGCTGTTGTCAATCTTGCGTATTGTTGAAAAGTCCGTTATTATCTCTTTAGAGACAAAGAAGTATGATATTCAAAAGAAAGATATATGATAAATTCCTTGCATGGAAGAAGGAATCCAACGGAAAAAAGGCCCTTCTGATAGAAGGGGCCAGACGAATAGGGAAATCCACGATAGTGGAGGAATTTGCCAAAAACGAATACAAAAGCTATATCATCATCGATTTTGCGAAAGTTTCAGAAGAGGTCCAAGGTTACTTTTCTTCATATCTCGATGATTTGGACACCTTTTATATGTTATTGTCCGTCTACTATGGAGTTAAACTCTACCATAGGGAAAGCGTGATACTTTTCGATGAAGTCCAGCGTTTTCCCAAGGCGCGGGAATCTATCAAGTACCTTGTTGCCGATGGCAGATACGATTTCATGGAGACGGGTTCTCTGATTTCAATAAAGGAAAACGTCAAAGACATAGTAATCCCTTCCGAGGAACGTCATCTTAAAATGTACCCTATGGATTTTGAGGAGTTCTGCTGGGCCTTGGAGGAGACCTCCCTTGTCGAGTACATTCACAGATGTTTTGAGGAAAAGACTCCTCTTGAGAGAGGCCTACACGACAAGGCTATGCTTATATTCAAGCAGTACCTACTTGTTGGCGGAATGCCCATGAGTGTCGTGGCCTTTCTTGAAGGAGAGAAGGACTTTGGCAAGGCCGATGTTGAAAAACGGGACATTTTGGAACTTTATCGTAGCGACATCATGAAGATTAAGGCCCGATATAGGGCAAAGGTTCTTGCCATATTCGACCAGATTCCAGGATTGCTTTCACGTCATGAGAAGAGGGTTGTATTCAACCGCATAGTTGAAGGTTCTGTGGCTGAGCAGTATGAAGAGACGTTCTTCTGGCTTAGTGATTCGATGATTGCAAACGAATGCAGAAAAACGAACGACCCTAACATAGGATTGTCTCTGAATGAATCCGATTCCTTCATAAAGTGCTACATGGGGGATACTGGACTGCTTGTAAGCCATGCATTCGATGAAAACGAATTGATGGAGAACGAAGTGTACAAACAGATACTCTCTGGAAAACTAGGGTTGAACGAAGGGATGCTCTATGAGAATGCAATCGCCCAAATGTTGGTTTCCAACGGGCATAGACTATTCTTCTACACTCATTATGACGCTGAAAAGAAACGAAACGACATAGAGATAGACTTCATAATCTCAAACAACAGCAAGACCCAATATAGAATGTTCCCAATAGAGGTGAAGTCTTCCCCAAAATACTCGATAGATTCTTTGAATCGCTTCAGAGAAAAATTCAAGAGTCGGATTGGAGGTTGCTTCGTCATACATCCCCGCAACCTGCAGGAGAAGGACGGCGTCCTGTTCCTTCCTCCCTATATGACCATGTGTTTGTGATTTCCTTTGTTTTTGCGCTTTCTTTGAGATCCTTATTCGTCGGCTTCTCTTGACGATGTATATAAAAGATCTTGATTGTATGCTACTCTCTCAAAGAGTGGAGGTGGTATATGAAAAAAGCTCTATTTGTAGTAATCCTTTTACTTTTGGCGTTATTTCGCATATTTGCAAATATTGATGCAAAGAACATTAAAACAGTTCAGCCCTACCTCCAGAAATATAAGAAATCTGATAAAGTAGGGATTATCACGCTCAATCCTAGTGATTTCTATTCTCTTACCGCACAGCAGATTTATGACTTCATAAGTAAGAATGTTGCAGGGAATAAATCAGGTTGGACCTCTTTTACTATTTGTTGTTCTGATGGATTCGGACTCCAATTTCCCGGTTGCCAAAGTAGCTACGGGCAATACGGTAGACTTGATGATTGCTACAGAACAGTTGAACCTGTGGTCGGATGGCTGACAAAGAAAGGGACAACTTTCGGATATAAATCCGATGATGGCAGAATGACAAGTTTTGGATATGTGTATGATAAGAATACAAAAACAATCCACTACCCTTGGTGTTCAGCTGTTTCTCAAATTGCAAATAAGAATTTAGAAGTCAAAAAGAGTATTTCAAATATTGATAAAGTTTGTAAAATCTGTATGAGTCAATAATTATTCAACAAGGAGGATGAATTGTGCTTAATGATAAAAAGTTGATTTGTATAGTTGTTTTACTCTCTCTGTGCTTATATATGTGTTTTGCATATTCTGAATGTTTTGGAGCAATAAACGCAGGCATATCAACGTCAAAAGAAGTTGCTATAAAAGGAAAGGTTGGATATATGTTCTTAACAGTCAATGGAGAAGCTGTATTTCCTTTAGCTGATAAATTTGAGCAAGTTCGATTGGATAACTGCTTTGGTGTTGGATTAGAAGGAAGACCTGATCCTGTCAGTATGGGTCTCGCTCTAATGTTTGGGGAAAAACTAGTTGGCATTGACCTTTATTCGTCTGCAGATTTTGAAAAGTTCGTAGTTGGTTCCCATCTTTGGCTTAATACTGAACTTGGAAGTCATAACGAGTACAATTATGGCGGGGCGAGAGGTGTATATAAAGAATCCTATATGGAAGTAAAAATCGAACTTGAGAGTTCTTTTAAAATCACATCAAACATCTTAATAACTGGCACCTTCATTGCAGATTGGGGATGGACCTCCTGTTGGGACGAATGGGGCGGAAAACATTGGAAACCTGGTAGCACAGAAATTGGAAATAGTAAGAAAGATAGTTGGTCTAAAGTAATTGGAACAGCTTCAATAGGCTTTCGCTTCTAACCATAGATGATACAAGAAATCAGCAGATGTAGCTTATGCAAAAAACTTATTAACTGCGAATTGAAAAAATAAAGTGGAAACGAATTACCCAATAACCACAGGCTTCCATTTCCTGTTTGTCTTTTTCAGCATTGTTTGTATATTCTGAGATGGTGCAGAAAGGCACAAAGGAGAAGTCCATTGATGATTCGTTTTCGCAATGGTTTTTATGCAGATATAAGGGAAGAGGACAGAAGCCGCACAACCATTTCCTATAAGGCGGGTGTTCTCGATGAAATGAAGACAAGGGTCGAGGTGAGGGCTTTCGTTAGGGTGTATGACGGTAGGATGTGGTACTACGCATCAGTGACGGATACATCGAATATCCAAAAGGTTTTGGATGGCCTCTATGATGCCGCTACGGAGAACCGGAATATCCTGGAGGACCCTGTGGTCAAGCGTTTTGAGAGGAACGTGGATACCGCCATGCATTTCAAGGATTGCTCGGTCAGAGACATCCCTGCAAAGGAGAAGCAGAGGCTTCTTCTTTCCTACCTTCCTCTTTTGTCTGAGGATTCCTGCATAACCATGCCTGAAGGACGCTATCTTGATAGAAACAGCGTCTTTCATTTCCAATCCAGCCTTGGAGCTGACATAACATATGATTACCAGACCTGTGGTCTGGCTTTTTCATGCAGCATGGCTGAAGGGGAAAAGAAGTTCTCTGGCCATTGGCAGAAAGGAGGGGTTCGCTTCGATGAGCTTCAAGGTCTCGAGGATCAGATTCGCAGTGCAATTGCAGAACAGACGAACTTCCTTAGAAACTCCGTTCCTGTCGTGCCTGGCAAATATCCTGTGGTTCTGTCTCCAGAGGCGGCCGGTGTGTTCGCACACGAATCGTTTGGACATAAGTCGGAGTCCGATTTCATGCTTTCTGACGAGACAATGCGAAACGAATGGCAGCTTGGCAAAACCGTGGGTTCTCCAATCTTGTCGATTGCTGAATGCGGTTCTGTCCCTGGCTGCGGCTATGTTCCATACGACGATGAAGGAACGAAGGCCCGTAAGAACTATCTTATAAAGAATGGGGTACTTGTCGGCCGTCTTCACAACGCACAGACTGCAGCGGCGCTGGAGGAAGACACGACTGGCAATGCCAGGGCCATAGACTGTACGTTTGAGCCTATCGTCCGAATGACGACCACCTATATCGAAGGAGGTGATTTGGATTTTGACCAGCTCATAGCCCCCATAAAGAAAGGGTATTTCATAAAGACGATACGGCATGGCAGTGGAATGAGCACTTTCACGATCGCTCCTAGCCTTGCATACGAGATTGTAGACGGCAAGCTTGGACGTCCCGTACAGATAAGCGTTCTTACCGGTTCTGTTTTTGAGACTCTTGGTCTGATTGATGGCCTTACGAAGGATGTCCAGTTGCTTTCGTTCGTTACCGGAGGCTGTGGCAAAATGGAGCAGATGAACCTTCCTGTTGGATTTGGAGGCCCTTACGTAAGGGTGTCCTCAATGAACGTGCAGTGATGGTCCAAGGGAAAGAGGTAGAAAATGGATAAAGAGTTTTTGACGAAGACAAGTCGTTCGGTGACTCTCAACGTTACGGCTGGCAAGATAGATAGTTTTAGGGAAAAAGAGGAGACCACTTCAACGACGAGGATCTATGAAGATGGTTTTATTGGCATTGCAGGCAGCCTTGGGAGGCCTGACGAAGAGACCTTGGAATCCAAGGCGAAGGATGCTCTTGAACTTAGGATTCCGTATCCATGCGCTTTGGAAGGAGAGTTGGATGAAGGAACTTTGGAGAGGGTTGTTCGAAACGAAAAGGAGATAATCCCTGTTCCAAAGTTCATTCCTACAATGCAGTCGTTTCTGGCTCGTCTTGGTTCTGAATGTCCTAGGTTTGCTTTTTCAAACAAAATCAGCCTAAAGAATGAGGATGCGGAATATCGCAATTCCTGTGGCCGTCATCTTGTGAGTTCGACCGGTAGGCTTTCCATAAATCTGATTGCGCAGAACCGTGGCTCTGGCAACCTGTTCGATTCGGCCTTTGGATACTCTGGAGACCATTTCGATGAGGATGTCCTCATTGCCAAATTCAAGGAACAGTATGATGCCTTCTACAAGGACGTGGATCTGGTGTCAGGACGCTATCCTGTGGTCTTCGAGGCATCGGACTTGATGGGTACGTTCCTACAGCAGTTCGTTGGTGAACTGTATGTCGCAGGGGCATCCCTGTTGAGTGGGAGGCTTGGCCAAGACGTTTTCTCCGAAAAGCTTACGTTCCAGGATGATATGAATCCGTACTCGCATCCTGGTACGTGTTTCTTTGATGACGAGGGTTGTGTCGCCAAGAATTATAGGCCTACGCTTATAGAGAGGGGTAGGCTTGTGAACCTTCTTACGACAAAGAAGTCTTCGTCTCAGTTTGGACTTAGCAATCTTGGTACGGCTGTTGCTCCTTGCGATGGCGTCCCTAGCTTGGGTTTCCATGGTTTCTATCTGGAACCTACTGCTGAATCATTGAGAGAGCTCGTCCCTGGAAAGGCTATATTCGTTGTTCTTGCATCCGGTGGGGACATGACTCCTGATGGACACTTTGCAACTCCCGTTCAGATGTCGTATCTGATGGAGGATGGTAGGCTTGTGGGGAGGCTTCCTGAACTGAACGTTTCGGGTGATTTCTTCAACCTTCTTGAAAAGGACTACATTGGTGCTTCATGCGGCGACCCTTTGGACAATAGCCGTATGTGCGCCGTCATGATGGATGTTGCAAGAAGCTGAGCTGATTTGAAGAGTGGTTGTTTTCTCTCGCAAGGTTTCTTGTGTTTTTGCCTTTTCATGCCTGTCTGGACAGTCTAGACAGACTAGGCGCTCTAGACGTTCTAGCCAATCTAGCCGCTCCTGCCAATCTAAAACGGTCTGGATTTTGAGAATTCGGGTCGCTTAGGTATGTTCAGGGGCCATCAGGTACGCTTAGACACTATCATGTACTATCTGGAGCGCTCTGGCTCGTCTGAAATTCAATGGTCGTCAAGCGTCCCCACGGCCTTAGCCGCCTTAACCGCCGCAACGGCTCCAAACATCATGGGGATGGAAACCTTCACCAAGGCCTTCATTTCTCTTTTGGCGTGTTTCAGACTATATGGACGCGCTTTTCGTCATACTGGTCTCGTGGCTCTGGAAATTGGTCAGGGTGTCCTACGAGGATGATGTTGAGAGGGATGTGTTCTTCTGGAAGGCCAAGGGCGATCTTCACGTTCGCAACGGCTTTGTCGTTTGGATATATCCCGCACCAAACGGCACCAAGGCCAATATCGGTTGCTGCAAGGAGGATGTTTTCAGTTGCTGCGCTACAGTCTTGAACCCAGAAATCGGTAAGGGGTGCTGGCAATGCACGTGACAGGTTTCCGCAAACAACAATAGCCAAAGGCGCATTCATATTCGTATATTTCGTGGCTTTGTGCAGGTTTTGGAGCGTTGTTTCGCTTTCAATTACATAGAATTCCCAAGGCCTTGCGTTGCATGCGCTTGGGCCTGACATGGCTGCGTGCATCAAAATGTCGATGTCCTCTTTGGATACGATTTCCTCTGTGAATTTTCTAACGCTTCTTCTTTTCTGCAATGCTTTCAAAAGTTCCATCCAAGAACCTCCTGTCGTGGTCTTCAATGCCACCAGAGGATTCTGCGTTCTTTTAAAATTTTTTGCAATATGCAATAATCTTGGCGATATGAGTACGCTATACATTGTTGGAACGCCAATTGGAAACTTGGACGACATAACGCTTAGAGCAATAAGGACCCTCAAGGAAGTGCCTGTGATAGCCTGCGAGGATACGCGTCATACGCAGACCATGCTAACGCACCTCGAGATAACAGGAAAACGTCTCATTGCATGCCACGCCCACAATGAAGCGGCTTCCAGCCATGGTATAGTGAACCTTTTGGACCAAGGTATGGATGTGGCTTATGTAAGCGATGCGGGAACACCTGGTGTGAGCGATCCCGGCAGCAGACTTGTGAGGACCGTGAGGGAATCTGGCTACGATGTGGTTCCAATTCCAGGTGCAAGCGCATGCGTTACGCTCATAAGCGCAAGCGGGCTTGCCGGCAAGACATTTACCTTCGAAGGCTTTCTAAGTCCCAAGAGCGGGCGACGCAAGAACCGCCTCAAGGAGCTCTTGGCGCGCGACGAGGCGTTCATAATCTACGAATCCCCTTTTAGGGTGGTGAAGCTCTTGGACGAACTTGAGGAACTGTGTCCTGACAGGACCGTCGTTCTTGGACGCGAACTTACAAAAGCCTTTGAGCAGATAGTCAGCGGTACCCCTTCGCAGGTCAAGGAAGAGCTAAAGGTGGTGAAGGGGGAGTTCGCACTCTGCATCCTTCCAAGCTCCAACGCGAAGGACGGAGGAGACGAAGATGGTGGTGGCGAGGAGTTGTGACAAAACAGCATGATTACCAAGAAGAAGCTCCTTTCCCTTAAGGACAACACCCGCCTTCGCAAGATCTCCATAATCCTGCACGATGCGGCGTTCGAAGTGGCAGCCAGACGTCCTGTGGACATGCAGTACATAAACGACATAATTCCCTTGGCTGGCTTTGGGCCAATAGCTGGTGCAGGCATAGCCCATGATGCGGACGTTCTGGAGGGAAAAGGTCTTGCAATAGCCCTTGACGACATGAGCAAGTCAATCCTCGCACGCCTTGGAAGCGAGCCGTCCGACTGGGACTTTTGCACTGCGGAAGGCTCTCTTGATGCCAACGCACGTGTCATCCAGGACAAAATCCTCATCCTCGACCGCATTCGCAGTCCCTACAACGTGGGTGCGATCTTTCGCAGCGCAGACTCCTTTGGCATCCGCCGCATAATCCTCGTGGACGGCACCGCCTCTCCCGAGCACGTGCGCGCCAAACGCACCTCCATGGGAACGACTTCCACCGTGGACTGGACATTCATGTCCCAGACCGATGTCGTTGAGTTCCTCAAATCCTACGACCCTTCCAATGTCCTGGCGCTTGAGGTTGGGGGAGAGGACATAAACGGCTTTGATTTCCCTCCAAGTGGGGTTGCCGTCTTGGGATCCGAGGAATTTGGCATTAGCCCAGCTGTCCTTGCCTGCACCGGAAGAAGGGTCTCAATCCCAATGGGCGGGAGCAAGGGGTCATTGAACGTATCCGTTGCAGCCGGAATCCTCATGCAGCATTGGTATTTTTCGCCAACTGAGGCATGAATGAGTTTGTCCTTTTGTTGCTTATTGATGTAATTTGTTCTATGTAAATGAATTGAATTGACTTGGCATGTGTTTTGCTATGTGGTTTGCGTCCCAAAAGGACATGAAAAGAAAACCAAAGACGTAGGAGAACACAAATGAACACGTTTAAAAGAATCGGTCAGATATTCAGCTCGAATGTAAACCATGCATTGGACAAACTTGAGAATCCTTCCAAGATAATCCGCTATTCCATCACCAAAATGGAGGATACCCTTGCCAAGGCAAAGGAGTCTGCAGCCGAGACCCGTTGCAACATCAAGGGCCGCGAGAAGGCTCTTGAAGAGTACAACGCTGCAACCACACGTTGGGAGATAAGGGCTCAGATGGCTGTAAAGAACGGCAAGGACGACCTTGCAAAGGAAGCCATTGCAGAGAAGCAGCGTTCAGCTGCACGTGCCAAGGCTGTAGAGGAGGAGCTTGCAACCCTTAGGAGCATCCAGGCAAGTCAGGAAGCCCAGATCCAGAAGCTTTCAGAGAAGCTACAGGAGATCAAGGACAAGGAAAGGACGCTTGTCGCCAGAGCGGAACATGCAAAGGAAAGGATTGAGGTTGAAAAACAGCTAAGCTCCTTTGATTGCAGCGATGCAATCAAGAGGTTCGATGAAATGGAAGAGCGTGTAGAAAACCTTGAGGCTCAGGCGAACATGACATCCCTGTCTTATAAGACGGAGAAGGAGTTTTCTTCCATGGAGCAGGATGCCAGCATAGATGCAGAGCTTGCCCAACTCAAGGAGAGGTTCAGTCCTAGTAGTTCAAAGAATGTTCCTGCTTCAAAGTAAGGAGGGCTTACCAATAACTTCAAAAACCAAGAGAGCCGGGCAAAAGCCCGGTTCATTTTCTATGTTTTCTATATAAGCCTCTGAACTGGTCGTAGGAGAGTCCCATTAGGGCTGCAGCCTCCTTTTGGTTGCCGTTGGCCTGTTTTAAGGCTCTTTCCAAAAGGTTGCGTTCGATGGCCTCTTTCGTTTCATTGAGTTTGTTAATTGGTATGCTGTCATAGAAAGAGGACATCATATTTGGGGGTTCGGGGACATCGGTCTTTGGTTGTGTCGGCGTTTTGGCGGTTTTGGGTGTGCCTTCGTTGCCACCGTTGAATGTAGTGTCGAATGGGTTTTCAAAGGGGTCAAGTTGGATTGTCGTGATGGTGTGGCCTTTGCTGCGGTAGACGGCCCTTTCTATTGTGTTCTTGAGTTCGCGCACGTTGCCGGGCCAGGTGTATGAAAGCAAGGTTTCCTGCACGTTGCCGCTGAAGGCCGGTGTCTCAGGCAGTCCGCATTCCATGGCCATGCGTGAGGCGAAATAGTTGGCAAGGATGAGGATGTCTTCGCCTCGTTCCCTAAGGGGTGGAACGAAGATGACTTCAAAGCTCAGTCTATCTAGAAGGTCTTCCTTGAATTTGCCCTCGCGACACATCTGCTTTAGGTCTGCGTTGGTGGCTCCAATTATGCGGACATCGGTCTCATGGGTGACTGACGAGCCAACCCTTTCGTATGTTCCGTATTCAACGACGCGTAGTATCTTCTCCTGCACCTGCATTGGAATGTTTCCAATTTCATCCAGAAAGAGAGTTCCTCCTTGGGCTTCCTCGAAACGGCCTTTCCTTGTTTTTCCAGCCCCCGTGAACGCCCCCTGCTCGTAGCCAAAGAGTTCGCTTTCAATGAGAGTTGGGGCTAGGGCTGCACAGTTGACGGTCACAAGGTTCTTCTGCCAGCGCTTTGAAAGGTAGTGGAGTCTGCTTGCTGCAAGTTCCTTTCCGCTTCCACGCTCTCCTATGACAAGTACGCTGCGATCGACCGTTGCGGCATCTGCTATGCGCCTTTGGAAATCCAGGAAAACCTCGGATTCTCCTATGTAGTTCTCTGTCTGTCGTTCCATGTGGTAAATAATACCAATATTGGCGGTATTTGCCAATTGTTGTTGCCTTGATATGTTGCTTGTGAACTCTTTGCAACGAGAAAGGAAATACCAAAGTGCACCAAAACGGCCTGTTTTTGGGTTTTTGGTCTACAAATATGCACCAAATTGCGAAAAATCAATGGTTTTGGTGCACTTGGCATGGAACGTGCTACTATACTGACGTATTGGAAAGAGAATCCTGCGAAAGCGCAGGGAAAACGATAGTGGCAAGGAGATAGAGACATGGGAGTTTTTTCAAGGTTCCTGGATATAGTCAATTCCAACATAAACGCACTTCTCGACCAGGCTGAAGACCCAGAGAAGATGATAAAGCTCATGATAAACGAGATGGAGGACACCATCATAGAGATAAAGTCCAACTGTGCAGCGGCCATTGGCAGCAAGAACACAATGGACAGGAAGGTCAAGGAGCTCGAATCCTTGGTCGATCGTTGGCAGAACAGGGCGGAGCTTGCGATTGCAAGCGGACGTGACGCCCTTGCACGCGAAGCGCTTCTTGAGAAGAAGAAGCTTTCACAGGAGCTTGCATCTCTCAAGGAAGAGGCTTCCAAGTACGATGCAACCATTGCCAAGTACAAGGAAGACATCGCAAAGCTTGAGGAGAAGCTTGCAGGTGCAAAGGCCAAGTACCAGAGCATGAGAGAGGCGAGCCAAAAGGCACAGGCCCAAGCACAGGCTTCCAAAGGGTTCTCCTATAGCACTGGCTATGATGCCGGTACAAGCGGCAAGGCCCCGGGTGATGGAGGCTACGGCTCAAACGGCTACGGCAACGACGATCCAATGGAGCGTTTCAACAGGATGGAGGAGCGCATCAACAGGATGAACGCAAGAAGGGAGCAGGACAAGGCTTCCGATGACCTTGACAGCAAGTTCAGGGACCTTGAGGAGCTTGACGAGATACAGAAGGAGCTCGATGCCCTCAAGAAGAAGATGGAAAACAAATAAAAGACATATATTTATTGTGAAGGGGTTATAAAAATGGCAACCAAGAGACTTTATAGATCGAAGCATGGTGAAATCTTTGGTGTTTGCAAGGGCATCGCCCAATGGAGGGACCTCCCGGAAGGTTCCGTCAGGCTTGCGGTTATCATACTTGCATGCTGCACGGCGATCGTGCCCTGTCTTGTGATATACTGCATCCTTGGATTCCTTCTTCCCGTAAACCCATACGAGGACGAAGACGACCCAAGGAACTCGAAACACACCTACTACTACAACCCAGAGCCCGATGACTTTGTGAATTCCAAATCCGACTCCGATGCCAGCGAGCGCTACGAGCGCAGGAAGAAGGAGAACGAGTGGGATTCCCGCTTCAACTCCGGAAAGTAAGCTTTCTTGTTTAAGTGGTTCCAAACTTCAAATGTTTCCAAACGCACCTTGGTTTTTCAACTTGGGTGCGTTTTTTATGCGCCCTGATGCGCCCTGATGCGCCGGTGGAACGGCAACGGGGCTTACGGGTTGCATGGGCCTCATGGGTCTCATGGGGCGCACGGATTACGCACGGATTTTGAAGATGTCGGAATAAATCGGCGCAATGTCGGAATAAATGTCGGAATAAACGACCTCTGGCCTGCCAATCAGTTCGCGGGTTTGGAGAGTTCGTAGAGTTTCTTGAGGCGGTCTTCTATTATGCGGTTGGCGGTGTTTGGAGGGAAGTTCCCCTTGATGTTGCGCTCGCCGCTTGGACGAAGGGTCAGAATCTCCATCCCCTGGTCTATGGACGATATTGGGTATATATGGAATCGCCTTTCCTCTATCGCTTTCACGATGCGCTCCGGAAGGATGAGGGATTTCACGTTCTGACGTGGGATTATGACCCCCTGCTTTCCAGAAAGGCCCATCTTTTCGCAAATGGAGAAGAACCCCTCTATCTTTTCGTTTATACCGCCAACCGGTTGGATGTCGCCAAGCTGGTTCACGGAACCCGTCACTGCAATGTCCTGACGAACTGGAAGTTCTCCAATTGCAGAAAGCAGGGCGAAAAGCTCTGAGGAGGAGGCGCTGTCGCCATCGACCTCGGCATATGACTGTTCAAAGCATATTCCGGCATAGATGGAAAGAGGAAAGGTGCGGGCGTACTGCTTGCGAAGATACCCTTCAAGGATGAGAAGCCCCTTGTCGTGGATCTCCCCAGAAAGGCCAGCTTCGTGCTCTATGTTCACGATGCCCTCGGATCCTGGTGCAACCGACACGGAGATCACCGTTGGAGTTCCAAACGAGGCAAGGCCTCTGTCCATGACTGCAAGGCCGTTTACGACCCCAACCTTTGTACCGGAGAGGGAGATTATCATCTCTCCATCCTGGATCTCCTTGTTTATACGTTCCTCTGTGATTCCGTTGGCAAAGTCGCGTGCGTTCATGGCTTCCTTGACGCAGGACTCATCTATCGAAGGAGCTCCTTTGCGTACTGCCATGTAGTTCGCTTCAAAGGCCAAATCTCCAATGAAGGATAGCTTTGTCGTGAGTTCCCCGCGCATCTCCGCATACCATGAACTGTAGCGAAGAAGCTCGCATATAGCATCTTCGTTAATGGGTCTCAAGTTGTTTTTTTCTATTACATCCAAGATGTAGGCTATCGTTCCCTTTATGTTGTCCTTGTTGGCAGGCATGGAGAAATCGAATTCCGCAGATACCTTGAAGAGCCTTAGGAACTCATCGTCCGTTTCGCACAGCTTGTCGTATAGAGCATCGCTTCCCACAAGGATTATCTTAACGGGAAGAGAGGAGACGATTGGTCTTATGAAAAGCTGGTCCTGAGAGTTGTCTCCGCTTACGGTGAAGCTTGAGCTTTCAGCAAAGAGCTTGAGGCTGTCCCATAGCGCCCATAGGGAGTGCTGTCCTTGGCTTTGGGAAAGGATTTTGTCTGCGCGTACAACGAAGAAGCCTCCAACGGCATCTAGGATTGATCCTCCAGAAAGACTCAGGTGGCAAGGTGCGTTCTGCTTGGTTATCTGACCAAACATGTTGGCATGGGTTGGGTGATATTCCTCCACAAGAGGTCTTTTTGCCTTCACATCCTTGAGTCCTGCATCTGCCGCACCGTCATGTACCATGTTTACAAGATACGAAGGGGCATCGCCGTTCTTTCTGTTCAGAGCTGCACGCACCTGCGAAAAGTAGGTTGTAAGGAGAGGGTTCCCAATGCCTTCCAACGAGTCCTCGAGTTCGCATTCGAGCGCAATGGCTTCGTCCCACATTCCGTCCTTTGCAAGCCCGGAAATCCTTTCCATATGGGAGGAAAGCAAAGAGCCAAACGGTGATGGCAAAGCAATGAGGAAAGGGGCTTCGTTTCTGTCGAAGTTGCAGGCATATACGAGGTCCAAAGCCACAGAGCCATCGTTCTCCAACGAAGCTGCAATCTGCCTCACTGCGCTGTGGCGGCCTGTGCCGTCTTCTCCGCTTATGTATATGTTGTAGCCTTTCGTGTTCACGCTCATTCCCATTCTTAGGGCGCTCAGAGCTCTTGGTTGGCCTACGACTGCACTTTTGCAGCCTTCTTTCCTTACTTCAGAGACCAAGGTCCCAATCATGGACCTGTCGTATGAGAACCGTGCTTCGCTGACGGATAGTTCCTCTATGTTCATGCCTAGGATTGTAGGTAGTGGAAAAACTCATGTCAATGAACTATTATAATCAAAGATATGAAGTTGAGTGAACTTTCAGACAGACTATCGGGTCTTCTCGATATATCCTCATTTGCAGGGGCGGACATCTCCTTGAACGGGCTGCAGGTGGGCGATTTGGACTCCAATATAGAAAAGGTCGCCTTTGCCGTGGATGCCAACATGCAAAGCATAGAGCAGGCCATTGCCGCCAAGGCTGATATGCTTTTCGTGCACCACGGGATGTTCTGGGGAAAGCCAATCGCCGTCACGGGAAGGCATTACGACAAGATAAAGACGCTTCTCGACAACAAGCTGTCCGTCTTTGCATGCCATCTTCCCCTGGATGCGCACATGGAGCTTGGCAACAACGCCCAAATGGCCAAATGCCTTGGGATTGCGGACCCAAAGCCCTTCTCCCTATACAAGGGGGTCTATGTAGGAGTGAAAGGCTCCCTTCCTAGACCGATGTCGGCAAGCCAGATCATCTCGCAGTTGGGTATACGAACCATTCCAAGGACCGTGGTGATAGGCGATGGAGAAAAGGAGATCAGGAGCATCGGCATAGTGTCTGGTGACGGTGCGTTCGACATGTACGAGGCCTTGCGGGAGGATCTTGATGCTCTCATCACAGGGGAGGCCCGGTATTCCACCTACAACGATTGCGTGGAGGCGGGTTTCACGATGCTGTGCCTTGGCCATTACGAGACGGAGACCTTTGGGGTCAATGCCGTCAAGGAAGTCGTTGCAGGCATGGGACTTGTGACGTGCTTCATAGACACGCAGGTAGAGATCTAGAGGCATAGCATGGAAGGAAGAAAGAGATTCATGCCGTTCGTGCTCACAACCTGCATACTTGTGGTTGACCAGGTGACCAAGCTCTTGGTTGTGAAGAACATTCCGCAGGGGACGATTGCAAAGAGGGTCTTTGGCGATTTTCTGTGGATCTGCCATGTACGCAACACAGGTGCGGCCTTTAGCATGGGAGCCGGAAGCAGCGATTTTGTCAGAATCGTCATGCTGATCGTTCTGCCTCTTGTCCTTATGGGCGCCATTGCATGGGCGGTTGCTTCAAAGAAGGATTTGTTTACGAATACGCAAAGATGGTTTGCAGCGGGGATCCTTGGCGGCGGACTTGGAACCATTGCCGACAGGATCTTCAGGTTCGACGAAGGAGTTGTGGATTTCATCAGCGTGAAGTTCTACGGTCTCTTTGGTCTTGAGAGATGGCCCACCTTCAATGTTAGCGACAGCTGCGTTGTCGTCTTCGTTATACTGTTTGCGCTGTCAGTGCTGTTCTCCGGCAGCGGAAAGGAGTCCATGAAAGGGGGTTTGAAATGAACAACGATGCTCGTAAGAAGAGAAACACCGCAGTTTTCATCACATTGGCTACGATTGGGAACGTCGTTTTGATGATAATCTTCTTTATCCTTGGATTCACGCTTCTTGGAATGTTCGGCAATCCTGATGATGAGAGCGGCAACATGGTTTGGATAATGCTCATCTTCTTTGCATCCATTGGGCTTTCCTGGCTTATATATTCCAGATTCGTGAAATGGTACACCAAGAAGGTGGATGCCGATGAAACCTTTGCGCCGTTGTTCTCAAAGAGGAAAGGTTCGTCCGGCGATTCTCCAAGCGGTCCAAAGATGAACATGAAGGAATGAATGGAAGGTCGTTGAATGCAGGATCTTGAAAAGTGCATCTGGTTTCCGTTCAGCGATGAACCTCTTGTCTCCGGTGGAAGGCTTACTCCAACGCTCTGCGACCCGCAGGTCCTTCTTCCAGAGCAGTCGTGCGATGGAAAGTGGCATCTTTTCTACCATACTTGGCTTGGTCTTCACCATTGTATGTCTTCCAGCGGCATAGCATGGGAGGCCAGCCGTCTCATTGAGCCTCGAGGTCATTCGCCTTTCATTTTCATTGAGAACGAGAACTACTATCTTTTGTACGAGAAGCATGACGGCAGTATGCCGTTCATAAACAACCGCACGGGAGAGGGTAAGCACGATTCGTATTCATGCTTTGAGATGAAGACCTCTACGGATCTTGTGACATGGAGCAAGCCCCGTCTCATCCTTGACAGCAGGACGATTCCCTTTGCAGGCGACTATCTCAAATACCCCAGGATTTCAAGGCCACAGCTTGTGAAGGCCGGCGATGAATACACCCTTTTCTTTGGGGCGTCGCATCTTGTGCTTCCCGATACCAAGCAGAAGGTCTCTCGCTATTTTGCCTGCGCCACTTCCCCTGCCGTAAGCGGCCCTTATTCCATGAAGAAGCCTGAGCGTCCGCTTCTTGAGCCAATTCCAGACGACCCTTGGTCCAACCTTGGCTGTGGAAGCATAAGGGTGGTCCCTTGCGGAGATGTGCTGTATGCCTTCCAGTGCCCGGTGTTCTGGAACCAGGAGAAGAAGCGCACGAGCTCTGTCATGGTGCTCCTTAGGTCAGAGGACGGATACAACTGGTCACGCTGCGGTTCAAGGCCAATCCTCGTCCCTGCTGACAAAGGGTGGTCGAGTTCCTACATCATGGGATGTGATGTCCACTACAAAGCCGATGAAAAGTGCTGGTATTGCTATTTCTCCGCAAGCGGCGAAAAGGAGCTCTTCTTCAAGAAGGAGTCCATTGGACTATTGCTTGGCAACGTGCCAAACGATGCCTTGAAGGGGTGATTTGAGGCATTGAGGCTTTGAGCGGCTTTGATGGGCGCTGAAGGGCGTTGTATGGCGGAGTATGGCGCTGAAGGGCGTTGTATGGCGGAGTATGGCGCTGAAGGGCGCTGTGGGACGCTGTAGAATTGATGGAGATGAATGAAGGAGGTTTGTTCATGACGATTGAAGAGATACTGTCAAAGGAAGAGAGTCAGACATTTGACCGTAAAAGTATCATGATAAAGCCAACAGACCTTTCCGATACAGTGTGTGCGTTTGCAAATGCGGATGGTGGTGTCATTGTCATAGGTGTTTCCGATAAGCATCGTCGGATTGAAGGAGTTGGCAAATACAAAGGACTTTTGAATGAGATCCTTAGGGTTCCTGTCGACTTTTGCAATCCTTCGGTTCCTTTGACAACTGAGCTTGTTCCTTGTACAAATTCTGAAGGAGCTTTTGACCATGTTTTGCTAATGCGTATAGAGGCCAGCTCTCTTCTTCATTCCAATCAGGCTGACGAGGTTTATGTAAGAGTCGGAGATAAAAGTAAGAAACTTGGTTTTCAAGATAGGCTTTCTCTTTTGTATGCAAAAGGCCTACGTTCCTACGAGGACGAACCCGTCTATAGCGCAACGATTGACGATATTGATTTGGGTTTTGTGAAAGAATATACTTCTAGAATAGGGTATAGAAAAACTCCTGAAGAATACATCAGACAGAACAACCGATTTGTTACCAAGAAAGGAAATCTCGAACAAGTCTCTGTCGCTGCAATTCTTCTTTTTGGAAAGAACCCACAAGAGTTTTTCCCTCGTGCAAGAATCAGATTTGTTCGATATGATGGAAACGAACCCAAAGTAGGAAACGATATGAACGTCATAAAAGACGTTTGTTTTGAAGGGCGCATTCTGGATCAAGTTCGTGATGCAGTGGATTACATAAAAACTCAAATGAAAGAAAGAACATATCTGGGCAATGATGGAGTTTTTACTTTCGAAGAAGAGTATGGAGAGTTCGTTCGCACAGAAGTTGTTGTAAACGCTGTAACGCACAGAGACTATGGTATAAAAGGTACTGACATTCAAATAAAGATGTTCAATGACAGATTGGAAGTAGACAGTCCGGGAACCTTTGCTGGTATGGTTAGGAAGGATAACATCAGGTATACGCACTTTTCCAGGAATCCTAAAATTGCAGCTTTCCTTAGAGATTATGGTTATGTGAAGGAATATGGCGAAGGTGTAGACCGTATGTGTCTGGAGTTGGAGGCCTTGGGATTGCCAGATCCTGTATTTCACAGCGACACATTCATACTCAAGACGATTATTGAAGGGTATTCTTCCGAAAAGTTGCCGATTGGAGACGAA
>MSGT01000047.1:44971-76223 GCA_001940825.1 Sphaerochaeta sp. Phil3
ATTCGCATGAAAAGTTGCCGATTGTTTTCTTTCTTCATCTTTGCGAGGGTGGAAGACTTGGGGATACAACAAAAGATAAGTTGATTAAAGTCTATCATGAAGTTTCCTCTCGCCAAGTATTCGGAAGCTCGTATATTGAAAAAGTCCTTTCCTGTTCTACAAGGACGGCTAGGAATCTTATGTCAAAGCTTCGTGATATTGGTGCTGTGGTTCCTGTGCTTGGCAAAGGGAAAGGAATGTATAGGTTTAAGTTTGAGTCAGAGATTCCTGAATAGCCGAATGACTACTGGACGATGAGTTGGGGGCGGCGGGAGAGGCGGCGGCGTTCGCTGTCACTCATTATCTCTACATCGTTGACGGCTCGGCCTCCCACGAAGGAGGCTATTGCAAGCATCACGTCCATCCAGCCGGGAGTGCTTGGGTAGAGAAGGAATCCGTGGAACATGCCCTTCATTTCGAGGAATTTGGAAGGGGTCTCCGCCTGTACGAGGGTTTGGCTGTATAGGCGGGCGTCGTCGTACAAGGGGTCGTATTGGGCTGCGAACACAAGCGTCTGAGGCAGTCTTGAATTGTCCTTTGCAAGAAGAGGGGAGAACAAAGGGTCGAGTATGTCCTTTGGCTCGCGCGAGTAGTTGCGGATGAAGAACTCCATCTCCTTGACGGAGAAGGATGGGCAGTCCTTGTATTTTTCGTAGCTTTCAGTCCTCATGCGGCAGTCCGTTACTGGAGAGATGAGGATTTGCCCTGCAATCTTTGGGCCTTTGCGGTCTCGGGCAAGCCTGCTTACGGCTGCGGCAAGGTTGCCTCCTGTGCACGAACCCATGAGATAGATCTTGTCGGGGTCTACACGCCAGTAGCGAGCACCCTGACACGCCCAAAGGAATGCGCTGTAGCAGTCCTCGACTGGAACTGGAAACTTGAACTTTGGGGCAAGCCTGAAGTCCACGGCCAACACGCTTGCGCCAGTGACGTTGCAAAGGTTGCTGCAGAAAGCCCCGCACTTGCTCATGTTGCCAAGCATCCATCCGCCTTCGTGAAACAGTATTATGAGGGAACTTTGGCCTGAAACAGAGCGGTCCTTGTATTTTTCAAAGAAATATCCTGTTATTGCGCCATCGTTGACTGGAATTATGAATGTCCTTTTGAGGATGTCCCTGGTGACTGGGCGGTAAAGGGAACAGAATGTCCTTTTCGATTTTATGTCAGAGCGGTTGTACTCGTCTATCTCCTGCTGGGAGGCGGTGGTGACATCCTCTATGTCAACGGCCTTCCTGAGCTTCAGGATTCTTTTGGTTTTGTGTGTCAAAACATAATCGCCCATGGAAAAATATGATATAATATTCGTAGTTTTGGTTCAATGTTTTTATTATTGTATATGGAGCAATGAATTATGAAGAGAGCTCTTGTCGTTGTGGACTATCAGAACGATTTTGTGACCGGTTCCTTGGGTTTTGGACGTGCGGCGTTGCTTAGACCTGTCATCGTTGACAAGCTAGAGAAGGCTTTGGCATGTGGGACCCATGTCATATTCACGATGGACACCCATGGAGAGGACTATCTTGAGACGGCAGAAGGCAGGGGGCTTCCAGTGAAGCACTGCATAAAGGGGTCCTGGGGTTGGGAGCTTGATGAAAGCGTCCTTCCTTATAAAGATAAGGCGGAGAAGGTTATTGAAAAGCCAACTTTTGGATCCGTTGAACTTGGCAAGTTCCTTGCGAAACAGGGCTACGATGAGGTTGAGCTGTGCGGGCTTGTTTCAAGTATATGCGTGCTGAGCAATGCCGTTATAGCAAAGGCCAGCCTGCCGGAGTCCCATATAGTCGTGGATTCCAAGGCTACGGACGATGCGAATGAAGACAACAAGAGCGCTGCGCTTGTATGTCTTAGGTCCATAATGGTGGATGTGTTCTGAGAGAGACGGGGCGCAGGGACATCGGTCTAAAAGAGGATTAGCATAATAGAGGAGATGGAGGGAAGAATGGTTCTCGTTACGGGTGGAGCTGGGTTCATTGGGTCGCATACGTGCGTCGAGCTGTTGGAGCATGGCTACGATGTCGTGGTGGTGGACAATCTTTGCAACAGCCACGAGGAGGCGTTGTCCAGGGTCGAGCGCATTACGGGCAGGAGGCCGCTGTTCTTCAATGTGGATGTGTGCGACAAAAGGGCGTTGGGTCGCGTGTTCGACCAGTGCCATATAGATGAGGTCATACATTTTGCGGGGCTCAAGGCCGTGGGCGAGAGCGTGCAGAAGCCTCTTGAGTATTTCAGAAACAATCTGGATGCCACCCTTACCCTTGTGGAGGTCATGAGGGAGCATGGCACGAAGCGCCTTGTGTTCTCTTCAAGCGCCACGGTGTACTCTGGCGACAACGAGATGCCGTTGAAGGAGACTTCCAGAACTGGCGACTGCACTAATCCGTATGGTTGGACCAAGTATATGTCCGAGCAGTTCTTCAAGGCGTTCTGTGTGGCGGACAAGAGCCTAAGCATTGTCCTTCTTAGATATTTCAATCCGGTTGGAGCTCATGAAAGCGGTCTTTTGGGGGAGGACCCCCAGGGGATTCCAAACAATCTCATGCCTTATGTGACGCAGGTTGCCATTGGCAAGCGTGACCATCTTACGGTCTTTGGAGACGACTACGATACTTCTGATGGAACCGGGGTGAGGGACTACATCCATGTCGTGGACCTTGCGCGTGCACACCTTGCGGCGTTGGACTATGCTTCAAAGCACGAGGGCTGCGAGGTGTTCAACATTGGATCTGGCAAGGGTTCGAGCGTCCTTGACATAGTGAAGGCCTTTGAGAAGGCGAGCGGCAGGCGCATTCCATATATAATAGGGCCGAGGCGTGCAGGCGATCTCGCTACTGTCTATGCAGATCCAACAAAGGCAAAAAAGGTCCTTGGCTTTGAGACAAAGTATGGTCTTGAAAGGATGTGCGAGGACTCTTGGAGATGGCAAAAAGGCAATCCAAACGGTTTTAAAACAAACAATATTTGAAAAAATGTAATTTTATTCACAAAACGTTGCATTTTTATCAATTTTTGTGCCGTAGTGTATTGTATTTTTCCAAGTTTTCTGTTGTATTTCCTAACAAACGTCCTGTAGAATTTCTACATGACATTGAAATGAATTCTAATCCAGGAGGAAAAAGATGAAAAAACTGACTATAGCTTTGCTGGTTGTCTCTCTGCTCCTTTGTGTTTCCTGTGGAAAAAAGGAAACTACTGCAAAGACAGAGGCGGCTCCTACAGCAACCACTGCAACAGTAGTAGAGACACCAAAAACAGAGGCTTCTACCCCTGCAAAGACAGAGAAAACTGAGCCAGCAGCACCTGCAAAGTATGTGCGCGGCGATGACGAAGAGATTTACAACTCTGTCCTTGGAAAGTACGAGGAACTCTGTATGAAAGCCAAGGCTGCCGCAACAGATTCAGAAAGGTTTGTCCTCTATGCTCAGGCTGAGGCTTATCTTCTCGATTCCGCAGTCATGATTCCTAACACAACACAGAACGGTGCATACACCATTTCTAGAGTTGCTCCAAGAACGATCCCTTACGTACAGTGGGGAAACGACGATGACAGATGGAAGGGCATCGTAGTATCCGGCGACGACTTCCTTACCCCAGCTGAAAGGGAAGAGCTTCTTTCAATTTGGGCACAGGCAGTCAAGGGTGAAGCAGTATACGATCCAGAAGCTTGGCTCATGGAGCATGGCCACTCAATCAACAAGAACTACAGAGTCACGTTCCAGACGGCTCCTGTGACCCTTGATACTCTCAATACCTCATCACAGTCCGATACCGAGATTCTCGTGAACTGCGTTGATGGTCTTGTACAGTACAACAACCTTGGCCATATGATTCCTGCTCTTGCAGAGTCCTGGTCCCTCTCTGAGGACGGCCTTGTATATACCTTCAACATCAGAAAGGGTGCATACTGGTCCACTTCTGAGGGAGTGAAGTACGCAGAGGTCACAGCAAAGGACTTCGAGGCCGGCTTCCATCACATGCTTGATGCTGCAGCAGGTCTTGAGTGGCTCGTCGAAGGTGTTGTCACAGGCGTTTCCGAATACCTTGCGGGCGGTTCCTGGGACGATGTTGGATACAAGGCAGTGGATACCTACACACTTCAGGTAACCCTTTGCCAGCCGACAAGCTACTTCCTCTCGATGCTCACGTACAGCTGCTTTGCTCCTATCTGCGAAAGCTTCTACCTCTCACGTGGCGGTGTCTTTGGAATCACGGAGTATGCTGATGCATACAGCGACCCAAACACATACACCTATGGAAAGGCAACAGATGTCTCTTCTCAGGTCTACAACGGTGCATTCCTTCTTCAGCAGTTGAACGACACCTCAATCATCAAGGTTGTCAGGAACCCCAACTACTACGATCCTGAAAGCGTACAGCTCGATTCCATCACATGGGTCTATGACAACGGCGAGAACATGCAGCAGTACTACAAGGATGTCTGCGATGGTGTCTACGCTGGAAGTGGACTTACAGAGGCCGCAGGAACCCTTGCTCTTGCAAAGGCTGACGGAAACTTTGACAAGTACCACTACATTTCAGAGACCACATCGACGACGTACTTCGGAGGACTTAACGTCAACAGAGGAACTTTCGCCCTGGCAAGCGGTGCATGTGCTTCTCCAAAGACGGAGCAGCAGAAGATAGACACCCAAACGGCTCTCTTGAACAAGAACTTCAGAAAGGCAATGCAGTTCGCCTTCGACAAGGCGACCGTCAATGCAACAAGCCGCGGTGCTGACCTTGCAACGACCAACCTCAGAAACATGTACACACATCCAGAGTTCGTACAGCTTGATTCCGATGTCGTCGTGGACGGCAAGGAATGGCAGGCCGGTACCCTCTACGGTGAGCTTGTGCAGTACTACTGCGACCAGATTGGCGCAGGCATTCAGGTAGCCGATGGTATTGATGGATGGTATCACCCAGAGCAGGCAAGGGCTTGCCTTGCTGAGGCCAAGAAGGAGCTTGGAACTTCCGTCACATGGCCAATCACAATCGATGTCGTCTACTACTCGCCAAGTGCAGCACAGACAGCTCAGGCACAGGCCTACAAGCAGGTAATCGAGGGAACTCTTGGAACTGAGAACGTTGTTGTAAACCTCATTGAGGCAACTGTTTCAGCAGACTTCTACGCCTGCGGATACAGAGCTTCCAACGGAGAGGCTGGAAACTTCGATATGTTCTACGGTTCAGGTTGGGGTCCAGACTTTGGTGATCCTTGTTCCTACCTCGACACCTTCCTTGGAAACGGTGCCGGCTACATGACAAAGGTCATAGGTCTCTTCTAATAAACGACCAAAACCACAGTCATAATTAGACGCAATTTCCATGGGAGGACTATACTGTCCTCCCATGGTTTTTTGGACAAGGCTTTGCATTTCTTGCATAGTGCAAGGCATTGTCCAAAGGAGAGAAGGATCTAAACATTATGAAGAAATACCTTTTGCGACGTATTCTTTTTTCGCTCTTCTCACTGCTTGTCGTAATTTGGACTGTCATGCTGCTTGTTTTCTCACTTACGGACAGGAGCGTGATATTCCAGAACGACGATACGTGGAACAAAAGAAGCGCAAACGAGAGAATCGTTTACGAATACTCCCAGTACCAGCGGTACGAGTACCTTGAGTACGTCAACTATACAAGCTATGCTAGCAACAAACTTGGCAATGGCGATGCCTACACTGAGGAGAGCAATCTCATACAAAGACAGGAAGGCGATGCATATCTTGAAAGCGCAACCGTTCAGCAGTTCATTGAAGAATATACTGCAAAGGGCTACAAGATAGTCCGTCTGGACCCAATCAAGTTCTCCTCTGGAAGAACCAAGGGCCAGCTCAAGCCAGGAGGAAGAGGATTCCTGTTGGCTGTGCGCGAAAGGCCAATCATCTACAGACTCTTCGACTATCTTGGCAACCTCTTTACCATTGAGACGACCAACGATGTGAAGGATCCAAGTCTCACAGACCGCTATGTACGCTTTGAAAAGGATCCCTACAGCGGACTCTTTGCAATAGTTGGAAGCGGAACGACCCATAAATACCTTTTGTACTTCGATTCTAGGTTCCCTTGGATACATCAGAACTGGATCCACCTCAACCTTGGCGTTTCCTATACCCGTTTCAGAGGGCAGGAGATTACAGGTGTCATAAACGACCCTTCAGGAGACCTCAAGAACGCAAGACAGCAGTTCCCGGCTCTTATAGGCACCGACCAATATGTTGAGACCTCCGCCAATTTCCACTCGGCAACGTACAACATGGGAGAGCTTACAGATGCGGAGAAGCAGCAGTTCAACGACAGGTACACAGTCATGACTTACAGACGTTCAGGCCTTAGCATGATAGAGAACTCGTTTGTCATAGGACTTGTTGCCGTTGTCATTGCATACTGCCTTGGACTTCCTCTCGGGATCCTCATGGCAAGGAAAAAAGACAAGCTCGTGGACAAGCTTGGCATGGCCTACATAGTTTTCATAATGGCCGTTCCATCTCTTGCATACATTTTCCTCTTTGCAGCTCTTGGTACCAAGTTGTTCAATCTGCCGTACAAGTTCGCGAACGCCCAGGTCAAATTCCTGGCCTACATACTGCCAACCATCTCGCTTGCACTTCCTCAGATTGGAAGCCTCATGAAGTGGATGAGGCGCTACATGATAGACCAGATGAACTCCGACTACGTCAAGTTCGCAAGGGCGGAGGGCCTTAGCGAGCAGGAGATCTTCTCCCAGCACATCTCAAGGAACGCAATCATTCCGCTGGTACATGGAATCCCAGCAAGCATACTTGGATGCCTTACCGGTGCAATCATAACAGAGCGCGTCTACTCCGTTCCTGGCGTTGGAAACCTTCTCACATTGGCCATAAACGGACACGACAATGGAATAATCGTGGCATGTACGGTGTTCTACACGACGCTCTCCATCATATCCCAGATTGCAGGAGACCTCCTTATGGTCAAGTACGATCCTAGGATTTCATTCGAAACGAAGGGAGGTAGATGATAATGGCAGCAAACAAAAAACAGACTGTTGTCAACGAAGATTCGTTGTTTACCTTCATTGACCACAACACAATAGAGAGCGAGAAGATAATCGCTCCAAGATACTCGTACTGGAAGTCCGTGTTCCGCGTGTTCTTCCGCAAGAAGACAAACTGGGGGCTCCTCATATTGTTCACGGTTCTTCTTCTGTGCTCTTTCATAATCCCAATCTTCTGCAAGTACGACCCAAACGAGAACGTCACCAACGCTCTCATGTTCCACCTAAGTCCAAGTCAGGCGATGGCTCAGACGGGAGGCTTCTCCTTCAAGTGGTGTCTTGGGACAGGAGCCCTTGGAAACTCCATCTTCTATGGAATATGGGCATCAGCTAGGACCAGCTTGTTGCTTGCTGTGATCTGCGCCGCCATAAACATGACCGTTGGCATCATCATGGGTGCAGTATGGGGATACTCCAAGCAATTCGACCACGTGATGCTTGTCATATACAACATCATAGCCAACGTTCCGTACATTCTAATGATATCGGTCTTGGTCTACATCATTGGCTCTGGATTCTGGAGCTTCGTGTTCTCCCTCACCGTGACGGGCTGGCTGAGCATTGCATACTTCTTCAGGACACAGGTCATGATAATCAGGGACCGCGAATACTCCCTTGCATCCCGATGCCTTGGAACTCCGATCACCAGAATCGTCTCCAAGAACATCCTGCCGTTCATGACATCCGTCATAGTGACTATCCTTGCAACGGAGCTTCCCTCCTACATATCCATGGAGGTGTTCCTTTCGTTCATAGGCGTTGGCCTTTCTGCAAGCGTGCCGTCCTTGGGTAGGATGATTCAGGAGGCCCAGACGGCGTTTATCACCTATCCTTGGGAGTTCTGGTCACCTGTTGCGATTGCATCTCTTGTGACCATAATCCTTTATGTTCTTGGTCAGAACCTAGCCGACGCTTCAGACCCAAGAACCCACATGTGATTTGGAGGGAGACATGGAGAACAAAGAAAACGACAAGAAAGTCCTGTTGTCCCTCAGGGATGTGGACGTAAAGTTCAATGTAAGAGGAAGGATCCTCTCTGCCATTAGACACGTTTCGTTGGACATATACGAAAACGAGTCCATTGCCATCGTAGGGGAATCGGGCTCAGGGAAATCGGTCTTGACGAAGACGTTCGCGGGTATGTTGGATTCCAACGGTTTCATTAGCAATGGAAGCATAATCTTCTCCGACGATGAGCTTTCAAGGACCGTTGCGCCGCTGACGGACCGGAACAAGAGGGTTCTCAAGAAGGCTTATGACATGCTCAATAGCTCCTCTCCTTTGGAGCGTGGTGCCAAGGAGTATGTGGCCATAGCGCAGAAGAAAGAGGAGATCAAGCACGCAAAGTCGCTCACTCCGGAAGAGGAGATGGAGTACTCCAGAAAGATAAAGGACCTTGACGACGACATCGTGGACAGAACTAACTTCATGCTTGCCTTGGATCGTAGGGATGCCGATGATGCTGTTCAGATTCAGGAGATAAAGGCGAAGATCTCTTCATGGACGGAGCAGAAGAAGGCTCTTGTCAATGAGCGTCTTGAGCTAATAAAGAAGAGGGCTCAGGAGTACAATGCGGACAAGGAGCGTGTCGCCCGCGATAAAAAGGCTATTGACGACCTTACCCAAAAGAGGGATGCAAAGCTTGAGAAGGCCGATGATTCCAGAAATCCGTTTGGGTTGTCGAACGCCGTTCTTGAAAGGAACAAGCTCATTGCCTACGAAATCCTGCTTTCCATAGCCCGCTATCCAAAGCACACCCAGTTCGTGTTCTTCCGCAAGCTCAGGAAGGCTTTCAGGCTTGCAATGTGCACAGGCGAGAACCTAAGCGATGAGAAGGTGAGGAACAAGATATTCGAGACCTGCACGTTCAGAGTCGAGTTCCGCGGCATAAACGAGAAGGAGAACCTTGTAGAAGGTTATGCAATCATTGACTGCGCCAAGGTCAAGTACACCAAGGACTGGCAGCACATCCGCGGCTGCAGGATAGCTACGGTCTTCCAGGACCCAATGACGAGCCTCAACCCTGTCGTCACCATTGGAAAGCAGATATCCACCGTCATAATAAAGCACCAGAACTGTTCCCAAGAAGAGGCCAAGAAGAGAACCTTGGACATCATGGCAAAGGTTGGAATCCCTGAGCCGGAGAAGAGGTTCAACGACTATCCTTTCCAGTACTCAGGTGGCATGAGGCAAAGGATCGTCATTGCAATAGCCCTTTCCTGTCAGCCAAAGATCCTCATTTGCGACGAGCCTACTACGGCTTTGGATGTTACTATCCAGGCTCAGATAATTAGGCTCATCAAGGATCTTCAGAAGCAGCTTGGTTTCACAACCGTGTACATCACTCACGACCTTGGGGTCGTTGCGAACGTTGCGGAGCGCGTGGCCGTCCTGTACGGTGGACAGATTGTGGAGCTTGGTACTGTAGAGGACATCTTCTACGAGCCGCGGCATCCATACACGTGGGCTTTGCTCAGCTCGCTTACGCAGCTTGCAGAGAAGGGGGACGACCTTTTCTCCATTCCTGGAACGCCTCCTTCATTGTACAACAAGATCGTTGGAGATGCCTTTGCGCCTAGGAGCCAGTACGCCATGGCAATAGACATGGTCAAGGAGCCTCCTATGTTCCAGATAAACGAGCACCACTGGGCCAAGACCTGGCTTCTGGATCCCCGCGCACCAAAGGTGGAGCCTCCAAAGATCATCCAGAATCTTCATGAGAAGATGCTCAAATCTCACATAGAGTTCACAGAGTAGGGAGGGAGACATGGAAGAAAACAAGAAGGAAGTGGTTCTCTCCATACAGAACCTTGATGTGGTGTTCAAGAACGGCAAGAAGGAGTTCAAGGCCGTTGACGATGTGAGCTTTGACATCTACAAGGGCGAGACGTTCTCCCTTGTAGGCGAGTCCGGCTCTGGAAAGACGACCATTGGCCGTGCAATTGTACGTATAAACCCATGCACCAATGGTGCAATCTACTACAAGGGCGAGAAGATATCGGGCAAACTTTCGCGCAAGGCTGATCGTGAGGTTGTTCGCAAGATCCAGATGATCTTCCAGGACCCTGCGGCTTCCTTGAACGAAAGGGCCACCATTGAGTACATAATCTCTGAGGGCCTTATAAACTTCCACCTTTTCAAGGACGAGAAGGACAGGTACCACAAGGTTGAGGAAATCATTAGGGAGGTTGGTCTGCTTCCTGAGCACCTGACCCGCTACCCTCATGAGTTCTCAGGTGGTCAGCGCCAGCGTGTTGGTCTTGCAAGGTCAATCGTCATGGAGCCTGAGTTCATCATTGCAGACGAGCCTATAAGCGCTTTGGATGTGTCCATTCGTGCGCAGGTCCTGAACCTGTTGAAGAAGTTCCAGAAGGAGAGGGGGCTGTCATATCTTTTCATTGCCCATGACCTTTCCATCGTTAGGTTCATCTCTGACAGGATCGCCGTCATACACAAGGGTAAGATCGTTGAGATTGCAGAGACGGAGGAGCTTTTCAAGTATCCTCTGCATCCATACACGAAGTCCCTTATGTCTGCAATTCCAATTCCCGATCCCATCCTTGAGAAGAACAAGAAGCTCTTCGTATACGATCCGTCGCAGCATGACTACTCGGTGGACAAGCCCAGAATGGAAGGCCTTGGAAACGGGCATTTCATCTACGGCAACGAGAGGGAGCTTGACCATTACAAGAAGGTGAGGTTTGGGAACTAGTTTCGACTAGGTTTTGAAAGTTCCGCCAAAATGGTAGAATGAGGTCCGTGCTGCACTTCTGTGCGGTGCGGACTTCTTGTTTGCAAGGATATCGGTTTATATGAAGGATGATAGGATTCAGGTCAGCGAGAAGCACGTGGGGCTTAGGGTTGTGTTATTCGTGGTGGCTGTGGTCGTTGCGGTTGGGGCTTTCTCGTATGGTATAAGCGCGCTTGGGGCCAAGCAGAGCGGGTATCAGCTCATAGAGGCCAGTGCGGATTCCGATGCGCCTTTCTACAACAGGGAGATTTCGTTTGGCTATTACCTAGAAGGGTCGAGCGGTGCCATAAAGAAGGCGACCAAGGAGCTTGTTGGTGTGTATACTCCAATCCTGGCTGCGGCGTACAAGCAGTTGGATTCAAGCGTTGAGTATGCTGGTGCTGTGAGCATAGGGGCCTTGAACAACCATTTGGGAGAAGAGATTGGTGTGAGTGCAGAGCTCTATGCTGTTCTCAAGGATGCATACGCACGCACTTTGGAGAATCTCAATTTCAACATGTTTGCAGGGGCGTTGCTTGCAGAGTGGAAGGCCGTGCTCATACTGGACGACCCTGTGGGCTTCGACCCTTTGACGAACGCTGACATGGCTGCGCGATTTGCTGAGATTGCTGCACAGGTGTCAAATTTGGACAACTTTTCGCTTGAGTTCCTGGACGATGAGAGGCATATTGTGCGGTTCTCTGTGTCCGATGAGTATGCAGCGTTCTGCAAGGAGATGGAGATTGAGGCTGGGGCTTTGGATCTGAACCTTCTGACCAATGCATATAGGTTGGAGATGATTGCTTCTGCGTTGGAAGACCTTGGTTTCGTTGATGGATACCTTTTGAGCCAGGACGGGTTGGCCATTACCTTGAGCGGCTGCGGTCGGCAGGGCTATGCGTTGTATGGCATGGAGGACGGTTCTGTCGTTGAGCGTGGTTCGTTTGGGGTTGAAGGCGGTTCCAGCAAGGCTTTCATGGCGGCGTTTCCTCTTGGTTTGTATTCCGGCTCGTATTATTCTGTGGTTGATGGTCGTTTGAGGCATTTGTTCTTTGATGTCTACACAGGGGAGATACATGATGTGGTGTCGTCCTGTACGCTGGTTTCCCTTGGTGGAAAAGCTGGAGGCTTGGTAGATGACATGGCCTATTTGGTCTATATTGCTTCGCTTTCTTCAAAGAGTGATGTGATTGAGGCTGTCGTTTCATTGGAGGATTCTGGAACTGATTCCAAGATTGATTCCTGGGCTGGCGCCGTGTTCGTGGACCTTGTGTTCCAGGATGGTACGGATTATGTGGTGGAACCTGTTGAGAACTCTGTTGTAGGTTCTTCTGCAGATGCAGCTTCTTCAAAGGAGGTTCAGTAATGTCGTTGTACAGCCAGGCAGAAGTGAACCTCCACACCCATTCATGGTACTGCGGTCATGGAAAAGGCGAGATTCCCGACTATGTAGCGGCTGCAAAGGAACGCGGAGATTTGAAGGTCCTGGGATTCTCCGAGCACTGTCCTGTACCTGACAACCGCTGGTCGTCTACGAGAATGGACTATTCTCTTTTACCTTCGTATGTGAAGGACGTAAGGGCTGCTCGTGATTGCGAATCTTCGTTGGGAGAGGCTGGACTTCGCATATTGCTTGGCGCAGAGTGCGACAGCTTGAAGGGATACTTTTCGTACTACAGGGATGAACTTCTTGGAGGGTGTGGCTTAGACTACCTGATAGGAGCCGTACACTTCCATCATGACGAAGAGACCGGTGAGGATTTGTATCCAAACAAGATTCCAAACTATACCCCATATTTAGGTGAGTATGTGAAGAACTATACCGACATGTTGGAATCCGGCATCTTTTTGCTTGGTGCGCATCCGGATCTGTTCTGCTACTATACGCCGTGGAGCGCAGACCTGAAGGCTGCGTCCAAGGACATAATCCAGTGCGCTTTGGAGAACGATATGCCGCTTGAGATGAACGGTTTGGGCATAAGAAAGGGCATCATTGAAATTGGAGGCGTGAAGAGGACTCGCTACACCATAAAGGAGTTCTGGGAGATGGCTGTTGACGCAGGTGTCAGGATTTGCTGCAACAGCGACGCCCATAGGCCAGAGGATGTCCATGGGTGGCCGGTACACGATGGCTATATCAACGAATGCTTCGAGTTCGCCTCAAAGGTGGGAGCTTCGTTCGTTTCGTGGGAGATCGAAGGCGAAAGAATACGCCCCGTAGTTGTTCTTTGAGAGTTTCGGGGCGGACTGGGGCGGACTAGGGCGGACTATGGCGCATTACGGCGCATCAAGGCGCATCAAAAGGCCTCTTTTGGCTGCATGGGTTTTAGCTGCTTTGCCTGCGCGGGATGCCAAATGCTCTATTTGTCCGGCATTATGGTTTTCTTTCTGAACTCCTCGATGAACTTGAGGATGACTTCCACCGCTCCATCTATGCCTACGGAACTTGTGTTTACGCTAAGGTCGTAGTTGTCTGCATCCCCCCATTTCTGGTGGGTGTAGTACTCGTAGTATTTGGAGCGACTCTTGTCCGTGTTCCTTATTATTTTCTCCATCTTTGCACGGTCGTTGTCGCTGTGCTCTTCAAGGGCAAGCTTCCTGCTTATGCGGTCTTCTATGTCTGCATGGATGAAGAAGTCAATGGTGTCGCAATCCCTTAGGATGTAGTCTGCGCAGCGTCCAATTATGACGCATGGACCTTTCTGTGCAAGGGCCTGTATTACCTTTGACTTCTCAAGGAACACCTGATCCGTAGGGGAGAGGCTGTAGAACTGGTTCATCACCACTTCCCTTGATGTGGCAACGCCGGCTCCTGGAATGAGGCTTGTCGTCCCCATGTTCAGAAGGCTTGGCTTCTGTTCGTCCATCTTCGTGAGGTAGCTTTCTGCAAAACGGCTGTTCTCAGCTGTGAGCGTGAGGAGCTCTTTGTCATAGAAAGGAATTCCCAGACGCTTTGAAAGCCTAAGGCCAACTTCATGTCCTCCACTGCCGAACTGTCTTCCTATTGTTATTACGTGGTTCATGATTTCCTCCTATGTTTCCTATGCACTACAGATTATATCATCATTGTTGCCCATAAATATCTTTTTTTTCAGTTTATGTTCATTTTTTTGGATATAAACGGCCAAAAAGAGGCTTTTATGGGCATTCTTCCATATGTTGTCCATCCCTATGGAAGGTTTTGTGATTTTCTATATGGCATATAAATATAGCTGTGTTTTTTCGTCTTTGGAAAATAAAACAAAATAAAATCCAAAAAGGGTTGCATAAACCCCAATTATGGGCATAATGAGCCTTGCTCGTCTGTGCGTTGCTTGACGACTCTTTTGGCCCAGGCCATTTTCCCTGGGAATTTTCACTTTAGAAGGATTTCTGCGAAGAGTCCTTTTAGGGGGTGCCAAGATGATTGAGATAAAGCATCTTAGAAAAGAGTTTGATGACAATACGGTTCCTCTCAACGATGTGAACCTGGTTATCAACAGGGGTGACGTTATTGCTGTAATTGGACCTTCCGGTACTGGAAAGTCCACTCTCCTCAGATGCATAAACATGCTTACTGAACCAACGAGCGGCAATATCATAGTTGACGGTGAAGACATCACCGAGCGTGGCTGTAATCTCAACGAAGTCAGAAAGAAGATGGGGATGGTGTTCCAATCCTTCAATCTCTTTGGTCATTTGACCGTCATTGAGAACATCATGAATCCACAGATAACACTTTTGGGAAAGAGCCGTCAGGAAGCCTATGACAGAGCCATGGAGCTTTTGTCGTCTGTAGGTCTTTCCTCCAAGGTCTTCAATTATCCAGATGAACTTTCAGGTGGTCAGCAGCAGAGAATTGCAATTGCAAGAACCCTTGCCATGGATCCAGAGATCATTCTCTTCGATGAGCCTACAAGTGCTTTGGATCCAAGCATGATAGGTGAGGTCCAGTCCGTAATCAAGCTCTTGGCAAAATCGGGCCGTACTATGATGATCGTCACCCATGAAATGGATTTCGCGCGCAAGGTTGCCAACCGCGTGCTTTTCATGGATGAAGGCGGCATCTACGAGGAAGGCACCCCCAAGGAGATATTCGAGCATCCAAAGAGGGAGAAGACCCGTCGTTTCATCCAGCGTCTTTCGTCCCTCAGCTACAGGATCCAGGGCATCGACTTTGACATAGAGGCCATGAACGAAGAGCTGCAGGGCTACGGCGAGAAGCTTCTCATCGAGTCCGAGCGTCTTTCCAAGCTTAGCCTGGCCATAGAAGAGATCTGTATCAACACGATTGCTGACTACTCGGAGAACCCTGACATCATCGTCAAGGTCGAATACTCCGAGAAGAAGGACATCCTTTCCCTCATCATCACCTACAAGGGGCCGTATTTCGATGTGCGCGACACTGACAGCGAACTGTTCAAGGAACTCCTTTCAGAACCCACCACGTCCTACAGCGAGAAGACCGTAGACGACCCCGATGGCTTTGTGAACAGGATAGACATGAGCTTCAAATGGGTGGAGGAGTGACTATGAAGAGAATTGCTGTTTTGATTGTTTTGTTCCTTTCATTGGTTGCTGTGATGCCTTTGTTTGCAGACGACGTTACAAAGCAGAGCATAGAGTCGTTTGATGGAAAGCCTATTGGGGTGCAGACCGCAGTCCTGTACGAAGAGCTCATTGCAGACAGGGTTCCAAACACCACGTTCCAGTACTATACAATGCCAAACGACATGATTCTGGCATTGCAGAGCAAGAAGATAAGTGCATATCTCATTGAACAGGTTGGATTTGGAGTCCAAAAGGCCAACCACCCTGAGCTTGAGACCCTGGACGAGCTTCCTGGCTACATAGATGCGACGATGATTGTTGGAAACAACAGCAAGCAGGATACCCTCCTTGCCCAGCTCAACGAGTTCATTGCCTTGTGCCGGGCAGACGGCACCGCCGATGAAATGTACGACTACTGGATCAACAACTTCGACCCAGAGACGAGCACCTGCGACACAACCGGCTTCTCCGGGGAGAACGGAATCCTCTCCGTTGCTGTAGAGGGTGGATACGAGCCTTTCTCCTTCGTTAGCAACGGAAGCCTTTCAGGCTACGACATCGACTTCATATGCCGTTTCTCTCGTGCTTATGGCTACACCCCTGTGTTCTATGAAGTTCCGTTCGAGTCCATAGCTCCAGGCGTGGAGACCGGAAAGTACGACATTGGAATGAACATTGTCGTAAGCGAAGAAAGGAACGAGACCGGAACCCTTACCGATGTCTACTATTCCTGTCCTGTCGTCCTCGTTGTCCTTGGTGAGCAGAAGAGCGAGCTTTCGTTCTTCCAGCAGATAAGCAACAGCTTCTACAAGACCTTCATTAGGGAGAACCGCTGGAAGCTCTTCCTCCAAGGTGCAGGTGTCACGGTTCTGATTACCTTGGTATCCATCCTTGCAGGAACCGGCATTGGCTTTGCGGTGTTCATGTTTATCAGAAGAGGCGGCAAGATTCCAAACGGGATCACGGACTTCTTCTTATGGCTTATACACGGAATGCCAACGGTTCTTTTGCTTATGATTCTGTACTACATCGTGTTTGGAAGCTCACGGCTTGGTGGAATGTGGGTCTCTGCAGTTGGTTTCTCCCTCATGTTCGCATGTTCCATGATTGACATGCTGCGAGTGGGCTACAACGCAATAGGAAGGGGACAGTTCGAGGCTTCCACGGCCCTTGGATATTCAGACACCCTTAGGTTCTTCAAGATAATCCTGCCTCAGGCGGCAAGGCACTTCCTTCCAATCTACAGGAACGAGGTCGTGACCCTCATAAAGGAGACTTCTGTCGTTGGCTACATTGCCGTCTTGGACTTGACCAAGATAAGCGACCTTGTACGCAGCAGAACATATGAGGCTTTCTTCCCTCTCATCCTCACGGCCATAATGTACTTCGTGATCGAGACTATCATGACCTACATAGTCAAGAGGATAGACATCTCCATTGATCCAAGGAGGCGTTCCCAGGCGGACATCCTCAAGGGCATCAAGGAGTGGGAGTAGGGCATTTCCCTTTGGTGGTTCACGGCAACGTGACCCCAAAGTCAACATAAAAGAAGAGGGCTGCGGAGACGCAGCCCTTTGTCTTCGTTTGGAAATGCCTGATGAATAGGGTAGTGTGATTATTCATCATTATTGTCGCTTTCGTCGTTTTCCAATGCAAGTCCTGTCAATTCACGCAGTTTGTTTTGCAGAAGTTCTTTGTCTGGAAGACAAAGCTTATAATCAGCAACGAGTGTTGGAGACATGCTGCGGCTTAGAGCATACTCTACAACTGCATCATCTTTACTAGCACAAAGAACGACTCCTACGCTTGGATTTTCATTTGGTTTCTTTACATCACGGTCAAGCGCCTCGAGATAAAAATTAATCTGTCCTATGTGTTCTGGCTTGAAATTTTCTATTTTCAATTCAACAGGGACAAGACAGGAAAGTGCACGGTTGTAAAACAGAAGGTCAATGAAAAAATCCGTGTTGCCAACCTGAATACGGTACTCTTCACCGATAAAGGTAAAATCTCGACCGAATTCGAGTATAAACTGTTTCAAGTTTTCAATGATTGCTTTACGGAGGTTCTTTTCAGAAAATCGTTTTGGCAAGTCAAGAAATTCAAGTACATAGGTGTCGAGGATGCTTCCTCGCACGTCATTCGGGACAAATTTGGATACTGTCTTCTTTGTGGAAATCATCGAACGTTCATAGTGCGATGTCCCAATCTGTCGCTCCAACTCGCGCTTGGAATAATGCTCCTTTGCGCAGAGTTCCATGTAAAAGTGTCTTTCCTCCATCGTCTTGGAACCAGACATGATGAGCAAATGGTTTGTCCAGCTGATTTGTGTCACCAGTGGTGTCACAAATTCATCATTCTTGTAAGTTTCGTAGAATTGCTTCATGCGATAGAGTCCCCGGCGATTGAATCCTTTGATGAGGGGGCTTTCTTTCGCAATATAATTGGCAACTTCGTCAATGACCTTGTCTCCAAAGCTTGATGCTGCACAAAGTTCAGATAAATACTCACCGATTTTCCAGTACATTTGGATAAGCTCTGCATTGACTGCTTTCAGGGCACGTCTGCGGGCGTTTTCGATGATATGGATGATTTCATCGAACTGTCTTGGATTATGGATTAGCTCATTGCTCATGCTTCGTCCCCCAAAAAAACTTCTTTGATGTTGCTTCTTACAGCTTCTCGCTTCGACGAACTTCCACAATCGATTTCCAAATGGAGCCAAGCGGAATCGAACCGCCACTTGTGCCATGCGAAAGCACCGTTCTACCATTGAACCATGGCCCCTTGGATTTTATGACGTGGGCGATGAATCCGCACCACATGACTGATTATAATGTTTTATTGCATCTTTGTTAAGATTGCTTTTGGTGGTATTATCCCAACGGCATCGGTTTGATATCAGGAGGTGTTGGCATGGATGATGTTTCAAGAAAAGCGGTGGATGTCCTGCGTTCTGTAGACAAGCACTTCTACATAGATATGATAGATCCCCTTGAGGTTGGAGTCGCCCATGCGGTCGAGGTCCATGACGACGGAGTGTTGATATATTTCCCAGACGACCTATGGTACATCATGGCCTTGACTGAAGATAGGGCCGCCCAGCTTGCACAGGTTGTGCGGAAAAACAGGAAAAGGACAGAGATGGTCTGCACCCACCAGACATTGGGAAACGATGTCGTGTCAGATGTTCTTGGTGGCTTAACATGCGAAAAACCATGCGTTGTCGGGACTCTCTCTCGAAGAGAACCGTTTGAAATCGACTACAAGAACTTGGAGTTCCGTCAAGCCTCCCTTGCCGATGCCGGTGACGTTTGGCACCACTACACCATCATGAAGGACTCCCCTGAAGGATTTGACTACGCTCAGGAGCGCATAGCCGCCGGCAAGGTGTGGGGCGGCTACGTGAACGGACGCATGATTGGTTTCATTGGAAAGCACCATGAAGAGACAATTGGAATGCTTGAAGTATTCCCCGAATACCGCCGCCACGGCTATGGCAACATCCTCATGAAAAGCCTTTGCAACCTCATCATGGAAGAGGGTCGCATCCCATACTGCCATATCTACGAGGACAACGAGGCCTCCCTCAACATGCAGCGGAATCTTGGCATGTGGCTCAGCTGCGATGAGACCGATAATGTTGACTCCTCCCGCCGCATCTATTGGATGAGCTAAATCATAGTCCTTTGAGCCGTCTACTGCGTTGCTACGCTCAGGCTGTACAGAAAAGTACTATCCTTCGTTTGCGCCTTGTATACGGCTCAAATGGCTATGATTTGTCTTCTTGGTCTTTGCGTGCATTACGTCGTCAGCTCAGACACAGCCGTACACAAAAGTACTGTCTGTGTCTTCCTTCCTAGTACTGCATCGCAAATCCAGGCGAAGGGGACTGTCAATCCTTCGAGCCGTCTATTGTGTTGCTGTGCTCGGGCGCTTGTGGCTTACGAGGCGGTTGTGGCGGATGAGACGCTTGTGGCGCTTGTAGACTGTTGAATTTCAACCAAGTAGAGCGCTTTAGAGCGTTCCTGATAGTGACTGACAGCACCTGAACTAGACCGCTTTAGACTGGCTGGAGCGGCTGGATAGACCAGACAGGCCAGATCGTCCAGAACGGCTAGATTGGCACGAAATCCACTGTAATGATGTAATTCTTGGATTTTGTGGAACTTTTCCACTCCTAGCAGGATTTTGCTCGTTTTAAGTGGAACTGCCAGTCTTTCAATGTGCTGTCAAGATCATTCTGAAGATCAGAAGAATTCAGGCCCTGCGAAGTCACAGGGCCTGACGTTCAATGCCTTGGGCTGGAGCTCCTCCGTTAGTCGGAGACCTCCACTATGCCGTCATCCTTGACGGTGATGGTCATGTCGTCCTTGACGTAGGAGAGGAACTCGTCTCCAAGGGAGTCTATGACAGGCATGCTACTGTCCTTGAGCCACACATCCTGGAGGATTGCGCCTGCTGCTGCAAGAGAGTCGATTGGCTCAGAAAAAAGCATACATGCAGGCTGTCGCCCCATGGCACATGCGCAGTAGAGGACCAGTCCTCCTGTAGTGGAGCCTATGGTTCTTGGAAGGCACAGCGCCTTTCCTGCCATTTGCTTGCCGTAAAGGTCAGGGTTGTTCTGGTCGCCGCAGGTCGCTGTCTTGTCTCCAAACTGGAGGGCTTTCTGGAACGATGCCAAAGTGTTGAGACCGTTGTGCGATACCAAGGCCTTTGCCGTGGCGGATCCCTTTGCTACTATTCTTCCTTTGAATTGCTTCATCAGTTCCTTCCTCCTGTTATGATTTCCAAAAGATCTGCATCCCTGTAGTACCTGGCGCTCGTATAGGTTCTGAGCTTATTGGATGACGTTATGGTAGGCACCTTTTGGCATATTGGATTGTTCATGTACATGAGCGGGCAAATGTAGGAAAGGATTACTCCTACGTTCACAAGATCCTGATATTCCTTCTCCTTCCTGAAAGCCTCAAGGACATCCGGAGCCGTCGTAAGCACGGTTGGCACTGCAACCTTCCTGCGACCATTGGCCTCCAAAGCCTTCTTTATGTCCCGGCTCCAACCCTTGAGTTGAGCCATTGAAAGGTGGGGGCATCCTATGAAGCAGAGCTTGGGCTTTGCGTCCTTGTTCTTCCAAATGATCGGGTAGCTGTCGTAGACCCTCTTGAGCTCTGCATCGTCTATAACATACTCCCTTGCTCCCTCTGCAATCAAGGAACGTCCCTGCTCGACGGCCTCTGGGGTGATGTTCTCCACATGGTATAGGCCCACAGCACCGTTGGAGGCGGTTGCGGCACCAAAATCCTTGAGGTAGGCCTTGGCATCGTCATCCAGCTTGCCGTCCAAATACTTGTCCAGACCGATGATATAGGGCACGTCCTCCACGACCTTCATTCCAATTGCAGAGCCAAGAAGCTGTGCTTCAGGCTTTTTGGAGGTCTCTATTCTCACGACCCAGGTAGCCTTCCTTCCCTCGTCCTTGAGAAGACCAAACGATGGTACAAAACCTGCGATGGAACCCATAATATCTATGATTCCGCTGTTTCTGTTGCATCGGGCTCCAAGGACGGAGTTCGCATAGACGACTGCGCTGGATTCGCTCCAGGAGAGGATGTCGCCCTTGTTTGGAACGTTTCCAACCTCTGGCATATATGCAGTGCAGGTGAAGGCGTTCTTGTTCATGAGACCAAGCTTCTCAAGCTGCTTTTCGTATTCCTCCTGCTTTGTGTACATGAAGTTGTTGAACACGAACTTCTCCAACAGATTTGCAGGAACGTTTTTGTCCAAAGGCCTTGGGTCTGCGGAGAACTCCTGCTTGGAGACCGCCCCTGCATCTATGAGCTGGTCCAAAAGACTGTAGACCGCTCCCAATGCCTTGAGTCCAAATGACGTTACAAGGTGGTTGTACTTTGATGTGATTGGAACCATTTCATCGGCTCCAAAGAGCTCTCCATAGCGGACGAGGGTCTCCATGACCTTGGCCTGCGTCTCTCCCTTTTTGCCATCAAGTATGGTTTGCTGTTCTTGTGTAAGTTTCATTTTCTCTCCTGCCGCTGCGTACTCAAATCTTCATTGCTACTTCGTAGGCTCTCCAGATTGCACCCTTGAGGTTTCCAACTTCTCTGCAGTCTCCAACAAGATGGACATTGCCGCCTTCCTTTGCAATTGGGCTTGGAATGTATCCTGCGGAAGATATTACGCTGTCGCATTCTATCTCAAAGGATTTCCCTTCCTTGTCCTTGACGGTGATGGAGCCGTCGTTGACAGCTGCAAGCGTGGTCTCAAGGTATACCGGTACCTTCTTCCAAGCGAACCATTCCCTAAGATAGGAGGAGTTCGCAAGGCATACGCCCTTTTGGGCTATTAGGTCATCCTTCATTTCAACTATGACAGGGTCGTGGCCCTTGAGTGCAAGCTCGTATGCAATCTCGCATCCCGTGAGACCGCCGCCTATTACAGCTACGCGTCTGCCAACTTCCTTTCCGTTGAGGTAGTCGCAGGCCTCCACCATTTTCTCGTAGCCTGGAACCTTTCTAAGAAGCCTTGCCTTTGCTCCAGTGGCTATGATGACCGGATCCTTGGCGAACACAGAGATATCGGCTATATCATCGTTGTAGTGCACCGTTATGTCGAGACTGTCCATTTCGTGCCTATACCAAGCAAGAAGGGCCCGCAGGCTGCCCTTGTAGGACTCGGCCGATGCCGGGATGAACGTGCCGCCAAGGACGGACGACCTTTCGTGGATCACGGGGTTGTGGCCGCGCAGCTTGAGGACCCTGGCGGCTTCCATTCCACCAATTCCGCCGCCTATGATGTGCACCGTCTTTGGCCTGCTCGTCTTCTTGATGTAGTGCTTGTTCCACTGCATCATCTCTGCATTGACGGCGCATCGGGCAAGGTGCAGCGAGTCGGAGAGGTCCTGGTCGTTTGGAACGCCTTTGTAGTGGCACATGTTGAAGCATCCGTTGTGGCACTGGATGCATGGTCTTATGTCGGCTTCCTTGCCCTCCAAGACCTTTGTGAACCACTGTGGGTCAGCAAGGAAGTTGCGTGCAAAGCCAACGCCGTCTATCTTGCCTTCTGCAACTGACTTGGCTCCGGCTTCGACTGTCATCCTTCCAGCGCATACGACAGGAATGTCCACGAACTTCCTTATGTGTTCGACGTATTCGAGGTTGCAGTTCTCCGGCATGTATACAGGTGGGTGCGCCCAGTACCAGGCATCGTATGTACCGTTGTCGCAGTTGAGCATGTCATAGCCTGCATCCTGAAGGAACTTTGCAGCCACTTCCGATTCCGCCATGTCGCGACCTGCCTCAACGAAGTCCTCTCCAGGAAGCGCTCCTTGCCTGAATCCCTTTGTCTTTGAAACGACGGAGTACCTGAGCGAGACGGGGAAGTCCTTTCCGCATTCCTTCTTGATGGCTTTGACTATCTCCGCTGCGAAGCGGTATCTGTTTTCAAGGGAACCTCCGTACTCGTCCGTCCTCTTGTTCACATAATGGAGCGTGAACTGGTCCAAAAGATATCCTTCGTGGACTGCGTGGATCTCAACACCGTCAACGCCAGCATCCTTGCACTTCTTTGCGCTCTTTGCAAATGCCTGGATGAAGAACTCTATCTCCTTCTTGGTCATCTCTCTGGAAGGGAGCCTGTCGCTCCACCTATTGGGCGAAGGGGAGGCCGATGCCGTTATCTTGTCAAGATTCATGAACGGCTTTGACAGTACGTTGAGGACTGGGTTGTTGTACAGGGTCTCCATCATCTTGGAGACCGTGAACGACCTTCCAAAGCCAGCTGTGAGCTGTATGAAGAGCTTTGCCCCTGTCTTGTGGAACTGTGGCATCCATTTTGCAAGGTCCTTGAACATCTTGTTCCTTCTATAGAGCCACTGCCCGAACATTGGGTTGTAGACCGGCTGACAGCCCGGTAGCACGAGGCCACAGTTGTTCTGGGCAACTGTTTGGATGAATCTTGCACCATCCTTGTCGAAGTGGTTCACCTCCATCCATCCAAAGAGGTCCGTTCCTCCCATGGATGTAAGCACTATGCGGTTCTTGATTTTCACATTCCCTATCTTCCAAGGGGTAAGGAGGGGCTTCAGTTCTTCTCTCATCTTTGTTTCTCCTATGTCTCCTTTTCTGTAACGATATATTGTACAACATTAATCCGCCGTTGCATAACAAAATGTGATGGTATTATCATTGAACCAGAGGCAAGGTTCAGAAATGGCAGAAGCAAAGACGATACATGATGTTGTGCAAAGGCAGCGAGAGTTCTTCATGACAGGGGCGACCTTGGATGTGGACTATAGGGTCGATGCGCTCAAGAGGCTAAGAGGTGCAATCAAAGCATACGAGAAGGACATTGCAGATGCGTTGTACAAAGACCTAAGGAAGAGCGAGCTTGAGTCCTACATGTCTGAAACGGGCATGGTTCTCGATGAAATCAAGTATGAGCTCAAGCACATACGCAAATGGAGCAGGACAAAGAGAGTGAAGACTCCAATAGCCCAGTTCATATCAAAGAGCTTCGTCGTTCCTGAGCCATATGGGGTGGTCCTCATAATGGCTCCATGGAACTATCCTGTGCAACTGTGTCTGGAGCCATTGGTTGGGGCGGTGGCGGCCGGCAATGTGGCAATCGTAAAGCCATCGGCCTATGCGGCGGAGGTGAGCCGTTGCCTTGCCAATATCGTGGAGGAGGTGTTCCCTCCGGAGTATGTGGCTGTCGTGGAGGGCGGTAGGGAGCAGAACACGCAGCTTCTCGAGGAGAAGTTCGACTACATCTTCTTTACGGGAAGCGAGACGGTTGGCAAGATCGTCATGGAGAAGGCTTCCAGGCACCTTACTCCTGTGAGCCTTGAACTTGGAGGAAAGAGTCCTGTCATTGTGGACAGGACGGCCAATCTTGAGGTCTCTGCAAGGAGACTTGCGTTTGGAAAATACCTCAATGCCGGGCAGACGTGCGTTGCCCCCGACTATCTTCTCATAGAGAGAGGCGTGAAGGGGAAGTTCTTGGAGTATTTCAAGAAGGCCGTCTTGGATTTCTTTCCAAACAGCGACTTTTCTAATATGCCAGTGATTGTGAACGACAGGCACTTCAAAAGGCTTATGGATACAATCGATGCTTCAAAAGCCAAAGGCGCAAAGGTTTTTATGGGTGGTAATGGTGATATGGACTCTCGTTTCATTGAACCTACAGTTTTGGATGACGTGTCGTGGGACAGTCCCGTCATGGAACAGGAGATCTTTGGGCCAATCCTTCCTGTAATAGAATACGAAGACCTGGACAGTGTGCTCAACGCAATAAAGCAAAGGCCAAAGCCGCTTGCCTTGTATCTTTTCTCAAACGACAAGGCTGTCCAATGCAAGGTACTTTCCTCCGTTTCCTATGGGGGAGGCTGTGTGAACGATACCATCATACATCTTGCAACTCCTTACATGGGCTTTGGGGGAGTTGGTGAAAGCGGTATGGGAAGCTACCATGGAAAACGGAGCTTTGATACGTTCACCCACTACAAGAGCATAGTTAAGAAGTCCAACGTAATTGACCTTCCAATGAGGTATCATCCATACTCCAAGAAGAAGCTCTCTTTCATAAAGAAAGTGATGAAATAGGAAAGCGAATAAAGACGAAACGACAAAGACAAGGAGATGCGACTATGGGAACACCACATATTGCAGCAAAAAAGGGAGACATAGCATCCAGGATACTCCTTCCAGGAGACCCCTTGAGGGCCAAGTTCATAGCGGACAACTTCCTTGAGGATGTGAAGTGCTACAATACCATCCGTGGCATGTTGGGCTTCACCGGCACGTACAAAGGAAAGCAAGTGAGCGTGCAGGGGACCGGAATGGGACAGCCCTCCATTGGCATCTATGCAAGCGAACTCATCCAATTCTATGGCGTAAAGCGTCTCATAAGGACCGGAACCTGCGGCACTTTCTCCAAGGATCTGAAGGTAAGGGACATGGTTCTTGTTCAGGCTGCGGCAACTGACAGCGGAATACCCCTTTCAAGGTTTGGCGCAGGTATTACGTTCCCGGCTGTTGCGGACTACTTCCTGCTCTCCGATGCAGTGAAGGCAACGCAGGCATTGGGCTACGAAGCAAAGGTGCAGACGACATTCTCCATGGATCTTTTCTACGACGAACATGGCGATTCCAAGTTCGAGCTTCTTTCCAAATACGGCGTGGGATGTTCGGAGATGGAGTGTGCCGAACTCTTCACTCTGGGAGCCAGACACAAAGCCCAGACTCTTGGAATCCTTACCGTGAGTGATGACATCATAACAGGCGAAGGCTGTACCCCTCAGGAGCGAGAGCAGACGTTCACTCGCATGATGGAAGTTGCTTTGGAAGCTATTTGACGAAGGGGACTATGAAAAGAGTTTTCGTCGTTGGTGCATCCAACATGGATATATGTGCAAAGAGCAGCGACCCCATGCGTGAAGCCGATTCCAACATTGGAGTCGTCTCGACCGCTTGCGGGGGTGTTGGTCGCAACATTGCCGTGGCCCTAAGACGATTTGGCTTCCAGGTCTCGTTTCTCACCGCAATTGCAGACGACACCTTTGGGCACGATATCATGACATCCCTCAAGGCCGATGCCGTTGGATCCGTCGCCCCGTTCTTCACCGGCGATGGACTTCGTAAAGAACTTCGTTCCGGGGTGTACTCCTACGTTTTGGATTCCAACGGAGCCCTTCTATGCGGAATCAATGACATGGGGATAAACGATGAGCTTACCCCTGCGTTTGTTGGTGGATACGACAATGCCTTGAAAGCCGCTGACTATGTGGTTTTCGAGGCCAACATTCCAGTAGAGACCATCGAATACCTTGGTATCCTTGCAAAGGGGGGAGTGAAGCTTGCAGCAGACTGCGTGTCAGTCTCCAAATGCGACAAGCTTTCGGGCGTGCTTGGAGACCTCTACCTTCTCAAAGCGAACTACAGCGAGGCATGCGCCCTTGCAGGTATGGATGACGCTTCTGAAGAAGGAAGGGAAAAGGATCCTTTGTCGGTTGCACAAAGGCTTGCGGGCAAGGGACTGGAACGAGGGATCATCACTCTTGGAAAGGATGGTGCGTTCTGCTTTGAAGTCCAAGCCTTCGAAGGCGGTGGTTTGGAATGGTACAAAGTGGTGCCTCCAACCAGCGAGATAGTGAATGCAAACGGCTGTGGGGATGTTCTGTTTGCAGGTTTCCTTGCCGCTTTGTCCAGGGGACTCAGCCTTAAGGGTTCTTTGGAGTTTGGACAATATGCTGCAAGCGTGAATGCAATGAGCAACGAGGCGGTGGCAAAGGAGCTTTTAGGCTTGGAGCCTACAACAGACATCAAGTCGCTTGCCTAAGATGGATGTGGTGTGTATAGTATTGCTTTCCCTTTGCAGGGAAGCGAATGGAATGAAACAAGAGGCATGAATATGAAGAATATGAACGAGTATCTTAGCTTTTCACCTGAAGTAAGAGAGGCTATGGAGAAGGGCAAGCCAATCGTAGCCCTTGAGAGTACGATAATCAGCCATGGTATGCCGTATCCAAAGAACGTGGAGACGGCTGTTGCCGTTGAACAGACCATCAGGGACAATGGTGCGGTTCCTGCAACCATTGCCATAATCAAGGGTCGTCTCATGGTAGGACTTACACCTGAGGAGCTTGAGTACTTTGGAAAGAAAGGAACCGCCATCGCCAAGGTGAGCAGACGCGACATTCCTGTAATCGTTGCAAGAGGAGAAGACGGGGCAACCACCGTCGCCGCTACAATGATAATTGCACACATGGCAGGAATCCAGGTGTTTGCAACAGGTGGCATAGGTGGCGTACACAGAGGTGCAGAGAAGACCATGGACATTTCAGCTGACTTGGACGAGTTCTCAAAGACCCCTGTCATGGTCGTATGCGCCGGTGCAAAGGCTATTTTGGACCTCAACCTTACGATGGAATACCTTGAGACCAAGGGTGTTCCTGTATTTGCGTATCAGACAGACGAGCTTCCCGCTTTCTACAGCAGAAAGAGCGGCATAAAGGCCCCGTTCAGGTCTGACAGCGCACAGGACCTTGCCGCTATATGGAAGGCAAGGACTGCCCTTGGTCTTGGTGGCGGCGTAATCGTTGCAAATCCAATTCCAGAGCAGTACAGCATGGACAGCGACCGCATAAACGCAGCCATAGACGAGGCCATTGCCGAGATGAACAAGCTTGGCATCCATGGCAAGGAGACCACCCCTTATCTTTTGGACAAGATCCAGAAGCTCACCGGAGGCGACAGCCTTGAGTCCAACATCAGGCTTGTCCTCAACAACGCAGCTTTGGCTGCAAGGATTGCAGAGCAGCTGTAAGGGGCTTGTTTCAAGGATATCGGCCTTAAATAGGTCTAGAGGAAGCGTTTCAGGATGGCTAAGCAGTGTCCAAGATCCGGTGCGTGCGGTGCGTGCCAGCTCAATGGTGTGAAGTATTCGACTCAACTTGCGCGCAAACAGGCGTTCGTGGAGGAGCAGATTGGCTGCTTTGGTCCCGTTGCGCCCATCATTGGCATGGAGAACCCTTTCCATTACCGCAACAAGGTGCAGTCCGTCTTTGGTCTCAATTCCAAGGGCGAGGTGATAAACGGCATCTACAGGCTTGGGACTCACAAGCTCATCCCTATTCGTGACTGCATGATAGAGGACGAAGAGGCCGATTCCATCCTTGAGACCATCCGTGCGCTTGTGAAGGCCCGTGGAATCGAGCCTTACGACGAGGACCTTGGCACTGGTGCGTTGCGCCACGTTCTTATCAGGCGTGCCGTTGCCACCAACCAAAGCCTTGTCGTGCTTGTAAGCGGCTCGCCAAAGTTCCGTCCAAAGGACTCGTTCGCCCTTGAGATCGCACGTAGACACCCTTCCGTAAAAGGAGTCCTTCTGCACCTGAACGACGAAAAGACCTCCATGGTCCTGTCCTCCAACCCATGCAAACTCATTTGGGGACAGCCGTGGATAGAGGACGAGTTGTGCGGTCTGCGCTTTCGAATCTCTGCAAAAAGCTTCTACCAGGTCAACCCCGTGCAGGCGGCTAGGTTGTACACGATAGCCATGCGCATGGCCCGCCTTTCCAAGACCGATTTCGTTGTGGATGCCTACTGCGGAACCGGTACCATTGGTCTTATAGCCTCCAAATGGGGTGCAGGCCAGGTCCTTGGCATTGAGCTCAATCCCTCCGCCGTGGACGATGCCCGCGAGAACGCCGCTTTAAATGGAATCTCCAATGCTTCCTTCGTATGCGGCGATGCCAGCGAGGCCCTCAAGGCCATGTCGCGCGGCTCCTTCGAAGGAGTCTCCTGCTTCTCCGGCTTTGATGTCTCCTCCCTTCCACGCAGTGCTGACGTGGTCTTCCTTGACCCTCCACGCGGCGGCAGCGACGAGCGGTTTTTGGCTTCTGTAATCAGGCTTGCGCCAAAAACGATAGTCTATATCTCGTGCAACGCCCAGACTTTGGCGCGGGACCTAAGGTATTTGACCACCATGGGGCCGTACAGGATGTATGGGGCACAGCCGGTGGATATGTTCCCCCAAACCTCCCATGTCGAGACAGTCGCTCTACTAACGCATGTATAACTGCGGCGCTGCATTCGAGCCGTATTGAAAAATACTGTCTCTCATTTGCTTCTTGTTCTTCATACGTTATTAGAGCTCCCTACAGTCGCTTTATTGACACGCATATAGCTTCGTCACGTCGTTCGAGCCGTATTTGGAATACTGTCCCTCTCTAGTTCCTTGCTCTATACGTGCCACTAAAGCTCCTTACAGTCGCATTGATATCGCGCATCTAACTTTGTCGCTGCACTCAGGCCGTACATCAATGTACTGTCCTTCGTTTGCTTCTCGTTATCTACGCAATCTCAATGCTCTCTACGGTCGCATTGATAACTAGACATAACTGTTTCACTGCACTCAAGCCATGCAACAGAGCATTGTCTTTCGCTTGTTCCTTGTTTTTGTCTGTTCTCAAAGTTCCCTTACGATTGCTCTAATTGATATCTTGGATTAAATCAGTCCTTCTGCGGTTGTTTTAAGTAGTGTAAAAGTTGACAGTTATACCAGGGTGAATTTTGGGTATTGGAAAACTGAATTCCAAAAAAACGGCTCTACACGCAACGAAATCGAAGAATATGAGCTAAAGATTAATTCTTCGTATATTTCTCTAATGAAGGAAAGTTTTCGAATTCGTAGATATAATAACTATCGATTCCTACAATGGAGTTCTAAAAGTTTGTCTGGAAAAGAAAATGCGATTATTGGAGCTTTAAAACATTTCAAGATGATTTGATGTGTTATGATTGTCACCATGGATATACTACATTGCCCACTACACAAAAGGAGAATCCTGCTTGCAGATTTTGAACAGCATGAAGTTATGGCTTACTCCTAAAAGCGGTACAATTGATTTATACGAACGTATTCTTGCAATGAAAAGAAGTGTACGAATTCATTCAGAAAGTGAGGTTGGAATGGAATCCGCTTACCAAGCCAATGCCATCAAGGCTTCTCTGGAAAAAGCAAGGACATACAGATGTATAAGGCAGACTTCTTTCTGTAAAACGGCCGTCCTAAATAAGAACGACGTTAGTAAAAAAATAAGTATCGATGGATGTTGCTTTATGCATCCGAGAATGTGGGAACAGTACGCATCAAACTATGAAGGAGTGTGTTTAATTCTTTCTTTGTCATCTCTGAAGAAGAACAATCCGTCCGTTAATTTCAATGATATCAAATATGTTGGCATCGATTATTTGAATCAAATTGTTGCGAGTGATAGTGTGAATGTCGAAGAATGCCATACTGATGTTGACTTCATGACTAAAGTCAGGGAGGATGCAATCAATCGAAGCTTATTTAAAGCCTTAGACTATAGCGATGAGCGGGAAATCAGAGCTTATGTTGTTTCAGATGAGAAAACTAAGAATTGTGAAATGGATATCAAAAATGCGTTGAAGGCAATTGTTTTATGTATTGATTTCTCAAAAGGGCATATTCCAAATTCTCTTCAAGAGCAAGTGGCAGAATTGGCTAAGAGTAAGGGGGTTGAGGTTTTGCTTATGAAAGTGAATGGAGAAGTCTCTTTTGAGACACTAACAGAATATGAAACTCGAATAGAACAAATCAATGCTATTGTGAAAAAAACGCACCTGTACAAAAAAGGGTAAGACTAACTAGAACATTGATTTTTCATTTCATTGCACTTATGTCTGCAACTTGCATATTGTTGTTTTCATTGCTTTCAAAATCAGATGTTAATTGGAGTTCAACATCTGACAGAGATACTTCACGATTTACAGAGAAAACTCTTTTGACGAACGAATGGGAAAATCCTGAATCTATGTAATCCTGAGCCATATTAATGAATACATCAACGGGCATAGCTGCTCCATTCACACCCATGTCCTTTGATATTTCAGAAATTTGATTGTTGATGTTGCTTCCAAATGAACCTGCGATATATGCAAAGAAGGCCAGTGGGGCTTTTGTATTCCCGTATTTTCTGTAATTCGGAATGTAGACGTCTTCCATGACGCGTTTGTGATTTCCGGAAATGCTGTAACCGTTCTTGTATGCCTTGTTGTCAATGATTCCACAGAAAGAGTGCTCCTCCGACTCGATAAAAACATCAGGAGTATTACCGAATGGGCCGACATGTGAAGCTTTCATGTGGAAAATCTTTCTGAACATTTCACATGTTGCAAGTTCAAAATCTCTTGCTCCTTTTATTCGAATCTATGCCTGTTTCTTTGGCTTCCTGTATGTATCGGTTCTTTTCGACGATTGTGAAATAGATGTTGCAATCCAAGTCCTCATTGATTTTTGCAGAAGGTGATGACATCAGCGTAGCTTTTGAAGCGATGCATCATTTGCTCCTGATGTTAGCGCCCGCATTAAATAAC
>MSGT01000048.1 GCA_001940825.1 Sphaerochaeta sp. Phil3
ACCAACAAAAACTCGGAAGACCCTTCCAGTTTGTCGTTAAGCATAACTTTTTGAACCAACTCGAATGGAAGTATCAAACCTTGCCAACCTTCCTGGTCCTCCTGTTCCTTTCCGTCCTTCTTCTTAGCAACCATGAGAGGCACAACCTTAGAAATGCAATTCTGTCCCTCTGTATGTATAGTCTCCAAATCCTGTGAGATTGTAAGCCATTGATTGTCCAAAGCCTGATAGGCATCGTACCTATCAACCAAAGGAACCTGTTCCAACCTAGAAAACACTTCTTCTGTAATCTGCGACTCTGCGCGATTGGAATCTATGGAGGAAAGCCCTTTTATAAGCTTTTGTGAAAGGTATTCCCTAAACGACTCAAAAGACTTCAAGTACGAACTACGGAATTCAGAAACGTTGGAATTGTTCAGAACAGCTGTCTTGACGTCCTTGACGGCCAATTCAGAATAGTCAGACGAAACAGGCTTGAAAAGCTCATTCCTCAACGAAGAGAACGCATTCCAAAAAGAATCAAAGGATGAAAGCTCTGAATTAGGAATACCTCCAAACATAAGGGAGTAGATGTCCCAACTTTCCGTTGGTTCGGAAGAATCCACATATCTTGGGATATTCAAATTGTAGTCGTTGTCCCTTATCTCATCTCTGGAAACAAGCTTCGAGTACTTATCAACCGTTCTGCGAGACACCACAGTGTCAACAATACGTTTTATGTCGGAAGCCCTCAACCTATTGCTTGTACCAGCCTTCTCAAATCCCTTTGAAGCATCGACTATTAAGACATCACTGTCTGTGCGATCTTTTTTTAGGACCATAATTATCGTAGGGATTCCTGTTCCAAAGAATATGTTTGCAGGAAGCCCAATAATAGTATCTATATTGTTCTTTTCTATAAGATTCCTGCGTATTGAACCTTCCTCTCCTCCCCTGAAAAGCACTCCATGAGGAAGAACAATGGTCATTATACCATCATCCTTCAAGTGGAACAGATCATGAAGGAGAAAGGCATAGTCAGCCTTGGATTTGGGAGCAAGTCCGTAGTTTCTGAATCTGGCATCGTTCTCCTTCCCATCTGGATTCCATTGTTGGGAATATGGAGGATTTGAAACGACAGCGTCCACATACAAAGGTCTATAGGTGGACAACGGGTCCTTTGGATCAAAGTATGGCCAATCCTCCTCAAGAGTATCACCGTTTCTTGTAACGATGTTCGAGGCTTTGATTCCTCTCATGACAAGGTTCATTCTTGTAAGGTTGTATGTGTTCTCTTTGAGCTCCTGAGCGCAATACTGTATGCAATCGCTGGCACCAATATACCTTGAAACAGATTTTCCAATGTTTATGAGAAGGGAACCAGATCCACTAGTAGGGTCGTATATCGTTATTTCACTGCGGTCCTTGAGATGTTCTGCAACTATCTCTGACATAAGAACCGACACTTCATGCGGAGTATAGAACTCTCCAGCTTTTTTCCCTGCATTGGCAGCGAAATTTCCAATGAGATATTCGTAGATGAAACCTAGAACGTCATAGTCCTGTTTGCCATCCATTGGAATATCGTTTATAAGGTATATAAGATCGCTTATGGCCTTTGTCTGACTTCCAGAACTATCTCCAAGCTTGCTCAGCCCTGTTTCCAATGTTTTGAATACTCCATCGAAAACCCGTTTGTGTCCCGACCCAATCAACCTAGAGAAAGCGGACAAAGCATCATGGACATCAGAAACTGAGAAGTTCTTACCTTTCGAAAGCCACGTTGAAAAAAGATTGTCGTATGAAATGAAGTAGCCAAGATCATCCTGTACCGCACCAACGACCCTTTCGTTCTCTTCGTTTGCGTACATGGCTATATTATCGGGTGTCATGAAAAGGCTTTTTGATAGGTATTTGACCTCCCTTTCCGAGAGATACTTATAGAATATGAAACCCAAAATGTAGTCTTTGTACTCATTAGCCTCAATCTTCGAACGCATCTTGTTAGCGCTGTTCCAGATCTTTGCCGCAAGCTGTTGTTTGTTCATATCACACACCCTACCTTGAATGTTGTCTTTTATGATTGGAATTATACTGCATTTCAACGGATTTTCCATCACAAACAACGTTCACATGCGCCCAAGAGCCCCAAAGGTCCCTCAAAATACAAAAACGGCCTCCCCTCAAAGAGAGGAAGCCATAAAATTATCCAAAGTAATGAGCAAAGACCAAAAACGCAGTTTGCAGGGATTTCTGCCAATATCCTAGGAGCAAAATGCGGGACAGTATTTGTGATACGGCCCGCATGAGGCGACAACGGAGATTGTAGAAAGCCCAAGAACCTACTTCTTCCTGCGCTTCTCCTCGTCACGCTTCTTGCGTTCCTCTGAGGCACGGATGAAGTCGGCGAACGTTCCGCCTGCGCTGTCACGCGAGGATGAAGCGAACTTCGCCTCGTCCTTGTGGAAACCTGCACCGTAGCCAGTGCCAACGGAAGGCCTGCGGTCGCTACGATTGGTGCGGTCTCCACGATCGTTGCGATTGCCGTCGAAACGGCCGCCCCGTCCGGAATCACGCCCATCACGAGAACCCCAGTCCTGTCTTGGAGGTCTGTAATGGCTTGGCTTGACAACTTCAATGACCGTCTCCCACTTCACCTGAGGCTGCGCCTTTGCAACGGCAGCCTTCACAGCAGCCTTCTTTATGACAATGCGCTTCTTGCCGTCGGTACCAGGAGTGGCGACAGCAAGGATCTTCTTGGTAGGAGATGCACTTGCATGTGTAGGAACCACGACTTCAGGTTCCGTCTCAATACGCTTCTTGACCTCCATCTCTTCGTAGCCGCAGGAGAAGCGCTGGCATACATGGTGAGGCCTATCGTACTCGTCAAGGACCGTCATCATTGGCCAGCCGCATGAAGGGCAAAGTCGTTCCTTGTCACCCATAAGGTTTGGATCGAACTTGTCATGGTTTGCGATGACCTGATTCACAAGATCCGTAGCGTTTTTCTTTATATCCTCAACAAACTGGGACTCTTTTTCCTCTCCATTGGAAATTGCAAAGAGCCTCTGCTCCCACTTGCCGGTGAGCTCTGCACTCTTGAGCTGGGCAGGTACCAAGCGTACCAGTTCACGTCCTTTTGCCGTGGGCACAAGATCCTTGTCACGGCGCTCTATGCAGTTGTTCTGGATGAGCTTCTCAATGATGTCGGCACGGGTTGCAGGCGTGCCAAGACCGTTTTCAAGTCTCTTCTTCAACTCTGCATCGTCCACCAAGCGCCCAGCATGCTCCATGGCATACAAAAGGTCGGCCTCTGTGTAGCGATCTGGCGGCAAAGTGGAGTTTCTCTTCAAAACCACATCGCGAATCTCAAGCTCGGAACCTTCGCTAAGAGATGCAAGACCGCTTTCGTCATCCCCTTCATCGTCAGCAGGGGCGGCGGATCGCTTTCCAATGTCGCGTGCGACATCGCGCCAACCTTGGGACACTGGAACAGTGAGCCTAGCTATGAAGCGCTCCCCTACGACATCGGCCTCAAGGGTGGTGGTCTTGTATTCGTAGTCATCGGAAAGGGTTTCCAGGAAACGGGTTACGATAAGCTCCCACAAGGCCTTTTCGTTGTTGGAAAGCTTTGTAAGGTCAACCTTCTGCTCCGTTGGAAGAAGAGCATGGTGGTCGCTGACCATTGCATCGTTGACCAAGCGGGACAAATCCGTCCTGAAGCCGCTTTTCATGTATTTGGAGGCCCTCATCCAGAAACCTGTGGCGGTCAAGGCCATGAGGCGGTCTGGAATCGTAGGCACTATGTCCGCTGTGATGTAGCGGCTGTCGGTACGAGGATAGGTCACAATCTTGTGCACTTCATACAGGCGTTGAAGCGTATCAAGAGTCTCCTTTGCAGAGAATCCAAGGATGTTGTTGGCATCCCTCTGAAGCTCTGTCAAATCATATGCAAGTGGTGGTTTCTCACTCTTTGGAACCTCTTTGAGGCTCTTGACCACACCTTTTGCACCCTTGAGCTTCTCAACCAGGGCATTGGCTGTGGCCTCGTCAGGAATCCTTATGGTGCTTGCGGCACCCGATGGATCCTCGGGAGAATACCAGGAAGCCTTGAAAACGCCAAAATCGGCCTTGATGGTCCAGTAGAACCTACCTGCGAAGTCCTCGATCTCGTCCTCGCGTGAGGTTATGAGGGCAAGCGTTGGGGTCTGGACACGGCCAGCGCTGAGGCGTGTATCGAAATGACAGCTCATGGCGCGCGAGACGTTGTAGCCAACATACCAGTCTGCATAAGAGCGGCTCTCTGCGGCGGCATAGAGGTTGTCGTAGTCACTTGCAGGCCTCAGGTTGGCAAAGCCCTGACGTATGGCAAGGTCCGTTTGACTGCTTATCCAAAGACGCTGCGCAGGCTTCGTGCAACCGGCCTGCTTGAGTATCCAGCGAGCCACAAGCTCCCCTTCACGCCCGGCATCGGTTGCTATGATGACACCACCAACGTCCTCGCGCTCAAGAAGATGCTTGACTATCTCGAACTGATCCTTGGTCGTGTCAATGACCATGGTCTCAAGCTTCTTTGGCAGAATTGGAAGGTCCCTCAGCTGCCAACGTCTATACTCGGCCCCGTAGAAATCAGGCGGGCACAACGTGACAAGATGCCCCAAGGCCCACGTCACGACATAATCATCGCTTTCAAGATACTTGCCCCTGTTCACGCACCCAAGCACGCGGGCAAGTTCCTTTCCAACACTCGGCTTCTCAGCAAGAACTAGATTCTTCATAAGGCGCATCATACAGCCCAAAAGGCCACAGAATCAAGATTGCTTCACATCACTTGCATTCTCTTTCCCCTCTTCGCATAGCCCGATGTCCCTGTGCTTCGCCCCTGCCGATTGGTTAGATAACTCTAACTATTACAAGGACATCTTTACCGTCTGCAAAGCCAAAACCAATTGACCAAACAGCCCTTCGTAGGTATCATTGCAGTATCGATTCGTAAAAAGGAGAAGCGAAATGGCTTACAGAATCACAGATGCTTGTGCAGCATGTGGAACATGTGCAGGTGAGTGCCCAGTTGGAGCAATCTCTGAAGGAGACATCTACGTCATCGATCAGGACAAATGCGCTCAGTGTGGAACATGTGCGGCGGTTTGCCCAGTAGGTGCAATCGTTGAGGAGTAACTTCCACAACAACAATTGAGTAGATCGGGCAGTCTTCATACTGGGGACTGCCCTTTTTTTGTCTTCTGTGATAGAAAGGAACAAGGCAAAGAGGTGCATCGTGGCAACAAGCGTTGTTTTCGTGACATTGGGTGCGGTTTTGGGACTCGTCCTGTGCTTTTCCAGCTACAGATTGAAGGAAAAGCCCTATCTGTATGTGCGCAACGCAGTTTTGGTTGCCTTTGGAGCTTTGTTTCTCCTAACGATGCTTTTGGAAGGATCGTTCGATGAAGCAACTCTGGAGGGAGTGGGCTTCGCCACCACGCTTGAACTTCTAAGTACAACCCACGTTTGGTGGGAGACCATACTCAAGATGCTGGTGCCAATGGTAGCCGTTCTGACCACGATATTCCTTGCAGAGCTACCTACAAAAGCCTATGAAGTGTTGTCATCTCTTTTCGTCGCAATCCCGCTTGCCTGCGGCCTGTACATATCACCTAATGTATCACTAGCAACGTTCATTGGTCTTGTAGCCGCATACGCAGTTGCCCTAGTCGTTGTTGGAATCCTCATGTTCAGAACCTACCTGTGCATAGAGACCGCCGCAGTTGGAGGGTTCCTGGTTTCATGGCTATTCAAAGGATTCTATGCCCTTTCAAATATCACCTTTGTTGTTGTGGGCGGAGTGTTCACAATAGCTGGAGCCGTTACAACAATAGCCTTTGCACGAAGGAAAGATGCGAAAAATGCAGCAAAGCAGCCTTCAGACACCACTGACGCAAAAGATTCCACAGACACCAACGATTCCAGTGTCAACGATGAAGGAGGAACCAATGCCTGACAGATTGGACTCGGTCCCAAAACTCACCGTCAGCGAACTTACCTCCATAATCAAGACCACCCTTGAAGGCTCGTTCTACAACCTGACCGTCGAGGGCGAAATATCAGGGTTCAAGCCTGCATCCACAGGACACTGGTACTTCTCCCTCAAGGACAATGGATCTGTCATTGGCTGCGCCATGTGGAGAGGCAACATCCATAGAGTTGGATTCATCCCCAAGGACGGACAACGTGTCGTGGTGAAAGGGAGCCTTAGCGTCTATGAACCCCGTGGAACCTACAGCCTCATATGCACATCCATGGATCCATTTGGAGAAGGCGATATTCTTGCAATGCTCGAAGAGCGTAAACGTCACTATGCAGGACTTGGCTACTTCGACGCTTCATGCAAGAAACCTCTGCCAAAGCACCCTGAACGAGTTGCTGTGATTACAAGCCCGACAGGTGCGGCTTTGCAGGACATACTCCAGATAACCGGCAGACGAAACCCAGCCATGGACATAATCATACTTCCTGCAACCGTACAGGGGCCGGGTGCTGCAGCATCCATTGCAGCAAGGATAAAAGATGTGAACGACTTTCTCCTTGCCCCTGTAATGATAGTAGGTCGCGGAGGCGGGAGCATAGAGGACCTCCTCCCATTCTCAGAAGACAGCGTGATAGAAGCCATCCATGAGTCGGAAATCCCTGTGATATCGGCTGTGGGCCACGAGATAGACTGGGCATTGAGCGACTATGTGGCGGATCTAAGGGCACCCACCCCGTCCGCAGCGGCTGAACTTGTATGCGAAAACGCATTCGACCAGAAGGAAATAGTGGAGAAGATACGCCGCTCGCTCACTGACAGCATGTCGTCACGCATTTCAGCTGTACGCCTTCGAGTGGCGGCGTTCTCACCTGCAAGTGCTGGAAAACAGTTGGAAGGACGATTGGCACACAACAGGATGAGGCTCGACTACGGAATGTCATCGTTGAGGATGGGGGTCTCAAGTCTTGTCTCAGCCAGGAAATCCCGCCTTGAAATGCTGACCCACAAGATGAAGGCACTCTCCCCTCTTGACGTGCTTGAACGCGGATATGCAATAGTGAACACCCAGGATGGGAAGGTTCTGAAAGACTGCAAAGCTGTAGGCATTGGAGAAAAAATAGGCATTAGGCTGGCGAACGGACACATTGGAGCCGTCATAAGCGATGTTGAAAACGCCTCGGAAGGCTCTACGAAAGAAAACTGAAAAAGGAGAACTGGAAATGGCAACGAAGAAAGAAGACCTCACATTTGAGCAGAAACTCGACAAGCTGGAGGATATTTCAAAGACCTTGCAGGATCCATCTACGGACCTTCTCAAAGCCGTTGACCTCTACGAAGAAGGAATGAAACTCGCTTCTTCCATAGACAGCGAGCTATCTAAGATAGAACGCCGCATAGAGATAGTTACAAGCAAACCCGGCGAAAGCCCAGAAGGAGTCATGACTGAAGAATATGCAAGCGGCAGTCCAGACACGACAACAGAGGCTGAATTCTAGTCCCAGACCCCTACTTCAGATACAAGTCAATGAGCCTGTCTACATATCTGGTGTTCAAGGGACTCATTGAGGTCTCGAAGGTAACTATCAGCCTCCTGCCGGGCACTATGCCGTAGGCGGCGAACCATTCAACCTTCTCCTTGGACGTCACAGAATACTTGGGATCGTCCATCTTCCCTAGGTGCTCCCAATAGAATTCCTCAAGCGTCCTCGTGTTCAGCACGGTGAAGTCAGGATGCCTTATGGACACGCCCTCGTTAGGAGAGAACGCAAGCTCGTAGTGGTACGGAACCCCTCTGGCGTACAATCTGTCCGCTATGAGGATCTCGCTCTTGGACCGCACATGCTCACCCCTCATTGTGTAATGAGGGGATTCCTTTGGCACGTCCCCCTTGTAGAAGCGTTTTGGAGACGGCTGGCTCCACTTGGCTATGAAGCCTTCATTGGTGGCGGGATCCGGGGTTATGTAACGTTTCAAGGACTCCGGCATCGTTGACATCACATCGTCGAGCATCCTTGGACCATTCCCTTTCGAAAGCCTCTCCAACGTCCTTTCAAGCTCAGCCTTCTGTCTTGTGGCAACCTTGAGAAGACCTTGGTCGTACTTCTTCTGTGAGAGGGCTTTGACCAGAGGTTCCTTGTCCTTGCCTAGGTATTCGAGGGTTTCCATGGTTTCACACTTCAGGTACCGGCTCTGATGTCCATTGGAGGTCTTTAAAAGGAGAACTCCAGCAGGAGCGTCCTTCAAACGGGTCTGCAGATTCTGGATCAAGGCACCCAGTTCATCGATTTTTCCTTGAAGAGTCTTGAGAACATCTATTGTCATAGATACAGTTTAGACTTTCCTATGGAATTTTCAACAAAAAAGTCTAATCATTAGACTTTTCCGCTCATTATCTGGGTCTTCCGAGTTTTTGTT
>MSGT01000049.1 GCA_001940825.1 Sphaerochaeta sp. Phil3
GGAAAGGACAGCGGCAACGAGTTCGTGGAGAGGCTGGACGAATGCGTGCTGGACATAAACGGGGACGAGGACTGGAGGCAGGGCTATATGAAATACGAACTGAACCTCATTGAGAAATACAAGGAAGGTGAAGCTAGAGGCGAGACCAACGAAAGAACACGCATGGTCAAAAACCTAAAGTATCAAGGAGTCTCTGTTGAAATAATAGCAAAGGCTGCGAACATGAGCGTTGAGGAAGTCAATAGAATTCAGTAACGAATACAGAATGGGCGGAGAGGCTGCCCTACTCCGCCCTGCTTGGTCGAAACCCCTGGACGCACACGGTTTTCGTTGTTGCGATTGTTGTCGTTCTGGTTGCCTCTGGAGAAGTTCTGTTTCCATGCGTTGTCTGCATTGTTCTCGGAACTCGACCAGTAGTTGTTGTCGGCGAACGAGCCCAATGACGAAGGGAGTGTTGTTGGATACGAAGCGTTCCATACCCAAGCTATTCACCTCTTTCGAGACCCCTTCTGACCGCTTTCAACCAAGCCTCGGCCCACTCTTCTCCACCTTGGCGGAGAAGACTCCGGCCTAACGGAAGGACTTCCTCCAACCGTTGATCTGACGGCCTATGGAATCCACAAGCCGGGAGATTTCAGCGTATTTCCTTATGGAGATGAGATGAAGGTCCATGGAGAGCCTGAGCTCGAACTTCAGAACCTCGAAGTCGTCCATGAACGCATCGAACTCCAGGTTCTTCTCCACGGCCTTGTTGACCCTGTATATTGACCTGACAAGTACTATGGAATCCCGTCTCATGTCCTCCCCAAGGTTGAACTTGTATTCCTTGGGGAACTCCTTGGTGTATTGGAACACCAAGAGTACGAGCGAGTGTACATCCTTGTAGATCTGAAGGTCGTAGTACAGGGCCATGGGTTCAGACTATCGCACAACTGAAAGTCCTAGACCGATGATGTCGAGGACTGTATTCATTACGTTACTTGTCAAAGCATTGCTGCATCTTGTCCAAAATGTCTTTGCCTTAAGCTGACCTTCAATTTGTTTCCTCTCTTCATTTAAAGTTTTCGTGAAACAGTCTTCAAGCCTTCGCCGTTTTTCAGAGTCATCACAGCTTTCATAAGCCAGGAAAACGAACGCACGTCTCGAAAGAACCAGTAGTTTCGAGTTGTGTGAATAGTCGGAAATCAACCTGTTAGTTTCAAGGAAATCCTCGACCGCATATCCAAAACGTGAATCTGAAACCAGAATCGTAAACTTACCAGTCGTATCATCGTATTCAACAGAGGGTTTTGCAATGCAATCCCTCATCTCCCTTTTCCAATCAAAATCGCTGTCGCTGGAGTATTTGAGGAACATCCGTTCCTTGAGGGACTTCACCTTTTGCTTTGTTATTCCTAGTTCGATTGCCAATGCTACATCTGTAAGTGATGAATCATCATTCTTATTCTTCAATCCATCATAGAAAATTTTGAACATGAGCAAATCAAGCTCTGACTTGCTCATGGTGCCAAAGTTCTTGTTGTAGTAATGACTTGCAATCTCAAGGAAATCTTTGTCATCAGCGAATAGAGATTCGTATTTCATGGTTCATCCCCTCTTTAACGATAAAATGCAATTTCAATTCAGAATCCTAGTTGCGCCCCTTGTGGAAATACCACAGTAGATGGTCAAAACCATTCCTACTAAGCTTGTAGCCAGTCTCTTTTAAGACAGCGTCTCTTATTGCATCAATAACTCTACTATATTCGACATAGTCTCTGATGTTATCGACTTCTACTCCGTATTTCGATGCATAAAGAGGAAGAACCTCCCTGATTACATTGTCGTATATCGAATAGTTGTCCTGTTCCGGTTGGTCTTCAAAGAGATACAGGCATGCGTAGTGGCAGAACTTACTTGCAAATGAAGTATTTGTTCTAGAATGATGTCTGTCATCATTTGGGGTCGTTTTCTCCTGTATTAAATTGAACAACTCGAAGTTGTTTTTGTCTTTCAACATCTTAATCAAATCATCTTTATGAGAGGCAATCCTTTTGGTTATCTCATCTCTTCCAACACCATCTGCATTCAAATGAGTGCTGTTCTCCCTATCTATGGAACAAACAACTTTCTCTACAACTTCTTTCCATCTTTCGTCATCTGAGGAAATGCTTGAGTCCTCCAAAAGAAGCTTCATTTGATTGAACCAATATGCCGTGGAGCCAGGATATGAGCCTTTTCGTCCTGCATTCTCATCGGAAGCCCTGCCATACTTCGAATCGTTTTTGATCATCGCTTCAACCTTGCATGCGTTTTCGAAGCTTAAAACGATCAAAGTCATGTTCTCATACATGCATGTATCAATCATGTACTTTTTCATTCCATTGCGTTCGGTTTGAATTGAATTCTCCATTTATAATATCCTCCTTGTGGTGTTTGGGGACACATTCCCCAAACCCTTTGAATTGCTAAATAGTTGAATAGGTCAGAAAGCCCTGACTGGACGCACACGGATATCGGCGTCGCGGGGGTAGTAGCCCTGAAGGCCGCTGATGAAGTCCTGATTCCATGCATAGCCTGCACCGTCCTCGGAACTCGACCAGTAGAGGCGGCTGGCAAACGAGCCCAAACCATTCTTGTGAAGGTTCTTATACATGAGGTTCAGCTCGTCTTTGCTGGGCAGGAACCAATCGTCATACCCTTCATAGACATAGTCAAGGCACTTCCTTGCGGCATATTCCTTCAAATCTTCTAAGCTGTCCGAGTAGGCCTTGCCATCCATGTCCATATGCTTCTTCAGGTTCTCCGTATTGTACTTGCCGGAACCAATGGCCCAAGATGTTCCAACAACGTTCTTGTTCTCCTTGTCTGGTCTATAGTATCCGAATACAAAGCCTCCTATGTCCGAAGGCGCTGCCTCGAGGTACCTCCATCCATCCGAATAGAATCCCTTGTCGTAGAACACCAACCCTTTGGCAGGGCCTTTGTCGCCTATTGAAAACCCTGAGTACGAACCCTCTGTTCCATAGTCCTTGCCTTGGCATCCGCAGTTCTCTATCGCAGAATTCTTGTACCCTGAATACAGCACTTTGCTGACATTGAAGTTGCTCTTGTCCTTGTCGTTGTAGTCGTAGATGAACGACAAATCGTCGTTGTCGTCATTCGTCTTGGAACCCAGCTCAACAGTCTTGTCATCGCCCCAATAGTTACCCCTCATGTCAAACGACACTCTGTCTGAACGCTTTGTCGTAATAGTTATATCCCCGCAGGATATCAAATTCGACTCCACAAAGGAATGTACGCTGTAGGAAGAGAAGGAGCATCCATTCAGAGTATCGTTCTTCCAGAATCCTCCTACGAGCGACAGCGAACCGCCGTTGAATGTCGTCAACCTCATTATGCAGTCCTCAGCAGTCATGTTTGAAACGTCGAAGAGATTGTTGACGCTTACCGAAGAGTCAAAGGAGCAGCTCGAACCTGAGAATGTACAGTTGTTCACGAAACAGCCGCTTGCACTCACCGAGCCAAGGAAGTAGCAGTTGAATACGGAGACGTCCTTAAGGTAAACGCTGCCTTCTGAGAACCTACTGTTCAGAACACTTCCCTCTTTGACGCTTACAACGCCGCTGACTTCAGAATCACGGATATCGCCAACCAATCGGCTGTTGGCTCCATTGCCTATTGCAGAACCGCTCTTACCAGCTGTCAACAATACATGATCGAAGTCGCAGTAGCCATAGATTCCAACTGCCATTCCAGAGATGTCCGCATAGGATATGACGTTTCTGGAATCGGCCATGAAGTTGATGCCCTGCCACCTGTCCACTCCACCGTCAACCCCATATATCCTTATCCTTTCGTCTTCCGTTCCAACCGCCTTTATGGAACCCTCGACCTGTATGTAGAAAGCCCCCTGCACCTGAATCTCTACACCTGGATCTATGAGCAAAGTCTCTCCCTTTGGAACGAGGACGTTGTCGGTAATGACATACGGCTTGCCGTCCTCGTTTTTGGTCAGGTGCAGCTTCTCGCCTGAAAGGGCTCCGGACAACTGGACCTTGTCGTTCTTGACTACGATGTTCGTACTCATCGCATCTGAGACGTTTCCAGCACCGTCCTTGACCCTTACATGTAGGGTGTACTCGCCAACTTCGTCAGGGATAAGCAGTGTGAACGGGTTGTAGTACGACTGCTCCTCAACGCCATCGAACGAATCAGAAGTTGTCCCCTGTATCCATTTGATTCCGCTGCCCTTCTCGCTGGTGTATAGATAGAGATAGACCTCCCTTCCGTTCTCAGTGCTCCTGCCTATGTTCGCGGATATGTTCGTCACCACAGGGGCGGTTGTATCCCTCATCACGACAGGCTGTTCGCTGTTGTAGTCCACGAGTGCAAGCGGCTCGTATCCGTCGGCAGCGATTTCGTAGGTCTGAGAGTCCCAGCCCTCTTTCTCGAACGTTATGGCGTGGCTCTTGGATGCGACCACGTTGCCTATGTACCAGTACCCTGCGGCGTTCGTCATCGTCTTGAGCTCTACGGAACCAGGGGTGGTTATCCTCACCGTCGCTCCGCTGTAGTCCTCAACCCCATCCATAGAGATGTTTCCATACAACGTTGCAGCGTCGGGAATGAGTTCAATGTCTTCTATCACAATGCAGGGCGAAGGTTCAACAGCTACAATCTTCGTGACCTTCCTTGCATTCTCCCTTGTGAACTCCAAGGTGTATGTACCCACAGGTACATGCTCGAACGAGCACCTTCCGTCCTTGTCCGTGGTGTACGAGAACGATGGAAGCTCGGCTAGCTTCACGGTTATGCCGTCGTACTCGGCTCTTGTGAGTCCGTATATCGTCACCTTTCCATACACCATTGGGACATTCAGGCATTTGAGCTGGATGTCCGGTATCGCATAGGTGGAGTTGGTGAGCACTGGTATGGTAAAGGCATACGATGTCGTCTCGAAGTCCCCGTACTCGAATCTGAGCCCTCCGGGATAGTTGCCGGCAGGTACGGTGAAGGAATAGGAACCATTCTCTGCAGTAGTTGTCTCGTATTCCGTTCCAAGGATTGAGACCTTTATTCCGCTGTAGTCGGAATAACCTTCGAGCCTTGCGATTCCAGCAATCGTTCCACGCTCTATCTTCAGACTGACGGAACCCACATCCATAGGCTTGTCATCCACGACCTTGACAGTGGGAAGCGTAATCGAAGAGTATCCATTGCACGATACGACGATCTGATACTCACCCGAGTACATCTTAGCGAAGGTGAACACGCCTTGGGAGTTCGTTATGGCGGAGTAGATGATGTCGGTGTTGGATATGTTCGTCGCAGTGACCAACGCTCCGGAGAGGTCCGTCCTCCCTTCGAGCGAAACCTGTCCCCTCACTGATGTGAACGCTATGTTCATCACGATTGAATCCAATGTCTTCTCCACGCCTTTCTCAACATAGAGGTCCTTTATGGATACGTTGGCGTATCCGTCCTTGGAGAGTATGAGTTCATATCCGCCGGCCTTGACGTTGTTGAACACGAACCTCCCGTTGTAGTCGGTGGTCGTGGAGAACGTCGCCTCGTTCTCGGTGGATTTGAGGAGAATGTTCACACCAACGGAGGATGATGAACCTTCGAGGGAGACATTGCCCGTCACTATGGAGCTCTCACTCTTCAATGTGATGGTCTTCACCTGCGATACGCTTCCGGCAGTGAGGGACACCTGTTGGGTTGAGTCAGTGATATAGCCATCCTTCTGCATCTTCAAGGAATATGCGCCGCTTTCAATGGACATGAAGTAGTATGCTCCATCGTCCGTCGTCGTAGTGGTGTAGAACTTGGATGCATCGGTCAGAGATGTCGCACTTACCGTGATACCAGAATAGTTGGAGACTCCTTCGAGCACGATCCTGCCGGTTATCCCAGCTGTTCCGGAGACAAGAGTCTTCGTTCCAACCTCATAGGTCCTACCTCCAACGATTGGAACATCGTTGCATACTATGTCTATGTAGCCGCTCTTGGAGATGGAGACGGTGTAGGTTCCGATTGGAACGGTCGACGACGAGAATTCACCGTTCTCGTTTGTCGAAAGCGTCAAAGGATCCCCTGCTCCATCCATATTGGTCAGATTCACGACCGCACCGGACACAGCGTCTCCATTGACATCAACGACCTTGCCTGCTATCGAGCCATAGAGGGTGTTTATCTTGCCAAGGTCTATGGAATAAGCCTTTCCAACAACGACCGTGATGCTCTTTGATGTCTCAGCGTAACCATCGGCATTGGCCTTGATTGCAAACGTTCCTGCTGAAACTCTAAATGAGAACGTTCCATCGCTCCCGATAGTAAACGAATCGATGGTTCTACCAGAAGAATCCTCTATGGTCACAAGTATTCCGGAAGGCTCGGTTCTGTCCGAATATCCTACGGCACCATTGATTTCCGCATACTCGCTCGTCAACACAACGGCATCGATTGTCGTAATCTTCGATGATTCTACGCTGCACTTCAAAGGGAGGATCACAGTCTGGAATTCAAGCTTGCTAACGGATACCGAATAATCGCCTATAGGAACATTTTCAAACAGGAACGAGCCATCGGCCAAGGATGAAACATTATAGGCCATGCCGTTATTGGACTCCAGCCTTATCGTTGCACCTTCAACGGCATCCCCATTCGATTTAAGGACCTTTCCTGATACAGAACCATACATCGATTTTATGCTTTCAAGCTCTACAATATAGTCGTTTCCAGAAACGACGTTCACGACTTTGGACGATTCGAAGTATCCCTGTGCGTTGGCCCTTATGTAGTACGTCCCGGATTCGACCTTGAACGAGTATGAGCCGGTTTCTCCAGTAACGACCGTCCCAAGTGTCCCGCCCTTGTCGTCCTCGATGGTCACCGATATGTTGGATGAATCCTCCTTGTCCGTATAGGACACCTTGCCAGCTATGTCGGCGTACCTGCTTGTAAGCACTATGGTGTCCTTGATCTCGGTGGCGAGCGAGGGCTCCACGGTGTACGTCCGCTCAAGCGTAGTCGTGAGGTAGTCGGCCTTGCCTGCGGATACTGTGTAGGTTCCAACGGCCACGTCCGTCTTTGAGAACGTACCGTCCTTAGATGTTGTGAGTGTGTATGAGTTTCCATCGTTCGATGAAATGCCCACGGTTGCGGACTCGATTGGATTTCCGTTCGCATCGACGACACGTCCCTTGAGTGAACCGTATCTATTCGAGAGCTTCTGGAGGTTGAGCTCCGAGACCGTTCCGCTTGAGACGGTCACCTTGTCCTCGCCCGATGAGCCGTAGCCGTCAGAAGACGCTATGACGCTGTAGCCGTCCCCTATGGGCAGGTTTGCTATCACGATTATGCCGGTGCTGGTAGTGGTGGAGCTGAATATCAGAGTGCCGTTGCGGTAGACGTTCACGACTATGCCCGTTGGGTCGTCCTTGTCCACGAACGACACTATGACCCTTATGGAACCGAACCTTGACTTCAGCTGTGCATCGGCGGTCGATGTCCTTCCAGGCTCTACAGTGACATTGGAGGTGCATGTCTCGTACCCCTCCTTCTCAAAAGTGAGGACGTAGTCTCCATGAAGGACGTTCGAAAGTAAGTAGAGTCCTGCTTCGTCAGTAATGGTCTCATATGAGTGTCCTCCGCTCGATGACGAGGCCTTGACCTTCACGCCCGACTTCAGACCTGAGTCGTTGGTGGTCACGCTGCCGGCTATGGAGCCGCAGAGGTTGACAAGACTCCCCATTGGAACCACATAGGATTCACCAATGGATATGGATATGCGCCTGTCCACGGTCGTGTATCCATCCGCACCTGCCCTTATCGTATATGCGTCCGGTGAAATCCCCTCGAACGAGAATGAGCCGTCCTTTCCTGTCATGGAGGTTCTGCATACGTCTCCGTTGGAGGCTATGAGGATGACGTTGATCCCAGACATATCGGTTCTGTCTTCATAGCCGATTGAACCCTTCAATGTGCATGAGCCCATTACAAGTCTGACGGAAGGGACTTCAATGGATGGAACCTCCGAAGGATTGGAGGAGAAGACAACAATGTCCCTTGTCTGGGTGATGTATCCGTCCTTCCTGAATACGATGGAGTATGAACCCTGTAGTACATCCTTGATTGTGTACTCGCCGTTCGAGTCCGTCTTTGCTGCATATGGGGTTCCATCGAGGAAGACATCGACGCCTCCGCTTGTCTTGGAGTCACTGCCGAGGACGACCGAACCATGGACCGTTCCGTTCGGGGAAAGGACTATGGAGCCAAGGTTCTGGGCCTTGCCGCTCAGAGGCGAAACACCTGTCCTGATTGCACCGAAGGAGACGTCCTCCGTTGTCGCTGTCAAAGCCTTGGAGTTGGTTATGTTCACATCACTAAGTCTCTTTGACGAGAAGTGAAGCGTGTATGTCTTGGAAGCATCCAGGCCCGACACTGCGAAGTCCCCGTCTGCAGCTGGAAGGCTGTTCCAGACGGTGTTGTTCGAAGCTTCGTCCACGACCTTTACGTACACGTCCGAAACGAAGTACATGTCGCCGTTGGATGAAACCGTCCCCATTATCGTAGGCGTATCGTAGTTGATCGCCAGGTTCTGCATGAGCAGGCTCCATGAGCCGTCGCTGTATATGTATGCGTTGCCGTCCGTGGCGTTGTAGTATGTCCACAGTTCCTGCGGATTCTCTGGATGTGTGTAGAACGTACCTTTCCAGACTATGGACCTACCATCGGCGCCGGAGCTGCCGGTCTCGCCCTTGTCGCCCTTGGACGAAAGCAAAGTCCATTTCTCGCCGTCGTAGATGTAGGAGCATCCATCGCCTTCGTTGAAGTATGCCCAAAGGGCCTCAGGGTTCTGTGGATGCGATGGGAGGCTTCCTTTCCATACTATCGACCTTCCATCCTCACCCTTCCCGCCTTTGGATGTAAGGTTCGTCCACTTCGTTCCGTCATAGATGTATGAACAGCCGTCTTCTGTGTTGTAGTACGCCCACAGCCTTTCGGGGTTCTGCGGTGCGTTGGCGTAGCTGCCCTTCCAGACTATCGAGCGGCCGTTTGTTCCAGCATCGCCCTTGTCGCCCTTGGAGGCCAAAAGCGTCCAGTTTGCACCGTCGTATATGTACGAGCAGCCGTCCACGGTGTTGTGGTATGCATCGTATCTTTTGGGATTCGATGGTGATTCCTCAAGATTTCCAAGCCAGGAAATCACCCCCCCCCGACCGATTCCGGGGTGGGAACTTCACTGTCGCACGCGACTGCACACAGTACAAGCGCAAGTGCGACCAACACTGCCAAAGCGAATGTCTTGTAGTTCATCTCTTACCACCTTTTGGACAATCCAATGCGTCTGCCCCTTCGATTTTACACCTCCGTTTTGCATGGGGTCAAGTTTCTTAAACAAAACATTGGCAGAATCCTTCGTCGCTAAATATACAAGGCTCCAAAAAAGTAAAGCTCCAAGTACAAGCATAAAGAACTTTCCCCTAGAAAATTGTAATGAACAGCCAAATTTTCCCCTAGAAAAATGCATTGCATTACCCGATTTTCCCTCATAAAAATGTATCTCAGAGATAAGCACGGAAATATTGACACGTTGAAACAGCACTTGATAGAGGGAAACCCTATCATCGTTTTTATTCGCATCCCAAAAGATACACACTATGCTGTCGTCGTTGGCTATGACGAGCAGTGCATTTATCTGGTGGACTCCCTTGAAGAGAATGCTAATGCACAAGATACACGTTACAACAGGGTTCTCACAAAGGAAGCATTCGAAGATGTATGGAAAACAAGAACCCTGCTCCCTAAAAACATCTATATCGTTGTTAGAACTACAAGTAAATGACTTGTCAAATGAAATGTGCGAATTCTACACCGCAAAGCAATTCACGATGACATGAAAAGAGCTTTTTTCGGGTCTTCCGAGTTTTTGTTGGT
>MSGT01000050.1 GCA_001940825.1 Sphaerochaeta sp. Phil3
CCCGACTTTTGTTACAGCCCCTTGAATTCTGTTCAAGTTCTGAATCCGTATAAATTTTCTTGATGTGTTCACTGATAGTCCGGACATCAACATCATACAAGGTCGCCATCATCTTCTGCGTAAGCCAAATGTTCTCGTCTTCATAGCGCATTTCAATGCTGTCTTGCTGGTCACCCACGGAGGCAACATATGTCAGATATTCCGCCGCACTTGAACGGATGGTGATTTCATCTTTTTCCTTTTTCAAAACGCTTTCTCCTCACAGAACGCCATTGAAACTATTCCTTTCCAATGTTCGAAACAACCCTTCCGCTACATAGCATACCACAACTCCCCGACCAATCCAAAATGCGACTTTAGATTAGTCGATATGAATCTATTATCCAACATTTCTCCTACTTTAGATTTTCGGTATTTCTACCACTTTTCTAAAGTAGAAAGAACATCACTGAACTATCATGTCATTGAAATGGTATCCAGCATTCCTGCCCGCCCCGTTTGAAGGAATGAGGAATCCTTTTTTGACAAGGTGTTGGATATCCCTGAAAGCCACAGTCTTGGAAGACTTCGTCATCTTCATCCATTTCTCCGTTGTCAATTTGCCAAAGAAGGATCCATCCGCCAGCTTGTACAACATACTCATTTCCCTTGAGTTGAATTCGTTTGGATCCAAGGACTTCATAAACGATGTCGTTGACAGGGTCTTTTTCAAAGCAGATCTTGACCGTACAAAGCAATCGCAGACCATATCAAGGAACCATACAACCCAACCTGAGATGTCCATACTTGGATTGTCAGTCAATGAAACCTGAATATGGTCATAATAGGAGTCTCTATCCTTCAGTATTCCACTGGAGAGGTTGAAGACATGTAGTCCGTCATTTGAACTCCTATTGATGACATAATCTGCAATAGCTCTGGAGATTCTACCATTGCCATCTTCGAATGGATGGATTGCAACGAACCAAAGCGATGCGATGGAAGCCTTGACGAAAGGGTCCAAAGCGTCGTCGCCATTGACGAACTCCAAAAACCTACCCATCTCCATTGGAACATTCTCCGGCCTTACCGCTTCATATACAATCTCCTGCGATTTACCAGAAACCTTCATGACATATTCGGCTCCATTCCTATACTCACCCATGACCTTGGGATGCAACCCTGCCTTGTTTTCAAAAAGCCGCAGGTTCCAGTCACAAAGCCTTTGATGGGTCATAGGTCCATGGTTCTCCAAAGCATCGGTGACCATCGACAAAACACTTTGGGCATAAGCGGAATCCTTGGACTTTCCTGTGAACATCACGTCAAGATGTTTGGAAACGGAAGAATAGATGGAGTCAATGTCTATAGCCTCCCCTTCAATTGAGAGGGACGAAACTATGTCTTGGGAAAGGTCCGCTGCAATCATCTGCCTTCTGGTTTGGTCGTCTATGACGGAAAAAGCTATATCAGTAGCATTCTTTTCTTCATACAACCTTACAAGGGAATCTGAGACATCATCATATATGAAATTAGGCCATGCATCGTTTTCCCAAATGTATTTCATACCTACAATCTATCATTCCATTTTTGGAATGTACAGAGCCATTCGTTTCATTTTTGGAACGATTATTGCAAAACTTTCATATGTTCAGCTCTCAGCACAGCTTCAAGGAGCCGCCAATTCGCAGGACATCGAGAATCAGCTTCTAAAGGCAGTAATCATGGATGTAGTCTGCAAAAAAAGGCAAAGACAAGGATATGTAGGCCTGTCGAACATCTACGAGCCCCCTCTTAATCAACCTATCACGATACATTGAGTAGATTTCCTTCCTTTCTCCCATTAACACCAAAACTTCCTCTCGTTTGTATTCAGTCTTTTCAGACAAAATCCTTGAAAGAAATCGGTCGGTTTCAGACAGCTCCTCCCAAATCTTCTCATACGAATACGCAAACAATTGTGACTTGAGGGCAGGAATAATATCATCAAGGCCTTCAACGTCCTTCTTCTTGAAATAAAGCACCCCCAACTCCTGGAATGCATATGCATATCCTTTTGTAACCTTAGCCATCTTTTTGGCAACTTCAACGTCAACTTTCAGTTGTCTTCTGTACATCTCAGTCATCCCAACAAAACTCAAAGGTTCAGTCTTTACCGTTGTTGCGCGCCTAAAGAACGTCAAATTCTTCACATTGCATACTTCCATTATGTTTTCGTACAAACCAGTGCACACCAAAAACACAGGATAGGAAGCTCTAAGCCATCTTCCAAATTCTGATGCAAACTTCATCATCTCCAAAGTTTTTGAGACTTCATCTATACCTATGAATATTTTCTTTCCTTTTTTCTGGACTTCTTGGAGCATCCCCTCAATTTCAACACCGATATCAAAAAAAGCCTCATCGTTTTCTGAAGAAAAACCAAATCCGCCTCCCGTTCCAAGAACACTTGCAGAGACATTCAAACTCCTACTTTTTTTTGATTTCCTGCCAAAACCTTCCTTGACCAGCATAGCTGCCATCTGTTGCAGCATGTCCCGGGAAGGATTCAGATCAAGAACAATCCATCCTAGTTTTTTGTAGTCTTCACTCCTTAGCTGCTCCTCTATTTTGGCAAGAATTACTGTCTTTCCAGAACCACGAACCCCAGTTATCTTGTAGACTGATTCAGAAGGGTTGTCATATTTGAAGTTCTCAAGGATTTCAGTTGTCTTATCGGTATCAATGTAAGTATTCTCGGGAGCCTTGCTGAAAGTCGTTGTAAAGGGATTCTGCACATCAACCTCCATAAAATGCAATTTATAGTTTGTAGATTATTTTATAACTATTTATGCTTTTTGGAAAGTTTTACAACTTTTTATACTTTTTCTCAAGTATGCCACAGAATTAAAGAAACTCCCACTTTTGCAAAATTTGAAATTGGACCAAAACATGTTCTAGCTTCATGCTTGAAACGCTTAAATGCACTATTGTTTGAACCACATAACGAAAATCCCCCTGTTTGCAACCTATAAAATCCCCTTGTTTGCAACCATACAAGAAATCTATCGGGGTACTGGAATTTTGCATTCAATACAATAAGGGAAATCTCATCATTGTCTTCTGTAAAGAAAGTCTCTCTTAATTTGTCCAGATCCAGGAAACATAGGAAAGACCCAAATCAGACAAAACATGAAAACTCTTCTGCTAACCCCCAGCGTCAAATTTATACTTGCTCAGAATTGCTTTTTCTAACAAGCGTTATACCTCTTTCTGCTGTTTTTTTCTTCTTGCCATTTCTTTCTTAAATTCGATAAGACTTGCAATTTCCTGTTGGTCTTCTTCCGAAAGACTTTCAAAGCTTCTTGCAATGAACTTCATTGGAGAACTATCTTCATGAGCCTTACCCAAAACATAATCTGCAGACAAACCGTAAATATCACAAAGCGTAGACAATTCATCAGAAGTTATCTTTCTGTTTCCACTCTCTATCTGAACCACTGAAGATCTGGGGACATTCAGTTGTTTTGCAACATAATCCTGAGTTATTCCAATGCGGACCCTTGCGTTTCTTAGTTTCTCATAAGACTCCATAACAAACCCTCCAATGTCGCTCTATAAAGGCAATAGTCTTATTTTTCAACTTTTCTTGTTCGATTTTCAGATATTTGTTCTCTTAGAATAGTATCGAAAGAACCTCTATTCAAATCTAGTCCTTTTTCCAGAGAGTTGTTCTTTCATAGTCATCAAACCCAACACGAAACAGGATTTGTCATTGCAGGCTTCTCCAACTCTTAATCCTTAAAACACACTCTTCTTTCGGAAGACGTTTGTTGATTTCAAGCAAATGCTCCAGTCTTTCCGCACAAACCTTTTTGTCAACAAGACCATATTCAACAAGATTGTCCAAAACGTATAGGAATCCAGAGACTTTGACGTTGTCCTTCATGGCTGACCTTCTAAGTTTTGCATCACCTGTCAGCAACCTTCCATTTGTTTTCTTAGCATAGTACCAAACAGAACAGTCTGTAATCGAAGCATTGTTACTATTCTTTTCAAAGATAGATACAATATCCAGCACTTCCTGAGGGCCAAAGCTTTCAACATTCAACTCTTTGGTTCTTATGAACAAGTCGATACTTCTCTTTTGATCTGGGTCCATAATTTCATCAACAACGAAATCAGTGGTAGCAATCTTACATGGAAGTCTAAAGAATTCATTCAACAAACCAGAGGAAAGCAAATCGAAGAATATGTTGGAATCACTGACAACAACTACATCATCAATCATACCAAAGCCAAATCGCCCCTAACCTGCTCGACAGTCTGATGAAGAAGCGTTGCGGCCTTGGAAACCGTAATCAGTTCACTGCTTAGAGCCCTGTAGACAAGGATGGAAAATCTACAACTCTCTTCTTCAGGGTAAAGAGATCTCTCAATCAGTTCTTTAAAACTAGGACTTCTCCTTTTTTGTATACAGAAAGATTTGTAGCGTTGGCCTCTGATTATGCCACAGTCTTTCGCTTTATACATCAAAGCATCACAGGAAATTCCATACGAAAGCTGAAGTGCCTTCAATTCCTGATATGAAATATCGCTACGTGAAGCCCCAATCTCTTTCTTGAATATGTCTTCAGGAATCAGCATTTCACTTGCAAAAAAATTGCATAGCTTTTCCTCTTGTTTTTCTTCAATAGAAGAATCAAACGGCAAGACCAAATGCCCCAATTCGTGCAAAGCAGTGAATCTTTTTCTTTCAGGAGAAAACGATTTGTTCAGGACAACAACAGGATATTTGTCATTTACAATCGAACTTAACCCATCGAAAGAATCCGGGGCAGTTATCTCCAAGACCTTGACCCCGTGATTTTCAAGAAAATCGATTACACCAACAATACCATCGTTGCCAATGTTCCATTCAGTCCTGATTCTTTTTACTGCGGCAATCACGTCTTCTTCTGCAAAGACCACCGATTCGATTGGAGATTCAAAGGAAATCGTTGCATTGCAAATCTCTTCAATGCTTATGTATCTTTCAATCAGATCCGATATGCTCTCTTTAAGAGCCTTTTCCTGCTTTATAGTAAGTTTGCTTTTATGTTTTCTGAATCTGATTGAGTCAATCGACACCTCAAAAGGTCTGAAAAAATAATCAATAGGTTGTCTTAATGAATTGGAAAGCTCGATAACCACAGAGCTACTAGGGAAAAGCTCCCCTCGTTCATATTTTGAGATAGCCGTTTTCGAGACTTCACCGCCCATAGCCTTTACCAAGTCATCCATTGAGAACCCATTCATAACGCGAGCATTTTTCAACCGCTGTGCAAAAATTTCCCTCTGATTCATATTTCTCCTTTGCATTTACAAATTTACAATAAATTAGTAAAATTGTAAACTCAAAACTCATCCATTTCATGCTACCAGAAGAAGGTCGAATATCCAGACTTTATGTGGCAACATGAAAGATTTTTTTCAGTGTTTACCCAATTGAAACCCGGATTAAATGTGATAGAATGAATTCAGTGTTAGCGCCCGCGCTAGCTAACC
>MSGT01000051.1 GCA_001940825.1 Sphaerochaeta sp. Phil3
AAGTTACTTTAAAATTCAACGAAACAAAGCATCAAAGCATCAAAACGGCAAGAACAGCAAGTAGAAATCTTTTCATAGTTCTCCCCTCCTTTTTCATTTGACCATAGGATAGACCCATTCATCTGAAAAAAACAACCTTTCAAGAGGAAAACTCAGCACTGATACAGACTCTTAGTCGCAATGCTGCATTTCAGTCAACAATCTGTCCGTTTTTATCACATAGGCATATGCCTCCATATCGACTTTTCTTATGTATCTGAGAGAATCAAGCCTTGCATTTTCTATTTTTGAATCAACGAGTTCTTTGAAATCTCCAATTCGTACATACTCTGTATTTGAAAGCAAACACAATGCCATATACATGATTCTTACAGCTCTCAAAGCTGCAATCTCAGGAGTATAGTTTTCAGTGTAAATATGACCTCTGAGCTCCCGGACTCCCTTCACATATGCTGGATACTCTTCCTTTTCCTCTTTTCCACGCGATGCTATGCACAACGCAGAATCAAATGTATCCCATAGACAATCTTCCCTGTTGCTCTTGATTCCTTGATAATCAATTTCCATCTGAACAATACTTTCGTAGGTAGATGAGACTTGTTTGAAATCAGTAAAAACATCCAATAAGGAGGATACATCATAGAATTGTTTTGCGACTTCCATGTCTTTTCCCATATTCAAGGGAACACCTGTGGTATGTGGAGCAAAGGCTGTCAACTTGTCCGCCAAAATACAGTTAGTTGAAGGCAGAGAGACATTTAGATATTCAGGTTTTGACAAAAGAAGTTCGTTTTGTATCGCCTTTTGAACAAGTTCAGAATAAAGATTGCGTTCAAACAAAACATCCAAAAGAATATATGACAATCTACCATTTACAGGAGAATCATAGATAAACTTAAAGTGTCTTTTCTCTATATTGTTCTTCCTAATGCGTTTTTGTTCTTCAATCTCTTTAAAGGGAAAGATTTCCGATGCACGGCTCAAGTATTTCTCCAAGTCCATACCCGGTTCAACTACGATATCGATGTCAGTGGACAACCTTCGAGGACAGTCCATCAGAAGCATGAGACAGGTGCCTCCTTTGAAAACAAACGGCATACCTACCTGTGTCAATGCCTCCAGTAGACCGAATGCGTATATGGTACGTTCCAAAAGCAATGGGTCCCTGTGGCTGTTCTTTTGCAAGTCTCTGATGTGCTCCTCTGTAAAAGTCTCTCTCAACAACATGGATTTCACCTCAATGTTCGCAACTTTATATTCGTTTTCTCCAGAATCATTGCCTTGATTCGATTATAGATTGTTCGACGAGAGGCATATCTAAACAGACAGCTTTCGTCTATCATGTACATTGAAAATGCATCTTCGTATATATTCGGATACTCGCTCTCACTGATGGAGTCTGAAAGCAACGAATCAGCAACTATATCGACCAACAGTTTCTCCAATCGTATATGCCATGATGTCACATGGTTCTTAGGAGCTTCTGTTCTAAGTCTGTTGATGACAATCATGTTGTCACTCCAATACTGATGGTATACTTCCAATGTTGGATTCACGAGGACTTTTCCAAAGAAGCGCTCCCTTAATGAGTCGAACACAAATTGCATAACATCGGCCTCAACTGACACAAAAACAGTATTGTGGGCAATCTGATGGTTTACAAAATCGTTGAGTTGAATCAATTCCATAATGGAGAAATCCAACAGAGGATATTGTGCCTGAACAAAGGAAGCGACTTCAACAGCAAATTCCGAGTACTCGTGTTCATATGGCTTTGCCTTTTTTTCAGGAAAACAATACATACCATGTCCTATCCGTGCAAGTTCTCCATCTTTAGTCATTGAAGCTAGTTTTTTAGAAAAGGAAGATTCGCTTAGTTCATAGCCTCCATTACGAAACGATTGCAATAAAGCCTGCCTATTGAAGCTTTTTTCATTTCGTACTCCTTTCAAATAACTTGGATCGGTCAAATTCACACCTCTATTCAACTATCTATACGGCAGCAATCTATGTTTACTGCCGTTATAGTAACAATATATACACATAAAACACATTCATCAATATTTTTTTGTCAGTAAACCTACTTTACTGCCGAAATAATAAAAGCACATAAACGCTATTAAGCAACTGTATTTTTAAATTTCACTGAAGAAAACTCTCAAAGAAGGCCGCTTTTCAAAAGCTCCAATGTGAGCCATTCCTGTACAAGATGCCTGTGGCAGAAGGAACCTTCCTTCTCGTAGCATAGCAAAACTGGAAAGCCCTTCGACTCCAGCGTTCTGTAGATCTTCATGGAGTCAAGTTGGGCAAGGGACTCTCTGTAGAACCACTGACAATACCCTTTCTCGTCTACAACACCTGATTTATAAGCATCCAAAAGGTCCAAAGAGGGTGCCAAAGCAGTCCAATTCTCCCTCATGAACCAACTTGGAGGAATCCTGGAAATGCCAATTTTCCTCTTTGCATCGCACAGTTCAAAGCAACCGGTATCAACGACCATGCCCTTGAGGTCTTTCGATGTATTCAGGAACTCACCTTTTGACATATCATGGGTGCTATGGAAAGAAAGGAGGCTTTCAACGTACTCTCTATCAACGAACAACGAACGTTTAATCATCCTAAGCCTCCTACAAGTAGATTCTACAGGAACGAATATGGATCCAACGGGATTCCGTCCTGCTCTATTCTGAAAAGTATGGTTGGATTGAGGAGGTTCGTGGAGCCGTTGGCGAAGTATCCAATAGTATCCCCTTTGGCCACCCTGTCAGTGCTGTTGACGCATATATTGGAGACATAGTCGTAGTATGTTGTGTAACCATTGGAATGTAGGATCTTCACAAAACCTGTTCCGTTGTCATTGAAGCCCCTGTCTATGACGGTTCCAGCTTCAGAGGCGCATACCGCAGTGCCGTCCGCCGCCTGAAGGAGTATGCCGTCAAGCTGGACGGCGCTGTTTCCAAGAGGATCGGCGACCTTCTGGTTGTATAGGGCAACGGTGACTGCGCTGTCGCTTGGAAGACTGAACGACGGCTCTGCACCAACGCTCAGAGTGCCGGTCTCCTGCACGCTTTCAAGAGGGATGAAGAGCTTGTCTCCTGCACTTACACTTTCGTTTCTGAGACCGTTCACATCGCTCAGAGCCTTCCAGCCAAGGGAAAGGTTCAGCTGCTGCACTATGGATGAAAGAGTGTCCCCATCCTTGACTGTATACAAAGTGCCATCCCTATCGGGGATCTGCAATGTAGACCCTATGAACAGGGATGTAGTGCTCTTTATTTGGTTTACCGATATTATAGTCTCACGTGTGAGGCCAAACTTCTGCGCTATGGAGTCAAGCGAATCCCCTTCCTGAATAGTGTACTCGGTATACTTGACGATGTCCCTGGAGAACGAAGACTGCTGTGAAATGCTCAGGTTCTGCGCAATTGCAGGCTTCTTTATCTCAACCCCATGGGTAACGACGTCAGCAGACGAGGTCTGACCATCCAACGCATAGTCCTGAGAGGAAATGTAATCCGTAAGGTTGTCCGCTCCAACACCGGACTGATTGGTTCCGGTCAGGTCCTGCCCTGTCTTTGCAGTTTCAGAGGAAGCCACCCTTTGAAGTGCATTGTCTATGTCCATCGATACCGATGTGGAATTGGTCTCAAGACCAACGCTGGACTCGGAGGAATCGGTCTTGGGGACGACTTCGTTGGAAGCCGCGCCGGTGTGATTTGTGTCATCAGTGTCGCCATTTGAAGTCTGGCCAGAAGAAGCATCGCCTACAAGCCCAACGACAGGTGGTGCGTTCTGGGAACCGGATGCAGGCTTGGAAGAGCCCGCAAGCTCCTTGGATTTGAGGATGCTGACCCAGATGAGGACGGCAAGGACGCAGATGACCAATGCAAGCAGGATGGTCACAAACAACAGCTTGGACGATGATCCTCCCCTTCTTGAGACTCTGTTGTCAGTAATGTCATCGTAGTTCCTTACTCTGCCCGTAGACGCACCTCTCGACAATGTTACAAGCTAATTATAATATAACGCCATGAGTTCTTCAACGAACAAAGGCAACATTTCAAATCTCCTTTTCACGCTTGCGTGTATAGCCTTGGCGGCTTTGGTAGCAGTGCTTGCAAGGCTCATGGTGGGCGATGGACTCAGAACTGGGAGATACATGAATCCAAACGTAGCCACAAAGGTCGTGGGTGGCACGATATACGATGCCAACGGAAGGATCCTTGCAATGGACGTTCCAATATACAACGTCTACGCAAACCATAACTGCTCTGAGGTAGCCATCCAGATCCTGAGCCTGCACCTTGACATGACACCAGACGAAATCACATCCAAGCTCGCGGAATCCAAACCAAAAGACACAACGCAGGAGGAGGCCTCATCGACACAGGCCGATACCCTTGTGAAATCCAATATAGATACCAGCTCAATTTCAGGTTTGCAAACAGCCATAAAAGAGCACGGACTTGAAGGGTTTGTCACTATAAGACGCGAATACACAAGGAGATATCCAGCTGCGTTCCACGGAGCACAGCTTCTACAGGGAATTGAAGATGAATACCACGACCAACTGTTTCCAATCCCTGAATTCGATGTATCCACGACATACGGAAACGACCTGCACCTGTCGCTGGATCTGGACGTCCAGTACCTTTTGGATATTGTCATACAGCAGGTATACGAACTGCAGAACCCAGCATACGTTGCTGCAGGGATAGTGGATGCACGCACAGCAAAGATGCTTGCATGCACGACATATCCGTTCTATGACCTGAACGATGGAAGCGATAGGAACGGCGATGCTTCATTTGTGGATTCCTTCTCCACGAACAATGCAATGTTTGAAAACATAAGTGTCGTTGACAGTGTGACAGACCATAGAACCGGAGAGAGATTGCAGGATGTGAGCATTGGTTCAAGGTTGAACGGAAACGCAGCCTTGGAGGGAATGATATCCAATGCCAACGGCTCAACGGCCATTGCAGCCCTGATACCGGAGGACGCCCCTCTTTTTGCCGTTTATATATGCCCAATGGAACCAAAGTACTACACAAACTCAACGGTGCTTGAAGATGCAGTTGCAGCCATAGAGGAAGGGCTGCAGTCCCAAGGAAGACTTGGAAACCAGTCGTTATAGCTGTATTTGAGAGAGGAGCTTCTCCTGCTTCACAAGCATGGGTTCGCTTGCGTCGTTCGTTTCATGGTTCTCACCTGAGAGGTGAAGGACCCCATGGATGAGAAGACGTCTGAGCTCTTCCTGTACGGACACGCCAAATGTCTGTGCATTTCGAGCCATCACCTCTGGACAAATCAGGATATCGCCAAGAACCCTTTCCGAAGAATCACCGTTTATGAACGGTATGCCATCTGGATCTTCGTCCTCTGACGCAAAGCTAAGGATATCAGTACTGTCGTCTATGTTCCTGTACTCAAGGTTCATGTCATGCATGTGTCCCTCGTCTATGAACGAGACGGAGAACTCGACATCCTTTAGGTCTACAGCCTTGAGGACGGCATCGAGATAGGAAAGTACGAAATCCTCCGGAGCGATCTGCTCGTAGGAATCGCAGTCATAGCATACGTCAATAAGATTGCTCATCTAATGGCCTCCAAAAAAAACAATCCGAATCAATCCTCATCATCGTCAGGATACTCTATCCTTGAGTGGTACCTGGCAACCAATGTCTTGACGAACGAGTCGCCCAGCACCTTTATGTCATGCATGGTCAGGCCGCTGTCGTCAAGCTGTCCGCGCTCTATCTTGCCCATGAATATGGAATCTATGAGCTTTGCGAACTTTCCCGCATTTGGAGTCACCGTCCTACTTGCCGCTTCTATGCTGTCGGCAAGCATCACGATTCCACTCTCAGGGAAGTCAGGGATATCGGCATTGTACGAATAGTCCGATGCCTTTACGGTCTCACCCTTTCCATCCTGCGATGCGGCCTGGGACTCGAGGGCTTCATGGTAGAAGTATTGGATCACATCGTTTCCATGATGGTCGCCGATTATCTTTATGACTTCAGGAGGAAGTCCGGCATCGCGTCCCTTGTCGGCCCCTACCTTCACATGGCTCTTTATGACAGCAACAGAAAGACTTGGGCTTATGTCATCATGCTTGTTGACACCGCTTTGGTTCTCGACGAAGTACTCAGGATGCTCAACCTTTCCAATGTCATGGTAGAGCCCTCCAACTCTGGCAAGGAGCGCATTGGCTCCAATGGCACGTGCACCGGCCTCCGCCAAGTCTGCAACGGCGCGGCTATGGCTGTACGTTCCAGGAGCGGCCTGCGAGAGCCTTGTAAGAACCGGAGTATCCCTGTATGCAAGTTCGTAGAGCCTGAAAACGGTTGGAAGGTTGAACAGCTTCTCGACTATAGGCATCGTTACGGACAAAAGGACGTATGCGGCAGACACATTCAGAAGAACACCTAGAAGAATCAGGAATATATCCGTGAATACGGCGCCGTCTATTATGACGAAAAGTATGGTGACGGCCGAGCCGAACAGGCAGGAGAAGAACCATTGGTATACCATGTCGATTCTCTTGTTGAAGAAACGGACAAGGAGGACACCCACAGACCCGCACAGCACGCAGTAGAAGAACGTCATGACTGACGCGTTTGGAAGCGTGGATATCGTCATTGCAAGCATGAATACGGACACCACTCCAAGCCTCTTGTATCCCGATGCCATGGTGATGAAGATTGGAAGGAAGAAGATTGGAAAGAACGATGAATTGAACTCGATCCTAAGGTTGGAGGACCAAAGCACCAGAAAATACGTTGCAACTATGGAAAGTACATAGCTTACAGCCAGTATTATGTGGAACTGCACATAATGCAGATTCTTCCGTCCAAGGAACATGCCAAACACATAGACGCCAAATCCAAGCCCTATTGCATCAAGTACGAGGATTCCAAGGAATTCAAAGATTGGCATGTGCCCGCTTTGGGTGCTGAGCATCTCTATGAGCTTCATCTGATCCTGGGACACAACCCTGTTGGCCTCGATGAGGACATCGCCTTTGTCTATGGATATGACGACAGGTTGGACGCTTTGGGCTGCTGTCTGCCGCCTTTGAAGGGTTAGTTCTTCATCGTACAGGACGTTTGGCTCCACCACGGAGAACACAAGCTCTTCAAGAAGGAGCACCTGTCTTGAGGAAAGGTCTTGGGAAATCCCTGAAAGGCTGTCCGACACATAGGCGCTGATTGTATTCGAAGAAAGGAGGTCCGTGGATTCCAAATCAATGGTCCTCTCGGATACGGATGCTCCACTTAGGTTGCTTACGGTTGCTGCCCCATACCCCTGTCCAACAACAAGATCTATGTCAGATGTATTGAAATAACCTTTGGAACAAACAGCCTTGACGATGTCATATGCAATGGACAATAAGTACGAATCTCCATCATCCAAGAGCTTTTGGGCTATCGTTTCATCCGTTATCGAAGAAAGCGTCGCAAAGTCCCCCGCAAGGAAAGCCTTTCGCACCAAGTCCATTCTTCCAACGATCTCCATTGTCTTCGTAGGAGAATAGGAGAATACAGGAAACACGGCATCGCTTGCTGCAATGCGCTTCGTTTCTGTGGCATCGGAATCAATCAGGTCAACAGACCCCTTTGCGTACAATGTGGTCTCGGCAATCTCACCTACAGCGTAGTTGGAGTATACAGAGCGGTAATGTACGTTCGAAGTCGTCCTTACAAGGGCTGGAAGGGCCAAAGAGAACAGCACCATTGCAATGTAGCATGCCATGATGACAATCCGTGAGCTGGACTCTCCATCCTTTCTATTTTTTTTCATAGGCGTCAATTATCCTTTGGACTATCCGAGATCTCACAGTATCCCTTGCATTGAACTCAAGGAACTCGATCCCTTCAACATCCCTCAGCAGCTCCCTTGCCTGAACAAGCCCGCTGGACGAGCTGTTGGGAAGGTCGATCTGCGTTACGTCTCCGGTTATTATAGCACATGAATTCTCTCCAATCCTAGTAAGGAACATCTTCATCTGCGAACGGGTCGTGTTCTGAGCTTCATCGAGGATTATGCAGGCATTGTGGATGCTGCGCCCTCTCATGTAGGCAAGTGGGGATATCTCTATTGAACCCGACTCTTCAAGCCTCCTCACCGTTGCAGGTGGGACGATTGCCTCCATGCTGTCGTAAAGCGGTTTGAGATAGGGATTAAGTTTTTGTGAAAGATCTCCAGGAAGGAAGCCAAGGCTCTCTCCAGCCTCAACGACAGGACGAGTGAGGATTATCTTCTGTTTGCGTCCGGAAAGAAGCTCGCCAAGGCAATAGGCAACCGCTAGGAAGGTCTTTCCAGTTCCAGCTGGGCCTATTGCAAACGTTATCTGGCTTCTTTCCATTGCCCTTACGTACTGCTGCTGGTTCAGGCTTTTTGGATAGACGCTCTTGTTCAGAACATGGATGGCTGTGCGCTTTGCGCTCTGATCACCTTCGTGCCCGTTGCCCTTCGCCTCGAATGCAAGGGAACTTTCCAAAGCCTTGAGTTCCATGAGAATCTCAGGCTCCGTTATGTCGTTCGTAATCCCTGCAAGGTTTGTAAGCCTTTGCATAAGACCTGAGAAGACAGATGCCTTGTACCTACACTCGTCCCCTTCAGCGATATGGCATTCAAGTCTATTTCCTCTAAGGAAAAGCTCGCACCCAACAAGCTTTTCGATATATGGGATGTTGCAGTCATTAGGCCCGCATACGGTACGCATTGCATTGGTGTCTTCAAACACAAAACCCGATATCATTGTAGAATCAAACCTCCTTGCTGGTGTCAACGGTCTTTTCGACCTTAAGCTCAGGGATGGCGTTCCATTTCACATAGACCTTGTATACAGGCGACCATGCAAGCTTTCCATTTCTCTGAGCCTTCAGACTCCCCTCCACACTCATGCAGAGGTTCCAGTCCCTCATATAGTGTACCAGCTCGACATTGAAGGAACTCATGTTGAAACCGGTGGATTTCCTCCCATTCCCAAAGAAATCGAATGACCTTATCAAGTCCTCCAGCATGGAGTCGAAACTGAACGAGCCATCGACGATGTATCTGTAGAAGCTCCTGTTAGAACTCTTTACGGAGAACTTCAAGGAAAGGAACTCCGCAACTGCAAACTCCATTTTGAAATCGAACGATAGAGCCGTGGCGTAAGGGTTTGCAAAGCTGTATGTGAAATCTGCATTCAACGAAAGCTCAAGACCCACCCTATGCCTCCAGAAATACACAGGCTTGAGTTTGTTGTCAAGCTTAACCTTCAGGACATCCCAATCCCATACGCCTCCATTGCCCTTAAGCGAAAGGGAGCACAAACCGCTGGAAGTGAAGTTTGAAAAGTCCGTCGAACCTCTAAGTGCAAAGCTCATCGATGATGGCTTGAGGTTCTCCTTGTAGCTCAGGCTCTCGCTAAGGGAAAGGCCCCCGTCAAAGAACTTCAAGGAACCGCTCTGTGAGAACGAATACGCCGACATGAAATCAAAGCCATCGTATTTCTTGAAGTCATAAGCATTCTTCAATGAAAGGCTAATGAAGGTGTTCGAATATCCAAAGCCAAGGTTTCCAAGGCTTTTCTCAAAGCCGGCATCCGTCTCTTCGAACGACATATCCACACTTGCTGTAAAACCGCTTTGGGAGAACGATACGGAGGGCTTCAACGTCTCCTTTACAGGCTTGAGGGTACTCTTGAGTCCAAGCGAAAAACTTCCCAAAACCTTCTTGAATTCTATGCTGTGCTCTGTGACATCACCCTTCTTCCACTCGCCCCAGCCTGACGCATCGTTTGTCAGAACTCCATCGACATCCTTTGAGTTCAACGAATATATCTTGTTGTTGAGCCTATATGTAAGACCCAAGGGTTGGGATTGGACCACAAGGTTGGAGACAAAGCTGAAGTCATGGACATTCTTGTATGAAAGGCTTTCATCGCTTTTCGTTGATACATCGCTTGTAAACGAATACTGAGGCTTAAGGGTCTCCTTAACCGCTATCCACGAGTCAGGACTGCTTCCATCTATGTAGACGGTACCATATGTCTTCGAATAAAGGCTCGAAGGAACCATCTCGCCTGTATATTTGTTCCTAAAGGTCTGATTTAGGGTATAGCCAAACTTGAGGGTTCCGCTCGAAGAGTTCGAAGCGGAGCCGGAAACGGATGGAGCCTTGTAGAACGAAAGGTCCAAGGACTTGGAAGCATCGTCGTTCGAAGCCCCGACATCTTCATTGGTCGAAGCCTCGACATTCTCCTTGGTCGAAGCCTCCTCTACAAGGGAAGCCTTCTCTTCAGACAAGGCCCGAGCAAAGGAGTCGTCATAGGAGAATGAATTGGTCGCTGACGCCTTCCCTCCATTGAGGATCGTCCATGATGCATTCGACGAGAACGAAACGTCAGGCAGGGTTGCACTTTTGACCTTGGGGGTATACGAGTACTTTCCATCCACAGTGCTACATTCATAGTCTATCTGCGCCTTGAGAGAGCTTAGTCTGAAAGATGCCTGACCAAGCTTTGTGCTGGCGCTGGCATCTACCGTCCAAGAGTACTCCTTTTGTGATGAATAGGTGCTTGGAAACTCCTGACTGGAACCAAAGACGGCATCAAGACCAAACTTGGTGTTCCTATTGAGAAAATCGCTTTTTGCAAGATAATCGCTGAAATAAGGAGCGCTTAGTGAAAGCGAAGCGTTCTTGTATTTCAGCTTCAAATTCAAATCAATATAATACCTGGTCTTGTTCACATAAGAGCTTTCATTTGCATTGTAGCCAATCGCACCAATCGACGATACAGTAAGCACTCCGTCCCAAAGGTTGTTGCTCGTATCGTAGCCGGCGACAAGACCAAGGTCTTCGTAGGCATCAGCGAAGAATGCGAAATAGCTCTTGGAACTACGAGCCCAGGACTCCAAGGCTCCGAGTTGTTCACCTGTTTCAAGACTGCGGTAGTACAGCCCATCCCTCACCTTCTCTGACGAATCGCCTGAATCCAAAAGGGAAAGCAGAGATGCAGACAGATCTGCATCATTGGAATCGTTCGAAGAGTTGGAACTGGACGAACTCGAAGAAGATGCTCCAATCTTTGGGTACACGCCATACAACTCGGTGGTCGTATTGATGAACGCACCTTTGTCGCTTGAAAGCCCAATTGCAGGATTGAACGCCAAGGTCGTACCGGGATAGATGAAAAAAGGGAAATACATGATTGGCACACGCCCGAGCTTTACAAGCGCGCCATCGACGAAGACATCGGATCCAGAGAACGAAACCTTCGAAGCCTCGATGCTCCAGTAAGGATCCTCCTGCGCCGTCGAAATCACACCGTCGTTGAAAAAAGCGATGTTCTGTTCACCTGCATACGAAATCGTCTGACCTGAGGCATAAAGGCTCACATTGGTTCCCGCCGCATTCTTTCTCTCCGTGGAACTGATTCCATTGAACACGACAACATCCATGCTGTCCCAATCGAAATAGACCGATTTCCCTGCAAACTGCTTGGAGTCGTCATCGTCATCCTCAAGGACAACGTTTCCAGACGCCTCCACGGCTTTGAGTGCGACATCCACGACAACCTTGTCCGCAGCAAGGGTTTTCTTGGAACCGGAGGAATCAGAGAACGAAAGGCGTATGTTTCCACTCATTACAACGACATCGCCAAGTGTGAACATTGCATCCGCACTCTCTATTGTGATTGATGTCGTTGCCTTGGAGTCTTCGACGGCTTTGGAACCAGAACCAAGCGTCATTTCCGTTGGATCCAACATTTCCTCTTCGCTTATCCCAAAGTAGTCGAGAAGTCTCTTGAAAACGGCATCTTCGTCACCGGATGAGTCAAGGCCAAACGATGCAGCCATGGCCCTGAGTTCATCCGTACTGGCGCTGCTCAGGGAATCATAGAGCAAAGACCGTGCGAAAACGCATGGAAGAACCAAGAGAAGCAGTATGACTATGACGCAAAAGGCCTTTCTAAAAAGCATATTCAGTTCAGGTTCTGGCTAAGAACCTGATTCAGATAATATCCTGTATACGAACCTTTGCAAAGGGAAACATCTTCAGGTGTTCCCTGCGCCACGATATGACCGCCTCCATCCCCTCCTTCAGGGCCCAGGTCTATGACATGGTCAGCCAGCTTTATGACATCCAGGTTGTGTTCTATCATGACCACAGTGTTGCCGTTGTCCACCAGCCTGTTGACAACCTCCATGAGTTTCTTTATGTCAGCGAAATGAAGGCCTGTCGTGGGTTCGTCAAGGACGTAGAACGTCTTTCCAGTTCCAACCTTGCTGAGTTCAAGCGACAGCTTGACCCTCTGGGCCTCACCTCCGCTCAGAGTAAGAGCACTCTGTCCAAGCTTTATGTAGCCAAGGCCAACGCTGTCCAAGGTTTGGAGCTTGCGTTTGATGGTCGGAACTGATTGAAAGAACTCCAAAGCCTCGCTTACGGTCATTTCCAGGACATCGTTTATGTTCTTTCCCTTGTAATGAACGGCCAAGGTCTCCTGATTGAAGCGTTTTCCATGACAGACATCACAGGTGACGTAGACATCGGGAAGGAAGTTCATCTCTATCTTGAGGGTTCCATCTCCATGACAGTGCTCGCATCGTCCACCTGATACGTTGAACGAAAACCTTCCGCTCTTGTAGCCTCGAGCCTTGCTTTCAGGAAGCTCTGCAAACAGATCTCTTATTGCACCCCACACCTCGACATACGTTGCAGGGTTAGACCTTGGTGTCTTTCCAATTGGACTTTGGTCTATGTGTATGAGCTTGTCAATGTTCTCGACACCCTCTATCCTTCTGTATCCATCGAACCTTTGGGGCTTCTTGTTGAAGATGTCCTTGAGGGCTGGAGTGAGTATCTGGTTGAGTATCGTACTCTTTCCGGAGCCGGAGACACCTGTTAGTATGATGAGCTCTCCAAGTGGAAAGTCCACATCAACGTCATGCACGTTGTTCTTGTTCGCCCCTATGAGCCTCAAGTGCTTTCCGTTGCCTGGCCTTCTCAGGAAAGGAACAGGAATCTGGATCTTTCCGCTAAGGAACTGACCTGTGATGCTGTTTGGATTCTTCTCTATCTCTTCCGGAGTTCCCTGAGCTATGACATGTCCACCGTTCTCGCCAGCCCCTGGACCCATGTCCACAACGTAATCGGCATTCCTTATCGTGGCCTCATCGTGTTCCACGACAAGCACGGTGTTGCCAAGGTCCCTCAGGTTCTTGAGCGTATCTATGAGTTTTTGATTGTCCCTCTGGTGAAGTCCAATCGATGGCTCGTCAAGGACGTACAGCACGCCGCTCAGGGCGGACCCTATCTGGGTGGCAAGCCTTATCCTTTGGGCCTCGCCTCCACTCAGGGTGCCTGCGCTGCGGCTCAACGTGAGGTATCCAAGACCTACGTTCTTGAGGAACTGCAGACGAGACCTTATCTCCTTGAGTATTTGGAATGATATCTGCTGTTGGGAAGGAGTCAGGCTTAGGGAAAGGAAGAAATCGTAGCTGTCCTTTGCGCTCAAAGCCGTGACTTCGTTTATGTTCTTTCCTCCAACATAGACGCTCAATGCCTCTGGTCTGAGCCTTTCACCGTGGCAGACAGGACATTGGATTTCTGTCTGGAACGAACTTATCCATGTCTTTATAGCGGGACTCATCGTCTCGGCATAGCGTCGTTTGAGGTCGTTCACCACTCCATGCCATTTGCGGTTGAGCTGCATGGAACCTCTTTGGTTCTCGTATTTCATGTTGTACTGCTTGTTTGAGCCATAGAGAACGGCGTTGAACTGCTCCTCCGTAAGCTTGTCGAATGGAGTGTCTAGCGTGAAGCCCATGGATTTCGCAAAGCCTTCGAACACAGCCTTTCCGTAGCTTTCACCGTTCCCCATACTGGCAACGGCTCCTTGGTTGAAGCTCTTGCTGCGGTCAGGGATTATCTTGTCAACGTCGTATATCGTCTTGAAACCAAGGCCATTGCACTCAGGACACGCCCCAAACGGATTGTTGAATGAAAAGAGCCTAGGCTGGATCTCCCCAACGGATATCCCGCAATGAGGGCAGCTGTTCTGCTCCGAATACATCTCCAAGGTCTCGTTTCCATCCCTGTCAACGGACATGACCTCTACAAGGCCGTTCGTCATCTCCGTGGATTTCTCAATGGAATCAGACAGCCTAAGACGGGCATCTGAGCTGAGTATGAGCCTGTCCACTACTATGCTTATGCTGTGCTTGACCTGCTTGTCCAGCTGGATGTTCTCCTCCAAAAGGCGCATTTGACCATCCACCCTAGCCCTAAGGAAACCGCTTTTCCTTGCATCGTCGAAAAGCTTCTTGTATTCACCCTTCCTTCCCATGGCGACGGGGGCAAGGACCATGAGTCTGGCACCCTCGCCCCATTTGTCGAAGATTGCACCTATTATCTGGTCCACTGACATACGGCTTATGACCCTTCCGCATTTTGGACAGTGCACCTCTCCAATCCTTGCCCATAGAAGTCTGTAGTAGTCGTATATCTCCGTAATCGTTCCAACCGTTGAACGAGGATTCCTTCCCGTCGTCTTCTGCTCTATGGCTATGGCAGGGCTAAGACCCTCTATCATTTCGACTTCAGGCTTGTCCAAACGTCCAAGGAACTGCCTTGCATAGGAGCTCAGCGATTCGACGTAGCGCCTCTGCCCCTCGGCGAAAATGGTATCGAACGCCAATGAGCTTTTGCCGCTGCCGGACAGGCCGGACACGACTATGAGCTTGTTCTTTTCAAGCTCCAAGTCAACGTTCTTCAGATTATGCTCGCATGCACCCCTTATTATAAGCTTATCGTTCATCGTTCAAATTCCTCGACGGCTCTGAGAAGTTCGTCCTTTGCCTTTGAAGCCTCCACCTCTTTGCATATCTCGCCATTTCTGTAGAGGTAGACCTTGCTTCCAATGCCTGTTACGGCCAGATCAGCGCCCTTGGCCTCTCCAGGACCGTTTACCTGACAGCCCATTATTGCAACTGTAACATTCTTCCCCGTTGCAAGGAGACTGGCCTCAACATCCTTGAGAAAGCCTTGGCTGTCAAAGCTCTTTCGTCCACACATTGGGCAGGACACTATCCTCACGCCGCCATTTCTTAGTCCCAAAGTCCTAAGCAGTTCAACTCCAGCATAGACTTCGTTCTCTATGGAACCTGTTATTGAGTAGCGTATTGTGGAACCTATGCCTTGGGACAGAAGCCGACCAAGCGTCCATGTCGTTCGAACGCAGGATGGAACTACGCCACCTGCCTCCGTCACGCCAAGGTGCAAAGGATAGTCGCTTTTTGAGGCGAAAAGCCTTGCCGCCTCGTAGCTTGTCTGAGAGTCGGAGGCTTTGAGTGAAACAACAGTGTTGTAGAATCCAAGCTCCTCGAACCATGAAATGTACTCCAAAGCAGTATCGACCATAAGCTCAGACATGGAGATGTTTCGTTCCGTCTTAGGAAGAGAACCGCTGTTAAGACCAATTCTTATTGCAATTCCCATATCCTTGGCCTTCTTTACTATCTCTTGCGTCTTCCATTTCGCACCAATGTTGCCGGGGTTTATCCTTATCTTTGCAACCTTGCAATCCATTGCATCCATGGCATTGCGCCAATCGAAGTGGATGTCAGCCACAACAGGCATTGGACAGAGATCCACGACCTTGCATAGAACATCATGTTCTGCTATATGCGGGTAAGAGAAACGGATTATATCGCATCCCATCCCCTTGAGGACATGCATTCGCGCCTCGAACCCCTCTTCAAGTTGAGACAAGGGAATATCATACATCGTCTGGACCGCAATTGGAGAATCTCCACCAATGGATATGCTGCCAATATCTACTTTTCTGCTCATGCTGTGAAGATAGCACTTATTGGAAAGAAAATAAAGGTTTTGTCACAATAAAACTTAAAAAATATTAAGCAATTATAAAATAAGGTTTCCAGCGTTCATTACACTTTTGAAGAAGAACGCAAGTTGTATTGCAGCAGACAAAGCCTTACAATGGAAATCAGGTTTCAACCTGATAGAACCAAATGGAGGGAGATTCAGATGACACCACACATAAAGGCTTCAAAAGGCCAGATTGCCAAAACGGTATTGCTTCCAGGAGATCCGCTAAGGGCCAAATACTGTGCAGAGAACTTCATGTCCCATGCACAGCTGGTGACCGATGCGAGAAACGTTCTTGGCTACACAGGAACATACAAAGGCGAACCCGTAACGGTACTTGCAAGCGGAATGGGAGCTGCCAGTGCAGGAATCTACTCATACGAACTTTTCACAGAATACGATGTTGACAATATAATAAGGATAGGTACATCTGGTGGACTTCAGAAGGACATACCCGTTGGAGCACTGATATTCTCCATGTGCTGTTCCACGGACAGCAATTGGGCATCACAATACAGACTCAACGGAACTTTGGCACCATGTGCGGATTATCACCTACTTGAAGAAGGCGTGAAAATAGCCCGGGAAATGGGTCTTCCCCATCTCTGTGGAATGACATTCTCCTCAGATCAGTTCTCATCCTACAGCGCAGACCATGGGAAATACATTGAGTTTGCAAAGATGGGTGCGCTTGCCAACGACATGGAGACCATAGCCGTCTACTGCAATGCCATGTATACGCACAAGAAGGCCCTTGCTATCCTCACAATGACGGACAACTGCATCACAGGCGAAAGCCTCAAGGACGAAGAGCGCATGCCGTGCAATGCAAACATGATAAAGGTTGCCCTGGAGCTTTCCTACAGGTTGGCCCAAGAGAAAAGGATAGGCAGCAAAACAAAACTTCCAAAGGAGGAAATATAAATGCATAGTACATGCATAGAAATAATGCAGAACCGCTTTGCTTGCAAGAAATACAAGGAAACGAAGATTCCAAACGAAGTCCTTCGCACTATCCTTGAAGCAGGTAGACTCTCCCCATCCTCCTTTGGTCTTGAAGCATGGCATTTCCATGTATGCAACAGCAAAGATATTCTGGATGTGTGCTTCAATCAGGAAAGCATGAAGACAGCACCCACCACGATAGTCGTCACCTGCCCCAAGGCCGATGCCTTTGAGCCCAACGGAGCCTTCTTCGCCCAACGTACATCTCGTTTTCCAGGAAGCCTTGAAGAAGCGATAGAGGATTTCAGAGGATACCACGACTATTTAAAGGAGAAAGGAGTCCTAGACCATTGGGCCATAGCGCAATGCTACATAGCAGTGGCGAACATGATGACCGCAGCCTGCGAGATGGGAGTTCAGAGCTGTGCAATAGAAGGATTCAACAACGATCTACTTCTAGAGCGTTTGGATTTGGACAAAACGAAGGAAAGCGTTGGACTTGTCTGTGCCTTTGGCTACCCAGACGAGCCACCACGCGATAAGATACGAATGGACTTTGACAGCCTTGTCACATTCCACTGATACGATTAGGAGTTTTGAAGATGGAAAGGATAATCATAGATTGCGACCCAGGTCATGACGATGCAGTGGCCCTTGCCATGGCAAGGGGCTTGTCGGACAAGATAAAAGTAGAGGCTATCATAGCCACCTACGGCAATCAAAGCATAGACAAGACGCTTACGAATACCTTGAACCTTGCACAGGCGTTGAAATACGATGCCCCAGTATACACGGGATCGCTTAGACCTTTGATCCGTGAGCGTGTAGCTGCAGGGTATATTCATGGTGAAAACGGTCTTGCAGGACCTGTATTCCCTCCTTGTACAAGATACTGCAACGGCAATGGGATAACCACTGCACTTGATTTGGTCATCAACAACCCTGGCGAGATTACGTTCGTTTCCGTTGGTCCTTTCACTGACCTTGCCGTGTGCATAAAGGCCGATCCCCGCTTTGCGAAGAGCCTCAAGCGCATCGTAGTCATGGGTGGAGCCATCAATAGATCCGGCAACGTAACTCCAAGTGCCGAGTTCAATGTCTATGCGGACCCTGAGGCTGCTCAGATAGTATTCAACAGCGGTGTGGATGTCGTTATGTTTGGCTTGGATGTAACTCTTCAACTGACACTCTCTGATGAAATCATAGAGAACGTAAAGAAGATGCCTGCAACCTCTTATACTCCAATATTCCTTGCCGCAATGGAATGCTATGTTGCTGCATGCAAAGAGTATGTACACGACTATCCATCAATGCACGACCCATGCACCATTGCATACCTTGCAGATCCATCCATATTTGAATTCGAACGCCGCAGCGTCCAGGTCGATTGCAAGAGCGAACTCAACTACGGCCGCACCGTCGCTGCCTTCCCAAACGGAGAAGGCAACGTCCTCGTGGGAGTCAAAGCCTACAAGGAGAAGTTCTGGAGCCTCTTCTACGAAGCTCTCAGCCGCCTGCCATAATCAAAACCTTTTGACCATAAACGATTCAAAATGATATGGTCACAATCAAAATGTCCAATTTTCATAAAAACTTGAAGAATTGGACACTTTTCTGTCCAATTCTCACTAAAGAATGGGTCTTCCGAGTTTTTGTTGGT
>MSGT01000052.1 GCA_001940825.1 Sphaerochaeta sp. Phil3
GTCTTCAACAGCCCCAACGGCCCAGTAGGCCCCAAGCGCCCAAAGAGCCACAACGGCCCCAAGGATGGATGCTCTCCTTCGATTCCCATCCCCCAATCCCCCAGCTTTTCGTGAAGAACCAGATTTTTTAACGAAGTTGCACAACTCATTGTCACAGAAAAACGGATTTTGGTGACATCCACCAGAGACAGACTTCTTTGAACTTTTGATTTGCAAATGAACGCTGTCTTGTCATTGTTTCATTCAAACAGCATCAGTAGGCTGTCCACCAGGCGGTTGAGCTCCCAGTCCGTATCTTCGCAACCTAGAGCTGCGGCCGCTTCCGGTGTGGCTGCAAGCTTTGCAAGACAGTCCTGCACTGCGCATGAGAAGAGCTCTCCAGCGGCATCGGTGTCTGGAATGTTCAGCCAGCTGCGCTGTACACAGTACTCGAGGGCTACTTTGACGCGGGCTGTGACCATTGATTCCAGTTCGTGGGCTATTGTGGAGAAACTAGGGTGGTAGAGCCTTTGCTGCTGTGCCACGGCATAGTAGTGGGAAAGAGGTGGTTCAGCGAATGTTTCAATGAAACTTTCAATCAATGAGACCAAAAGGCTCTGCGCATCCTTTGCCTTGAAGTCAACTACGAATGCCTTTTCTGCAAGCAGGTCATGGCAGTGATCCATCATGCTTTGGATTATGTCGTCCTTGCTTTTGAAGTGGCTGTACAGACTGGACTTTCTAAGCCCGGTCGCCGTTGCTATGTCTAGGATGCTTACGTTCGCAAGCCCTTTTTCATGTCCAAGCTCCAGTGTCTTTAGGATTATGTCTTCGTTCGTGTTCATGGTTGCTTCTCATGTATTTTTACAGACTTCTTCAAGTCCTTACAAAGTCCTCCTTTTCCAAAATATACGAACGAATGTTCGTTCGTCAAGCTTGCTTTTTCGCTTTTTCCAACGTAATGCTATGGAACAAGGACAGGGGTTTTGGGTATAAAGCTTAGGAAATCAAATTTTAAGGATGTGTTTTCAATGTACGCACTCGTAGAAATTCTTGGAAAGCAGTACAAGGCAGAAGAAGGAAAGTCCATCCAGGTCGATCTCGTCAAGGCTGAGGTCGGCGGGACAGTAACATACGATTCCGTCCTTGCAGTTGTCAAAGAAGATGAAGTCAAGTTTGGCGCTCCATACGTTGAAGGTGCCAGCATTGTAGCCACACTCGAGTCCAACATCAAGGACGACAAGGTTCGTGTCTACAAGTTCCGCAGGAGAAAGGGATATCGCAGGACCCAGGGTCATCGTCAGCAGTATTCCATTCTCAAGATCGAAAAGATCAACGCTTAAGGGAGGCAATCAATGGCTCATCATAAAGGTGGTGGTTCATCCAGAAACGGAAGAGACTCTAATGCACAGCGCCTTGGCGTAAAGCGTTACGGCGGACAGGTCGTGAAGGGCGGCGAGATCCTCGTTCGTCAGCACGGCACAAAGATTCACCCGGGTCAGAACGTTGGCTTGGGCTCAGACTACACACTCTTTGCAAAGGTTGGTGGAAAGGTTCTTTACCACTCAAGGAACAACCGCAACTATGTTAGCATAGTCGTCGAAGAGTAAATTCGAGAAAAGATCTCTATGTTTGGTTTTTCAGATGAAACCTATATCGACATTGCCTCCGGAAACGGAGGCAATGGCTGTGTTTCCTTCAGGCGTGAGAAGTTCGTAGCCAAAGGCGGCCCTGACGGCGGCGATGGCGGAAAGGGCGGAGACGTCGTCTTCGTCGTGAAGAACAATCTAAGGACGCTTGCACATCTCAAGGTCATACGTTCCTTCCGTGCAGAGAACGGCAGGGGCGGCAGCGGTGCACGTTGCTACGGCCGCAACGGAAACGACATGGAGATACCGGTTCCACCTGGGACCGTGATCAAGGACGCCAGCACAGGTGAGGTCATAAAGGACCTTACGGGCGTTGACCGCTTCGTGTTCCTCAAAGGCGGTCGCGGCGGACTTGGCAACTATCATTTCAGAACCTCCACTAGACAGGCTCCAAAGTTCGCTCAGCCAGGCGAGCCAGGTGTTGAAATGAGAGTTGGAGTGGAGCTTTTGGTCATAGCGGACGTGGGTTTCGTAGGGTTCCCAAACGCAGGTAAGAGCTCCCTTATGAACATGCTCACCAATGCACGCAGCAAGGTGGCATCATATCCGTTTACAACGAAGATACCTCAGCTTGGCATGATGCGACTTGGAGACCAAGATGTCGTGATTGCAGACATACCTGGAATCATAGAAGGTGCAAGCCGGGGCGCAGGCATGGGCTTCAAGTTTCTCAAACACATTGCAAGAACGGGAGGTTTGGCATACCTCATTGATATGTCGGACCCTCAGTTCCTTGACCAATATGAACTTCTGAGGAATGAGCTTGGCACATATTCGCCGGATCTCCTTGAAAAGAGGGAGGTCCTCATTGGTACGAAGCTGGACGAAGACGGAGCTGCCGATAACTTTGAGAAATTCAAGGCAAAATACGCAGACAAGAAGGTCTTTGGAATGAGCATATTCGATGAAGATTCCGTCAAGCCAATCATGAAGGCGTTTGTGGATATGCTGGAGGAACCTTCCGTCGAAAAAGGGTTCACAACAAAGCCAAACGAAGACGCCTTCTACCCGGAGACTGACGATAGGTTCATGCCTCAGGACGAGTGAGCAAATGGGTGAGGGAAGAGACGAAATGAAGGTTGCCATGCTTGGAGGAAGTTTCGACCCCGTTCATTTGGGTCATTTGTTCCTTCTTCACTGTGCGATTTCCATGTCTGACTATGATACGTTCATAGTCGTCCCAGCCGCTTTGAGCAACTTCAAGCGCACCAACGCACCAAAGGCCACGGACAAAGACAGGCTTGAGATGCTGCGCCTTGCACTTCTTGACTACAAAGATGTCTATCCGCAGGACTGTGATGCAGACATAAGACTTTCCACCATGGAGCTGGACCGCGGAGGGGTCTCGTATACATACGACACCGTCATGGACTTGAAACGCGACATGGACATCCATGGCCGGCTTGGTCTCATAATGGGAGACGACCAAATTCCTTCTCTAGCCCGATGGTATCGATTCGACGACCTCAAGCGAGAGGTTCGTTTCCTTGTATGCCGCCGCAATCAGGACGGAGCCCTCTGGACCCTTATGCCTGAAGGTGTCGTATATTCGAAGATTGAACCTTCCGGACTAGCTCCGCAATCGTCAAGCGGTTTCAGAGCGGATGTCCACAGTAGAATGGGGGACCTTTCCCCAAGGGTTGCAGAGTATGTCAGAGAACACAACCTATACAGCTGATGTGATTGCAAACATAGAAGACCTGGACGGTTTCCTGAAAGGAAAGGTCTCAGAAAAGAGGTACATCCATAGCCAAGGTGTCGCTGCAACTACGGCCAGGCTCTTGGAACTGTATCCATCCAACAACTACCCAAAGACATGGAAGGGCTTTGATGCAGCGTACTTCTGCGGACTTGCTCATGATATCGCACGGGAGATGGACGATGCCTCAATCCTTGCATATTGCCATGAAAACTCTGTGGAACTTACGCAGCAGGAGATCGATGCGCCTGTTCTGGCCCATGGCAAAGTGTCGGCTGACATCGTCCTTAGGATGTGTCCAGGCTATCCCTCTTCCTGGAAGAGAGCTATAGAAGTCCATACCACGGGAGGTGCTGGAATGGACAGCCTTGCGCTTGCATTGTTCGTCGCTGATTTCATAGAACCCTCACGAAGGTTCATGACTGACGAAAGACGCTCCTACTACTTGGCCTCGCCAAACCTTGGATCCTGTGCGTATAGAGTCCTATGTGATATGATAGACCACTGGAGGGAAAGAGGATTCCTTAGCATAGCCAATGGTTCACTTGAAATGAAGGCTGACCTTGAAGCTAAAGGATGCGACGAAGGCCGGTTTCCATGGATGGACAGAAATGCAGCAGGAGGAGGGCGCAGTTGCTCGTAGAGAAAGGAAGGCTTCCAAAGGTTCTCTTTGTTCTTGTGGTCGTTGTGTGCCTGGCCTTTCTATGTTCGTGCACTTCATCCAGCAAGGACTGCTTCTATGCATACTTCGAGGACACCGCATTCATTTTGGTGTACGACAGGAACCAGGATGCCCTCTATGAAGTGATTCTTCCTCTTGAACCCATACTCCTTTGGGGGAAGGACGCAGGACTGGACTCCATACCCGTCGCGATGAGGAACTTCGTGGGCCTCAAGGAAAACGGCTTCCTCGTTGGGACAAGCGGTTCTCTCCAGACCCTGCGCGACATGCTGGACGTCATGGGTGCTGATAGGGAAGGAGAACCCAGCGGAGCCAAGAGGCTTGCGACGTTTGCGGACAACGTTGCAGTATTGAGCAAAAAACCGTTGTCAGATAATATGAACAGGCTTTGCGGGCAGGATATGTCCAAAGTCCTGAATGTACTTGAAAACAAAAGTCCAAATGCCGTCTACTACGATGCAAGAGGGCTTTTCGACAACGAAGATTTGAACTTCTCCCAGCGGTACTTCACACAGTGGCTGGGCCAGGTTCTTGGAGGATACTGATGATGAAAGAAGAGATTAGGGAGAAGGCGGCAGCCATAAGCGAATTCCTCGTTGACCACAAGGGCCTTGAAGTCACAACCATAGACGTGTCTGAGGAATGTTCCTGGACCGAATGCTTTGTGATCTGCACAGTCACGAGCCTTGGGCATCTAAGAGGTCTGGCACGTGAGCTCTGGGGCCTTTTGGATGAGCTTGGACTTGAAGTGAACAACCGACACAAGGCCGTTGGCGACGACGGCTGGGAGCTCATCGACTGCGGAGACATCGTGATCCATCTCATGAGCCAGGAGCTCAGGGACTTCTATTCGCTTGAGAAGCTTTGGCAGAAGATTGGAAAATAGTTCACCTGGCTTGGCAGCAAGCTTTGACCACTGCACCGCTCCTACTTCCAGTAGGGGCGTTTTCGTATACGGCGAACTCCCCGTTGACCATCACATACTCCAGGCCTGTACACATTGCAAAAGGATTGGAAGGGTTTGAATTGTCATGAAGCGTCCTTGGGTCGAACACTACGATGTCAGCCTTCATGCCTTCTTGGATTGCGCCTCTGTCTTCGATTCCAAGTCTCTTCGCTACCTTGGATGTCATCTTTGAGATTGCTTCAGACAAAGTCGCAACCTGGTCTTTCAGACACATCGTCTCCAATAGATGTATGGCGGCGTTGGCGCTTCTTGGATGGCAGAGTTCTCCAGTATAAAGGGCATCCGTTCCAAAAAGCATGAGCGGATCCTTGAATATCCTTCTAAGGTTCGCCGTGCTTTGGGTTATGTCTGTCATGAGTGCAAGCTCGCTTTCCTTTGATAGCAGGAGGAACAAGGTGTCGAACGGGTCTTTGCCTAGCTTTTCAGATGCTTCCTTCAATGTCATGCCATCGTATTCCGGGGAACTCTCAAGGCTTGCTATGGTTATGTCGTCCCAGGTGCACAGCTCCACTATGCTGTCCCATCCATGCGGGTGCATGATCTCCTCAATTGTGTGCGCCCTTAGCGAGGGATTGCTCTCCATTTCTGCAAGGGTCCTCGAAAGCTCGTCCTTCTCCAATCTGAGGAGAAACGGTGGCAACAGACTGAACAGGCTTGTGCTTCCGTATTCGTATGGATATTGGTCGAACTGTACGTCAAAGCCTTCGTCCTTGAAGCGGTGTATCTTTCCAAGCACTTCGTCCACTTTGCTTTGGTTCGCCCTGCCAATGGCTTTGAGGTGGGAGATTTCAAGTCTTACACCGGTCTTCCTTACATATCCAAGCACTTCGTCTATGGACTGGAGTATTTCGTCCCCCTCGCATCTGTGATGCACTGCAAATATGCCGTCATGTTTCTTCACTGTTTCAAGCAGTTTGGTGATTTCATATTCGTCTGCAAAGAGGCATGGTGCATAGTACAGCCCCGTCGATAGCCCAAAACAGCCTTGTTGCAGCGAGATTTCAAGCAGCCGGCACATTCTGAACACTTCTTTCTGTGTCGCCGTCCTGTTTGGATTTCCTTCCATGGCCATCATGCGAAGCATGCTGTGGCTTTGGAGGAACCCCATGTTGATGCCCGGTTCAAGCTTTTGTGAGAACGACTGGAAATCCGTCCAATCCCATGGCTTTGCATAGTGTCCAAGTATGTCGGCGAAGACAGCTGGGTCCTCAAGTCTTCTTGGATAGACTCCAATGCCGCAGTTTCCGGATAGGTCGAACGTTATGCCCTGCTGGGCCTTGTGCGTCATGGTAGGGTTCCTCTTCGCTTCAAGCTCGCTGTGTGCGTGTATGTCCATGAAGCCAGGGCATAGGACTTTGCCATCCAGGTCAATCACAGAGAAGGAGGATGGAGCCTTCAGGTCCTTGCCAACGGCTGCAACAAGCGAGCCGACCACAAGGACATCGGCCTTGAATGGGGCGTCGCCTTTTCCGTCGATGACGGTGGCGTTTCTGAAGAGCGTCATACTAGGCCCGTGCAACTGCGTCCAATATCATGGCCACGAGGGTTTGGCTGTTGCCGCGTATCTTGGTGGAGGCGAGGGCTGCCTTGAGTTCAGGGATCTTGGTCTCCCCAAAGAGAGCTGGCGGAAGCTTTGCCTTGTACATCTCGTTTGCAAGCAGGATGAAGGCAATGAGGGTGCTTCCTTCCTCGAACGGTGCTATTCTGAGGATTTCAGAGAACAGGAACGCTGCCCTTGCCACTGGGTGCAGTACTGACCATGGACCTGCGTACTGCTCGAGCATGGCCTCCGTCTCCTGTGACTGCGGGCCGCCAAGCTTGTAGTAGCCGGCGCTTCTTTCGTTGATTGAACTCATGAGGCGTCTGTGGATGTCAAGGAGTTTCTTCTCGTTGAGGTCGAACGGTATGGAGGAGAGTATGGAGCTGGCATTGAGGGCCATGACCTGCTGCTTGAGGGTGAGGGACGTCTGGTTCTGCAGGCCTAGAACGCCTTCGAGGGCCTGTGATGTGGTTTCGTCTCCATCGTATGTCATGGCCTCGAGTATCAACTGGGCCTTTTGCCTGTTGTCCAGTGGCGTGACTATTAGGCTTGAACGTATGGAATCCGCCTTGCTGTAGTCCTGGATCCCCGTCCTAAGGCTCCTGTTCTTCATGTATCTTAAGGTTCTTCCATCGGCCGGCTTTTGGGTCCCCACAGGGATGCTCCACACCCAGTCGCCACAGCGTGCGGCTCCTTCTATCTTGCCTTCTGCGCATAGGGATCTCACGCGCCTTTCGCTTATCCCCCATTTCTGTGCGGCTTCCTTCGTGCTTATATACTCCATGGAATTCCCTCCAAACCGGTCGTTCTCTCGTTCGTGGTTCTAGGATATTCCGAACTCGGATGGAATTTCAAGTGTCGTTTTACATGGTTTTTACTGGATAGGGGATATGCTTCTCAAGACGGTGCAACAAATTGCAACATTTTTTGCGTTCTTTGGGCTCTTCATGTAAAAAAAATTTTACTTTTTCCTTTCAAATACATCGTTTGTGTGCTACAATTACTAGTAGCATTTTTTCTAGGAGGAGAAAAACATGAAAAAAGCTCTTATCGCTATGCTTCTTGTCCTCGCAATTGCATTCCCAATGTTCGCACAGGGTGCAGTCGAAGAGGATAACTCACCAATCACACTCGAATTCTGGACACACGAGGATGCCGCAAGAGCAGAACTCGAAGACAAGTGGATCAAGGAATTCCAGGAGATACATCCAAACGTAACAGTCAATGTCACAAGACAGAGCGCTGAAAAGCTCCGTGAGCTTGTCCAGACGGCTTTCGCTTCCGGAGAGGGTCCATCATTTTTCAACCTCCCTATCGAGAACGAGTATCAGTACATCGAAGCCGGCCGCGTAGCTCCATGTGACTACAAGACCCTTGGATTCAAGGATGCAGCAGACCTTCTCGACCACTATCAGGATGGCATGATCGATGCAGTCGTCTATGACGGTGATGTCTATGGTCTTCCTCTTGAGCTGACCAACTGGTCCATCTTCATCAACAAGAACGTCTTCCGTGCAGCTGGCCTCGATGCAGAGACCGACTATCCAAAGACATGGGAAGACATGGTCGAAGTCTCCAGCAAGATCGTTCTCCGCGATGGCGACATCATCACAAGACGTGGTTTCGACTTCAGATACTCCTACGAGCTTACATACTTCGTTCCAATGGTCGAGCAGCTTGGTGGCGAGCTCAACGAGAAGGAAGGATGTGTCAACAAGGACGCTTGGGTGAAGGCTCTTACTTTCATGCAGAACTGGGGACCTCAGGGACTCAACCTTGGAAACTCTTCCCTCACAGCTGCCAGAAAGCTCTTCAACAAGAACAACGGTGACATTGCAATGGCCAACACAGGTCTCTACCAGGAGTCCAGAATCCTTACCGACAACCCAGACTTCTACAACAGCGGCGAGTGGATGGTCGTTCCTTATCCAGTATTCGAGGATGCTGTCAAGAACGTTGCAGGTTGCTACTATGGACACTTCTACATGGTCAACGCAGACAAGTCTGAGCGCGAGCAGAAGATGGCTTGGGAACTCATCAAGTACTTCCTCCTCACAGAGGGACACGCTGAAGAGTACCTCACCAACGTTGGTCTCATCCAGCCTCTCAAGACTCTCATGAACGGCGAGACATACCAGAGCATGCCTTACTCTGATGTCTTCAGCGGTGACTTCGCAAGATCCCACATCGTCTACTACGGAAAGGGAGCTGCAGAGATCCAGTCGGCAATTGGAAGCGCAGTCAAGTCAGTCATGCTCCAGGGCACAGACCCAGCTGCAGCATACGATGCTCTCCAGAAGAACGTTCTCGAGATCCTCGCAGACTGATTGTCATTCAATTAGGCGTTTTTCATGCAGTGGACCACTTTGCTGGTCCACTGCTTTTAGATTTAGAAAGGTCATGCTTTTATGAAAAAGAAACTAACTCCATACAGCATAGAGAAGAAACAGGTACGCTGGGGATTTCTGTTCACCGTTCCATGTCTTGTATTCTTTGCTGTATTCAGCTTCTATCCAATAATCAGTGCGTTTTTAACCAGCCTTACGAACCGCGATGCAATAAGAAGGACCTATGATTTCATAGGCTTTCAGAACTACACATACCTGTTCACTCAGAGCAACGGAGGATTCTCCCTTCTCAATTCCCTGAAGGCTACAGCCATATTCACCGTTGGTACATTCGTCCCAATGGTTGTTGTATCACTTATCCTTGCAGTACTTATCATGCAACTTCGCAAACCTGGGCATTCCAAGATGTTCGAGCTTGCTTACTATACTCCTGCAGTCCTTTCCTCTGTCGTAGCTGCTACGATATGGATGATCCTGTTCCAGCCTACAGGTCTTTTCAACCAGATCTCCAACTTCGTTATGCATACGTCAGGCAAGGACTACCAGTGGCTCACCAACAATTCGATGCTCAGGGCTTCCACAATCATAGTGTATTTCTGGAAGTACATTGGATACTTCACCATCCTGTTCATCACAGGTCTTGCATCGATCCCTCCAACGATCTACGAGGCCGCCATCGTGGATGGCTCCTCCCGTTGGCATACCTTCTGGAAGATAACGCTTCCTCTTCTCAAGCCAACCGTAGTGCTTGTTTCAATCATGGCCATGCTCCAGTGCCTCAAGACGTTCAGCACCCAGTACATGTTCGTACAGGGAGGAACGGCAAGAGAGCCTATAGACGTCATTACCATGAACATCTACTACACAGGCGTCGTGAACAGGCGTCTTGGACGTTCTAGTGCAATGTCCATAATCCTGTTCCTCATCATGCTTTGCTTCACCTATCTGCAGTTCTCCACTCAGAAGGGTGGTGACGACGTCGAGTATTGATGGAGGTGTAGCATGAACAACAACAAATTCGTTGGAAAGGTAGGCGTTGGAGAGATCCTTACATACGTGGTTCTCATCCTCGTGCTCGTCTTCACCGTAATGCCGCTTCTCTTCATGGTCACAGCGGCCTTCATGGATGCAAAGCAGATCATGGCCATGCCTTACTCCTGGATTCCAAGCAAGGAGTACTTCACGACAGAGAGCAGGACGTTCTTCACCAACTTCCAGAAGGCCATCGTTGGAAACCACAACGACCACATCTTCTTCAGGAATCTGTGGAACTCCCTCATAGTTGCATTCACATGTGCGTTGACCACGGTCCTTTTGGCTTCCCTGTGCGGCTATGGACTTGCAAAGTTCAACTTCAAGGGAAAGACCGTCGTATTCATGGCAATCATGAGCACCATGATGATTCCTTTCGAGGCCATCATGATTCCGTTGTACCTTGTCGCTTCAAAGCTCAAGATAATCAACACAATTCCGGGCCTCATAATCCCGTTCCTTGTAAGTGCCTTTGGTGTGTTCCAGATGAGGCAGTACCTCATAACGTTCCCAAGCGAATACCTGGACGCCGCCAGAGTGGACGGCCTTACGGAATTTGGAATCTATGCAAGGATAGTCCTTCCAAACTCCACACCTGTCATAGCAACGCTTGGAATCCTGTCCTTCAGGAACCAGTGGGACAACCTCCTTTGGCCTCTTCTTTGTTCACAGGCCGAGAAGATGAAGACCATTCCTTTGTATATCTCCAAGTTCGCAGAGGAGAAGCAGACTGACGAAGGAGCCCTCATGGCCTGCGCCTTGCTGGCTTCCATTCCAATGTTCATCCTGTTCTTCTCACTTTCCAAGTACTTCCTTGGAGGTGCTGCGGTATACGAATCAAGAAAAGGTTGATTTCTTTGTATGGCAAAACTATATGTCTTTGATTTGGGAGGCGTTGTTCTGAAGAACATCGACTTCCGCGATAGAATGATCGAACTCCTTGGTGTTGACGCCAAGGAGTTCCTTGTAGAATACAGGCACTACGACTTCCCAATCATGGATGGGAACTACAGCATCCACGACTTCTACAGGCATTTGGAACATGTCTTTGGCATAAAGGTTCCAGGAGATCCGTTCAAGGACCTCTTCCATCCTGTGGAGAACGCTCCAATGGTGGATCTGATAAAGGCCCTTAGAGCCCGTGGAAGCCGTGTTGTCTGCGCCACGAACAACTGCATCCCTCATTGGAACATAATCCAGGAGAAGGGGTGGGACAAGCTCTTTGATGCCTGCTATGTATCCCATCTCATTGGTCTTACCAAGCCTTCCAAGGCTTTCTTCAACTATGTGCTGTCGCACGAAGGAGTAGAGGGCAGGGACGCTGTGTTCCTCGACGACTACGAAGAGAACATACTTGGGGCAAAGGCTTTGGGTATAAACGCCCTTTGGTACGATACGGAGCTCTTGGACAAGGATCTGACGACGGTCCTTGATATGTAACTGAGACCATTTTCGTGGTTTCTCGAAAATGGCAGACTTGTTTGGTCCGTTTATCGGACTACGAACCTCTCCAAAGCCTCGGCGACTGCACTGTTGTTGCAGTCGCTTTCCGTTACATAGCGGGCCACGGCCTTTATGTCGTCCGGTGCGTTTCTCACCGTTACCGGAACCCCTACGATCTTGAGCATATCTATGTCGTTGTAATAGTCTCCAATGGCAAGTACATTGCTCCTTTCTATGCCATAGTGGCGGCACAGGGCATCGACGGCGGTTCCCTTGTTCACTCCTTTTGGAACTATTTCAAGATACATCGGTGATGAAAGGAAGCAGTCAACTTCATTGGAATACCTTTCAAGGATGGCGTCACTGAGCCGCTTCACCTTGTCTGTGTCGCTATGGACTCCAAGAAGTTTGTTTGGATTGATGCGACCGAACAGACCAGTGAGGTCCTCGATGACCCCAATGGTGTCAGTGGCATCGGCCTCTGATTTGATCCAGTCGGGATGACCGGGGTCTATGTACCAGTCGTTGTGATGGTATGCAAAGCAAAGACAGCCCATGGCCTTTATAAGGTCGTTTATCTTGGTGGCAAGCCTTCCGTCCACGACGTTCTCCTCAATTATCGTTCCGTCCCAATCCTCTATGAGGCATCCTCCAAGGGATGGCACGACACCCGTTATCCCAATTTCGTCCATGTATCGTCTGACGGATGGCGCAATGCGGCCCGATATTATCGCAAAATGCATCCCTTCCTCCAGAACGGCCTTTCTAATGGCCTCCCTGTTCTTTGGAGAGAGTTTCTTGTAGTCGTCCACGAGAGTGCTGTCAACATCGCTGCATATCAGTTTCGTCTTCATTGCGTTGTTCTTGCCGTTGTCCATATCGTGCATTCCGTCCATAAAGTTGCTCCACAAATGAAAGACTTTTAATGTATGATTGTCAAGAAGAGGTTTTGATGGAGGTTTCGTTTTGAAGAGGTTCCTTAAAGTCCTGCTAGGCGTTTTGGCGTTCGTTTTGTTGGTTGTTCTCGTCTATGTGGCGTATGTACTCATAGACTACCACAGGTTGGAGGACAATCTTGTCCTTTCCGTGGAGAATCCGCTTTTGGATTCCAGGCCTGTACCTGTTGGCGAAGAGCAAGGCATCCTTTCCTGGAACATAGGCTTTGGTGCATACGAGGACGACTATGACTTCTTCATGGACGGAGGCAGACAATCCTGGGCCAAGAGCAAGGAAGCCCTAAAGACCAACTTGTCCAAGATAGGAGCTTCTTTGAAGGCTTTGGACGCTCAATTCAACCTCATACAAGAGGTGGATTTCGATGCAACAAGGTCCTACCATGTGGATGAGAGGACGTTCTTGGTAGATGCTCTTGAGGGCCAGAACCATGTGTTCGCCCAGAACTACGATTCGCCGTTCCTTTTCTACCCGTTCTACCAGCCGCATGGAAAGTCCAAGGCTGGAATCATGACGTTCTCGTCCTATTCCATCACTAGTGCCGTGAGACGCAGTCTGCCAATAGAGGACTCTCTCATGAAGCTCGTGGATTTGGACAGGTGCTACAGCGTATCGCGCATTCCAACTGACAATGGAAGGGAGCTTGTGCTGTACAACCTGCACCTTTCTGCATACACATCTGATGGTACGATTGCCATAGAGCAGCTTGAAATGCTACTTGCCGACATGCAGAAGGAATACGAGAAGGGCAACTACTGCATTGGAGGCGGAGACTTCAACAAAGACGTCGTAGGGCGTGGAGTTGAGGCCTTTGGCATAGAAAGGACTGAATTCTCATGGGCCCAACCAATCCCAGAAGGGGTGTTCGAGTCCAATGAAATGCACCTGGTTGCACCATACGACGAGTCAAATCCCATTGCAAGCTGCCGTAATCCAAACGAAGCCTATTGGGAAGGCCAATACCAGATAACTGTGGATGGTTTCCTCGTGAGTCCAAATGTGACCGTTGTAGAGAGCCATGTGGAGGACGCCCGTTTCGAGTGCTCAGATCACAACCCTGTGTATATGACGTTCATACTTGAGCCTTGAATGTGGATTTTTGTGTGTTTGCGACCGTTTGGGACATTGGTCTGTTGAAAAAAGCCCTGCAAGTGGATAAATGATTTGTTATGAAGCTGATATACATTGTGGAAGACCATAGCGTGATAAGGGAGGGAGTCCGGAGATACCTTGAGCTTGCAGGCTACAAGGCCATGTCCTTTCCAAACCTGGCCTCTGCCCGGGAGGCTTTCAGAATCACGAAGGCGGACCTTTTGATTCAGGATGTGATGCTCCCTGACGGGGATGGCTTTGAATTCGTAAAGGAACTTCGCAGCACATGCGATGTCCCAGTCATCTTCATGACCGCAAGGATTGCCGAGGAAGACCGCATACACGGCTTTGAACTTGGCGCAGACGACTACATAACAAAGCCGTTCTCTCCAAAGGAGCTGGTGCTCAGAGTCCAGGCGATATTCAGACGCATAGACGGCGCAGCAGTCGAAGGTGGTGCATCAGGTGGTGCCGTCGCCAGTCCGCGGTTCTTCAAGGCCGGTCCGTCGTCGATGCTTTTCAGCGAAGCAGAGCACCGCATAGAAGTGGATGGCGCTCCAATGTCCTTGACTGCAGCCGAGTGGCGCATCCTCACGCTTCTGATAGAGAACTCCAATAGGGTCATCCCTAGGTCCGAGATGCTCCAGAAATGCTTCGACTATTCATCGGAGGCTTACGAAAGAATTGTTGACACCCACATAAAGAACCTTAGGGCCAAGCTTGGCGATGCGCCTTGGATAGAGACGGTAAGGGGCTATGGCTACAGGTTCATAGGCTATGCATCTGATATGGAACTGTCAGGTTCTGACGATACGCGAGTTGAAAACGCACACGCAAAGGGAAAAGAGGTCAGATGAAAAAGGCCTTCTTCAAATACTTCATAAGCATATTCTCCATAACGGTCGTGACGCTCCTTCTGCAAAGCGTCATCCTCGTCGTGCAGTATTCGCATAGCCAAACCAAGTGGAAGACTGGCGTCTACAATGATTTTGTGGATGCCTTGGAAGAGAGCATAGAAAGCGGCCGCTTCAAGGATTTTGGTCTTGGAAGCCTTAGGCTCATAATGTCGTCTCTGGATGACAACAGGGTATCCGGCTACGTGGTCAGGGACACCAATGGCAGCACGATGTTCACCTTTGGGAAGACATCTGAAGGCAGAATGCTTGCAGCCATTCTTCCAGTCGACCAAAAGACATCTGCCGCTGCAGCATCGGACGGAAAACTCATGTCCACCGATTCACGCAACACGGTGAGGCTCAACGTCGTGTTCTCCGAGGATTCCTTGGAAAGTGTGGAAGGATTGGATGCCTTTGTCCTATCCAGCGATGCAGACAGCTTCATGGTAGTGGAAAGAAAATCCCCGTACAGCAAGTACCAGACATATCTTGTCCTTCCAACTGCAATAAACGCCGATGACATAGTTGGCTCCATAACCTTGGCGTTCGAAGGGGAGGACCTTTTCATAATAGACCTGTTGACATATTCGCCAAGGACCTATGCCTATTCCAAGGACGTCTTCGACTCCTGTCTCAGGGGTGTATTGGTGTCCGTTCCAGTGTGCCTTGTGATAGCGCTGATCGCGGCATGGATCATAAGCTCCCGCAACATAAAGTTCATAGATGGTGTACGTACTGCATTGAAGAAGCTTGCAAGGGGTGAAAGTGATGTAAAGATGAAGCGCAGCCGCAACAGCGAGCTTGATGAGATTTCGACAGCCATAGAGGATCTGGACAAGGAGCTTCAGAAGAATGCCATGAGCCGTAGGGCTTGGCTTAGCAGCATCTCCCATGACCTGAACACTCCTGCAAGTGCAATAAAGATGATGGTTGACGGCATGGGCGACGGAGTGTTCCCCCTTGATGAAACCTCTGTCGCAGAGCTTAGAAAGGAATCCGATACGCTCAACGAGCGCATAGGGAAGGTCATAGACTTCTCTTCCATGCAGGCTGATTCTACGCCTGTCATAGACGAGGTTCCGGTGGCTGTGCTTGAGAACTGCATTGTGAACAGCCTTCCGTTCCTGAAGGACGGATCAAGACATATAGTGTTCGAACCCGTTTCAGACAATGTCAGATGCGATGTGGTCCTCATGACACGAGCCTGCATGGAGCTCATAAAGAATGCTTTCGAATACGGAGAGGACAATGGTCCTGTCGTTCTCCGTGCAGGTGACGACTCCCGTGGATGCTTTGTATGCGTTGAGAACAATGGCTCGATTCCAAAGGACATCGAGGATGGAAGCTTCCTTGAACCTTGGATAAGGGGTGATTGGTCCAGAACCAGCGGAGGCTCAGGCCTTGGCCTTCCAATCGTATGCACCGTAGCCAGGCTCCATGGAGGAGCCGTGACTTTGGAGAACGTGGAAGGCGGTACTGTAAGGGCTACGATCCGCTGGTAGCTCTAGCTGGTCTGCCCCAGGTTCGACTGGAGACTTACTTAGGCCTTGAATCTCTTGAGGCTCAAGGCATTGAGTACGACGGACAGGCTTGAGAGACTCATGCACAGCGCAGCTATCATTGGATCCAACGTTGGTCCTCCAAACAGTGTGAGCAGTCCCGCCGCAACTGGAATCCCAAGTGTGTTGTAGAAGAAGGCCCAGAACAGGCTGTGCTTTATGTTTTTTATGGTAGCTCTACTAAGACGTATCGCTGTGGGAACAGAGTTTAGGTTGCTGTTCATTATGACGACATCCGCAACCTGCATTGCAGCGTCTGTTCCACAGCCCATTGCAATGCCTATGCCTGCTTTTTCAAGGGCAGGAGCGTCGTTTATGCCATCGCCCACCATTATGCTGTCCTTGTTTCTCCCTATGAACGAGAGCTTGTCCTGAGGCATGAGCGATGCATGGAAGCCGTCAAGACCCGCCTGCTTGGCTATGGCCGCGGCGGTCTTCTGGTTGTCTCCTGTAAGCATTGTGGATTCAAGTCCAAGCTCCCTAAGCTTTGCCACGGCTTCCTTGGCTTCAGGTCTCAAGGAGTCCTCTATCATGACAAGCCCTTTGTACTGGCCGTTCAGAGCTACGTATATCTGGGCCTGCGAGTCTTCCTTTGGCATCTCTATGCCGTTGTCCTCCATGAGGGCTCTGTTGCCTGCAAGGATCACTCCTTCTGGAACGGTCGCTCTTATGCCTTTTCCAACTATCGCCTCAAAGGAGACGCCGTTGGCTAAGTCCGAATCTCCAAGCTTTTCGATCGTGCAGCTTTCGTTGCATTCGTCGTCTCCGTTTCCATTGCCGCCTTCTACGGCGTTCTTCGAGGCTTCGTCCTCGTATGCTTCCAGAATGGCCTTTGCGTAGGGGTGTTCTGATCTGCGTTCTGCAAGGGCGGCTAAGCGGAGCGTGCCAAAATCGGTATAGAAGGAGACTTTGGGCTTTCCCTGTGTCAAAGTCCCCGTTTTGTCGAACATTACGGTCTTCATGATGGATAGCTGTTCGAGGGCCTGTGCGCTGCGGAACAGTATTCCAAGTGAGGCGGCCTTGCCGGTTGAGACCATTATTGCAATTGGCGTGGCAAGTCCAAGCGAGCATGGGCAGGCTATGACGAGCACGCTAACGGCGCACCTAAGGGCGAACGAGATGTCGCGTCCTGCAAGCAGCCATGCAACGAGGGTGACGAGCGATATCGACATTACGATTGGCACGAACACACCCGACACCTTGTCCGCAAGCCTTGCTATTGGTGCCTTGGACGCTTGGGCCTGCTTGACCATTTCTATGATGGAGGAGAGCACTGTGTCCTTTCCAATCTTCTGCGTTTTGAATATGAATGAGCCGTTTGTGTTTATCGTGGCGCCCCAGACCTGAGAGCCTACTGTCTTGGATACAGGTAGGCTTTCGCCTGTGAGCATGCTCTCATCGACGTCGCTTGCGCCTTCCATTACGATTCCGTCTGCGGCAATCTTCTCGCCAGGGTGCACGAGTATGAGGTCTCCCACGGCTATATCCTTGGCGTCTATCTCAACGTTCCTGCCGTCCTTGACCAGCGTTGCTTTTGCAGGTGCCAGGTTCATAAGGCTTCGTATCGAGTCGCCGGCCTTTCTCCTTGACCTGAGCTCTATGTGCTTTCCCACCATCACCAGCGTGATTATCATTGCCACGCCTTCGAAGTATAGGTGAGGGTGCTCCATTGCCATGCCCGCCATCTCCATGGCTTCCATCGTGTGGCCCATTGCTGCATGCTGGGCTGCAAGCTGGGATGTCTGGACATTGGCCGCAGTTGTCTGGATGAGGTTCACGAGGCTGTAGACGAAGCTTGCTGTCGCACCTGTGGCCACCAGACTGTCCATGTTGGGCTGCAGCTTGAACAGGTTGAAGAACCCCTTGGTGAAGAACGTGTAGCCTGCAATCATCACCGGTATGCATAGGGCCATCTGGATCCAACCCGATGTCATTGGCACTGACGGCACCACCATGGGACCCATGCACAATATGAAGAGCGGAACCGTGAATGCAATGCAGGTGTAGAGCCTTATGAGGTGGATCCTCTCGCTTTTCTTCTCCTGCTTGGATTCCTCGTCGCTTATGCCTCCTTGGCTGTCGTCCTGCGGTGGAAGAAGCTGGAAGCCCGCTTTCTTCACTATGCTCTGAAGTTCCTCGAAGGAAACCTTATCTTCGTCGTATACTATGGTGGCTTCCTCTGCGGCAAGGCTCACCTGGGCGCTTTCCACGCCCTCCTTTCTTGAAAGTATCCTTTCCACGGATGCACTGCACGCCGCACAGCTCATTCCTTTGACTCTGCAAATGACTTTCTTCATGTGTTAGATTATACTAACTGGCCATTTCCACGGCAAGTGTTGTATTAAATTAGCAAGCTTTGTATGATTGCTGTCGTGTGGGTTGAGCCACGATTTTGTTTGGCTGGCATCGTCGATGTCCTAGCAAAGGAGAGTTAGATGGATTTCAAAAGAGTTCTTACTATTCAAGACATTTCATGTGTAGGGCAGTGCTCGCTCACAGTTGCACTTCCAATACTCTCCGCCTGTGGGCTTGAGACGGCAATCCTCCCTTCAGCAGTTCTTTCTACGCATACTGGAGGTTTTACCGGCTATACATTCCGCGACCTCACGGACGATATACCGGCAATCGCCGCCCATTGGGAGAAGGAAGGCATTGGCTTCGATGCCGTCTACACTGGCTATCTTGGAAGTTCTAAACAGATTTCATACGTCATGGACATCATGTCATCATCTCTCATGAATGCTGGTGCATTGAAGATCGTTGACCCTGCCATGGCAGACAACGGTTCCCTCTACTACGGCTTCAACAACGCCTTCGTAAAGGAGATGAAGAAGCTGTGTTCTGTTGCAGACTTCGTCCTTCCAAACATAACGGAGGCCTGTTTTCTGACAGACTACGAGTACAAGGAAGTCTATGACGAAGCCTATATAAAGGAGCTTCTTGGCAAGCTTGCCTCGTTCTGCAAGGGCACCATCGTCCTTACAGGCGTAAGCTATGACAGCTCATCCACTGGTGTCGTCGTCTACCATGACGGCAAGATGGACTACTACCGCCATGTAAAGCTCGAGGGCGGTTGCCACGGAACAGGCGACATCTATGCGTCTGCATTCGTTGGTGCCCTTGTCAACGGCCATGATGCAGTTGCTTCTGCAAAGATTGCCGCAGACTACACCGTCAAATGCATAGAAGTCACCCAAAGCGACAAGGATCACTGGTACGGGGCCCGTTTCGAGCCGGTGCTTGGCTCCCTCATCTCCGCAGTAAGGTAATTCTTGGTCTTTGGGTCGTCTTCTGCGTCACTGCACTCGGGCTGTGCATCACAGCACTATCCCTCGTTTGTGTCCTTGAATACGGCTCAAATCCCTGCGAATTGCATTCTTGGTCTTTGGGTCGTCTTCTGCGTCACTGCACTCGGGCTGTGCATCACAGCACTGTCCCTCGTTTGTGTCCTTGAATACGGCTCAAATCCCTGCGAATTGCATTCTTGGTCTTTTGATTTCCACAAAAACTTGGAAAAAACTCAGTTCAGTGGAAGATTTTCCACTTCTTTTGCAAAATCTGTACAAAAGAGAAACAGGTCTTTGCATAAAACCAATGAAAGCAGCTTTTTATGCAAATAAAGTTTAATATTTGGGGGGAAATGCCGTTTTTATTACACCTTGACATGTCTCCTTGATGGAAAGGACTTGGCTCTGAAAAGCTGGTTTCTCAAACTTTTTTTCAAAAAGTGTGAATGGAAACGCAAGGATTTTTTGAATTAGTTAGATAGAAGGCAAAAACACATAAAAGGAGGTGCTTATGTTTTCTTATCTAAGGTTCGAGATGGAGAATTCCTTGGGGATTCCCGTGAAGGTTGAGATCGATCACAAGGCAGGGCTTTTGACTTATGGAATTGCGTTTGGAGGAGAGAACACAAAGGAAACCAAACGTCGCACGATGAGCAAGGGGAACTCCGACAGGTTCATACGCAGGTGGCATAAGGTGAGTTGCAATGACCTTATCAGAGATCTTGCGGCTTACCAGGAAACCCAAAAAGGGGACTATTGGCAGCTTTTCGTCAAGTACGACGATGTGGATCTTTCCATTTCAGGGCAAAGACCAGGGGCATCGCTTTTCGATTCGTTCATAGAGCCGCTGATGGAGCTTCTTGACGATACGTTTGGAATCACGCAGTTCGTGAAGGCTTCAAGGGTGGACAGGCTTGAGATAGAACTGTTCGATCCTTTTCCTGTTCCTGAAGAGCTTTCGTTCATGGAAGGTTCCGATGAATGCTCCCATGTGGAACATGTAAGCCTTTCAAGGGATGATTGGACCCTGACCTATACAAGAAGATTCCCTCAAGGTTGCTTTCACAACAGCTATGAATGCCACTGCGAAGGTGAGATCCGTCAACTGTTGGATCAGACCTCAGACATCTTCGATGGAGGGGATTTGTTCAAGGGTCATATAAGTGAAGATGACGACCCCATCCTTACCTTCACATTCCATTTTCACGATGGAAACCAGGCAATGGTCAACAGAAGTCTCTCAAAGGAAGGGACAGGCAGTCAGGTCTACGACGAATTGCTTGACGTCATTGGTCGAACGATAGAGTGTACTGTCTTTGGTGGTGGCATGTTTGACCCTGATAGGAATGGCGGCGTGGACGAATCTTCTGAAACGGCTTTCGAGGGTGAGGGGTCTACTAAGGACAGGTATTTGGGTTGACAGAGAGCGGAATGCATTTGACATCGGCCTATAGGATATGATTAAACAATGTATGCATTGGAGGTGTTGTGTGGAGATAACAAAGCTTCTTGAAAACGAAAAGATTACAGAAAGTGATTCTTGGAACAGAATGTTGGAGGGTCTTTCAATGTTCTCAGATGATTTCATGGAAACAGGGCGAGAACAAGGTGAATTCGAAAGAGACGAAAGCTTCTTTGCGGAGAATTGGTTGTAGCTGATTCCTACATGTTGCAAAAATGTTGCAGTTTGACGAGGTTGTTGTTTTTATGTTGCCAAAATAACGGTTTTGCAAACTTGTGAGCTGCCTCAAACGACTGTTGAGAAAGTTTTATGGCAAAGGTGTCAATACTGTGGTATACTGCCTGTATCAAACTAGTGGGCGTTGGAAGATTGTGCATAGGGGCTTTGGACCAAGTCTCATAGCCGTGTACGTTGGACGACGAAGACATCATTCCTTGGAGGTATGAAATGGAAGAAAAGAAGAACATCGGCAAGCTGCTCTTGGGTGAGTGGAACACAAAGACGATCGTCGCCGTCGCTGTTGGTGCAGCTCTGTTCGGAGTCCTCATGTGCTACGGTGGAATCCCTGTGTTCACCAATACGAGCCTTACGACTGCAATGCTTGTGCCTGTCATCGTCGGAGGTCTCTTTGGACCTCTTCCTGCCTTCGTCGCAGCGGGCGTCGGCAACGTGATCGCTGACCTTATAGGCGGTTGGGGAATGTGGTTCGACTGGTCAATTGGAAACGCCGTGATGGCATTCTGCGTTGGACTGCTTCCAGTCTATGGTGCAAACATCAAGGAAGGCGTCTTTGAAGTGAAGCATATGGTCATCTATGCAATATGCTGCATTCTTGGAAACGTGATTTCGTTTGGGGTCATAACTCCAATCTTCACCGTCATCTTCTATGGTGGCGACCTTGAAGTCACTTTCATCCAGGCATTCGCTGCAACACTTGGAAACTTTGCGGTGTTGGTCGTAGTTGGAATCCCTGTTCTCAAGGTTCTTGCAAACCGCTACAAGTCAAGGTCCAACCTGGCTCAGGAGCACAGCGACAACTATTGATGTCGTGTCGCGGATTGGGGCTGTTGTATGGCAACAGCCCCTTTTTTTGGTTTTTCGCTCTATTGCTTGGACAATTGGACGAGAAACTTTGACCCCATTTAAAACGACGATAGGAACGATCAATGGCTGATACGGTAATCAGATTCAAGGACTTTGGGTTCCAGTACAAGGTTCAGCAGAAACCTACTTTGTACGATATAAACCTGGAGATACACAAAGGGGAGAAGGTTCTGATCCTTGGAGGATCGGGCAGTGGGAAGTCCACATTGGCCAATTGCATAAACGGACTCATCCCATTTTCATACGAAGGGACCATAACAGGGTCCGTTGAAGTCAACGGACACGAAACCAAGGGTTCTTCGATTTATAAGCTAAGCAAGGAAGTAGGTACTGTGCTTCAGGACAGCGACGCCCAGTTCGTTGGTCTCTCCGTTGCGGAGGATATAGCCTTTGCAATGGAGAACGAGTGCATACCGCGTTCCCAAATGGTTCCAATAGTGGAGGAACATGCTGCAACCGTTGGCATGCAGGATTTCCTAAAGGCTGTGCCGTTCGACCTTTCAGGAGGTCAGAAGCAAAAGGTCGGCATTGCAGGAGTCCTTGGAAGCAATGTGGATATCCTCATATTCGACGAGCCTTTGGCCGCATTGGATCCAAGAATGGGCGAGATGGCCATAGAGCTCATAGACCAGCTTGCCCAGGACAAGGAAAGGACCATAGTCATAATAGAGCATAGACTTGAAGATGTGCTTCACAGACGCGTGGACAGGGTCATCCTAATGTCTGAGGGACGCATAGTCGCAGACACGACGCCAGATGAGATTCTCAAAGGTACTCTTCTCCAGCAGTACGGGATACGAGAACCTCTCTATATTACCGCAATGAAGTATGCAGGTTGCAGTCTTGAAGGAAACGATGGCCTAAGCAGCATAGACAACATGGTTTTCTCTAATGAAAGCCGTGAGAAACTCCTTCGTTTCTTTGAAAGCCAGGTGGAGTCCCATGAACCTCATCTTGGTGAGGAGCTTGTAGCGGTGAAGGATGTGTCCTTCTCATACGATGACAGCCGCAAGGTCCTTGAGGATGTCTCGTTTACGATCCACAAGGGTGAACGCATAGCCGTAGTTGGCAGAAACGGGGCTGGAAAGTCCACCGCCGCAAAGCTTATATGCGGAATCTGCCGTCCCAACAAAGGTTCCATAACCATAGACGGCAAGGATGCCAAAGGCCTTTCCATAAAGGAGATTGGCGAGCGTGTTGGCTATGTCATGCAGAACCCCAACCAAATGATCGTGAAGGACACGATAAAGAACGAGGTCGAATATGCGCTCACGCTACGCAATATGCCAAGGGATCAGATAATAGCCCGTGCGACTGATGCCCTCAATGCATGCAGCCTCTTTCCCATGCGCAACTGGCCTGTCGATACGGTGAGCTATGGACAGAAGAAGAGGATAACCGTTGCATCCATACTGGTGCTTCAACCTGATGTGATAATCCTTGACGAACCGTCTGCCGGACAGGACTACAGAAGCTACACTGAGATCATGAAGTTCCTTGATGTCCTCAACAAGGAGTATGGCAAGACCATAGTGTTCATAACCCATGACATGCACCTTGCTTTGGAGAACACTGACAGAGCCATAGTGTTCACCGATGGAAGGCTGCTCAAGGACGACAGGACGTTTGCCGTACTTGCGGACAACGACACCATTGAAAAGGCCAATCTCAAACAGACGTCCCTCTACAGACTCGCCCAAAGGCTTGGACTTGAGCCCGAGAGGGTCATACGCCATTTCATAGACTACGAGAACTACAGAAGCCGTGAAAAGGGGAACGCCAAAGACGAAGAGTTCGAAGGCAAAGAACTTGAAGACGTAGAAGCTGAAGACTCAAAGGAGGGTGGACAGGCATGAACAACAGATTCCTGATAAACTTCACTCCAGGCAGCACGATGATGCACAAGCTTACAGGGGGAACCAAGGTCTTGCTGTTCGTCTTGTTCACCATTGCCATAATCGCCACGTTTGATGTAAGGGTCATAGCTGTGCTTTCGATCCTTCCAATAGCCGCAATCATATCCATGAAGCCAAACTACAAACCCATAAGGTTCATGATAGGCTTCATGGTTCTTGTGGTTGGCATAATTGGCTCTCTAATGCTACTTCTCGTGTCTCCCAACGCCGGCCTTACAAACGTTGGCGGCAGCACCGTGATATGGCGCCTTGGTGAGAACTTCTTCGTCACGAAGGAGACCCTTTGGTACATATTCGCAATGTTCGTCAAAAGGCTTGCCTCCTTCATGGTCGTCATAGCGTTCGTGCTTGCGACGACTCCAAGCGAGTTTGCATCGGGCTTGGCCTTCCTGCACGTTCCATACAAGGTGTGCACCATCGTCTCCCTTGCATACAGGACGATTCCAGACATTGCAAGACGCTATACCGACATAAAGAACAGCATGCAGATGCGCGGCGTCGAACTCTCGAAGAAGGCCTCCCTTGGAAAACGCCTCAAGGCCACTGCGGCGCTTCTGGTTCCACTTGTCGTATCGTCCTTTGGAAAGGTCGAGGTCATAGCCAACGCAATGGACCTAAGGGGGTTCGGACGGCTCAAGAAAAGGACCTGGTACTCCGAGCACGAGCTCACCAAGGCCGACAAGGTCCTAAGGAAGCTGTGCATTCTGTTCACGATTGGAATCGTGGCCTATATCGTTTGGTTCAGAGTCATAAATCCATGGCCTGTAACGTATTGGAGTCCGTTCATAGCCCGTGAGGACATCGTGAAGGTGGGTCGTTTCGAAACCCTGTCCATCCTCAAGTGGTTTGGCAAATAGGCGCCACGAAATAGGCACTGCAACAAGGAGTTCGCAATGAAAAGAGCAGTAGTACTACAGACCGATTTTGGCGAGGGCAACGTATCGGTCTCGACAATGAAAGGTGTTTGCAGAATCGTGGACCCAACGCTTGAGGTCTTCGATTCGACCCATTCCGTAAGGCCGTTCGATGTACTCAAGGCAAGCGACGCCTTGTTCTACGTCATTCCCTTCTGGCCTGCTGGAACCGTATTCGTGTCGGTCGTAGACCCTGGTGTTGGAACGTCGCGCAAGTCGTGCGTTGCGCTTCTGGAGAACGGAAGCTATGTTGTCACTCCTGACAATGGAACGCTTACCTACATCAAGGATAGGCTTGGCATAAAGCAGGTGAGACAGATAGACGAGACCACGAACCGCTACCCAACGACGCGCGACGTGCATATCTTCCATGGCCGGGATGTCTATGCCTACACCGCCGCACGCCTTGCTGGCGGAGTGATAGACTACGAAGGGGTGGGTCCTGAATATCCTGTGTCCCAGATAGTCGAAGCCCCTTATGTGAAGCCTCGGAAGCTCGCTGACGAAGTCTACGGCATGATAGCCGATTCCTCAGTTCACTTTGGACTTGTCACCACGAACATCCCGTTCCGTTGGTTGGCAGAGTGCGGTATGGAATATGGCGACAATGTGAATATACGCATCGAGAATGCAGGTGAGTGCGTTCTTGAAGAAGTCGTTCCAATAGCCAAGAGCTTTGGGTTCGTGCCAGAGGGCTGCGATTTGGTCTACAATTCCGAGACCTCCATGATTGAGGTTGCAACGAACCGTAGGAACATGGTCGTTGAGCGCAATCTTGGCGATGGCGCTGATTGGACCCTTGCTGTACGCAAGGCCTGACGAAGGAAGGTTTGATATGGATTCAAATGGAAAGGTTTCAAGGAAATCGGTCCCAAGTGGGGGACTTGTCGCCGTGCAGAGCGATTACGGCATGGGCGGTGCAGCTTCCAAGATCGTTGGCAGCATACTGTCCACAAGTCCAAGTACGACCGTCTACGATGTGACAAGTGCAATTCCCAAAGGGGATGTGGCCACAGCTTCGTGCGCGATGTATTCGTTCTTCCAATTCTTTCCTGTTGGGAGCGTGTGCCTCTCCCTCGTTGGTGAGGGAAGGCCGTGTGTCGTGAAGACCTCTCAGGGCCGATGCATAGTGACGCCTGACAACGGAACGCTTACCGCATGGTATTCCAAGTTCCCTTTCGAAGAGGTCCGAGAGGTGGATCTGTCCGGTGCTCCTGACGGCTGCATCCCTCTTGCGTGGGCCGCAGCCCGTCTTGCAAGTGGAAAGTGCTCCTTTGAGGACATGGGACCTTCTTATTCCGTAAAGGACATCGTGCTTATTGACGCCAAGCCTGCAAAGGTTGGAGACGGCGTTGTGGAGTGTGGGGTGTTCAGCCTTGTGAGGAACTTTGGAAACCTGAACCTGAGTGCCACATACGAGGAGTTCGAGAAGTCCGGCATACGCTTTGGAGATCATGTCAATGTCCTGATGCGTAGGGATGGCGTTGAAATATTCAACGAAGATATGCTCTATGAGCATTCTTTTGGATTCGCAAAGCCTGGAGATCCAATCCTTTTCAACGGAAGCACCGGCTACATGGGACTGGGGCTCAACCTTGAAAGCTTCGTCTCGAAGTATATGCCGGAGTCAATGGAGGATGGGTTCGACCTGTCTCGCTATGAGATTGCTATAAGAAGGATCTGAAGATATGAGTGATGTGGAAGTTGGAAATGCCACTGTGAATGGTGGCAAACCTGACATTGTTTTGATGACTGACTTTGGGCTTACGACAGGTTTTGTAGGTTCCATGTACGGCGTGATACGCAAGGTGGACCAAAGCCTTGGAGTGTTCGACCTCAACCATGAGATACGACCATACGACATGAGACAGGCAGCTTTCCTGCTCGCCGATACCGTCATGTACTGGAAGGACGGAACCGTTTTCGTATCCGTCGTAGACCCTGGAGTTGGAACATCACGCAAGTCGTGCGTTGCGCTTTTGGAGAATGGCAGCTATGTGGTGACTCCTGACAACGGAACGCTAACTGCAGTGAAGGACCACATTGTTGCAGTGCGTGAGATAGACGAGAGCGTCAACCGCCTCTCTGGATCGGAGCGTGCCAACAGTTTCCATGGCCGTGATGTCTATGCCTACACCGCTGCTCGCCTTGCTTCTGGTATAATCGATTACGAGGGGGTGGGGCCTGAGTATTCCGTAGATGAGATAGTTTTGTTTCCCCAGACCAAGGGCCACGTGGAACCTGGTCTCGCAAGGGGCTGCATAACGGGCTGCCTCAAGCACTTTGGCTCTCCTGAGACCGATATCTCAGTGGTTGACTTCGAGAAGACAGGCATAGTGTACGGCGACATGGTCCATGTTCGCATAGAGAAGAAAGGTGCGGTTCTCTTTGATATGCCTGTGCTCTATCACAAGTCGTTTGGGTTCGTGCCTGAAGGCGAGCCCATACTTTGCAACGGAAGCACAAGTCCATACATGGAGATAAGCCTGAACAAACGCAGCTTCGCCCAGAGATACCTTCCAGACATCTTCGATGACGGCGAGGTTTTCACTGACTATTCCATTGAGATTTCAAAGCTATCGGGTTGTAGTGCCCACCAGTTTTCCAAGGAGGTGTGATATGAGGCCATTTGTAGTTATGCAGACCGATTTTGGCGTAGGTGGCGGTGGTGCCATGTACGGTGTATGCAAGACCGTTGACCCTGATCTAGGTGTCTACGACCTTAGCCATGTCATTCCAAAGTTCAATGTGGAGGCGGCGTCCAAGTCCTTGGTGTCAGTGATTCCATATTGGCCTGTCGGAACCGTGTTCGTATCCGTCGTGGATCCAGGCGTTGGAACTTCAAGGCGTGCATGCGTGGCAAAGACGTCCAACGGCTACTATGTCGTCACGCCTGACAACGGAACGCTTACGCTTCTCAAGAAGGAGTTTGGCATTGATGCCGTAAGGGAGATAGACGAGACCGTAAACAGGCTCAAGGGCACGGAGAAGACCAGCATATTCCATGGCAGAGACCTCTTTGCATACTGCGCCGCACGCCTTGCTTCAGGAGTGATAGACTTCGAAGGCGTTGGCCCTGGGTATCCAGTGGAGGAGATTGTCCTTTACTAGTTCAAGAGAGACGTTTCAGAAAATGCTTCAGAAGGCGAGGCCGTTGGTGGTCAGGCTTTCTGAAGCTTTATTGCCCAGTTCTCACCTGAACCAATTCTGTACTCCTGTGCGAAGCTTCCTTGGTTTATTGCAAGGCCAACGTTCAGGAGGCTGTTTATGTACAGAAGCGGTTCGCCTATCTCCACTTCAGTGAAGTTCCTGCACATTCGCATCGTATAGCCAAAGACTATCTTGTGGTTGTGGCTTATGAGGACCCTCACATCGTCTCCGTACTTGATGCCGTACTTCTCGAAGATCATGGTGTCCGGGATGTTGGTCCAAAGGCTTCCATAGCGTGTGTCAAGGACGTCTATGTTTCCACAGACCTCTCCTCCTTCTATGACCGGATCCGATACGTTGAGCATGACGGGGTTTGGTTCAAGAAGGGGACCCACTTCGTCGAACGTTATGGTTCCGCTTGCAATCCTAGCTCCAGTGTATGCATACACGTCACGTCCATAGAAGGTGAACGACCTTTGGCTGTTCTTGAGCCTGTTGACGGTCTCGCTTATCCTACGTCTTTCAAGGATTCCAATCTCCTTTGCAACGTGCGACAGTGTGCCGTTGTCAGGTGTCACTATGACGTGTCCTGTTTTTGTAAGCACCGCCACGCTTTCACGTTCCGATCCCACACCCGGGTCCACGACTGATACGAAAACGGTTCCGGGGGCCCAGAACGACATCGTTTGGATGAGTCTGTAGCTTGCCTCCCATATGTTGAACTGTGGGATTTCATGCGTAAGGTCTTCAAGCTTGAGGTTGTGGTCCACTTCGTCCGCAACTCCGTGCATGGCGCTCACGGCTCCGTCCACATATCCAAAGTCCGACATGAACACAACAGTGCCCCTTTTCGTCCATGGTGCAAGCTCTTTGAGCTCCTTTGCGCTTTCGTATGTCATGTGTTCATACCTCCGTAGTCGTTGTATTCGTACAATCCTGGCCTATCATTTCATTGTCCAATGATTCTTTGGACCTCTTCGATGCCAAGGGAAGCACATTTTGCAATCATTGGGATTGGAATTCCGTTTGCATTCATCTCCTTGACCATGCGGTTTCGTTCGTTGGAGACACCTCTAGCCTCTCCAATGGAGATTCCTTCAGCCTCGCCGGCGGTTCTGCCCTCGTCGTATTTGTCCTTTAGAAGGAACTCCAGCTTCATGTACTCTTTCCTCCAGTCGTCGTCTCTGTTGTACTTCTGTACGTACTTGTCCAGAACCGTCACAAGCCCGCTTCTGGTCTCCATCCCTATGGCCCCGACACCTCCGTTCAGATACCTGAACAGCTCGTCCATGTCCAGGTTGGAGACGCCCTTGGAACCTCTGCTGTTCAGGAACATGATATATCTACGGTCCCCAAGTGGCAAGCCTTGGACGTCCTCGCACATCGTGGAGAACCTGTAGACCTTCTCGTCTTTTGCAAACGGATCGAACGTGCACAGGAATATCACATAGCTTGTCCTCATGCTCCCAAAGCCCTCGCCCTTGTCCAGCATGGCTATGTCCATGGAGGAGGAATACAGCCTTGCCCTTTGGGCGAGGTCCGTGATCGACGTACGCTGCAGTTCGATGTCGTACACCGTCTTTCCATCGTCGAAGTAGACGTCGAGCCTCACGCCCCTTCTCATTGGATCTGAGAGTATGCTCTTCTCCGCCTCGGGATGCCTTGCATACCTTATGTCCGCTATGCGGTGTTCATCGCCGAATATGGCCTCCAGCAGCTTGATGCATGCCTTCTTGTTCTTCATGACCGTGGTGAACATGAAGTTGTTCTCCAGGGCCACGTCGTTCCTGTTCCTTGCAACTGCGTTTTCCTTAATCTTCATATCTAAGACCTCTCTGAATTTGGATTGAAGGGCTTTGGAAACCCTACATAATTCCAAATACGAGAAACCTGCAGTTTCCGTTCTCGCTTTTCGAAAGATTTTTGAAGAACACCCAACAACTCATTGTCACACAAATAGATGTTTTTTAAAAAAAAGTGACAGTGATGTCACTTTTTGAATGGGAAATGGATTCTGGGACACATCGAGGGCTCTGCAATATGTAGATGTTTGTGCTATATTGTCACCATGCAGAGCCGCTACGTTTTCGTGTCAGATGAGACAAACATTCATTTCAACCTTGCCTTGGAGAAGTACCTCATAGAGGAGTTCGACCCTAAGTCCACAATTCTTTTCCTTTGGCGCAACAGCCCTGTTGTGGTCATTGGACGCTATCAGAACCCTTGGGAGGAGTGTAGACTCTCTGCAATGGAGGACAACAACGTCGTCCTTGCAAGGCGTTGCAGCGGGGGAGGTGCGGTCTATCAGGACCTTGGAAATATTTGCTTCACGATAATTTCCCCAGCGGATGAGAGCGACAAGGCCCGCAACTTCAAGGCCGTAGTGGAGGCCTTGGACATGATGGGTATAAAGGCTCAGGTAAGCGGAAGGAATGATGTCGTCGTAGATGGACGCAAGGTGTCAGGCAGTGCGTTCCAGACAACGAAGGGCAGGTTCTGCCACCATGGAACCATGCTGGTCTCCACTGATCTTTCCTGCCTTCCAAATTACCTTACTCCAAACAAGAGAAAGCTTGAGAGCCATGGAGTACGCTCTGTGGCGTCCAGAGTGGCAAACCTCGTGGAGTTCTCTCCAAATGCCACAACGGAGATGTTCGCATCCTGCATGGAGAAGGCGTTTGAAAACGAATTCTGTGGCAGTGCGAATGAAAATGCAACTGAAAAATGCCCTGTCGAGCATATTGGACTTGAAAAAACAAAGGCCTGGCCGTCTTTGAGGCAATCGTTTGAAATGTTCTCAAGTAGGGATTGGAATCTTGGGAAGTCTCCTACGTTCACGGATAGGTTCAGCGGAAGGTTCGAGCTTGGGTGCGTTACGTTCTATCTTGTGGTGAAGAAAGGCGTGGTCTCAGAGGCATCGGTCTCAAGCGATACCTTGGTGTCGGGTGGGGTTGAAAGGCTTGAGCAGGAGATTGTAGGCCTTCCTTACGATGCCGTGCGAATAAACGAAAAGGCCAACGCAGTCTCGGATCCGTTCGTGTCCGGTGCATTGGCCCTTCTGTACAGTCTTATGGTTCAGGATTCTCAGTAGTCTTCGTCCTGATTGTCGTCCGAGTACTCGTCGTCATAGTAGAAGCCGTCCCCCATGAGGTCGTCCTCTTCGTCTTCATCGTCCTCGTCGTCATCCTGATAGTCGTAGTCTTCGTAGTCGCTCACGTCCGGTGCGTCGTAGGCATCTTCGAATTCCTCGTCCTCGTCGAAATCGTCCTCATCATCCTCATCGAAGTCGTCGTCTTCGAGAGTGTCGTCATCACCGAACAAATCATCGTCCCAATCAGACATTGCAACCTCCAGTTGTCTGAAAGGATAATTGCATAGCGGTGGCATGTCAATTGAGTTTTTGCTATACTCTGCGCATCCACTCACTAAATAGATAAAGGAGAAGGAACGAAAAATGAACAGAAAACCAAGAATAGCCGTAGTGCTGCTTCTAGCACTTGCCATACTACTCTCTGTTGCAGGATGCTCCACATCCATAGCTCTCAGGACACTCGTCCCGGCTGAGGTCAACGTAAGCGGTTACAAGACCATTGCCGTGCAGTCCACTGCGTACAACTACTCGCCATCCGACCTTTGGTGGAGGTATTTCTTCATTCCAATCAGAGGAAACGTAGAGGAACGCTACATCAACGACCTGAAAAAGTTTTCGCTGTTCGATGCCTCAACGTCGAGCAATGTTGCAAAATATGCATCGGAGAACCTTGTCAGGGCCATCGACAAGGGATATTTCGATATCAAGTCCCCAAATCTTACAGACCCTCTCATAACGGTTGGAAAGAGCCTTGGAACCGTTAGGCAGACCCTTATGGACAATGGTGTGGATGCACTGCTCACATCCAACATAAGCTACATGAACTACGACGAGTTCATAGAGTCCGAGCCTGTCTATTCCAAGGAGACTCCAAACACCGTCGTTGGCTACAGGTTCTATCTGAACCAGAGCGCGACCATAAGCCTTACGTACTCCGTGATAGACGTTGAGAACAACGTGATAATAGGAAACGACACGCTTACAAGGTCATGTGGACCGTTCAGGACCCTCATAGGACATACGAACGATGCCAAAGAGTTCGTATCGGACCGCAACTATTTCGAGCTCAGGCATGCATCGGATATCTTCGACGACCTTATAGACGGCTTTGTGGACGACATCACAAGAAAGCTTACGCCCCACTATGTGACATCCTATTTTGGACTCATGGACAACAAGCCAAAGGTGAAGTCCCTAGAGAGCGCCTACGACTATGTGAAGAGCGAGAACTATAGAACGGCTCTGGATCTTTTCGTGGCCGAGTACAATAGGTCCGGCCATGTGGCGGCTGGTTACAACGCCGCAATCCTGTACTATACCCTTGGTCAGTACGAAGAAGCATTCTCCATGGCAAAGGACGTCTACGAGAAGAGCGGCAACTCACAGGCTTTGGATCTCTACTATAGACTCAAGGATGTGAGGGAAAAGCAGGAGGCTGCACGCGACCAGATGAACAGCACGACGAAAAATCCATCCTCATCTGGTGAGCTTATAGGATTTTGATGGCTTATTATGGCCTGTTTCTAATAAAAAACTGATTTTTTAACGTAAAATTTCAATTTAGGTCATCATTTTTAACGAATGATGGCCTGTTTTTTATGTTTTCATGTTTACTCTTCCATTTTTTCGAATGTTCGGTTAGACTTTATGCTGTGAAACAGTGAAAATGCCGTTTGTCGGCAAAGGAGGCCTTTGTGCTTATTGATATTACTGTGGCCAATTTCAGGTCAATCAAGGAACCCCAGACGATTTCGTTTGCGGCCTTGAAGGATAAGAGGCTTGACCAGTCAAAGGTCGAGATCGTGTCCGACAAACTCAAGGTCCTAAGAACCGTTGCGGTCGTAGGTCCCAACGGTGTAGGAAAGAGCACCATTGTCAGAGCCCTCGAAGCCATCAAGGGCATCGTTACGGCGGACCTCTCAGAGGAGAACCCTCTCAAGAGAATCCTTACAGGTTCCATATTCGCCTACAACGAAATCAAGAACCAGCCTGCCGAGTTCACCGTGCGCGTGCTTCTGAGAGAGGCCACACAGGGTGAGCGGGAGGTGATCGCTACATATACGATAAAGGCCGATACGGACCATGTCTGGGAGGAGAGCCTCTACTACAACTTTGGCTCCTCCAAGAAGCTTATGTTCGAGAGGATAGCTTCGTCTGGTCTTGAGGAGGAGGTCTCCTACAAGGTTCGCTGGGGCAAGCTCTACAGAGGCGACAAGAAGCGCAGCGAGAAGGCTGTCGATTCCAAGCACTCGTTCCTCAAACACGCAGCCTCCAAGGGCGGTGAGACCTGCTCTGAGGTCTACGGATGGTTCGAGAACACTCTGGACATCCTTCCAATGGGCGTTGGTTCGTCCTCCGAGAAGTATGTGGCTGCAATGCTCAACCAGCATCCTGCATGGAAGGACCAGCTCATAAACTTCTTCTGGAGCATGGACATCACGGACATAAGGGACATAAGGGTTGGTTGCAACAAGGATGGAAAGTTCGTCCAGTCCAACGATGGTGACATGGTTTTCTTCATCCACTCCAACACCAAGGCTGCAATGTTCAGCCCTTATGCAAAGGAGAGCCTTTCCATGAAGAGGCTTTCGCTCCTTGCATTGGCCTTCTTCGAGGCCTTCACAAAGGGCAAGGTCCTTGTAGTCGATGACTATGGTATGTTCCTGCATCCAGAGGTCATCATCTACCTCACAAGCGTATTCACCGGCGGATGCAAGCGCGCCAGCCAGCTCTTCGTATTCGACTGCAACCCGACCCTCCTTGAGGACGGTCTTCTCAGAAGGGACGGCATCTATTTCGCAGAGAAGGACAGCGTGGGATCAACTATCTACTATCCTCTCAGCGACTTCAAGTTTGGTGCAAGTGCCAAGACGCGTGCAATGTATGAGAGCGGAGCCTTTGGAGCTCTTCCAATCACAAGCGAATTCCGCTTTGTAAACGAGGAGGCATGACATGATGCGAAAGAGAAATCCAGTCCAACCAAGAAAGACTATGCTTATCGTGACTTCCAACCCAGCCCTTGCAGTCTATTTCTCAAGGGTCAGGAAGGACTGCAGATATGTCAGCCTCACTGTAGAGTGCCAGACAGCCGATAGCCTTGAGAACCTCATCAAGGTCACAGCCAAGAGAAGGATTGCAGGAAAATACTCCAGCGCCTGGGCTGTGTTCACATTCGATGACTTTGGCATCAAGGCCGGTGATGTGAACGCTTTGGCTCCGCTTGCCGATTCCAAGAAGGTGAAGCTTGGATGGACCAATCCAAGTCTAAGCCTGTGGCTCTTCCTCCACCTCAAGCCAATCAACGTCTACGTTGACAACGCAGCGTCCTTCGATCAGGCCATTGCAAAGGTCTTCCCTGGATATCAGGAGACGGAGGACTTCATGTCCAACGAAGGCAAGGACATCCATCTTAGACTGTTCTCTTCGTTCAGCACCGCAGTCCTCAATGCAAGTTCATACAACAAGCTCTGCGAAAAGGCCACCGGCCTTGCAGCCACAACTTTCCCTCTGCTGTATGAAAACATAAAGGAAATCTGTGGAGAGGCGGACCTTTCCCACAACCAGAAGCTTCTTTCCAAATAAGGGGATGAGATGGGCGGGTTCGTACTGTTCACCTATACAATCTCCATAGCTGTGTCGTGCATGGCTTTGGCCTTGGCCATAGCCGCACGCATATTCCGCAAGGACCCTTGGACCGGCTACTACGTGGTATTCCAAAGCTGTCTCATTGGGATAATGGGGACGGGTTTGGCTCGTGGCCTTTCATTGTTCTTCATGCCAAATCGGGTCTATGCGGTGTTCAACTTCATATTCACGACGCTGTTGCATGCCGCAATGGCGTTCGTGATTGTGTTTCTTCCGTTCTTCCTCAGCTGGGTAATAGCTAAACCCTGGAGAAAGCTGCAACGCATGGCGTTCTATCCTTTGGCGTTGGTTTACTTTGGGATAGGGCTTGCTTCTCAGATTGTTGAGAGCGAAAGGTTCTTCTTTTGGGTGTCAGTGGGACAGACCCTTGTATTCCTCACTATGTATGTTTTCTGCATCGTGACGCTTTGGAAGAACCTCAAGAGCATAGAGAACAAACAGTCCCGTGATGTATGCCTTGCCATAAACATCGTGAGCCTTGCACTCATCCCCCTTTGCTTCTTCTCCCTGTTCTTCGCAGCCGTCAAGGACTTCAGCTATCCAGTCTATGTTCTGGCCTTCTCCATAATCATGCTGGTCTACTACTATTCCCGTATTACGATAGATGTCGAGGAGAAGAAGCGCTCCACCTTGAGCCTTGAAAGCCTTGCCTCCTACAAGATAACAGAGCGAGAATTCTCCGTAATCCAGCTAATATGCGACGGTCTTACCAACAAGGAGATAGCAGGGGAACTGTCCATCTCCGTCAATACCGTCAACAACCATGTTGCGAACATATTCGACAAGATGGGAGTTCGCTCCAGAATAGACCTGCTAAAGCTCTTGAAGGAAGGTCCTTGGGCGTAGGTGTCGCATGGAGGTCGCCTCTGCGGACTGGCCTGCATCGATGGGCCTAGCATTGCGATTGCTTTTTTCGTGAATAAAATTGTTGACAGTTTTCGAAAGTCGTTCCTATAATCATGAATGTTAGCGATAACATTGGAATGTTTGGCATATATGTCGGGCGAAGGCCTGACGTAAAGGAAGAACTGGATTGACCATCAAGGACATAGCTCAGAAGGCAGGGGTCTCGATGATAACCGTTTCGCGGGTTATCAATACGCCGGAGAAGGTCTCCGAAAAGACCCGTGAGCGCATACAGGCCCTCCTTGAAGACGAAGGATACACCCGCAACACAGCGGCGCACAACCTAGCGTCCAACAAGTCTGGGATAATATGCATACATGCCTCCAGGGATATGGCGTATCAGGATCCGTTCTTCCAGCAGTTCCTCGTCGGCGTAGGTACTTTCCTGTCCCAGGCCAACTATTCGATACAGATAGTGAGCGAGATAAAGCCGACCCAGTTCTGCGATGGATACATACTCTCTGGCTACAACTACTCGGACCATGTTCTGGACGATGCGAAGAGGACTGGAAAGCCTGTCGTGATGTTCAGCTCATACAGGGATCCGGACGTCGATAGCGTTGATACCGACAACGTCAGTTCTGCAAAGAAGATAGTCGAGTTCCTGATATCGAAGGGGCACAGGAGGATCGCTGTTTTCCTCAACAGCGTCAAGGGTACCTACGTAAACGACCGCTTCCAAGGCTATAGAAGTGCATTGGAGGAGAACGGGATACCCCTCGACAATGGTCTGATACATGTAGTGGACAACTCCGTGCAGGGAGGGATGGCCGCCGCCAAATGGTTCGACGATACCAAATGCAATGCAACTGCCGCATTCTTCATAACCGATATCATCGCCGTTGGGTTCATAATGGGGATAAAGGGATATGGTTACAATGTTCCTAACGATGTTTCGGTCGTCGGTTTCGATGGTTTGGGTCATCACCTGATGACATCGCCAAAGATTACTACCATCGTGCAGCCCGTGTATGAAATCTCGCGGGTCTTGTCTGAATGCTTGATTGACAGAATCAGAAATCCAAAGCTGCCGCCGGTCTATAGGCTGGTCGATGGTGCTTTGGACGAAGAGGAGTCGGTGAAGAATATCTAAGGAGGATTTTGATATGAAAAAAGGTATCAAAGCAGTTCTTGTTATCGCTTTCATGTTAGCGTTAACATCGGGTTTTCTGTTCGCCCAGTCCGCTTCAGAGTCAAAGGACTCTTCAAGTCAGGACGTGGTGACCCTTGAAGTCTGGGCGAGAGGCGATGAAATCAAACAGTGGGTTCCAGGTTTTGAGGCTGCAAATCCTGGCATCAAGGTGAACGTAACGGTTATTCCCGACCAGGAGATGACACCAAAGCTCATAACCGTCCTTGGCAGTGGAAAAGGAGTTCCAGACCTTTTCATGCAGGAAGCGAGCTACATTACGTACTTGGTTGAAGCAGGATGCTTTGCAGACCTCAACAAGGCACCTTATCACATCAACGACTACAAAGACAACATTTGGGATGCCATCCTCAAGGTTGGAACCGACTCCACAGGTGTCGTTAGGGCTTTGACCTGGCAGGCCAACCCTGGTGCCATCATCTATCGTAGGGACATCGCGAAGGAGTTCCTCGGCACCGACGACCCGGCAGAGGTTGCATCCTTGCTTGACACGGATGAGAAGATGCTCGAAGTCGCAAGGAAGATGAAGGAGAAGGGCGTAAGCTTCGTATCCTGCTTCAAGGACCTCTATGACAGCAAGGTCGCCTCGAGGACGAACCCCTGGGTCGTTGACGGAAAGCTTGTCATCGACGAGCAGCTCATAGACTTCATGGATATGGCGAAGGAGATCATCGCCAACGGATACGACTTGGGTGTCGACCAGTGGGCGAGCGAGTGGATCGCAGCCGTCGAATCCGACAGCCTCTTCTGCTACATCCTCCCGCCATGGGGATACCAGTACGTCGTGAAGCCGGCTGCGGACAAGACCATCGGCAAGTGGGCGATTACGACGCCTTCCACCTCCTACATTTCCGGAGGCTCCTACCTTGGCATATATGAGAACACACCTCACAAGGAAGAGGCTTGGAAGTTCTTCGAGTACGTCATGCTCAACGATGATGCACTGTATGAGTATGCAAAGAACAGCGGAGACTTCGTCGTCCTCAAGAGCGTCTGCGAGAAGCTCGCCCAGAGCGAAGGCGAGGAGGTCCTCGGAGGGCAGAATCCTAACGGAATGTTCATCGAAGCCATGAACCATGAGTTCAGAAGCCTGAACACCGCATACGATTCACAGCTCAACGACGCATTCGTCTCTGCTATAAAGGCCTACGCCGCCGGAATCGACAAGGACGCTGCGATCGAGCAGTTCAAGAACGATGTGAAGACGGCCTTCCCTGATCTCATCGTTGAGTGATGGAGGGAAGGACCTGTCCGTCCAACGTTTGCTGGGGAAGGGCTGCGAGGCCCTTCTCCAGAGGTGTTTTTAGGAGATGAGTTGAATGTCGAAGAAAGGTTTGGCTTCCAAAACGAACAACTGGGGATATTTCTTCATAGCCCCGTTCATAATAGTGTTCATAGTGTTCGGATTGTATCCAATGGTCTATACGTTCCAGCTTTCCTTCCAGAAATGGAACGGCTTCGGTGCGGTTCAGAACGTTGGGTTCGAAAACTTCAAGAGAATCATTGCCGACAGTACATTTCCGCTCACCGTAAAGAATACATTGAAGATATGGCTTTGCGACTTCATCCCCCAGCTGGGATTCGCATTGCTTCTTTCCATGATATTCACGTTCTACAGAATCAAGGGGATGAAGGTCTTCAGAGCCGTCTACTACCTTCCCAACCTCATAACCGCCGCATCCATAGGGCTTTTGTTCAACATACTCATGAACGGCGACAAATCGACCGTCAACCAGCTTCTATCCATGCTGGGGGTCAAGTCCGCGCCTATTGCGTTCTTCAAATCCCAGTCTATGACCCAGGCGGTCGTTTCCTACATACTCTGGTGGATGTGGTTCGGCTATACAACGGTGATAGTGATGGCCGGAATAACATCCATAGAACCGGATCTGTACGAAGCGGCTCAGATCGACGGCTGCAACAGATGGCAGACATTCGTAAGGATTACCCTGCCGTTGATAAGGCCTACGATCATATACATAACGATAACATCCGTAATAGGCGGAATGCAGATATTCGATGTGCCCGCCAACGTCACCAACATGCAGGGGGATCCTCAGAAAGCAATCCTCACGTCATCCATGTATGTGTATCAGCATGGTTTCAAGAACAACTCGTTCGGCTATGCAAGTGCATTGTCGGTTGTGCTGTTCGTCATAATCGCGGCTTTGAGCTATCTCGCGTTCAAAACCATGAAGGGCAAGGAGGACAGATGATGGAGAAGGTTCTGAAAGTCCTGATATATGCATTCCTCATACTCCTACTCGTGATATGCATACTTCCGTTCTATCTTGTCATCGTGAATTCGACATACAGCTCGATAGACATAGTGACGAGAATAAAGTTCGTTCCTGGAGACCGCTTCCTTGAGAACTACGGAAAGCTTCAGGAACTCACCAACATATGGAGAGGCTTTGCAAACAGCCTTCTGATCGCCGTCCCCTATGTGCTGCTCACCGGGTACTTCGGAGCCTTTGCAGGCTACGGCTTCGCCAAGTATAGGTTCAAGGGCCGTGGATTCTTCTTTTGCATAGTGCTCGCCAGCATGATGCTTCCATCACAGCTCAGCATAATAGGGTTCTACAAGCTGAACCTCAAACTTGGACTCCTGAACACCTACTGGCCGTTCATAATACCAGGGATCGCCAATGCGTCGGCGGTGTTCTTCCTGAAGGGCATGATAGAGCAGACCGTTCCGACTTCACTCATCGAGGCGGCGAGGATGGAGGGGTACTCCGAACTGGGGATCTTCAACAGAATCGTCCTCCCCTGCGTGATGCCTGGGGTCGCTACCATGTGCATATTCAACTTCGTATCGTGCTGGAACAACTACTTGGCCCCACTCATCGTCCTCAGCGACGCCAAGAAGTTCACAATGCCCATACTCATATCCACGATAAGGGGGATATTCCTCGCAAACTACGGAGCCATGTACGTCGCCATAGCGATATCCGTGGTGCCTGTGATTGTGGTGTACCTATTCCTTTCGAAGTACATAATCAACGGACTTACCATAGGAGCTGTAAAATGAATGCCTATCGCATAGGATGTGATTTGAAAAGAAGTGTCGTCCCTGTGGAACGGGACATAAACCATAGAAAGATGGAGGAGAACATATTCGAAGTGTTCCCTGCAATCCAAAAACATCGTTTCTTCGGGTTCGGCGGTGCTTTGACGCAGGCCAGCGGATACGTGCTCTCCCAAATGGACAGTCGTGATGCAAGGTCCGTCCTGGCCTCCTATTACGGCAACGACGGGGTTGGATACGGCTTTGTGAGGGTCCCCATGGACAGCTGCGATTTCTCGACGGGGCAGTACAGTGCATGCCGTACCCTGCAGGACTTCAAGAACGGCGCCTACGACTTCTCAAACGACGAGGCCTATATATTCAAATACCTCGATATCATCTGCGAGGAAGCCGGACGCAATGTACCGATCATGTTCTCCCCTTGGTCTCCTCCTGCATACTTCAAGGACAACGGCAGCCGAATCCAAGGGGGGCGGCTCAGGGAGGAATGCTATCGCGACTGGGCCCTCTACATAGCCAGATATCTCTGTGAGTATAGAAGGCGCGGCTACAACGTATGGGCCTTGAGCATACAGAACGAACCACATGCGATCCAGACCTGGGACAGCTGCCTCTACACCGCCCATGAAGAGAGGAAGTTCCTTGTCGAACACCTCAAGGGTGCTCTTGAGGCCAACGGCCTTGGCGATGTGCTTGTGCTGTTCTGGGACCACAACAAGGAGAGGCTCGTTTCAAGAGCTGAGTCATTCCTTGACGAGGAGTCACGAAAAGCCGTAGGAGGCATAGCGTTCCACGGCTATTGTGGAGACCACTTCGGGAACATTGGCTGGTATAGATCCTCCAACCCCATGCATAGGGTTGTTATGAGCGAATTCTGCATGGGCTTCGACGATAGGGACGACTACTTGAAACAGCTCAGGGTCTACGGCCATGAGTACATCAACGACGTCTTCTACGGCGCGGATACGATGATCGACTGGAACCTTGTCCTTGACTGCAATGGAGGTCCCAACCATGTAGGGAACTACTGCATGGCGCCGTTCATGGCAGATTCCAGGTTCAAGCCACATTCCAACATGGCGTTCGAGGTGATAAAGGCCGTTTCGCGCACAGCGGGTTCAAACGGCAGGGTCCTCTACCATTCGTCGTTCAGAAGCGACATCGACGCCGTTTCGTTCCTGAGGGCCGACGGTTCGATAGGAATCGTCTTCGGGGCCTTCGAAGGTGTCGTCGAGGACGACTTGGGAGTGTCGGGTGTAGGCAAGGATGGAAAGGCCGCATGCGGCCGTGTGGTCAATGTTAGGATAGGTGAATGCATCTTCAGGCTTTCGTTGGAGAGCGATGCCCTGACAGTCCTTGAAATAGATGAAAACGAATATGGAGTTTGCCGATGAGTAGAATAAGAGGTGTCAATCTTGGCGAGTGGCTTGTGTTGGAGAGATGGATGGATACATCCGTCTTCCGTGGTACGGATGCAAGGGACGAGGACAACCTGTGCCGTCAGTTGGACGATGGTGCGAAGGCCGAACGCTTCAAGGAGCACAGGGATGGGTTCATAGTGGAGAAGGACTTCGAGTTCATTCGAAGATGTGGACTGGACTCCGTGAGGCTTCCGATCCCCCATTTCGTCTTTGGGGACGATTCCGCATACTGCACTCCATACGTTGGCTGCTTAGAGTATGTGGACAGATGCTTCGACTGGGCGCAGAAGTACGGTCTAAGCGTCGTCCTCGACATGCATACAGCCCCGGACTCACAGAACGGCTATGACAACGGTGGCATTTGCGCCGTATGCAAGTGGCGCCAGAAGCCGCAGAACATAGCCCGTCTCATCGATGTCCTTGCCATGCTTGCGGACAGATACGGCAAAAGGGAGAACTTCCTTGGACTTGAGCTTCTCAACGAACCGGCGTCCGAGGAGGTCTGGCAGCGCAACAAACGGTTCTACCAAGCCCATGACAAGGAACGGTCCAAGGGCTCCAGCTCAGTGCCGGTCGAGGTGTTGTTCGATTTCTACACAAGGGCGTATGAAGAAGTCAGACGCCATATGCCAAGCGACAGGTTTGTCATCCTCCACGATGGATTCAGGCTGAACCTCGTCAAGACGTTCATAAGGGAATCCGGATTCAAGAACGTGGTTCTGGATACGCATCCCTATCTTGATATGGAGGGGGTTACGGAGACTACGTCCACGCAGAACCATCTCCATAGGATACTCTTCGATTGGAAGAACTCCATAGACGAGTGTCAGAAATACGTTCCAATCATGATTGGAGAGTGGTCGCTTCCACACAATATACTTCCTTCTCTGTCTCCAGAGCAGCGGTATGAATCCTACAGGCTCATGTCCGCCGCACAGCTCATGACGTTCGAGGCCGCATTCGCACATTATTTCTGGTCATACAGAGTGGAATGCTACGACAAGCTTGGTTGGGATTTCCGTTCATGCGTGGGGCGTGGATGGCTGCCGTCCGATTTCAGAAGTGTGGCTGAGATATAGCCTTTGGTTCCGCTCATCGAACCATGCATGATTGGAGGTTCCAATGAAACATCCCAGATTGGATTTCGCAAGGGATAGGTTCCAGGTGCTCGACGGCCTCTGGGACTTCGAATTCGATGATTCCAACGAAGGCCTTGCATCCAAATGGTATGAAGACCATGCCTTCGAGAACAGGATAAACGTACCCTATGTCCCTCAATGTAGGAAGTCCATGGTGGAGGATGCATCGTACCATCCAATCATGTGGTATGCAACATCCTTTGAGACCCCGTTCGACAACGCCTACATCGTTTTCGGTGCGGTGGACTTCAAATGCTCCGTGTTCGTCAATGGGATGCACGTAGGCGACCATGAAGGCGGATATCTTCCTTTCTCTCTGCACATGGCGCCGTTTCTGAATGGGATCGGCTGTATGAACAGACTGGTCGTAAGGGTGGAGGATAGGAACGATGAGTCCCAACTCAGGGGAAAACAGTACTGGAGGGACCTTCCAGATAGATGCTGGTACATCCCATCCTCAGGGATATGGCAGAGCGTGTACCTGGAGGAACGTCCTGGGACCTACATCGAGAACATACTCTGTACTCCGGACATAGACAGTTCCATGGTACATGTCAGAGCCGTATTCAATGTTCGTTTCAGCGGTTCCATTGGTTTTTCCGTATCGAAGGATGGAGCGGAGGTCGTATTCGCCTCAATATGCAGTTCGGGAAGGGAGGTTTCCGTCTGCGTCCCGATTCCAGTCGGCGATGAGGTCGATGAAACCAACTATTGGAGTCCTGAAAACCCCGTTCTGTTCAGACTTGATGCCACGATATTCGGAGATGGGCCATGCGATCATGTATCCACATATTTCGGGATGCGGAAGATCGATGTCATCGATGGAAGGGTCTTTCTGAACAACAAGCCATATTTCCAGCGTCTTGTACTTGACCAAGGCTACTTTCCTCAAGGTCTTCTGACCGGAACCGAATCTGAGTTCGAGCACGACATACGACTCATAAAGGACCTTGGCTTCAACGGAGTGAGGATGCATCAGAAGATAGAGAACCCTTTGTTCCTCCATTTGGCTGACAAGCTCGGACTGCTTGTCTGGGACGAAGTCCCAAGCGGCTACAGCTTCGATTCGTTCGAAAGGAAGCAGCTCTATGAAACGATGCAAGGTCTGATCGAAAGGGACTTCAACCATCCCTGCGTGGTGTGTTGGGTTCCGTTGAACGAATCCTGGGGTGTCCGCAAGATATGCGCATCCAAGGAGGTTCAGAGCTTTGCGGTGAGTCTCTACCATATGGTGAAGGCTCTGGATCCAACACGGCTGGTCAGTACGAACGACGGATGGGAGCAGGTGGAGTCCGACATATGTGCCGTCCATGACTACGCAAAGGACGCCGCTGTACTTTTGGGACGATGGAACGGAGAATCCGTACCACTGGCTTGTCCAGAGAGGAAGACGTATGCAAACGGCTTTGAATATGAAAATAAGCCAGTATTCATTACCGAGTTCGGAGGTGTAGCGCTGAAGAACCTCTGTGGTGCCGACTCCGAACCAATCTCGGAACCGGACGGCGATGCCGGCAAGGCTTGCACAACTGTGGAAGGATGGGGATACGAGGGTGTCGAATCCAATGTGGAAGGCTTGCTTTCCAGAGTCGGAGGCCTTGTGTCGGCTGTTCTTTCGCTTCCACGTGTGAACGGCTATTGCTATACGCAGTTCACCGACGTATTCCAGGAGATAAACGGACTCATGGACATCGAAAGACGTCCAAAAGCGGCCATATCCAGTCTGAATAATATATTCAGTGTACATTAGCGCCCCTTCTTGTTGAAAGAAGACCTCTTTTCTAGTAAAACATATACAATGGCATTGCGCTGCGGTACTGCAAGACATGCATGCCATTGGAGTTTTCTATGGAAGTTAGAGTAAGATATGCACCGTCCCCAACGGGACTTCAGCACATAGGCGGCGTAAGGACCGCTCTGTTCAACTATTTCTTCGCAAAGTCAAGCGGGGGTAAGTTCATACTCAGAGTAGAGGACACAGACCGCGAACGCTACAGCGACGAGTCCCTTCAGGATTTGTATGACACGCTTGATTGGCTTGGCGTGAAGTGGGACGAAGGCCCTGTTGTAGGCGGTCCCTATGGTCCATACATCCAAAGCGAAAGGACCGCAATCTATCAGGAGTATGCAAAGAAGCTCGTTGACATGGGAAAGGCCTACTACTGCTACTGTACATCTGAAAGGCTCGAACGGCTTAGAGAAAAGCAGATTGCAGAGAAAAGTCCCGTTCAGGGATACGACGGCCATTGTCGCGACCTCACGGACGAGCAGAGAAAGGAGCTCGAGGCCCAAGGATTCAAGCCTGTCATAAGACTCAAAGTCCCAAGGGAAGGAAGCACCACGTTCCACGATGTCCTCATGGGCGACATAACAAGGGAGAACAAGGACGTAAGCCCTGATCCTGTACTCCTCAAGAGCGACGGCTTCCCCACATACCATCTAGCCAACGTCATCGACGACCACCTCATGGGCATAACCCACATAATGCGCGCCCAGGAGTGGATACCGTCGGGACCGCTGCACGTCCTGCTCTACGAAGCATTCGGCTGGGAGGTCCCTACGTACTGCCATCTTCCAATGGTCATGGGAAGCGACGGCCACAAGCTCTCCAAGCGCCACGGCTCCACAAGCGTGCGCGACTTCAGAGCCAAGGGCTACCTGCCGGAGGCGCTGCTGAACTATGTGAGCCTCGTAGGTTGGTCCTACGACGGAGAGAAGGAGTTCTTCACAAGGGAGGAGCTTGAGAAGTGCTTCTCTCTGGAGAAGATAAACAAGGCCCCCGGCGTCTTCGACTATCAGAAGCTCGACTGGTTCAACGCACAGTACATAAGGCAGAAGTCCGACAAGGAGCTTGCAGACCTCCTCTTGCCTTACCTCAAGGCCGCCGGCCGCCTCGACGACAAGGACTACGACAGACTCCTTGCCTTCGTACCCGGCGTGAGGGACAGACTCACACTGCTGTCCGACATCGTCCCCATGACTGACTTCCTTGAGGACCATGGCGAGCCTGACGCAGCCATCCTCATTCCAAAGAAGATGGACGCCGCTTCGTCGCTTTCATCCCTCAAGGCTGTATATGAACTTGTGAAGGACGACTTGGCAAAAGGAAGAACGGACGACGAACTTCAGAATGACCTGTGCGAGCTTGCACAGGGACTTGGAATCAAGAACGCCGGAGTATTCAATCCTCTGCGTGCAGCGGTGACTGGACTTCAGGTTAGCCCACCGCCGTTCAGCTGCATCCATCTCCTTGGTGAAGAGGAGTCGTACAGACGTATAGAACGTGCAATAGAAGTTTTGGAAAGAGAGGTAGAGAAGAATGTCTGAAGTAACAATGGACAAGATAGTTTCGCTTTGCAGAAGAAGAGGATTCATATTCCAGAGCAGTGAGATCTACGGAGGCCTCAACGGCGCCTACGACTATGGTCCACTTGGAGTACAGCTCAAGAACAACATAAGGGATCTGTGGTGGAAGGAGATGACCCAGCTCCATGACAGCATCGTTGGACTTGATGCTTCCATTCTCATGCACCCAAGGGTATGGGAGGCAAGCGGACACGTGAGCAACTTCACTGACCCAATGGTTGACTGCAAGCAGTGCAAGAGCCGCTTCAGAGCGGATCAGGTAGACCTCAACGGGCCATGCCCGGTGTGTGGAAGCAAGGGTACGTTCACAGCGCCAAGGAACTTCAACCTCATGTTCGCCACCCACATTGGACCTGATGTGGATGCAGCATCCACAATCTATCTCAGACCTGAGACAGCACAGGGAATCTACACTGAGTTCAAGAACGTCGTACAGTCCTCCCGTGTGAAGATTCCATTTGGAATCGCACAGGTTGGAAAGAGCTTCAGAAACGAGATTACGACCAAGAACTTCATATTCCGTTCCTGTGAGTTCGAGCAGATGGAGATGCAGTTCTTCTGCAAGCCAGGTACGGACGAGAAGTGGTTCCCGTACTGGAGGGAGCAGAGGATGAACTTCTACATCAACAAGCTTGGAATCATCCCCGAGCACCTCAGATGGCACCAGCACGGACCGGATGAGCTTGCCTTCTATGCAAAGGATGCCTATGACATCCAGTTCCTCTTCCCAATGGGATGGCAGGAGCTTGAAGGCATCCACAGCAGAACGGACTACGACCTCACCCAGCACCAGAAGTTCTCAGGCAAGGACCTCACGTACCTTGATCCGGAGACCAACGAGAAGTACATACCTTATGTCGTGGAGACATCGGCTGGCCTTACGAGAAACGTCCTCATGGCTCTTTCAGATGCATATGACGAAGAGCAGCTTGAAGACGGCGATGTCAGGACCGTCCTTCACTTCCACCCAAGCGTGGCACCTATCACTGTTGCAGTCCTTCCACTTGTCAAGAAGGACGGCATAGGAGAGTATGCCGACAAGCTTGAGCATGAGCTCAGAGAGGACTTCGCAACGTTCTTCGACCAGAGCGGAGCCATTGGCCGCCGCTACAGAAGAATGGACGAGATTGGAACCCCTTACTGCGTGACCGTTGACTATGACACTCTCAAGGACCACACCGTTACGCTCAGGTTCCGCGACTCCATGCAGCAGGTAAGAGTCCCAGTCAGCGAACTTGTTTCTGAAATCAGAAAAGCGACCAAGGAATACAAGAGGGTATGAGCATGAACAAAGCGTTACAGGTACTCGTAGACAGAGGCTTCGTGAAGGACTGCACCAATCTGAACGGCCTGTCAGACCTCATGGACAAGGGCCCCGTCACGTTCTACTGCGGCACGGATCCAACGGGTCCTTCCCTGCACGTAGGACATATCGTCCCGTTCTTCGCAATGCACCACCTTCAGGAACATGGTCATAGACCGATAGCCTTGGTAGGCGGCGGTACGGGTCTCATTGGAGACCCATCCGGCAAGACGGAGATGCGCAAGATACTTCCTCCCGAGCAAATAGACGCCAATGCCAAAAACATTGCAAAGCAGCTTGCAAAGGTCGTGAACTTCGACGAAGTCCCTCCTGCAGGCTACGGCAAGGGCATGATAGTGAACAACGCAGACTGGCTCGTTGGGCTCAACTACATCGAATTCCTCAGAGATGTAGGCAAGTACTTCTCTGTAAACAGGATGCTTACGTTCGAAGGCGTCAAGCAGAGACTTGAGAGAGGGCTTTCATTCATAGAGTTCAACTATCAGCTCCTTCAGTCCTACGACTACTACATGCTTTACAAGAACTACGGCAACATGCTCCAGATAGGAGGCGCCGACCAGTGGGGCAACATAGTGGCTGGAATAGACCTTATCCAAAGGATGGGTGGCCCAGAGTGCTATGGACTTACGTTCAACCTCATCATGAGGGCTGACGGCAAGAAGATGGGAAAGAGCGAGCAGGGGGCTGTGTTCCTTGATCCTACGCTCTACACTCCATACAACTTCTACCAGTACTGGAGGAACATAGCAGATGCCGATGTCATCAAGTTCATGAAGCTCTTTACGTTCATGAGCCTTGACGAGATTGCAACGTATGACGATCCTGCAAGGAACATCAACGATGCAAAGGCAAAGCTTGCATACGAGATCACAAAGATCATCCATGGTGAGGAAGAGGCTGAAAAGGCAGTTGCAGCCGCAAAGGCAGCTTTTGGAAACGGCGGCGACCGCAGTGCAATGCCAACGGTCAACGTGGCGTTTGGTGAAGGCAAGGGTGTCATAGACCTGTTCTTCGAAGCCGGCCTTGGTTCCACCAAGAGCGATATAAGAAGGCTTGTGGAAGGCGGTGGATGCTTTGTCAACGACAACAAGATCACAGACGTCAAGGCCGTCATCACGAAGGACGACGCCAAGGACGGCGAGATGATTCTAAGAGCTGGAAAGAAGCGCATAATGAGGGTCGTCGTAGAATAGACGGACTTCCCAAGGCTTTCGTTGGAGTACCGGATGCAAATGGCTGTCCAAACGTTGTTCAGCCTATGAGCGTCCGGTATATTTTTGCCTGAATGGTGGCCGTATTCTCCAATGTGCGCTCGTTTCTTGGAATTCCTATGTGAAATGAGCCGTCGATCTTCATTGGTTTTCCTGAGAGACACACTATGGTGTCTGCAACAAGGCAGGCCTCGGTTATGTCGTGTGTAACCCAAAGCACGGTTCTTCCATCCTGCTTCCATAGCTCTACGAAGACCTTGAGAAGATCCGACTTCAACTTGGTGTCAAGGTTCTGAAAGGGTTCGTCCATAAGTAGCAGTTTCGATGGATATGAGAAGGCCCGTGCCATGGAGACCCTTTGCCTCATCCCTCCTGAAAGCTCACCCGGATATTTTTCCAAGCTGTCTTCAAGTCCTACGGCATTGAGCATCTTCCTCGCTGCCGCAGCATCTCCTTCCAGCACCAATGCAACGTTCTCAAGCGCCGTCAGCCACGGCAGGAGCCTTGGTTCCTGGAAAAGATAGCTTATACTTCCATTCTCATCTGCATCCCGTGCAATTGTCCCAGAGTCAGGGGGGAGCATCCCTGCAATGATGTTGAGAAGGGTCGTCTTTCCACATCCTGACGGCCCTATCAGACACGTTATCCCATGAGGCTGCACATCAAGGGAAAAGCTTTTCATTACGGAGTTGGATCCAAAGGCTTTGCCGAGGTTTTCTATCTTCATCTCAGTGGACTCCTCTTTGAGATCCTTCCAATAAGGAGATCGAAGGTTGCGTCTCCAAGGGCTGTGAGTAGAACCGCCACTATGGTCCATGCCAGGACTACGTTGGTTTCAAGCTGGATCTGGGCAAGCTGCAGTGAGCGCCCTATTCCATACTTTGGCAGTACTATCACCTCAGCGGCTATCACGACCTTCCATATCATCGAAAGGGTTTGGCGTGCTCCCGTGAGGATCTGCGGCATCATGGAGGGGATGATCAGGTATTTCAACCTGCGATGGCCTTTGATGCCGTATACCGTACACATCTGCCAAAGTTTTTCATCTATGTTTGAGTATGCGTCCATCGTTTGCACGAACATGACAGGAAACGCCATGAGAAATGCGCTGAATACAGGTACATCTGAGGTCCCAAGCCAAATGAATGCAAGAAGTATCACGCTCATGACTGGAGTAGCCTTGAAGAGCGCCACAAGAGGGGCTATGGCTCTTCTGAATGCAATGAACCTTCCTGCAAGGATTCCGCACAATGTTCCGCACAGCGTTATGAGTACGAAGCTGTACAGTAATCTAAGCATAGTACCACCAACATTGGAGAGGAACGCCTTGGAGCCAAGCAGCCCAATGGTCGCCCTGAGCACTTCGTCTGGAGCTGGAAGGATTATTGGTGCATCCAATGCAACTGCGGCAATCCACCATACGAGCATGATTGCAAGGCACGAAACGACGGAAACATATCCATATCTAGTTCTTCGTCCTTCGTGGTTCATTGAATCTCCTTGGTGGCTGTCTCAGGGACATCGGTCTATGATATCGGTCTGCACCAATGCCTACAGTATACCACCAAGTAGTATCTCTATGCCAATGCCTACGAGTATGATGCCTCCAAGAATCGTGGCCTTTTGGGCAAGTTTGGTGCCAAAGCGTTTGCCTCTGACGACTCCGGCTATGCAGATTCCAAACGTTATGGCCCCAATTATGAAGGATGCAACCAGCGCTGTCTGGATATCGTACTGCTCAATCGTGAATCCCACGGAGAGGGCGTCTATTGATGTCCCGACCCCTTGGATGAACAGTTTCTTGAAGGAAAGAACCTTTACGTTGCCGTCTTCGTCCTTGGTTTCGCCCTTCACACCTTCGACTATCATTTCGATTCCAATCCACATGAGGACTGCAAATCCAATCCATGGGATGAACTTCTCGAACTTCTTGAAGTACTCCACAATCGTGTGGATGCATATCCATCCTGTCATTGGCATTACGAACTGGAAGACTGCGAACGTCCCTGCTATGAGACTCATTCTGTCAAACTCCATTTTGGGTTCTCTAAGTCCATTTGCAAGGGAGACGGAGAATGCATCCATCGCCAGCCCTATGCCAAGAAGGCAGGTGTTCAGAAAAAAGACGAAGCTGAATTGCATAATGACGCAATCATACTCCAAAACAAGGGCTTTTGTTAACAAAAGTTAGAGGGCTCTTACTTGTTGTGGCCTCACAGGATTGTCAAAGCCAAAAGCCCTCGTCAGGCAGTCTGCCTCCTATTGCATCGGGGGCGAGGGCAAGCAAAGTCTCATAGTATGAGCCGGCCTCTTCCTTTGCCGCCTTTCCGTCTTTGTAGACCAGAGCGCATTGGGCTATTGCCGGAGTGGCCATGGCAGCCTTCATTATCCCAAGCTCCTCTATCCTTTCTCCTGCGGTCTGTGGATCTGAGATAATACTTTCTATCGAATTCCTGTAGGCCTCTTTGATTCTCTCGACCTTCAAAGGGTTTTCCTTTGCATACTCATCCCTCACGACGAGGATGCTCATTGGGTACTGTTCCTGACCGGTGAGTTCCGTCCATTTCTCCTGGACATCGCTTAGAATGCTCACGTTTGGATTCTGTCTAAGGACCATGGAGACGAAAGGTTGGGGGAGGATCGCCAGGTTGGTCTTCTGGGCGATCACCAGCTGTGCAAGCTGAGCAGGTGCGGTGACAGAGTAGTCCGCTTCGTATTGTGGATACAGCAGCTGCGCCATGTGGTCAGGTGTACCTCCTGCCCCAGGAACGTTTATCGTGATGGGGCTGGTGCTTGGATCTTCCAAGGCTTCCTGCGTGCCAACCACGCTCAGCATCCCTTCTCCTATGATGGCTACGGCCTTTATTCCAACTCCCTTGTTGTAGAGGTTGGCTGCAGCGTTCGCAGGAAGCGCCGCCATGTCAAGTTCACCCTTCGCAAGACGGGCGACCGCTTCGTTTGGTGATGGATATACGCTTATCTGTGCCATTTCCCCAACGAAGTCTCCAATCATGGAACTTGAGAACCCCGTAGGCCCCTGCATGACTCCAAGGCGTACCGCGCCGTTGTTCCCTTCGTTCACAGCCTGTGCATACACCTGGGTCATGCACACTATCAAAACAGCAACTGAAACAATCTTTCTAATGTTCTTCATGGTTTGGATTCTATCCGTTTCAAAGGGGAGATGGCAATTGCCGACAAGTTGCTGATGATTGTTAAAATGCGACATTGTTTCTATAATCACATGTATGCAGAACATGACTGTCAATCGTCTTATGACGGAGAAGGGGCTTGGCGAAAAGGAATTGAGCCTCAAGGACACCCTCTTGAGCGGACAATGCTTTAGAGTAGGCGAATGCAATGGAATTTGGACTGTAAAGGCCGGAGTTGGGGCATCGTTGAGGACCTTGACGGTTTCCCAAGATGATTTGAGTCCAATAACGGAAGACCCGTTCTGGTCCAACTACTTTGACCTTGGCCTTGACTACGAGTGTCTCAAATCACGCTTCTCCCAACTGTCTCCAGTAATGGCTAAGGCCTGTTCATATGCACCTGGCATACGAATCCTGAATCAGGACCCATGGGAGGCCCTTTGCAGTTTCGTTGTCTCCCAGAACAACAACATAAAGAGGATAATGGGGATAATAGAGAGGATGTGCAATTTCTATGGCGGAGCCTGCAGCGGAGAGGGTGGCTTCCCAGAGGTCTCCACGCTGGCTGATGCAAGCGAGGACGATCTTCGAGCCCTTGGTCTAGGATTTCGCGCTTCATACATAGTCAACACTGCAAAGGCCGTGCTCTATGGCGACATAGACCTTGATGCTCTTAAGACAATGGACATAGATGCAGCCCGTGCATGTCTCATGAAGGTGAAGGGCATTGGGCCAAAGGTGGCGGACTGCGCCCTCCTGTTTGGATGCCACAGACTTGACTGCTTTCCAATGGATGTATGGATGAAGCGCGCCATGGCGGAGTTCTTCCCAAACGAGGACAAATCCATCTTTGGGGAATACGCCGGCGTTGCCCAGCAGTACATTTTCCATTACGCTAGGACATCGGGCTATTTTGCCAAGGACTCCGCTGCGAATGATGAACCTTCAAGCAAGGAAAAAGCACCCAAGAAGATAGTCCCCAAGGAGTGATGATATGGTTTTCGATTCGTTGGATCAGCTTGAGATGTATATTCCAATCCTTCCAGCCCTGCGCGTGGTTGCGGATGTCATGGACCACGATGACGTGTACGACAAGGAGTGCGGCACATACAGCACCTATGACGACAAGGTCTCGTACGTGGTGTCGGAATACAAGACCTCCGTTGGTGGTAGGCAGTTCGAATTCCACAAGGACCACTCCTGCGTCCAGATAGTCCTCAAGGGCCAGGAGCTCATGAGCACTACATGGCGCGAGCTCAAGAGCCAGTGCGAGAACTTCAACGCTGCATCGGACATAGGCTTCACGGACGCCGAGCCAATATCAGTCCTGCAGGCCACCCAGGGCCGTTTTGCAGTGTTCTTCCCAGGTGAGCTCCACAAGACAGGTGTTGCCTTTGGAGAGCCTTCCATCGTAAAGAAGGTTTGCTTCAGAATCCAGGACTGAGCCTTTCGCTTTTGGTGGCAACCTCCTCTTTGTGAAGAAAAGTGTTGATTCGACCTCTTTCGTTTGACCTGGATACGACATGGTGTATATTTAGGGCAGTTGATGAGGCTACAGAGAATGCGGCCTCGGTACATGGAGGTTCACTTCTATGAAAAAGACATCTACAGCAAGCTTCGTCGTAGCCATCACGCTTGTCGTGGCCTCGATTTCTCTATTCGTTCTAGGGGCATTGAACGTCAACACCCCTCAGGTCTACTCAAGAGTTGGAAACGGTTACAGCTTCATGCGCGTGTCCTACAATTTCTCGATTGGTAGAATTGCAAACGGATTCATGATGATTCTTTTTGGAGGATTCACATTCCTTGGAGGCATCATGCTTTTCATCCTTGCAGCTGTAACCCGCCCCGCAAAGGCCAATTGCGCTGTGGAATGCTGCACCGCACAGCCAACGCAGGCACCATCGCCTTCACAGCCCGATGTCGTTGAGACTGCCGCTTCCTGCTGCAACTGCACAGCGGACTCATCCGCCACTGAAACACCTTCTTCAGAGACGGAGAACTGAATCGTACCTTAGACCAAAGCGATTTGGCAGGTAATATAGTTTTTCCCTTCCCAATTGGTCTGCCGCCCGACATCCCCACATGAAGAGTTTCATATTACTCTCCCCTCCGGGCGGCAGACCCTCTTTTCTTCTTGGTCTTTGCGCGCATTGCGTCGTCAGTTCGGACACAGCCGTACAAGTAGTACTGTCTGTGTCCTTCTTTCTAGCTCTGCATCGCAAATACCTGCGAAGATTTTTATGGTTGCAAATAGCTGCGAGAATTCTTCGTTGTTTGGTTCATCTACTGCGTCAGCTCTCTCGAGCCGTGCATCCAGCACTGTCTCTTGTTCCTATCCTTGCATATTGATCCTTGATGTTTGGTGCATTGACAAATGAGCCCCAATGAATGTAATAATTATGCGCATCACATGATGCGTATCAAGTGATGCGTTTCCAACAAGTGGAAGTGATACGGAACTTTGGAATCTAGGGACAGTTGAGGTGAATGTAGTCGTTGGACTTTCAAAGAAGGGAACAAAGTTGAAATGAGCGACATTATCAGAATAGAGCATCTTTGCAAAAGCTTTGGAGCTGTCAAAGCGGTGCAGAATTTGAGTTTCCGTGTAAAGGAGGGGGAGCTGTTCGCCTTCCTTGGTGTCAATGGCGCAGGAAAATCCACGACCATCAACATACTATGCGGTCAACTCCAAAAGGATAGCGGTACAGTGGAGATAGACGGTATGGATCTGGACCATGACACTGTCCGTATCAAACGAGAACTGGGTGTGGTCTTTCAGAACTCTGTATTGGACGGGGCCTTGACAGTGCGAGACAATCTTCAAAGCCGGGCTGCCTTGTATGGCATTGTAGGTGTTGTCTTTAAGAAGCGTTTGGAAAGGCTTTCGAATCTTTTGGACTTTGAGGATGTAATCAACCGTCCCGTATCCAAACTTTCTGGAGGTCAGCGTCGACGCATAGACATTGCAAGGGCTTTGATCCATCATCCCAGAATCCTGGTTTTGGATGAACCCACTACGGGTCTCGACCCTCAGTCTCGGAGATTGTTGTGGGATGTCGTTACGAAACTAAGGGAAAGGGAAGGTCTTACCGTTTTCCTTACCACCCATTACATGGAAGAGGCTACGGATGCAGACTATGTAATCATCCTAGACAACGGCAGCATTGCAGGTGAAGGGACTCCGTTATCGTTGAAGAACACCTATGCCGGCGATTATGTAACACTTTATGGCATTGATGAAAAGTCCGTTGGGGCTTTGGGGCTACCTTATGTACCTATAAGGGATGGTTGGCGTATTGAAGTGGCGACTACAAGTGAAGCAACGAAGCTTATCTTGGAACATCCTGCGCTTTTTGAGGACTATGAGATTACAAAAGGCAAAATGGACGATGTGTTTCTTGCCGTGACTGGCAAGAAGCTCAATGGAGGGGAAGGAAAATGACAGGGTTCTTCTCATTGACGAAACGAAACTGCAAGTTGTTCTTCAGGGACAAGGGTATGTTCTTTACCTCACTTATCACTCCTGCGATTCTTTTGGTGTTGTATGTCACGTTCCTTGCGAAGGTCTATAAGGAGTCATTCACATCCGCTTTGCCTGCTGCATTTGCTTTGGACGATTCCCTCATCAATGGAACTGTGGGAGGTCAGCTCGTTTCCTCTCTGCTGGCGGTTTGCTGTGTGACGGTGTCTTTCTGCTCCAATCTTTTGATGGTGCAGGACAAAGTCAGCGGAGCAAGGAGGGATTTGACCATGAGCCCTGTGTCCAAATCCACATTGGCTCTTAGCTACTTCACAGCAAGTGCATTGTCTACAATGCTGATTTGCTTTGTTGCACTGGGTGTATGTCTTGTATACTTGGCTATAGTCGGTTGGTATATGACAGTGAAGGATGTTCTCCTGCTATGCGTGGATGTTTTCATTCTCGTTCTGTTTGGTACCGCTCTGTCATCCATCGTCAACTGCAACCTTTCAACAAATGGCCAGGCTTCTGCCGTAGGTACCATTGTAAGTGCAGGTTACGGCTTTGTCTGCGGTGCGTATATGCCAATTTCCAATTTTGGTGATGGGTTGCAAAAGGTTTTGTCATTTCTTCCAGGAACCTACGGAACGGCTTTGTTCAGAAACCATGCTCTAAGAGGTGTGTATGCAGAGATGCTGAGCATTGGTTTTCCTGTGGAGATAGTAGAGGGAATAAAGGATTCAATAGACTGCAACCTCTATTTCCTTGGAGAAAAGGTGGGCATTGGATCAATGTATGCTGTGATGATTCTTTCTTTGGTTGTGTTGGTTGGAGGATACGTCTTGCTGAACACCATTAAGAGGAATGACTGATCGTCTGCAGAGGGGCTGAGAATAATACCATGCCAATGGTGCTTGGTTGTCCGTAAAGATGTCAATCCGTCTACATTTCAAACCAGTACCAGCAGGATCGCGACTGTTACAGCAAGGGAAGAGAGGATTGATACGAACATTGAGCCTTTGTTGTATGAGACGAAGAATGCTGTGGTTACACCCAACAGTCCTGCAAGCCATTCCGTTCCAAAATCAGTGAGTGCGAGAGGGAATATAAGGGCTCCCAATGCAGCTACAGGGAGGAGCATCATGCATTTTTTGACAAAGCGAGGGAGCTTTGAAAGAAACGGCATGAAAAGAGGTAGGATACGGGGAACCATCGTTACAAGTGCACACAACAGAATCATTTCCATGGCATTCATGCTATTCCTACCTCCTCATCAGTGTATATTCTGGCTCCAAAGAGGGTTGCGGCAATCATGGAGATTATGAACGAAATCCCAACGGACATGGAGAATCCAATTATGAAAAGAGAATTCAATGCGGCTGACAGCATAAAGACGAAGATTGTCTTTGTGAGCTTTCTTGTTTCTCCTCCAAGAAGGGATGCGAACATGGCATACACAGTTATGACAGATGCCTTTTGTATGACTTCAGGCAGGAACGTCCCTGCAACGTATCCAACGGCTGTTCCCAAAACCCATCCTATATATGAAATGAATACAAGTCCGCACATATACTGCATGTTGAGTTTTGAACCTTTGAACGATGCAACTGCGAACACCTCATCGGTCGTTCCAAATCCAGATACAAGCTTCAAAGGGATGCTGTTGGGATCTTCAAGTCGCCCTACAAGTGAACTTGCCATGAAAAGGTACCTTGTGTTTATGAAAAGCACAGAAATGCATATCTCCAATAGGAGGGCTCCGCTGTTGTAGAGGTTCATCATGAGGAACTGTCCAGAGCCCGAGTAGTTTGTCAGACTGATGAGAATGCCTTCTACGAATCTGAGTCCGCTAGTTCTTGTAAGAAGTCCAAAAGCAAGCGCTGTAGTGAAATAGCCTACGAATATTGGAGATCCGTCCTTTATTCCTTCCTTAAGAGTCAGTTTTCCAGCCATATAGCTTCTCCAATGGACGTAGTTTATGTTTTGTCGCCATTCGAATCAATATGGTTGTTTTTCTCTGCTCTGACATCCTGCAACTCTTTTTATGATGCTTGTATATTGAGGCTGGCACTTACTGAAACTCATTGTCTTTGGAGTCTTCGAAAAATAATTGTAAGCAGTTTGTGAGCATGGTGGGTTTGTGAGCATGGTGAGCATGGTGGGCGTGGTTGAATCCGTGGCATCTGAAACTGGTGTCTGAAGTGCGAAATCAAATATCCAATTCACATTCTCGATAAGGTTCAATGCATCTGTGATAAAGCGGAAAGCAACTGCTCAGCACTGAAAGGTAATGACTTTCTTCTTTTTCTTTCGGTTTTGGCTTTGCTGAAGAAAACTTTCTTCATAAATCTGCTTTTTTCGATTTTGTGAAGAATGCTTGTTTCATGTCTTCAACACTTGGGACTTTGTCGACAGACCCAGACAGGTGGTTGTATCGGACATGACGGTATCTGGAACTATGTGGTCTTCTACAATTTCCAGAGGCCTTCCTAGGTGATTGGATATGATACTTCGGACAACTACTACAGAATGTTCATGGAAGGTGGAATCGAACACCGTGAAACATTTGGAAAACGTATACTATCGAAAATCCAAAAAGGCTGTAGGAAAACAAGGAAGTCCACTATTGGAAATGAAAACCATCCAAACCAATCTGTGGAGTCTACTTTTCTTGACAGGTACCCACAAGTACCGTTTTTATGGAAAACGGGTCAAAAATAGCCTGAAAAGTCTTGGAAAACGGGTCAAAATATGTGAAAATATGCATGGAAAACGGGTCAATCCCAACTGTTTTCATTGTGGGAGAATGAAATGCTCTGGAGAAAGGTTGAAACAAGGATAAACGATTGGTTGAAAGAGGGTAAAGAAGCCCTTCTAATAAGTGGTGCAAGGCAGACTGGAAAGACATTTGTCATAGAAAAATGCCTTAAGGATTCCAAAACTGATTTTGTTTCCTTCAATCTCATAAAATCTCCAGAGGTGGTTGATGTTCTCAATGATTGCATTGATAGAAACATGGAGGACTTCGTTTCCAGAATTTCGCTTCTTGCAGGTAGAAGAATGGTTAAGGGAAGGACTGTTGTGTTCTTCGATGAGATTCAGGAGTGCAAGGAAATTCTTACAGCGGTAAAGTTTCTAGTGGAAGAGGGCTCTTTCAGATACATTCTCAGTGGGTCTCTATTGGGTGTTGAATTGGTTGGGATAAAATCGGCACCAGTCGGCTATCTACGCACTTTGAAGATGTACCCTCTTGATTTCTACGAGTTTTTGGTTGCTTTGACCGTTCAGCCTGAACTCATTGAGACTCTTAGAAATCGGTTTGAAGAGAGAAAGATGGTGGATGAGGTTGTTCATCGCAAGTTGTTGGAAATCTTCTACATTTATCTTGTGATTGGGGGGATGCCTGCTGCTGTACAGAGCTTCGTTGATGATGGTGATTTCATGGAGGTTTCAGATATCCACCGCATGATTACGGAACAGTACAAGGTCGATTTCTCCAAGTATGAGAAAGAACAGAAATTGAGGTTGATTGGAGCTTATGAGCTTATTCCTTCTGAATTGAATTCCAAGAACAAGCGGTTCATATTGTCTGACTTGGATAAGAATCTCAGATTCGAAAGGTACGAAGATTCTTTCCTTTGGTTTGCAAATGCAGGTGTGGCCATTCCTGTTTTCAATACTACGGAGCCTATCGTTCCTCTTGCTATAAACAAAAAAAGCAATCTTTTTAAGTTGTTCCTTTCCGATATTGGAATGTTGTCTACTATATATGGAAACGCTGCCAAGTTGAAGCTTCTCAATAATGGTGATGATATGAACTGTGGGGCTATGTTTGAAAACGCAGTGGCGCAGGAACTTGCTTCAAAGGGGTACAATCTGTTTTATTACAACAGCAAACGGCTTGGAGAGATTGATTTCATAATCGAGAGCAATGGTGCTTGCCTTCCAATAGAGGTCAAAAGCGGAAAGGATTACTCCGTCCATTCTGCATTGGATAATGTTCTAGAGAACTCTGACTTCAATATTCCTTTTGCGTATGTACTTTCAAAAGGCAATGTCCGTGTGGATGGTAAGATTGTGTATTTGCCTGTATACATGAGTATGTTCATTGAGGAGCATAATCTTCCAACAAGGGTTTCCATTCCGGATTTGTCGAAGCTTGTTTTGTAGCTTCGAGCCCTATTGTGTCTCCTAATACAACAAGGGGCTGTAACAAAAGTCGG
>MSGT01000053.1 GCA_001940825.1 Sphaerochaeta sp. Phil3
AAAAAACCTAAAAAGCGGACAATCCAAGGGTTGATGCTTATGGAAGAATTGATGTTTGTGGGTCCTGAACCGGAGTATGCCGGCGAGCTGGCATCATACAGGAAGGAGATGCTTGAGAATTCCTCCTCCATGGACGGCTGCGGCCGTCTTCGTGCCACGGATGATATGGAGAAGTACCTTGAAGACTGTAGGCGTGGGGCGAGCTGGGAGACCGTGGAACCTGGCAAGGTTCCTGCAAACCAGTACCTGTGCATTCGCAAAAGCGATGGAAAACTGCTTGGAATGCTTCAGATAAGACATTGTTTGAACGACTACCTTGAAAAGTTCGCAGGTCACATAGGCTACAGCGTAAGGCCAAGCGAAAGGCGCAAGGGCTATGCGAAATGGATGCTCTCCAAGGCGTTGCTTATATGCCACGACGTCTTTGGATTGGACAGGGTTCTTGTGACGTGCCATGTGGAGAACGAAGGCAGCCGCAGGACGATACTTGCAAACGGAGGTGTCTATGAGAACACCGTGCATGAGCCCGACAGAAACAGAGACCTTGAAAGGTATTGGATCGACTGCACGAAGGGTTGCATGTAAACGCATCCAGGAGTGGATATGAAAGAGGGCAAAGCCGTACTTCTGCTTCTTCTGGCCTCGTTTCTATGGGGCTTCACATTTGTGTTCCAAAGCCAGGCCTCTGGCGTCGTTGGTCCGTTCTTCTTCAACGGGACCAGAATGATAATTGGCTTTGTCGTGCTCATCCCTCTGATTGTTCCAATCTTCAAGAAGCATAAGGGAGACAAGGCATACTGGAAAAGGCTTGCAGAGGGCGGAGTCCTGTGTGGGCTTGCCATAGCTGCGGCGTCTGTCGTCCAGCAGTACGGAATAGAGTACACGACGGCTGGGAAGGCTGGATTCATAACTTCCTTGTATACCCTTATCGTACCGGTGTTCACATTGTTCATGGGACGCAGGGTGAGCCCTAGGATATGGGTATGCATAGGCATCGGTCTAGTGGGGACGTTCCTGCTTTCCGTCAATGGAGGGGATGGCATTGGATACGGCGACCTACTCGTGCTTGGATCGGCCTTTCTGTTTGCGGTCCAGATCATGTTGGTGGATGCCTTCGTGAAGGATCTCGAAGGCGTGGACCTTTCAGCCTGCCAGTTCCTGCTTGGCGGTGTGTTCTGCCTTGTGTGCGGCTTCTTCGTAGAAGGGTACACCTTGGATTCGTTTGCATCTTCGTTCATGGATGCCGCCGTCCCAATCCTGTATGCGGGCATAGGCTCGTGTGGCATTGCATACACGCTTCAGATAATAGGCCAGAAGTGGGTTCAGCCGGCCAAGGCTACGCTTGCATTGTCCCTTGAAAGCGCATGGGCTGCGGTGGGAGGCGTTCTCGTGCTTGGTGAGACCTTGAGCGCCAAGGAACTTGTTGGATGCATCCTCATGTTCTCTGCAGTTGTGTTCGCCCAGCTTCCTCAGAGAAGGAAGAAATAGCTGGACGAATGGTTTGCAAGGGAACCGGAACCCACAACATCTCGTCCAACATTGATTATTGGTTTGGTATTTCGTATTATTATGGGTAGTATTAAGCCACACCTCTTTAGGTGGTTTTAGGGAGTCTATATGAAGGTTTTTCTGTATAACACAATGTCTCGTGCAGTTGAGGAGTTCGTGCCGATCAAGCCAGGTTTCGTGGGTATGTACGGCTGCGGACCAACCGTCTACAACTATGCACACATAGGGAACCTTAGGACGTACATATTCGAGGACACCCTCAAACGCGTACTTACACATGCCGGATACAAGGTCAAGCATGTCATGAACATAACGGATGTTGGCCATCTCACAGGCGATGGCGACGACGGCGAGGACAAGCTTGAGAAGTCAGCCCGCGAGACAGGAAGGAGCGTATGGGACATAGCCAAGTTCTATACCGATGCCTTCTTCCGCGACTACGACTCACTCAACATAATCCGTCCAACCATTGTGTGTCCTGCAACACAGCACATAAAGCAGATGATCGAGCTCATCCAAAGGCTTGAGGCCGGTGGGCATACGTACATAGCAGGTGGAAACGTCTACTTCTCAATAGATACATTTCCTGAATACGGCAAGCTCGCACGTCTCAACCTTGATGAACTCAAGAGCGGTGCAAGGATAGATGTTGACTCAAACAAGCGCAATCCAAAGGACTTTGTGCTTTGGTTCACGAACAGCAAGTTTGGAGAGCAGGCCATGATGTGGGATTCTCCATGGGGCCGTGGGTATCCTGGCTGGCATATCGAATGCTCGGCAATGAGCATGTACTACCTTGGGGAGCATTTCGACATCCATTGCGGAGGCATAGACGCCATTCCCGTCCACCATACGAACGAAATCGCCCAAAGCGAAGCGGCAACTGGCAAGAAATGGGTGAACTACTGGATGCACGGCGAGTTCCTCCTGAGCGACAAGGGAAAGATGTCCAAGAGCTCTGGGGAGTTCCTAACCCTGTCCGTGCTGAAGGACCACGGGTTCGACCCGCTTGACTATAGATACTTCTGCCTGGGAGCCAACTACAGGACACAGCTCCAGTTCTCATATCAGGGCATGGAGGCTGCAAGGACGGCAAGACTTGGCCTCGTGGACAGGATTGCATCACTTGGGGACGAAGTCTCAAAGGCCGATTCCGTTGGGGATGCCGCCAAGGGCTACATGGAACAGTTCGATTCGTTCGTCTGCAACGACCTTGGCACTCCACGGGCGCTTTCAGTGCTTTGGGGCGTCCTCAAGGACGATGCAGTCTCCAATGCGGACAAGAGATATGTCGTCAACTACATGGACAGCGTCCTTGGACTGAAGCTTTCCGAGGTGAAGGCCAAGAAGGATGAGCCTTTGGATTGCCCTGCTCAGGTCATGGAACTTGTTGGAAAGCGTGCACAGGCAAAGAAGGACAAGGACTGGGCCTTGGCTGATACCTATAGAAACCAGATCGACGCTCTTGGATATGTCGTCAAGGACACTCCTGCAGGACCTGTCGTTTCAAAAAAAATGTAACTTTTTCTGAGGATGATTGTTAACGCTTATGGAAATCAAGAGTGGAGATGAGCTGGCTTTCAGACGGGTCTATCAGGAGGTCTTTCCAACCCTCATGAGGGTTGCGTACCATGTGACCTACAACAAGGACGTCGCTGAGGATATCTGCCAGGATGCCTTCATCAGATTCTACGACAAGGACATGGTGTTCCCTACAATGGAGGATGCCAAGTTCTGGTTGATACGGGTGACGAAGAATCTTGCAATCAACCACGTCAAGAGAAAGATGAGGGAGACCGCATCGCTTGAGAAGGTGATGAAGAATCCTCAGATCAATCCGTTCAAGGATGGTCAGACTGAGTTTATCCTTCAGGAGTCGTCTGCGGCTGTAAGGAAAGCCGTTGGTGATCTTCCTGAGATATACAGGACGGTGATAGTCCTTAGGGAGTATGCCGGGCTGAACTACGGAGAGATAGCCAAGGTGCTCAAGATTTCCGAGAGCAATGTAAAGGTCCGTATGCACAGGGCTAGAAAGGAGCTTGGTGCAATGCTGGACCGGGAGGAAGTGAATGTGCCTTGATGATCAGATACTGAACACCTATCTTGACGGTGAGCTTGCAGAGCCGTGGAAGAGCCAGGTCGAGGAGCATTTGAGCTATTGTCCCAGCTGTAGGGCAAGATATCAGAAGCTTGTACAGCTTCGCGATGCCGTAAGAGATGCCGCCCTTACTGATGAAGAGATTGCTCCAAGACAGGAACGTGTTCTTTCAATGATTGAGAAGAACCATCTTTCCAAGAAGTCCAGCCAATCGTTCTGGAGAAGACATTTCAGAGTGTCTGCACCTCAGGTCATTGGTGTCGCCGCTGCATTTGTTGTGGTATTCATTGGTTCGTGGGCCGTCTTTGGGGGCAATAAGGACAATACCATTCCTCTTCCTGAGCTAAACACCACAATAGACCTCAAGAACATAACCCCTGTAAGGTCTACTGACAATGCTTCGACTTCCAAGAGCCTTGAGAGCTACTCTTTGGATGAAATCCTGAAGAATCTGGATGCTCGTGGCTATGATGTGGATATCAGGCTCAAGAGCATACAACCCCTTGCTTTGGATCGTTTGGATTCAGAGGTAAAGGATGTTGCAAGGATCCCAGAGGAAGGGATTACGATTTCTTCAGACGGTATGGCAAGGGATGATAGCGGTGCTATCGTTGCAACCGGCGTTTCCTTGGATGCTTCCAATCAGGTGGTGGCGTCTGATGGTACCGTTCTTTTCTCCGCAGAGCAGGTATCGTTGATAGAATAAGCGTTTTAGGTTTTGATTTTGACTTTGCCAGGCTGTCGTGCTATTGTGTGACAGCCTGTTTTTCTATGCGTTCCCATCGGCTTGAGTCTCTAAATTGGGTGAGGTTTTCTTCATTTTGCCTTGTTTTTGACATTTATGAAGAAAACTTTCTTCACTAACACGTTTTTTTATCGTTTACTGAAGAAACTCCTCTTGATGAGTTCCAATTCAATGGACTTCAAGTGTTCCAGCAGTTCAAAGTTCATGACAATCTGATGTTGTAAGTATTGTATTTTCAAAATAGAATGGAGAAAGCTTTGAGTGGAATGAAGGAGCTTCGTGTATGGATAGATATGACCTTGTTGTTGTTGGTGCCGGCCCAGGTGGATATGTTGCAGCAGAACATGCTGCCGAACTAGGAAAGAAAGTCCTTCTTATTGAAAAGGAAAACCTAGGTGGCGTATGTACAAACAGGGGCTGCATCCCAACAAAGAGCCTCCTCAACAGTGCAAAGCAGTATGTCCATGCCTTGGACTGCGGCAAGTTTGGCGTTCATTGCAACGACGTGTCATTCTGCCTTGAAGAAGCCATGGCATGGAAGAACGAAACCGTGGAGACGTTGAGAAGCGGCATCCAGTTCATGATGAAGACCAAGAAGGTCGATGTCGTGTTTGGAGAGGCTGTCTTCGTTGACAACCATCACGTAAAGGTTGGAGATGCGGCCTATGAAACGCAGTATCTTGTACTTGCAACCGGCAGCAGCCCTTTCATCCCTCCAATAGAAGGTTCGACCCTTCCAAACGTGGTGACAAGTGATGGAGTCCTTGGACTTGAAAGGCTTCCAGAGAGCATTGCCATAATAGGCGGTGGCGTCATTGGCATAGAGTTCGCTTCTTTCTTCTCAATGGTTGGAGTCAAGGTCTCTGTCATTGAAATGATGCCAGAGATCCTTCCAATGATGGATGGAGAGTTTTCAAAGCTGATGAGGCGTGAGATGAAGGCCGTTTCCTTCAATTTGGGCTGCAAAGTCACAGCAATAAAGGAAAACGGCGTGCAGTTCATAAATGCCAAGGGTGAAGAGAAGTTCATAGAATCGGAACTGGTTCTCATGAGCGTTGGAAGGCGTGCAAACATTGCAGGTCTTGAACCTTTGAACCTAAACGTGGATAGAGGTGCCGTTGTGGTGGATGACCATATGAGAACCAATGTAGACGGCGTCTATGCCGTTGGTGATATAAACGGAAGAAGTCAGCTTGCACACAGTGCCTCACGTATGGCGCAGGTCGCTGTGGATGATATGTTTGGAGCTAGGAAAGCCTCAATGAACTACGATGCAATACCTTGGGCGGTCTATGGAATGCCTGAGGCTTCAGGGTGCGGACTAACACAGGACGGTGCATTGAAGAACGGCATTGAAGTGAAATGCGCAACGGTTCAGATGCGTTCCAACGGAAGGTTCCTTGCTGAGAACGGAAAGAGAGCTTCAGGACTTGTCAAGGTTGTCGTAGATGCCATGAATGGCAGAATCCTTGGCTTGCACATGATTGGACCATACTCAAGCGAGATGATCTGGGGTGCTGCAGCTTTGATTGAAGCTGGGATGACTGTGGATGAGGTCAAGGATGTAGTCTTCCCCCATCCTAGTGTTTCTGAGCTTATCAAAGATGCATGTTTTGCATTGAAATGATACTTATTGAATAGAATTATTATATAAGTTTTATTTAAAAATGATAGTAAGTTTATATTTCAATACTATTCTTTCAATAAAAAATATATAGAATTCGTTTGAATTTATATAATAATCATACAATAATAACATTGGTCTCGTATTTGATTTGTTTTGTTTCAATGTGGTCTTCTCAATTGCTTTAATTGCTTTTTTGGTATAGGATTCTTCCTTAACGACATATTGGAACTATTGGTTCTGCATATTCGTTTGGAGGAAATGATGAAAGCTATTGAACTTGAAAAAGCCTACGATCCAAAGGCGTTCGAAGATTCAATCTACAAGCAGTGGGTTGAAGATGGAAACTTTAAGCCTTCTACTGGCAAGGGAAAGCCTTTCGTCATTGTAATGCCACCGCCAAACGTCACTGGAATCCTTCACATGGGACATGCCCTCAACAATTCGTTGCAGGACACACTCATCAGATACTATAGAATGACAGGCAGGCCAACCCTTTGGATCCCAGGAACGGACCATGCCGGAATAGCTACTCAGAACGTCATGGAAAGAAGGCTTCAGAAGGAAGGTCTCAGACGACAGGATCTTGGAAGGGAGAAGTTCCTTGAACGCACCTGGGCACTCAAAGAGGAGCACCATGATGTCATAGTGGGACAGCTCAAGAAGATTGGCTGCTCCTGTGACTGGGACCATGAAAGGTTCACGATGGACGAGGGGCTTTCAAAGGCCGTTAGGGAGACGTTCGTCACTCTTTATGAAAGAGGTCTAGTCTACAAGGGCCTCTACCTTGTCAACTACTGCCCTCATTGTGGAACGGCTTTGGCTGATGACGAAGTCGAACATCAGGAGGACGTTGGACATCTCTATGACATCAACTATCCGTTTGCCGATGGAAGCGGTCATATAACCGTTGCAACTACAAGGCCTGAGACCATGTTCGGAGATGTGGCTGTTGCTGTCAATCCTGACGATGAAAGGTACAAGTCGCTTGTTGGAAAGATGCTCAAGCTGCCTTTGACGGACAGAGAGATACCAATCATTGCCGACAGCTTCGTTGGAATAGAATTTGGAACCGGCATGGTGAAGATCACACCTGCTCACGATCCAAACGACTGGGAGTGCGGCAAGAGACACAATCTTGAAGCCATAAACATCCTCAACCCTGATGGAACCCTCAACGATGTCTGTCCTGAGGAATTCCGTGGCCTTCCTGCAGAAGTGGCCCGCGACAAGGTGGCCCAAAAGCTCAACGAACTTGGATATCTCGTTAGAGTACAGGAACATAAGCATGAAGTTGGACACTGCTACCGCTGCAACACCACCGTTGAACCATACCTTAGTCAGCAGTGGTTCGTAAGGATGCGCTCCCTTGCAGACAAAGCCCTTGATGCCTGGAAGAGAGGTGAAATCCATTTCTATCCAAAGAGATGGGAGAACACCTATTCAAGTTGGCTTGAGAACATCCGCGACTGGTGTATTAGCCGTCAACTCTGGTGGGGACATAGAATCCCTGTCTGGTACTGCGATGACTGCGGACACATGATGGTTGAGCGTGAAGATCCAACCTGTTGTTCCAAGTGCGGAAGTAAACACATACATCAGGACACCGATGTCCTTGACACCTGGTTCTCTTCGTGGCTCTGGCCTTTCAGCACCCTTGGATGGCCTGAAGAGACGCCTGATTTCAAGAGGTTCTTCCCTACAAGCACTCTTGTAACTGCCTATGACATAATATTCTTTTGGGTATCGAGGATGATAATGGCATCCCTTGAATTCACTGGCAAGGTTCCTTTCAATGATATCTACATAACTGGCCTCGTCAGGGACAAGAAGGGTCGTAAGATGTCAAAGAGCCTTGGAAACGGAATAGATCCCCTTGATGTCATTGATCTCTACGGTGCAGATGCAATGAAGTTCACCATCTGCTACCTTGCAGCTCAGGGCCAGGACGTGCTTGTTGATATGGATTCGTTCAAACTTGGTTCGAGATTCGCGAACAAGATATGGAATGCTACAAGGTATCTTCTCATGAACCTTGAAGGTAGGAACCTTGTTGCAATAGACCAGTCAAAGTTCACTGAAGTGGACAAATGGATATATCACAGCCTCAATGAGAACGTCCGCAAGGTCAGAAACGCAATCGAGGGCTATAAGTTCAACGATGCTGCACAGGCCATATACGACTTCTTCTGGAACGATTTCTGCGATTGGTATGTCGAGGCTTCCAAGCTCTCCCTCTATTCCGGCGACGATGCAGAGAAGGACCGCATAGTCTCCATCCTTATGGACATCCTTGCTGAGTCTATGAGACTCATGCATCCTATGCTTTCGTTCATAACCGAGGAGATATATTCAAAGCTTCCTAACACGGAAGGCAAAGTGATAACAGCATCGTTCCCTGAGTACAGGAACGACAGAATCCATGCAGAAGAGGCTCATTTGATGCAGTGTATGCAGGATGTCGTAAGAGGAATAAGGAACTCCCGTGCTGAGCTTGGGATTCCTGCTGATAAGAAGCTTAGGATAGTCATAAGGCCTGACGAGAACGACTGCCTCGCCTCGTTCATGGCTGGCCATGTTGATCTTCTCAAGAACTTCACGAATGCCGGTAGCGTTGAGATTGATGCGGAAAAAGCAATATCCGTTGAGGGTGCATTCCCTGTCGCTGGGCAGGGTTTTGAGACCTATGTCTTTGTAAGGGACGCAATTGACGTTGACAAGGAGATTGCAAAGCTTGAAGAAGAGATCTCCAAGGCAAAGGCCCTTCTTGAGGGTTCTGAGAAGAAGCTTTCCAATGAGAAGTTCGTTTCCTTTGCAAAGCCAGAGGCCATAGAGAAGGAGAGGGCAAAAAAGCGTGAATTCGAGGAGAAAATCGAAAAAACGCAAAAACACATAGAGGTTCTACGGTCTTTTTGATTGTCTTATAGGCTTTTTGCTTTTATAATTAAAAGGTAGGGGGATGTAACGGAAAGTATTTTGGTCTTTTTTGTTGCATCCCTTTTTTTTGATGAAGGAGATACTCTTGTGAAGAAAGTTCTTTTCCTTTTGTTTGCAGTTCTATGCCTTGTTTCCTGCCAAACCGCTACGGTGGAGGATTCACCTGAGCTTGAAACGCTTGTTCCTGTTGTTGAAGGGGTTTCAGATTCCAATTCCATCGTTGATGTTGGTGTCATTGGATCTGAAGAAACCTCCTTGGTTCCTGTCGTTGAACCACAACTTGATGTAGAGAATGAAATTACTGTGGATTTGGAAGCGGCGTCAGAGAATCCTTCCAAAGAAGAGGGAGTTGATGTTCCAGCCCCAGAGGAACCTTTGAATGAAGATTCAAATGTTGAGGTTCCTCTGGAGTCTTCCCCTGTAGTGCAGGATGATTCTGCTCTCTCTTACGATGTGGATTCTTCTATTGAGGACTCTGTGGAGAGCTTTGATGTTGCAGAAGAGCCTTCCGTCGAGACTTCCTTTGGTCTTGTAGAGGAAGCTCCACTTGTTGGAGAATCTTCTACTGACAGTGAAAAGCCAATCGATGAACCATTGGATGCACCTGCTATTGAAGAAACGAATACTGAAAGTCTTCCGTCTCAGCCAAATGCACCGGTTGAGCCTATCGTCCGACCAAAGGCCAATGCAGAACCCAAGGTGGAGGAAGGTTCCTTCTTGGACCGCTTGACGGCTTTCGTACTGCGTGAAAAGTTGTTCAGCTTTGGTGTGCTTACTGTATTCATTGGCATAGTGATGCTCATAGTCGTGATGATAAGGGATTTGGTAAGAGCTGGAAGAAGCTCCAAGGGCCATGGACCTATTCAAGACAGTGCAGATGACGAACCAAGCTCAACTGGTTCAAAGGCAATAGCTGAAGCATCTGAGAAGCAGGAAGAGAGGAAGGAGAGCTCCTCAATAGATGATGATGACGAGTTTCTGAGGAGTCTTTTGAATTCCTGAACGACAAAGAGAAATTAATGTTAAGCCATACAATTCTTATATAAGAAATGTATGGCTTTTGTTTTATAAAACAATAGAAGAAATATAGTTTATAAGGTAAAACACAAAAGTCTTGTATAGTAATTGTGTATGGTATATACTGCTTCACAGGTGTTTTATGGCTAAAACTATTGCATTTCACCTCCAAAAAGGTGGTGTTGGTAAAACTACTATCTCTGGAACTCTTGCATGCCAATCTGCTATGGATGGCTTCAGAACACTTCTCATAGACGTGGATCCTCAGGGCAATGCGTCTTCGTGGTTCTTGAAGAAGACTCCAAAGTACGAGCTTGCGGACGTAGTCCAGGGAAAATGCTACATCAACGATGCAGTGGTTCCTGTAGAGCAGGTTCCAAACCTCTACATACTTCCAACCTTTGGTATTGGTGGAGTTCTTAAGAACTACAGCGAAACGAAACTTGCGGAAGAGCCTTATGTGCTTCAGGATCTTGTTTCCGAACTGTCCAAGAGCTTTGACCACATAATACTTGATCTGTCTCCAGGTCTTGGTCGTCTTGAGAGGGCTGCCATAATAGCAAGCGATGAGGTCATAACACCAATGACACCAGAGGTCTTCAGCTTGGACGGCCTTGAGATTTTCATAGACGAACTCAAAAGGCTTAGGAAGAACCTTAGAAGCCAAGTGAAGCATTCAAGGGTCATAATCAACTCCTACGACGAAAGAATCAAACAGCATAGAGATATATACAAAGCGGCTCAGGAAGGGTCGTTTGAAGTTTACAGAATACCTGTGGATCCTGTTTTCAGAAAGGCTCAGGAGGCTTCCATTGCTCCGCAGCAGTTCAAGGAAAGGGGAAGGGGACTCAAAGACAAGACCATTGAGGCCATCGAGAGTCTTGAAAAGGTCATTTGGAACTGATTTTTGCGGTAGGGAATAGAGATTATGGCACTTAAGAGAAATCCTGATGAGTCGATGAAGTATGAAGAGACTGTAAGCACAAAGGCGAAGCAGCTGTTCAACAGCGATAGCGTTCATAAGAAAGAGAACAAGATTCTCACGACGTTCTCCATAGAACCTTCGTTCAAGAAGGAGCTGGAGGAGCTTTTCTCTGAGCTTGGTCTTGGTTGGGCTGCGGGAATCAGGTTTGCCCTCAAAGAGTTTTCAAAGAAATACAAAAACTAAACGTTTATAATAGCAAAAAGATATAAAACCTATATAAATTTTGTATCAAAGTACATTGTCAAGTTGCATTGTAATACCAAATCAAATAAAAACCATATGAAACTTATATAAATTTCATATGGTTTTACCTAAATAAACCTATAATTATCATTAAATTTAGATATTGATTTGCTTTGTGAATAGCTTTCCTATTCCTGCGCCAGTGTAGACCACGGCTGTGACTATGATGCCTGCAATCAGAACACCGCAGGCTATGGATAGTATGCTCTTCTTCCTATCTAGTCCAAGAACCCATGCCCCAAGAGTTCCAGTCCAAGCCCCTGTTACAGGCAAAGGTATTGCCACAAAGAACATAAGTCCAAGTAAGCCATACTTACTAATCTTTTCCTCTACCTTGCTGCGGGCACGGGCCACCGTCTTCTCGAAAATCCTGTGGTAGAACCCCCACTTGTCCAAAATCCTATGCAACGTATTGAGGAAGAAGAATCCAATTGGCGCTACAAGGGCGTTCGCCAGCACGCTTATGAAAAAGCATTGGTACAAAGGTATGTCGTTGAAGTATCCGTAGGGGATGGCTCCCCTCAGTTCTGATATGGGCAGTATGCTCAGCAGTGCCATCCACAGGTATGTCTTCGTCATTTCTCTATTCCTTTCCTTCTATCTTGATTGCGTTTACAGGACAGACTTCATGGCAGCAGTAGCAACGTATGCATTTGCTGTAGTCTGCACAAATATGCCTTTCTCTTCTCTCCGCCGATTCATCGCCGGAAAGCGTCAATGCCTTTGCAGGGCAAATATTTACGCATCTAAGGCATCGTATGCACTTTGAATTGTCGAACAATGGCTTTGGCTCCCTTCTTTGCAGCTTCTTCTGAACCCCTCTTGTGAAGAACGGCAATATGAGCGTTTTTATGAACTGTGTATTCTCCCGTATTGGGATGCGCTGGAAATCCGGAACCACAACGGCATCGGCCTTGAGAAGAGGGTAGTCTATGACGCTGGGGAGTAGGTGCCTGCGTGCAGCTTCCTTGAGGATTGGGATCTGTTTGGGGTCGTAGCCCATTATGACGGCCTGCGCCCAATCCATTGCAATCCCGTTTGTGGACCCCAGTACCAGGTTGACGCTGCGGGGAGTGCCGTTTGCGGGGCCTGAGCCTTCCATTCCAATGACGGCGTCCATGAGGCAAAACGCTGGCTTCACCGTTTCGTAGATGCCAACGATGAGCTTTGCAAAGCTTTCGCGGTTTGGACATTTGACGTGGCATGCGCTTTTGTGCAGTCCAGGTATCATGCCAAAGAGGTTCTTAACCGCACCAGTCGTGTACATGAGCTGGTGCGTTTTGAATTTGCACAGTGAGAACACCATGTCCACCTTGTCGATTATAGATGCCATTGGCAGGATTCGTCCCGTTCCCTTGATTGGCTTCTCGGTCGGATTCTTGGTGAAGTCCTCCCAAATGGCCCCCTCTTGGTCGCAGACATCCTTGATTCCGCATCTTTTGCCTTCGAACGTAGGGGAGTGGAGTCCTGGCGAATCTCCTACATGTATCTCCTTTGCACCACAGTTCTTAAGGAGTTTGATAGTAGCCCTTACAAACTCCGGGTTGGTCGTTATGCAGTCCTCAGGGCTCGAATCCGATAGTATGTTCGGTTTGAGCAGTATGGTCTTTCCTGCAACGTCTGGCATTCCCCCTTCACGGGCCGCCTGTGCCACAGCCTCATAGAGCTTGGCCTCTTCATAGCTTTCACAACGCACTATGGAGACCGATGCCCTTGTATCCATGTTCATATATCATTCTCCTCATATCCTGTGACAGCCCTGTCTCCGCTGTTTTGACCCTTTTGTGAGCTGTGCTTTCTAAGTAGGCAGAAATACAACGGACCGCATAGATAGGATTTGTCAGGAAGGACTATGCTGCCATGTTCCAACTCTTCTACATACAAAGAGTTGAATGTGTTTGTAAGTACTCCTTCCTTTATGTCTTCAACCATTTTCGACAACGGAATTTCTTCGAAAAGGCCATTGCGTTTGCGCTCCAGCTTCCCAATGACCTTCTCGTTCTCCTCTGGGTTTATTGAACAGGTGCTGTAGAGGATGTATCCACCATCTACAGCGGCGTCCAAAGCTGCGGCGAGCATCGCGAACTGTTGGACGGCAAGCCTTTTGGGCCGTGTATGGCTCCATATGGAAAGTTCTGCGGCATCGTTCAGAACATGCCTTTCAGACGAGCACGGAGCATCCAGAAGGACGCAATCGTATGCGTCCTTTTCGTACAGGGACCATGTCGAGCTGTCATGTCCCGTCACCCTTATGTTTCCTTTTGCCTGCATCTGGAGGCAGGTGTCCACGACCTTTGCAAGGCGGCTTCTTCTTGAAGCCGAGCGGTCGTTGGAAACCAACGTTCCAGACCCGTTCAGCTTTGAAGCCAGCACAAGCGTCTTTCCTCCGGGAGCTGCGCACATGTCAAGGACCTTGTCCCCTTCCTTCACGGGAAGCATGCATGCGGCAAGTATTGAGGCCTTGTCCATGTAGTAGGGTTCATCGAAGCAGTCTGCGGATTCGCTTTTTGCAAATGCACTTGAAAGCATGATTGGATTGGAATCCTTGAGCATGGCATCCTTGAGGCATTCCCACCTGTCCCTATAGATCTCCCTGTAGTACTTGTCGAACCTTTGGACTCCGCTCTCAGCGTTTTTTTTGGACATTAGAATTCATCTCCAATGACCTTTACAAGCGCCTGTGTGCCTGCCTTTCCATAGCCCTTGTCCCTAAGCTCTTCGTACATTGATTCGACAAGTCCAAGCCCCTTGAGTTCAAGGCCCATGCGTCGGCTTTCCTCCAAGGCTATCTTCATGTCCTTGATGAAATGCTCCACGATGAAGCCGGGCTCGTAGTCTCCTCTTATGACACGAGGGGCCAGATTGTCCAGTGAATGGCATCCCGCAGCACCCTTTGCAATGGTTGCAACCATCTTCTTCAAGTCAAGGCCCGCCGCCTTGGAGTATGCAAGGGCCTCGCACATTCCAACCATCGTGCCCGCAATCTGTATCTGGTTTGCCATCTTGGTATGCTGTCCTGCACCTGCAGGGCCTTCAAGCAAGACCGATTTTCCCATGGCATCGAAAAGGGGTTTCACCTTCTCCAATGTGGAGGCGTCTCCTCCAACCATTATGGAGAGTGTTGCGTTCCTTGCCCCTGAGTCCCCGCCCGATACCGGAGCATCAAGGCTCTCGCATCCAAGTTCCTTGGCCTTTTCGTATATCCTTACGGCAAGCGACGGCTTTGTCGTCGTCATGTCAACCAATATCCTAGCTGTATGGGCGTCCTCGCCTTTCTCCTTGGCCTCTTCCAACCCCTCGAATATCCCATCCTTTCCAAAGTAGACCTGCTCTACATCGCTTGGGTACCCAACCATGGTGAAAAGCACATCGCAGCTGCTGGCAACCTGTGCCGGCGTTTTGGCAAGCTCTGCGCCAAGTTCTACAAGTCCTTGCGCCTTGGACTGGGTCCTGTTGAATACGATGGCCTTGTTTCCTGCATCCATGAGGTGCTTGCACATGCTAAAGCCCATTATTCCGGTTCCTATCCAACCAATCTTCATACCAAACCTCCAAAGCTGTTCAGACAACCCTTTTTCGAGTATACTATTATATTGTGAACGAAAACAACCAGAATACATTTTCAATGCTCCCTGACGAGGAGGTTGTGGATATTGCGGACTTCTTCAAGGTCTTTGGGGATACGACGCGCCTTAAGATCCTCTATATGCTTGAAGCCGGCGAAACCAGCGTGAACAACATCTCCGTATCATTGGGGATATCCCAGTCTGTGGCAAGCCAGCACCTCAAGCTTCTTCGTGTGGCGCGTCTTGTGCGTTGGAGAAAGGATGGAAAGAACGTCATATACAGCCTCAACGACGACCACATAGCAAGGATTCTGTCGCTTGGAACAGAACACTATGAGGAGACGATTTCGCCGGATGCGTAGAATAAGCCTTTGCCTGCCGCTTTCCATTGTTTGCCTACTTCTTCTAGCGCTGTTGGGTTCGTGCGCCGCTTCGAGTGCCGTCTCCCGGTTCAGTCTGGATGCATCTGTCCAAAGCTCCAGTTCGAACATGATACTCACTGGAAGCATTAGCTATGGGGCGGGCTTCTATTTCCCTTCGTCGTCTGACATATTGGACGTATCGCTTCTAAAAACGGATGCCACTACAGGTACAGTGTCAGAGATATCGCACCAGAGGATAAGGAACATCCAACGGTTTCCAATCCAGTTCACTGTAAGATACAACGGCGAAGATGTGCATGAAGGCGATTCGTGCATGGTGTTCGTGACCCTTTCGACGAACGGAGAGGTCTCAGCCCAGGGTTTTGGACAGCTTTCCTCCAATCCAAACGGTTTTACTGATGTCTCAGTGATGCTGACAGGTGTTGGAGAATAGGAGGGGCTTGGTATGTTCCGTATGCTTTGGTTGGTTTTGTTGGCATCTTTGTGCTGCCTTGTTTTCCTTTTTAGGAATATTGTATCGATTAATAGGTCAAATAAAACGACCAAAGCGTTGACCTCATTGCACCAACGGGTTTACAATGGCTATGGGTAGTTCCTTCCTATAAATGATAAAGTGGGGAGTTTTTGATGAAAAAGAAAAACGTAACCATTTCTGACATTGCAGAGCGGCTTTGCATCTCCAAGACGACCGTCTCCTTTGCATTCAACTGTCCAAACAGGATATCAAAGGAAACGGCGGACAGAGTCTATGCCGCCGCCAAGGAGATGGGATACATGCCAACGTCGCCTGCAAGGACGGTTTCCGTTGGCTACTACAAGACCATAGGATTCCTCCTTCCTCAGTCCGTGGACGATTGCCTGTCCAATCCCTATATGCTAGATGTCATAAGGGGCGCCACCTGCGTATGCGAGGAATATGGTTTCACCTTGAATCTCATCCCTCCTTTCCTTTCGTCCGTGACCACAGCCGTGAGGAATGCATCCGTGGATGGTCTCATAACGTTGGGTCTTGCCATGACATCCCAGGCCATCGAGCTGTTTGGGAAGAAGGACGTACCTGTCGTTGCTGTGGACGGCCTTGGTGATGGCGATGTAGTGTCCGTTGGCATAGACGAAGAGGATGCGGCGTACGTCCAAATGTCGCAGGTCCTTGCAAACGGACATAGAAGGATATCCATACTGACCCTTCCTGACACCATGTGCCCTTCGCTGGACTGCTATGGTTCGTCCGCTTTGTCTGAGCGTAGGCTGAATGGTTATAAAAAGGCCCTCAACGAGCAGGGCATGGAGCTTTCAGACACCAATGTCATATCCGTGCCTGTGGCATACGATGCAAACTACAGATACGCTTCAAGGGTGCTCTCCCACCCTGACCAGATCCCTTCGTGCTTCGTGTGCATGTCGGACATAGCCGCAATAGCTACGTACCGCGCCTGCACGGACATGAAGTTCAAGGTCCCAAGGGACATTTCTGTCGTTGGATTCGACGGCCTTGAGATGGGCAACCAGATAAAGAACGGTCTTACGACGATATCACAGAGGGGAGACGACAAAGGCCGCATAGCAGCAAGGCTCATATTCAAGATGCTCAAAGGCGATTCGATCATCGATAGGACCAACAACATTCCTTTCAGCTTTGTGAAAGGTGGTACGCTTGCGCCCGTGTGGGGGGGGGGAGCTGAGCGCAGGGGAATCGGTCTGAAGAAGTCCATAAAATCAAATTAATCCTCCACGAAAGTTGACCTCATCCTGTCTAGGTTGTAGATTGAAGGGGAGGGGTCTACTCAGTCCCCTTTTCATTGTGGGAGGGTCTATGGCTTTCGATTTCTATCAGAACAACCAACAGCCACAGGAAAGCCACCAGGGAGGTGGTGCCGGAAGGAGGTTTGGGTTCACTCCAAAGCTTCTCATCATCCTGGTCCTTGTGATTGCCATTGCAGTGGTTCTGTCCACCAGCTTCTTCGTCGTCGATCAGACGGAGCAGGCTGTTATCCTCAGGTTTGGCAAGTACAACCGTACCGTGGGGCCAGGCCTTCAGACCAAGCTGCCGCTTGGGATAGACCAGAGCTTCAACGTAGAGACACAGGTCGTCCAGACCATGTCGTTTGGATTCCGCTCCACAGCGGCCGGCAGCACTACGGGCAAATCCACCTCGTACAACTACAGCGGCTATGCATCCGAGTCCACCATGCTCACTGGGGACCTCAACATAGTGGATATCCAGTGGATAGTCCAGTACAAGATAGAGGACCCTCAGAAGTGGCTGTTCTGCGTGAACAATCCAAAGCAGACCATAAGCGACGTCTCAAGGTCCGTGATAAACCAGCTTGTCGGCGACCTTCCAATCCTAAGCGTCATGACCAACGAAAGGACGACGATAGAGGTTGAGGCGGAGAAGCAGATGCAGGAGATCCTCAATTCCTACGAGATGGGCGTCAAGATAGTGACGGTCAAGCTTCAGGACATAGTCCCTCCTGCAGGCGATGTGCAGGATGCCTTCGAGGATGTCAACAAGGCCATTCAGGATATGAACAAGTACATAAACCAGGGCAAGGAGAACTACAACAGCGTAATTCCTTCCGCTCAGGGTGAAGCCAACAAGCTTATCCAGGAGGCTCAGGGATATGCATCTGAGAGGATAAATACCGCAAAGGGCGACGTTGCAAGGTTCGAAAGCGTGAAGGCTGAGTACGAAAAGAGCAAGGAAGTCACCGCAAAACGCCTCTATATAGAGACTATGGAGGAAGTGTTCGAGAACGGAACCGGTAGCCTGACCCTTGTGGATTCAAGCCTTGAGAACTTCCTGCCGGTTGCAAACGTAACAGGCGGTGCGACGGGTTCAGGTTCGCCTGCATCAAGCGTCACGGGAGGTGCAAGATGAAGAAGACTTTGATCGTCCTAGGCGTTGTCCTTGCATTGCTTGTCGTGTTCCTCATGCTTGGACCTTTCTACATTCTTGGAGAAGGCGAGCAGGCCGTTGTGACAAGGTTTGGAAAGATAGTGAAGGTGGAGACCCAGCCTGGCCTCAAATACAAGATGCCGGTCGTCGATACCGTGAACAAGTATTCTTCCAAAATCCTGTCCTGGGACGGCGACGCCCAAAGGATTCCAACGAAGGAGAACCAGTTCATCTATGTGGATCCAACAAGCCGCTGGGTCATATCTGACCCTGCAAAGTTCTACGAAACGGTCAAGACCGTGGATGTAGCGGAGCTTAGGCTTGACGACATCCTGGACTCGACGATAAGGACCGTCATATCGGAGAACTACCTCAACGAGGCCGTTCGCAACTCCAATCGTATAAACGAAATGAACGTAGTTGAGGAGGTCTCCAACATAGAGGACCTTGAGGCGGCTGAAAAGCTTAGGAACCTCACGGTATCAGATGTCCAGCAGGAATCAATCAAGGTTGGACGACAGGGCCTGTCGGACAGAATGCTCCAGCTTGCAAGTCCGTACACCGCAGAGTACGGCATAACGCTCATCGACGTCATCATCCGCCAGATACGCTATTCTGACGACCTTACTGAAAGCGTCTACCAGCGCATGATAAAGGAACGCAACCAGATAGCGGAGGCCTATCGCTCATACGGACGCGGTCAGCTGGCGCAGTGGGAAGGCAAAACCTCAAGCGAGCAGAAATCCATACTCTCCGAGGCCTACGCTTCAGCCGAGCAGATAAAGGGTGTGGCGGACGCAGAGGCCACCAGAATCTATGCCGATGCCTACGAGTCGGACCCCGATTTCTTCGAACTCTGGAGGACTTTGGAATCCTATAGGACGACGCTCCCTTCAATGGACAAGGTCCTTTCCACTGACATCCCGTACTTTGACGTGATGGTTGGAAAGTGAGGATTCCAATCGTCGAAGTGCTAATTGAAGTGTCAATGGAAGTGTTTGAATGGGGTTTGTTCGACCGTGTTTGCGATTGAACAAACCCTTTTATAGCTATATCATGACAGCATTATGACAAAGAAGAAAAGACTCGTAACAAGCGCATTGCCGTATGTGAACAATATCCCTCATCTTGGAAACCTCACGCAGGTTCTCTCTGCGGATGTCTTTGCACGTTTTTGCAGACTTCGAGGCTATGAGACCCTGTATGTGTGCGGTACGGACGAGTACGGCACGGCGACCGAGACAAGGGCCGCCAAGGAAGGAGTGTCTCCAAGGGAGCTTTGCGACCATTACCACGCAATCCATGAAGAGATATACAAATGGTTCAACATAGCGTTCGACTATTTTGGAAGGACTTCGACTCCAAAGCAGACTCAGATCGTACAGGACATATTCAAGGCCGTGGACGATGCCGGATACATAACAGAGAAGGAGACCGAGCAGCTCTACTGCCCGCACTGCGAGAGATTCCTTGCAGATAGGTTCGTGGAGGGGACATGCCCTCACTGTGGCTCGACAGACGCAAGAGGCGACCAGTGCGATGCCTGCCAGACCCTTCTTGAGCCAACGGAGCTTCTCAACCCTAGGTGCGGTGTCTGCGGAACGACCCCAATCGTCAAGAAGACCAAGCATCTCTACCTTGACCTTCCAAAGGTCCTTCCTCTCCTTGAGGACTGGCTAAAGGATGCATCGGTTGATGGTTTCTGGGCAAAGAACGCCATTCAGGTCACAAAGAGCTGGATACGCGACGGCCTCAAGGAGCGTTGCATAACAAGGGACCTCAAATGGGGTATTCCCGTTCCAAAGGAAGGCTACGAGGACAAGGTCTTCTACGTATGGTTCGACGCCCCAATAGGCTACATATCCATCTCCGCCAACTATACCGACGACTGGAAGGATTGGTGGCAGAAGCCTGAGAACGTTGACCTCTTCCAGTTCATTGGAAAGGACAACATCCCGTTCCATACCGTTATATTCCCATCCACTTTGCTTGCATCAGGCAAGAAGTGGACGATGCTCCATCATATGAGTTCAACGGAATACCTCAACTATGAGGGCGGTAAGTTCTCAAAGAGCAAGGGGATAGGCATCTTTGGAAACGATGTCCAGGAGACTGGGATCCCCGCCGATGTCTGGCGTTTCTACATGTTCTACAACAGGCCCGAGAACTCGGACTTCACATTCACGTGGAAGGATTTCCAGGAGAAGGTCAACGGAGAGCTCATTGGAAACCTCTCCAACCTTGTGAACAGAACCCTTACATTCGTAAAGCGCTTCTTCGACGGAAATCTTGGAACGGGTGCCTTGGACGAAGAGCTCCTTTGCCAGATAAAGGAGAAGGAAGCTGAAATCACGGACCTTCTTGAGCATGCAGAGGAGCGTGATGCCTTCAGAGCAGTGTTCGCCCTTTCCAGCATTGGAAACAAGGCTTTCCAGGACTCGGAGCCGTGGAAGCTCAGGAACTCCGATCCAGAGAAGGCAAAGGCCATTCTCAGAACCCTTGTGGGGCTTATCAGAGACCTTGGTGTCATGATTCAGCCATACATGCCAACTGCAAGCAGGACTCTTCTTGGATTCCTTGGCTGCGAGGATGCCGATTGGTCTTGTCTTGGTGACTATTCAAAGGCCATCTCAGTTGGAGACATAGGTCTTCTTTTCACCAAGCTGGAGGATGCAAAGATCGAAGAACTCAGGCTCCGCTACAGCGGCAGCCAGCAGGAAAGAGAGGATAGAAAGATGGAAGAAGAGAAGAAAGGCTGCCCATGCTGCGGCTGTGAAAACGACAAAGTTGCTGACAAGTCAGCTGACAAATCAGCTGCAAAGAAGGAAGCTGCAAAGCTTGCCGCACAGGCTGCACGAGAGGCTGAAGAGAACAAATCAATTGCTCAGAAGTTCGCAGACAAAGTCAAGCTTACGGTGAGCAAGATAACCAAGATAGAACGCCATCCAAACGGCGACATTCTCTACATCCTTGGTCTTGATACAGGAGAAGGGGAGGAGCGTACAATCGTTTCCTCAATCGTTCCATACTATACGGAAGAGGAGCTTCTTGGTCACAACATCGTTCTTGTGAACAATCTCAAGCCTGCCAATTTCAGAGGCGTAAAGAGCCGTGGCATGCTCCTTGCAGCCCAGGATCCAAACGCTCCTGAGCATTCCACCTGCGAAGTCCTCTTCGCCGATGACATTCCATTTGGAACAAACCTTGTTCCAGAGGGTCTCTCCAACCCTGAAGAGATGTGCTACGTCAAGCCTGACCACTTCTTCGACATGCCTCTCTACACACAGGATGGCATCCTCAAGGTAGATGGACATGCACTTGTCTCTCCTGAAGGAAAGACGGTCTTGGCAAAGAAGTACCTCAACGGCCAAGTCGGCTAACCTTCTTGTTCTTTCTGCAATCTCCGTTGTCGCTTCACGGGGGCCGTGCATCTAGCACTGTCCCCCGTTTTGCTTCTAGGATATTGGCAGAAATACCGGCGAAGGAACCTTCTCTCTTGCTCTTTTGGTCATCTACTGCGTCGGTTTACTCAGGTCGTACAAGGAGTACTGCCCTTCGCTCCCATCCTTGTAGCTGGCCAAAATAGCTGCGAGATGTTATTTCTCTTTGCGGTGATGACTGCGAGATAGGTTTTTACTCTTTGCTTGCATGGATTAAAACTGGTTTGAAACGCTACGCTTGGTTTTGGGCGTAGCGTTTTTGTATTTGGTGTCTAACGGGGCGCTTAGGGCTTATAAGACCGTTGGGGCGCTTGTGGCTTACGAGACGCTTGGGGCGCTTGAAGCCGGTTGAATTGAGGTTGAAGTAGAGCGTTTCAGAGCGTATCTGATAGTGCCTGACCGTACCTGAGTGTCCTGTTAAAGTCCTGTTTAGACCGTTTTAGAGAGGCTGGAGTGACTAGAGCGACTAGAACAAAGATGTACGAGAATGCTAAGAGTGGCAAGTTTCTGCGCCCTAATGCGCATACCTGGCAACGATGAACCCCATGGGACGCACGGGTCTTATGGGAAGCATGGGGCTAACGGGTCTCATGGGGCGCACGGATTACTTACGGATTTCATGAATGACAATACAAAAGCATCGTTTTTCAGTCAGTCGAGTTTCTTGTTGGCTTCCTCTACGGCTTTGCGAAATGCATCTCCACGGAAGAATTCGTTTCTGTAGCGGTATTGGGCGGGAACTCCAGGGGAGAGTAGGACGACCTGCATGAGTTTTTGGGATTGAGCTGCTTTCTCGCAAGCTGACCTGACGGCTTCTTCCATCGTCGGAAATGGCCCATTGTAGGATATGTCGCAGCCATTGAGAAATGGTATGAGCCTTTGGTCCGTGAAGGTCCCTGACAGTAGATGTATGGAGGAGACTCCCTTGAGGGCATTCTTCATGCCTGTTTCATCTAGGTCTCGTCCGTAGCCTCCGCATATAAGGTGCACCGGCATGTTGGAAAGGTTGTCCACTGTGAAGCCAACCGCCTCCGGAATTGATGAAGAGCTGTCGTTTATGAACATGAGGGTGTCCGTCCTTGCAACGAGCTCACCTCTGTTTGGGATTCCCTTGAATGCCTTTAGGGCTTTGTTTGCTTGTGGGGCGGTTATGCCAAGCTTTCTGAGCGTTGCAAACGCCCACTCCATGTACTTAGGAAGAGCTTTTGACATTTGTCCGCACAGGCTTTCAACTGCGAAGATGTCCTTTGAACGTCTGTTGAGGGTTTCCAAAAGCTCTCTACGGCATTCCTCTGGGCATATCACGATACGGGAGTCTGATGTCAAAGTAGGGGTGAAGGACTCAAGGACATCGGTCTTGGAGCCTAGGCCTGTGAATACGGATACGTCTACAAAGGGGAGGTCCCAGTCCATTATGTCTATCGTGTCGCGGATTTGTCCGTATGACAGTTCGCATATCAGGTATTGGGGAATGTCTCCGTTTTCGAGTCTTTCCATTTCGCAGAACCCGCTTATGCCCATGTTGCCGCACATGTGGGTGTTGATTCCCATATAGTTCAGTGCATGGCATAGTGCGCTTGCTGTGGTGGTTTTGCTTTTTGCCCCGGATACGCATACGATTTTCACATTTTTGATCTGAGGGGTGGAGAACAGCATGGAAAGGTCGTTGACGACTTCCTTGTGCGATGGGAACCCTATATCCTGAATGCCTATTGTGTTGGATTTGACTATGATATCGGCCCAGGCTATGTCGTCGTCGAGGGTTTCTGGCTTGCAGAAATCTACTCCCATGCTTTCGAGGAGCTCCATCGTCTCTGAAACGTATGGTTCTTTTTTGCTTCCTGATACCCTTACGCTGTGTCCGTGTGAGGCGAAGTGGAAGGCTGCATCGAATCCGCATCCCATCTGTCCAAAACCTAATATCAAAACGTTCATCAGCGAAACCATCCCTCCACCTACCTTACATGATAACAAATGAATCGAGTTTTGATTACAAGATATTGCAAGATACTGCAAGATAAGAGCCAAAGTTCATAGGGTCGAAGTTCATAGGGATTTGTGTAGGTTTATTCTATTTGATGTAAATGATGTAAATGTCGGTTAAAGGCACTGGACGTTATATGGGTTTTGTGATATTGCTCTATGCTCGGAAGGATTAATAGGAAAATGACTGAACTACTATCCATTGCGGTTGCCTTGGCCGCAGGTCTTCTTATGACAAGGCTTTTCAAGAAACTGCATCTCAATTTCCCAGATGTCACTGCGTTCCTAGTTGCGGGTCTTTGCATAGGTCCATACGGCCTTGGTCGCCTTTGCGTTCCCGGTCTTGGATTTCCAACGTTCGAGGATGTGGATGCAGTGAACACAATATCCAGCGTTGCGCTTGGCTTCATTGCCTTTTCGATTGGAAACGAGTTCAAGCTGTCGCATCTTGAGGGAACGGGGAAGCAAGCCACGGTCGTTGGCATAGTGCAGGCTGTGACGGCTATGGTCTTCGTGGACATCATCCTTGTAGCCGTCTGTTTCATGGCTGGTGCAGACAAGCTGAGCCTGCCTGCTGCAATAACGCTTGGTTCCATTGCCACCGCTACTGCCCCAGCTGCGACTCTTATGGTTGTAAAACAATACAAAGCAAAGGGTAAGCTTACTGATATCCTTCTTCCTGTAGTAGCTCTTGACGATGCCGTTGGTCTTGTTGCATTCGCCCTTTCGTTTGGAATAGCCCAAACTCTTATTACGAACACTGTCAGCATTGTGGCTATAATAGTTAACCCTTTGGTCGAGATTGTAGCATCCCTTCTCCTTGGTTCCATAATGGGAGTGATTCTCACAAGGCTTGAGGAACTGTTCTACTCCAACTCCAACAGACTGTCACTTACGATAGCCTTCGTGCTGATTACTATTGCGCTTTCATCCATGAGCTTTGACATTGGACCTGTGAACGTATCTTTCTCTTCTCTGTTGGTGTGTATGATGCTTGGAACCATGCTTTGCAATCTGTGTCCAAGATCCGGTGACATAATGGCACGTGCCGACCAATGGACCGCTCCTTTGTTTGCTCTGTTCTTTGTAATAAGCGGTGCAGACTTCAACCTTAGCGTATTCAAGAGTCCAATCGTCGTGCTTATTGGAATCCTGTATGTTCTAGCTCGTTCTTTTGGAAAGTACTTTGGTGCACGTGAGAGCGCAAAGGCCACAGGTTGTGACGACAATGTGGTGAAGTATCTTGGCTACACACTTCTTCCTCAAGCGGGTGTCGCCCTTGGCATGTGCGTGACAGCCGAGTCCCTTGGTGCATACGATGGCCTGCTCATAAGAAACATCGTGCTTTTCTCCGTCTTCATCTACGAGATCGCAGGACCAATGATTACAAAGTGGGCTCTAACGAAGTCCGGTGACATTGAGCAGAAACCCAAGAACAAGGAGTCTCATGATAGGTTTGACAAACCTAAGAGCGTGAGGAAGTCTGAAAACTAGAAAGAGTAGTTCTTAGACTTCCTGCTAATGGTGTTTCAATGTCCGCAAAAGATAAAAATTGGGTCTTCCGAGTTTTTGTTGG
>MSGT01000054.1 GCA_001940825.1 Sphaerochaeta sp. Phil3
GACCAACAAAAACTCGGAAGACCCCTTTTTATGCGTTTTTGATATACTTTTCTCTATCCAAACAGCGTTTTCGTCAAAAAGAGTACAAAAGCCTGCTTCGCAGGTATTTGCGATGCAGTGCTAGAAAGAAAGGCACAGCCAGTACTTTTCTGTACGGCTGTGCCTGAATATGCGCGTAAAGAGCAAGAGAGAATCAGTAGCGGGAGAGAATCTCCAGCACTCTATCCTTTCCAATCGTATTCATGAACCCAGCGAGCTTTGGCCCCTTCTCCTTGCCAATCAATGCACGGTAGACAGCACCAAAGAGAACGGTGGTTTCAACACCGGCATCGGCTGCAGCATCGTATATGAGCTGGGAAAGGGCCTTCTCGTCAGCACCATCCCAAGAGGAGACCTTTGAGCACAGAGCCTTGACGGCACGAAGCTCATCCTCGTTCAACGAAACCAAAGGAGTGGAAGCATTAGCCACGGCGAATCTGAAATCCTCAGGGGAGAATGTGGTTATCCAATTCCAAGCACAAAGGCATCGGGTTCTAAGCCTTTCAACCTGATCGTCAAGGACACCAGGGAGAGAGGCAATGACCTTGTCTATGTCGCCACTGTTTATCTGAAGCAGGTTGCAGAGGTGTCTGAAAGGAATCTGGTAGCTAGGTGTCGTAGGAACAGGCCCAACCTGTGAAAGCTCATAGACACGGCGCTCCATGGCAAGCTTCTTCTCGTTGCAAGGGAGAAGGCCAAAGTAGCGTCTCTCGCAGTTGTCGTAGTCCTCGTAGATCTTGAGGACATCCAAATCGAACGAAATGGCGAACTCCGTATTAGGACGTGTCGAGGCGAACAGATACCTTGTTATCTCTGGAGTGTAGACCTCAAGGACATCGCCCAAGGAGATGACCTCTCCGCTTGAAGATGAGATCTTGCCACCACGGCCCTTGATTGAGATGAAGTCGTACTGGAAACTCACCGGAGCGTGCCCGCCAAATAGTTCGACGACCTGCTTGGAGGTATCGAAGCTGCCGCCCTGGGAGTGGTGGTCCTTGCCTGCAGGCTCAAAGTCAACGCCCTCGTATACCCATCTCATTGGCCAGTCTACACGCCAATGGAGCTTTGCGTATGGAGTGGTTCTAAGGTCAATCGTCTCCTCTTTGCCAAGTTCGTCGTCGCGATATGTAATGCCATATTCGCCGTCCCATGAAAGGATTGTAGTGTCGTCCTTGTCAGTGAATGAGCTGAACACTGCGATTGGCCACCATGAATCGTCAAGCGGCTCCTTTCTGTACTGGTTGAGGATGTCGATTATCTGATGCTTGCACTCAAGGGCCTTCTTCATCTGCTCGGCGTAGAGGCTGCTGCGGTAGCGCTGCGCCTGATATAGATATTCAGGATGGACTCCAACGATTGGGAGCTTCTCCTCAACATCCAGCTCGTTGCCACGGGCGTAGTTGTCAGCACGCTTTGTCGTATCTGGCACAAGAGTGATGGGCTTTCTCAGGTATGTCTGAAGCAACTCCTGTTCAGGCATGTTCTTAGGAACCTTTCTGAATACATCGTAGTCGTCCCAAGAGTAGATGAACCTGACGTTCTGCCCCTTCTCCCTAAGTGCCTTGACGACAAGGTCAACGGAGATTATCTCACGGAAGTTTCCAATGTGGACTGTACCGGAAGGAGTGATTCCAGACGCACAGGTGTAGACCTCCTTGGGTCCCTTCTCTCTGATTATGCGGTCGGCGTAGATATCCGCCCAATGTACTGAATTGTGCTGTTCCATAAGGCCGATTATACAGCAACACGCCCGTTAAGACAATTCGCTACACGCCAATCAGAAATCAAGAAAGAACGTCGCTCCCGTAATCATGCGGCTGCCAGGGTCGCGCAGGTTGCTCCCATTCAAAAGGTACGCCACCTGCAGCCCGAGGTCGAACATATCGAAGAAACTCATCTCAAGCTGCACCCCAGTCGAGCAAAGGAACCGCTCCAAGCCATATTCCTGAGCCATGCTCAAGGCCGATATCTCTGTGTTCAGATAATCCCCGGCATAGTATCCCATGTCAAAGAAAATGTTCGCCCTTGGAAAAATGCCATCGACGAAAGGCTCCGGCCCTGCGAACCTTATGTCAAAGTTGTTCACGACGGTGAAATTCGTGTTGTAGCTACCGGTGTTGAACCCCCTCACCTTTCTACCCAGCGACACCGGTTGCTGGGCGTACACAGGCACTTTGGAGCCGTCCGTCCAGTTCAAGTTCACCCTGTCGAGCACGACGATGGAGAACGAATTGCGCCCCGTAGAGGCATCCCTAAGCTCATACAGCGTGGTTCCCGCAACGGCGTTGAGCGTTACGCTGTAGTAAGAAGCCTTCTTGTTGAGAAATCCAGGAGCGAACTGCAGCTTCAGCTCTGCAAGGATCCCCTCGTTGGAAACCATCCTGTCATCCATACCGTTGAGCCTTGCACCAAGGTAGAGATTGTTCATGAAGGCCGCATCGCCTCCTGCAAGATCAGGATAGATCAGGTTGGATTGCCTTGTCGTTCCGTGGTCAGAGAACCATGTACCAAGCTCCTTTATCCTGCCATTGCCTAGCGTTGCAAGTCCTGCATCCGCATAACCAAGCTTGCGTTCCTTGCCAACAGCCATGGAGTCTATATTCTTTTCGAACCTCCCCTCATAGCCTACGTAGACGGTCACAAGGTCCTTGCCCTCCACCCAGGAGTCTCCAAACCCCTGGAGCATCTTCAGGTTCCAACGAAACTGTATGCTGTCGTATACGCCCTGGTCGTAGAGCAACGGCTTTCCCGTGGAAGGATCCTGGAAAAGGACGAGCTGGGCATACCCACCGCCAGCTATTGCCTGAAGCTGTGTAAGGTCGCCTTCCACAAACTCAAGCCCCTCGTAGCTTGCACCAACGGTTGTAAGCGTTGGGCAGAACCCAAACAGAATCTCAGGATGCTGTGCAAGCTCTCCAAATACGAACTTGACATCCCCAGAGAAAACGCATGAAAGCGCAATGAGAGCAATGACGGCAAACGCCAATACCTTCTTCATATCTTCCCTTCCTTTTCCTTATGTGGACCAGTCTATGTCTCCACCTCCACCGGAGACCGATACAGATACCTTAAGACTGTTCGATAGCCTATATCCAGACTTATATGCCGGATTTTCGCCAGTATATAGGAAAATCCTACCTATTTCATAGAAAAGATGAACGACTCCAAAGAGCTGCAGTTCAAAGTGAAGCCCCATGCTTCCAGCCCATACGGAGCCTATCTTGGAGTCCTTTATGTTGTTCGTGCGACCTCCGGAATAGCTCAAGTCCACGAATGCATACACGTATGGAATGCAAGATCCAAAGAACTGCTGTCCGTAGTAGTCAAGCTTGACGACGTTTCTTGCCATGAACGTCATGTTCTCCGGCTCGTACCACCAAGTGGTTCCTTTGAGGGTCATTGCATATGCGGGGATGTGGTTGCCCCCAAAGACCCTCATTTCGAACTCGTTGGAAAGGCCAAGGGACCACTTGTTCATCCCCCTTTCGTCAACGGCCTGGTGGATCATGAGTCCACCGTTAGCAAAGAGCCACAACTTCCAGAAATCGGCCACACCTCCTTTGTCGCTTGAAAGGTTCATGAAGGCGGGGGCCCATGTGAACTTGAACTCTGTGGCTATGCCTGAGGAAGAACCAGTCTTCATAAGCAGGTAGTTCACCTTGCCATACAAATCAAAGCTAAGGCTCAAAAGCCTTCTATCTCCTGAAAGGTCAGGGGTTCCTTGAAGCGGCGTTCCATAGTATTCACCATCGGTCTTGAACATTGGAAGCGTCGTGAAGGGATGGCCCTTTCTGTTCTCGCTTTGCATGAGGGGGTCGAGTGCAACCTCCCACTGGCCGTCAAGTGAGAAGCGGAGCGTAAGGAAATCGGTCTGGGACTGCTCAGACCACCCAATTCCCTGTGCGATTCCGGCTTTCCATGATGCGTACATGACATCATAGCTGGAGTTGGCAATGATGTTGGCATCGTCCGTTGTGTCGAGGGCCTTGCCGGTGATGGGGTTGACGGTTATCGTGCGGGCGATCGTTCCGGTTGCAATCTCAGCGCCCACCTCCGTCTTGCGGCCTTCGAGGATCGTTATGCCGTCAAGGCCAATGAAGCTGCGCACGCTGGACGGGAATACGCCGGCCCAGAAATCGGGATGGGTCGTAACGCCTGTAAGTCTTGATGTAAACGAAATGCCAAAGGCACTTGCCATTGTAGAAACCAAAAAGAGGCATACCACAACGGCTCTGCGGCCGCAGCGAGAGATTCCGTCAAAAAACCTTCTTTCCTTGCCCATACTGCAATTCCCATTGGCATTGTAAGGATTAATCGCGACAAGTACAAGTTTAATTAAATAAACCGCACAGCAAGCAACGCAACAAACAACGTAATAAGCAACGCAGGGGCTTGATATTCAATGTCAAAAATGGTAATTTTACTTCGCTGTTGGTTTCGTAGCCAACTCGGGCCTGTAGCTCAGCGGTTAGAGCAGAGGACTCATAATCCTTTGGTCGAGAGTTCAAATCTCTCTGGGCCCAAACTTAGCAGATCAACTTTGGTTGTGTCGTTTGACAGAGTTTGGTAAAGCAAACCTTCTTACGATGAAACATCGGTTGGAAAAGGGGCTGTAACAAAAGTCG
>MSGT01000055.1 GCA_001940825.1 Sphaerochaeta sp. Phil3
GTTAGCTAGCGCGGGCGCTAACATATCATCATATCTATCCTTGTTTTCAACCCTGAATATAGCATCAGTTTTGTGCTGTGGAAGAACGGACATAATAGAGTTGTCTTTTCCAAATAACAGAATAGCTGCTAATGTAATTCCCTCCCGCTTTGTTTCCGGATCGGTCAGTATCAAATTGGCACTTCTAAGAAGTTCTTCATTGCTCATATTCTCCCAAACATGATTTTTATTTCGGGAAACAGCCATTTTCTTAGCTTTATCAATGACAGAAGCATCAAGAAAATCAATATCAAGATTCGGATATACTTTATTAACAAAATAGCTTCCTTGCTTTCTTGCGTATAGCTTATATACAAGTTCGGAATGGTCTGTTATATTGATGTCTCCCTCATAAGACCTATCCCAAATTCTTCCATTATGCCTGCACACCTGATAGCCTTCCGGAACTCTGATGTAAATTACTTTTTTCTCGTCTATATCAAAGACTTCAGGAATCAAATAAAGTGGCGGATACATCTTTTGCGGATTATTGATCGCCGTAGTAAATTCCTTAATCACTTTATCAACTTTCTCTTTACTAACACCAACAATCTCTCTTTTATCATTTACACCAAGTAAAACATGTCCACCATTTCTATTATTGAAAGAGCATACTGTATCAAAGACATCTTTGGTTAAAGCATTTTTGGATTCTTTAAACTCGACATCTATCTTCTCTCCATTTTGAATTAACTTCTTTATTTCATCTATCATCATCTGCTTTTTCACCACCTTTATTTCCCAATGTTTTCTTCAATAAAAACTTTGGAATTTTGAATTTCAACTCTATCTTTATTGACTACAAAAGTAACATAATCTCCATTTTCTAAATTCAAAAGTTCTCTTATCCTTTTCGGGATAGTAACCTGTCCTTTTGCCATAACTTTTGCAGTATCCATAAATATATCTTTCATACTTACTTCCTTTCGCCCTACTTTTCTTACAAAAGATTACAACACTTTTAGGACATTTTTTCTACTTTGAAATTAGTACCCACTTACTTACTATATGTAAGAACAACCTCTCTTATCTCTTTTTCAATATCTTTCAAAAATTCTTCCTTTGATGTTTTCCCCTGTGCAATCTCTGTAAGCTCCATTTCCCACTTTGCGGTAGTTTCTGCTGACTTAAAGCTATCCGCTACAATCGTTACAAGGCTAATTCCTTTATGCGTGGCTATAAGATTTTTCTTATCTCTTTCTACAAATCCCTTAAAGATTACGTTTTCAATAATCCCTGCCCTTGTTGCCGGAGTGCCAAGCCCCTTTCTTTCCACCTCAGCATCTTTTTCCAAGGCATCATTTCCTGCAACCTCCATCGCCTTTAAAAGTGTATCTTCAGTAAAGTGTTTCTGAGGTTGGGTGAATTTCTCTTTAATCTCTTTATTTTCTACTTCAAATACATCGCCTACTTTTACATCAGGAAGCTCTATATCTTCATTTTTCTTAGACTTGTAATCTTTAAGATATTTTGTAAAGCCGTCATCTTTAACAACCTTGCCGGCACTTGTAAACTCAAAGCCGTCAAATAAATCCTCACTTAGCGAGCTTACTGTCGGAATAATAGCGTGATGATCTGTAACCTTTTTAGAATCAAATACTACCTTAATACGCTCTGTATCAAAGTCATTTTTACCCAAAATGTTATTGACCGTACTTACAATCATATCCTCTGTTAAACATCTGCTGTCTGTTCTTGGATAGGTAATCAGTTTCTTTTCATACAGGATTTGAGCATAGTCAAGTGTCTGTTTAGCACTGTATCCGAAATACTTATTACACTCTCTTTGCAGCGTTGTAAGATCAAATGGCAAGTCAGGCTTTGTAATTTTCTCTTTCTGAATAACCTAAATTTTTTAAAAATTGTACACGCATAAGCAACAACGCTTCAACTCTTCTTTTTTCTACCTTTCTTTGGCTTCAAACCTTGCCATCTTAAACATTCATTTTCAGCCTTCAACTTTACCCCTGGATATAGTTTTTCCATTTCTTCAATCCCCATGAGATAGAGAAGGATCTTCTGTTCTTCCGTAGGCTCAATCCACTGACCTTCTGAGAAGGATTGCCCCTTTGGTACATAATACCTTACAGAGGAAATGCAGTCCTCGACTTGGTCCAAAGTATACTTTCGATCGATTTTCATCTGCTGCATCTTATACCTCAGAGCTGAATCGAGTATAGAGACAAGGAAGTCAATGAATATGTATCCTTCAAGGTTAGAGTTGTCGCTGGCTCTGAGTCGTCTATCTCTTTCCTTCGAAGCTCCAAAACCATCCTCTATTCTCTGTCTATGCTTATAACGTTCATGCACCTTTATAGGGTCCATTTCCTTTGGACCAAGGCACACATAAACACCACAGGAATTTTTGCAATCACGTTGGGTTTCCTCGTTGTGTTTAAAGTCGATGATGTTGCCGTCCTTACCATATACTGGCTTGAAATATTTACCGGTGTAACTGGAGAGTTTTGGATTCCATCTTGAATAGCCTTCCTTTAGTTCCGCAAGCTTGTTCACCATCTTAGAGCAGGCTGCATTCCATTCGTCCTTTGCACTTTCTACATCGTAATACACATACAGCATCATTTCCTTTGGTTCCTTCGTACCTCTTCTAGGTGCTTCTACGACGTATGGAACCTGAACGCAGGACCTCTTTATCTCGGGTATGTAGTTCTCTGTAAGCATGAGGCTGTCATGAACTTCTTTCACTGTATTGAAATATAGGCTATCTGCAGATGGAATGCACATGATAAATTCGAAGTTGGATGAAATAAGACGCTCAACATTCTCCTCACTCCAAAAGCCGCGGTCCATTACCAGTATTATGGTATTCCCAAACCTAGCATCCCTCATCTGGGTTAGCGTTGCCTTGAGCACCTTCTTATCTGTTACATTACCCTGAACACTTCTATAGAAGAGGGGGATGCCTGTCAGTATACATAGCCCTTCTTCAGATGGAGGATGAGGATTCCGAGGTCACCATCATGCTCAACTCCCCCGGAGGCTCGGTACAGGTCGGCTTCATGCTCATCGACACGATCAGATCCCTCAAATGCGATGTGGAAATCATAGTCATGGGCCTTGCGGCAAGCAAGGGAGCCGTGATGCTGATGTCAGGCACCAAAGGCAAGAAGAAGGCCCTGCCTCATGCAGGCATCCGACTTTGAGATCACCGCAAGGGAGATGGGACGGGTCAAGAAGGAGCTCTATGGCTTCATCTGCAACTGCACGGGCAGATCCTACAGTCAGGTTTCCGAAGACTGCGACCGCAACTTCTGGATGGATGCCAAGCAGGCACAGGCCTACGGCATCATCGATGGAATAGTTGCCAGAGAAGACAGATAGTAGGCTTTTTCAGTACAGAAGAATCCCTCATGCTTCCACTTGAAAAATTCCGGTCGAGGTTGATTTTGCTTCTGTTTGAAGGTATTTTGGAATCAGGATTGGAAGTCGCATTTTGCGACCTCAAGTCGGAATTCTTCGGATTATGATATGGCGAATGAATTGATTGTAGAAAGCATCGGAAATGAAGATATAAGAAACATGATTCACCTCATCAGGGGTCAGTATGTCATGATAGATCGTGACCTGGCAAATCTTTACGGTGTTGAAACCAAGCGACTGAATGAACAGGTCAAGAGGAACATCAAGCGCTTCCCTTCTGATTTCTGCTTCCAGTTGACAGCAGCCGAAGATGATAACCTGAGGTCGCAGATTGCGACCTCAAGTAGAAAACATGGAGGCAGACGGTATTTACCCTATGTGTTCACCGAAGCCGGCGTGGCAATGCTTTCCGCTGTGTTATCAAGCGAAGTTGCAGTTGAGACAAGCGTCAGGATAATGAACACATTCGTGGAGATGCGCAGATTCATCGTCAACAATGCCGCATTGTTCGAGCGCATAAGTGCCGTGGAACTCAAGCAGCTCGAATACCAGAAGGACACAGACAGAAAACTGGATGAGATTTTCACATATATAGCCGACCATGCAGAATCAAATCAGAAACTGTTCTTCGAAGGCCAGATATATGACGCATTCAGCCTCATCACATCCATAATCCGCAAGTCAGGAAAGATGATAAGACTGGTCGACAATTACGTGGACATCTCCACGCTGAATATACTTTCGAAGAAGAATCCAGGTGTGTCCGTAACCGTATACACAAATCCGAAGACACATCTCACGAAGAAAGATGTGGAAACATTCAACGGACAATACCCGGATCTGACGGTAAAGTATACAGATGCATTCCATGACCGTTTCCTTGTTCTAGACGACCTGGAGGCTTATATAATCGGGGCATCCCTCAAGGACGCAGGAAAGAAATGCTTCGGTCTGATAGCCATTGATGACAGTGCTTTCAAGAAGAATCTGGTCGACAAACTGAACACGATTCAGTGAGACCCTTGTCCGATTTTTGTCCGAAAAAACGGCCCAGGGAAAAACCCAAGGCCGTTTTCAACTGCGCAGTAGCGCAAGAGACAATTCAAAGACTAAGAGAACTACTTCTCTTCATCCTTTTTGATGATGAGGTGAAGCTCATCAAGCTGCTTCTGGTCCACATCGTTCGGGCAGTCGTCCATTGGAGAAACCGCGAAGCTGTTCTTCGGGAAGGCTATGACCTCCTTGATGGAGGACTGCTCGCTCATGATCATGACCATACGGTCGATGCCAGGGGCGATTCCTCCGTGTGGTGGTGGTCCGAACTTGAACGCATTGAGAAGGAACCCAAACTTCTTCTCTCCTTCTTCGTCCGAGAAGTTGCAGATGCGGAAGATCCTCTTCTGAAGATCCACATCGTGGATTCTTATGGAACCGGATGCACATTCGTAGCCGTTCACGACCATGTCGTACAGGTCTCCACGGACCTCGCCAGGATTCTGCTCAAGGGTATCGATGTACTTGGCCTGCGGCATGCTGAACATGTGGTGTGCAGCCTCCCAGTGGCCCTCTTCCTCGTTGTACTCGAAGAGCGGGAAGTCAACGATCCAGCAGAACTCGAAGCCTGGCCTTATGATTCCAAGGTCCTTTCCAAGTTTGGATCTTACGGCGCCTGCGGATGCACAGCACTTCTTCCAGTTCTCGTGGGCGACCATGAGGATGACGTCCCCTTCCTTGGCTCCCATGAACGAGCACACTTCGCTCTCCATACCAACGAAGAACTTTGCAGCGCTTCCGCTCAGTGCATTGTTGGCTCCAACCTTGAGGAACGGCACGAACTGCGCGCCATAGACCTTGGCTGTTGCCGCAATCTCATCCAGATACTTGCGGGTGAAATCGAAACCCTCCGTCTTTGGAGCGCATATAGCCTTCACATAGCCCTTGTTTGCAAGGATTGTCTTGTATGCCTCGAAGGTGGACTTCTGAACGAGATCGGAAACATCCTTGATCTCGCAGCCAAACCTAAGGTCAGGCTTGTCGCAGCCGTATGTGTTCATTGCATCGTAGTAGTCGATCCTTCTGAAATGGGCTGGAAGCTCATAGTTCATGACCTCTTTGAACACGTGACCAAAGAGCCTTTCCATAAGGGAGAGGACATCGTCGCGCTTTACGAAGCTCATCTCCACGTCAAGCTGCGTGAACTCGAGCTGACGGTCGCCACGGGCATCCTCGTCTCGATAGCATCGGGCTATTTGGAAGTATTTGTCAAAGCCGCCTACCATGAGGAGCTGTTTGTACAGCTGTGGGCTCTGTGGAAGGGCGTAGAACTTGCCAGGATATTTGCGAGACGGCACGAGGAAGTCTCTGGCGCCCTCAGGAGTGGACCTGATGAGGGTTGGGGTCTCTATTTCGTAGAAGCCCTCTGTGTAGAGGTATTCCCTTATGGCCTTTATGAATTCGTGTCTGAGCCTGATTCTGTCCTGCATCCCGCTTGAACGAAGGTCAAGGAATCTGTACTTGAGCCTAAGGTCTTCGTTGGCTGCGTTCTCGCTGTCGATCATGAATGGCAGCGTTGCGCACTTGGAGAGGATGGAGATCTTTTGGGCCTTGACCTCTATCTCGCCGGTAGGCATGTCGTGGTTTATCATGTTGTCAGGTCTTAGCCTTACAATGCCCGTCACCGCAATGCAGTATTCCATCCTGAGCTCGGAAGCGACCTTCTGAAGCTCAGGGCTCGCATCATCATCGACGACGACCTGTGTTATTCCGTAACGGTCCCTAAGGTTGATGAAATGGAGTGCTCCGTGGTTCCTGTCACGATGCACCCAGCCGTTCAGCACAACGGTCTTGCCTGCGTCAGCTCCTCTAAGCTGTCCGCATGTTACAGTACGCTGGTCAAAATTCATGCTAAGCACCTCTTTGCCGCCAATTGTAGCATTGAGCAAAATGCGTTTCAAGCATTTCACGTTCAGGAAGATGCATACATTTGCATACAATTTGCAAGAACGCATGTTTGCTGATAGAATCTAGCCATGAGCACAAGAAGCAGAATAAAAGCATTTGAGATATTCACGAAAGCACTCGCGCTCTTGGAGACGCAGGACAAGGAGCTCTTCACCTGGCCACGCAACCGCATCACGCTCACACATGCGTTGGCCGTCCACATCCACGACATCCTTGAAGACCACACATACTCCGTCGATCTCTATCCTGCCGCCAAGTCCCGCCGCTCATCCAATGCCGATATCCTTGTGCACAACCGTCAGAGCGGACATAAGATTCTAGCCATAGTATGCCGCAACGACTATCTGACAGAACAGGAGCAGAAGGATCTCTCGTCTCTAATGGAAGGAAACCCTCAGGAAGGTACGTCGTGCGACCTCGTGCTTGCTGTCTCCTTCATGCCACAGAGAAGCTATATGCTCATATACATAGCCAACGACGACGGAGTGGAATACTACCACTTCGACCGCAACCTCATGATAATGGAACCAGTCAGACGGCGCACCATAGAGGAGGAGCTCAACGACAGGGAGCAGCCAACGCTGGTGAAAATCAAAAGGCGCCGTCGCAGCCGCAGCCAAGCGGATGAGGAAGCCCCGCAGGTCGAAACCTCAACCGAAGCTCCAACGGAAAGCTCAGTCGAGAACGCAGAGGAGTCCCCGGAAACATGAGCACCAAGTACCAGCTTGAGACGATTCCAGTCTGGGATGGCATAGCAAGCCAGTCCGAATGCTTCATCTGCGACCTCATGCAGGAAGCCCAGAAGGACTCCATATCCTTCTACCTTGGCTCATCCGTCATGAACCCTGAAACGAGGGTCAAGGTCAACACCATTGGATTCTGCCCACAGCACACGTCAATACTGGTCCAAAGCGGAAGCCCAAACTCAATGGCTGTCATGTGGGAGTCCCACTTCGAAGAGACTCGTAAACAACTGGAAAAGGTTCTGAACGAGCTGGAACATCCAAAGAACGTAGCCAAGACGGCTCGAAAACTGAAAGAGGCCTTGGACTTGCGCGAACACGGATGCCTTATCTGCGACCGCATGGAAGAAAGGCTGAACCGCTACTGCTTCACAATCCCCTATCTTTGGGGGCAGGACATGCAGTTCCGCGAGGCCTTTGCAAAATCCAAAGGTTTCTGTCTACCTCACATGGCAAGGATAATGGAACTTGCTCCTGAAGCTTTGGACGCAAAGACCGCCAAGGACTTCTCCTGCGCCATGGCGGAGCTTCAAAAGCGAAGCCTCGAGAGGGTGGCGCATGACCTTTGGTACATGACAGAGCACTACAAAAGCGAAAACCGCGACAAGCCGTGGAATGGATGCGAAGATGCGCAAAAACGCGCAGTCTACAAGGAGATAAGCCACATTACGACACGCTGAAATGCACACAAATCCCATTTTTTGCCTGTTTATAGGCATTTTTGTGTACACAAACCCCACTTTTTTGCGTTTTGTGTGCATCCAAAGCACATCAGCCAATGAATGAAAAGGGGCTGTAACAAAAGT
>MSGT01000056.1 GCA_001940825.1 Sphaerochaeta sp. Phil3
CCGACTTTTGTTACAGCCCCTTCTTTTTGTTGATGGATGCGGGTGTTCTTCTATCCAAATCTCTATCCAAACCACTGTTTTGCCAAAAAGAATACAAAACGATGTTTAATAAAAACGTTTTTTTTGCAAGATTATAAAACTTTCTTTGCATAAAGAAGCAATTTTTCCACTTTTATGCAAAACGCAGACCTCTCGAAAACCAAGAAGCTTGCTTCGCAGGTATTTCTGCCAATATCCTAGGAGCAAAACGTGGGACAGTATTTATGATACGGCCCACGTGAAGCGACAAAGGAGATTACAGAAAGACCAAGGAAGGCTATTCGTAGTTCAGGGCATCGATAGGATCAAGTTTCGCCGCCTTGGCTGCAGGATACAGTCCAAAGAACACACCAATGAGCATTGAGAACCCAATGCTGAGCACACATGCACTCACAGAGAGATGGAACGTCCAACCGGCTATGTTGGTCACGATCTTCCCAAGGCCGTTGCCTAGAAGTATTCCTATGAGACCTCCCATGGACGTAAGGGTTATGGCCTCTATGAGGAACTGCCCCTTGATTACACGAGGAGATGCACCAAGGGCCTTTCGTATGCCAATCTCCTTGGTGCGCTCGGCGACGGAGACCAGCATTATGTTCATGATGCCTATACCGCCGACAAGCAGGGAGATTCCCGCTATGGCCGCAAGGAACGTGCTGAACGTGCCGGTTATGGACTCAGCCATAGTCGCAAGGGATGCCGCAGAGATCAGAAAGTAGTAGTCCTCCCCTATGTAGCTGTCAAGGAAAGCCGTTATGTCATCCCCAACTTTGGTGGCATCGGCACCATCGGCTATGCGGACGATGTACGAACCAACGGTCGATACCCTGCGAAAACGTTGGGTAAAGGTGTTGTATGGGATGTACACATTGTCGTTGAAGGAGGAACCAAGGGTTGCGTCCTTCTCCTCCATGACGCCAATTACAAGATAACGCTTGCTCTGGTTCCTGAAGATGCTCACATAGCTGCCAACGGCGTCGCCGTTTGGGAAAAGGTCTTCAGCCACGGAGGCTCCTAGTACAACGACCTGACGCTTGTAGATATTGTCCTCGGCGCTGAACCAGGAACCCTGGGCGCAGGTGTAGTCAAGGACATCGGCATAGTTGGATGGGACACCATACAAGGTGGTCGATTGGATCTCCTTGCCGCTGCGTATGCGGGTGCCGGACGAGTTGACGGGGAGAACGGATTTGATGTCGGCAACGTTCTGTTCAAGGACATTTCCAAACTGCTCGTTGAACTGCTTGGCTCCGCCCATGGGGGTTATGGATATGGTCTCCAGTCCGCTTGAGACAAGGCTTTCCGTGATGCTCTTGGTGGCGCTTTCGCCAAGGGTGAGGATTGCAACGACAGATCCAACGCCTATGATTATGCCAAGCAGGGATAGGATTGTACGCATCTTGCTGCCACGCATAGAGTTGAGGGCCAGCTTTACGTTTTCGAAGAACATGTCAGACCTCCCTTTTGCCATCGCGGATGCGAATCTGGTACGGGCACGCACAGCCAATCTCTTCGTTGTGCGTCACTATCACGATTGTGTTGCCTTCGCCGTTGAGCTCTCCAAAGAGCTCCATGATTTGGTTGCCGGTTGCAGTGTCCAATGCACCAGTGGGTTCGTCGGCAAGGATTATGGACGGCTGCGTCACCATGGCCCTTGCAATGGCGACACGCTGCTTCTGGCCGCCTGAAAGCTCGTTTGGGCTGTGCTTCATCCTATCCTTTAGCCCCACACGTTCAAGGGCATATTCTGCACGCTCACGACGTTCCTTCACACCAATGCCTCCAGTGTACAGCAAAGGCGTCATAACGTTCTCCAAAGCTGACATCTTCGCAAGAAGGTTGAACTGCTGGAAAACAAAGCCTATCTTTCGGTTTCGGATATAGGAAAGCTCCGTCTCGTTGAGGCCGGATGTATCCTCTCCATCTATGAGGATCTTGCCGCTGGTTGGAGTGTCCAAACAGCCTATGAGATTCATCAAGGTGGATTTACCACTGCCTGATGGCCCCATTATGGCTGTAAAATCGCCCCTTCCTACGCTCATTGAGACACCATCAAGCGCTTTTACGACAAAGTCGCCCACAACGTAGTAGCGGTGTACGTCATCTATGTATATGACAGGAAAATCTGGTGGAATGTTCACCTTCCCGTTAGTGTTCCTTGGCATTTGAAGGCCCCCTATGAGAATGGCTCAAAACACCATGGCAGGTCCGTCAGAACCGCCAATCACGCTAACGGATGACGATCCCATAGGAACAGCACCCATCGAAGGACCTCCCATCATTGACATGAAGCCACCAAGGCTCCCGGAACCTGGAGTGTAAACCAACGTATCACCTGCCTTTATGTCTCCGGATAGCACCTGATAGACGTTCTCACCAAGGTATTTGACCTGAACCACTACGGTCTCACGGGTTCCATCTGCATTCAGGCGTACAACGGAGCTCACCCCGTTGCTTGAAGTGACGGCGGCCTGAGGAACCAAAAGCATGACCTGCTCGGTCTCAATGGATATCGTACCTTCGAAGGAGAAGCCTGGTTTGAGTGCAGCGGGAGGATCGTCTATGACAATCTCTACGTCCATGACACCAATGCCCTGGCTTGAATACCTCCCAACCATTGGAATATATGAAACCCTGGCTTGTATAGACTGTCCTGGAACGGCGTCGCTTGTAAGGACGGCAGGCATCCCAAGATCCACCATTTGGATGTCTATTTCATCTATCTCAACTGTGGCCTTGAGCTTGCTGTCGTCTATTATCGTCATGACGGCTGAACCGGCATCGAAATAGTCGCCCTCGCTTATGGATACGGAGACTACTACGCCATCGAAGTTCGCATATGCCTTCGTGTACTCCACCTTCTTCTTTGCACTCTCAAGCTGCATCTCAAGAAGTTCAATGTCCCTTTGGCTTGTAGTTCCGCTCACACGGGCCACTTCTATCTGTTTTTCAAGGCTCGCCACTGTGTATTGCTGGTCCGTATCGTCCACGGTGGCAAGAAGCTGTCCCTTGACAACCCTATCGCCCTCCTCCACATACACGCCAGTGACGGCGCCGGTGGCCCTGATCTTGACCTCCTGAGTCTCAATTGCCTGTACTGAGCCAGAAATGTCTATTTGCGTGTTGTAGCTGCTCTCGTAGGCCTGTGTCGTGAGCTCCTGGACAACGGAAGGGGCGGCTTCCTTCTTCCAAGGCCAACGCCCGTTCTGCATATAGAAGCTATAGCATTCGAAAAGTCCAAAGAGAACCACCGCGACCAGAACCAGAATGACTGCGGTCCTTATCTTCCGCCTCTTGAGCTTTCTCTTCCTATCGTTCAAAACCCTGTTTTCGTTGTCGTTTGTCATGTTAGCCATAATCGTATCCTATCTCTACAGTTCGTTTATCTTTATCCTATTCTCAAGCACCAAAGCCTGAAGCGCGTATACAATGCGGTTCGCATCGTCCTTGGCCACCGTAGCCTTGGCATCGGACAGCTCAGACTCAGACGCCATACCCTTCTCGTACAACGCCGTCGTATACTCCAGAATCCTTTGATTGTACTGGGCCTCAACCTCGAACGCCTCAACCGTGGCCTTGAAATCCTGAACCTCAATGGACAAGGACCTAACAGTGTCATCATAGCTCTGTTTTGCACTGTCATAGTTCATCTGGGCCACGATAAGGTCGTTCTCCAAGGTAAGGACCTCCAAATTAGTCGCCTTCTTGTCCGTCCTGTTCGACCACGTGCCCCGAATCGTCAACGATGGCGAGAAAGACCCATCGTACTTGGCGTTCGCAGTCGCAGACACCCTATAGTTGGAGCCCGATATCTCTGCACCCACACTCCCTGAGACCGATGCCTTTGCGTCCGCCCCACTTGAGAACGTCACAGGAGCCTCCAGGGAAGAGGACAGTTTCAGAGCCTCTCCTGCACCACCTGTCTTGGCGTCCAGTTCCTGCTGGGCCTTGTCAAGATTGAGCTTTGAAATCATAACGTTCGTGTTCCCATCGCTTGACGACGCAACGTCAAGCACAGCTTCACGCACCGAGTCCACGTCTTCGTATGCAATGCCGTAGTCGTTGTAGAAACTACGCTTGGCAGTCTCAAGCTGGGTTCTGTAGTTTTCAAGCGAAGTGGAAAGCTTGGAGAGTTCCATCTGGGTCTTCATGTCTGAAAGGCTTCCCTCGTTTATGACACCAAGGGCTATGTCAGATTCATAATTCTTCTGCCTTCTCTCAAGCTCTCGTTGGGAGGTTTCGATTGAAATGGTGGTCTGGATTATGGAGATGACATCGTTTATCACACCGTTTTCAAACTCCAGGACACCTTTGGAATAGTTCAGCTCCCTTTGCAGGGCGTTTATGGCCTTTGCTATCGAATCCCTCTCATCCACGAACGACGGAAGATCGAACGTCTTAGAAACGCGGGCACTTGGGGTTACAGTGGAGCTTTTCAGCTCGTTGCCAAAGCCAATGGAGGTTTGGTTCGCAACCCCAAAATCCACTGAGAGGTCATCGTCAAGTCCACCAAGGGATACACTGACGGAAGGATTCATCGTAAGGGAATCCTTCTGCAGAAGGACCGTACCGGATGAGACGGAAACCTTCGTTTCGTCTTCAAGGTCCGCAAGCTGAGAGGATGCAAGGGAGTTCTCCTTGGTGATCCCAAGCTTCTCAATTGAAACGCTGTTTGCAACCGCACCGTCCACCAAAGAGTCTATGTCAATGGCAAAGACCACGGACTGTACGCACAAGAACGCACATAGAACCAGAACCAATCGTTTTTTCATACGAGGAAGTTACTAAAAACGAACTTCCATGGCAACGGGTTCAATGGACAAGTCCACAGAAACTACATAGTCCGTCCAACGGGGCTGCAAGGTAGAACGACCGTGAACTTGGTTCCACTTCCAACCTTGCTTTCCACGGACACCTTGCCACCATGGTACATTACCACATGTTTTACGATCGACAGGCCAAGACCTGTGCCACCGGAAGCCCTGGAATGGCTCTTGTCAACCCTATAGAAGCGTTCGAACACCCGTGGAAGATGCTCCTTTGGAATGCCTATTCCCGTGTCGGAAACCTCAAGCACAACGGAATTCCCAGCACCCAACGAATCCTGATGCGAAACGGACACATCCACCCTACCGCCCTGGACGTTGTACTTTATTGCATTGTCCACAAGATTGTAGAGCATCTCATGTATGAGACGAGGAACCCCCATGACCTCAACGGGACGGCCTTGGGAATGGACCTCGATCGAGACGTCCTTTGCCTTTGCCACATCTGAAAGCTCGTCATGGACGTCGTCTGCAACGGACGCAACGTCAACGACCTCGTATGCAGACGAAACACCTTCGTCAAGCTGTGAAAGCCCCATTATATCCTCCACAAGGTTGACCATGCGTGAGGCTTCCTTGCGTATATTGGACGCAAAGCGTTTAGCATCGTCGCCTTTCGCCATGCCGGCTTCTATGAGCTCTGCACTGCCCATTATGCCCTGAAGCGGAGTCTTGAGCTCATGGGAGACGTTTGCGGAGAACTCGCGTCTCATGTCCTCCGCCGCAGCCTTCTCCGTTATGTCGAACGAAAGGATGACAAGCCCAAGGACGGTTCCTGCGGACATCATGCGGCTCATCGAGAAGCGCACGACACGACCGTTGCGCTCAAGCCTAAGCTCTTCGTGTCCAGAAGAGAGGGCGTTCTTCACGGCAGTGCTGAAGTCATGCGTACGGTAGACTTCAAGGAAACTGTGTCCAACGCATGACTTGTCAAGGTCGAACATGTCCATTGCCGCATCGTTTATGCTTACTATGCTGCCGTTCACATCAAGAACCATGAGACCCTCGCTCATACTGCGGGATATCTGGTCGAACTCATCCGCCCTCTGCTGCAAGGTTAGCATCTGAGCATCTAGCTCCTGACGCTGCGTATAGATCCTCTTCAGAAGCGGGGTTATCTCAGGATAGACATCGTTGTCCAATGGGTTGTCCAGATCAAGGGAGTTCAAAGGTTTGACGATCTTGAGTGCTATGTACTTTGCATGGCTGAGTGCAAACACCCACGCAATTGCAAGCACGACCAAGAGCGGAAGCATTGCCAAAAGGACCACCCTAAGGACGGACTCCCTGCTTGCCGATATCCTAAGGATGGAACCGTCAGATAGCTTTGCGGCATAGTAGGTCGTCGTCTCAAGGAGAGTAGACGAATACCGTGTAACGGAGCTTCTTCCAGTCTGCGCCGCCTGTATGAACTCAGGCCTATCCCTGTGGTTCTCGCTGTATGCGAGGTTGGTCTCGTTGTCGAAAAGCACCTGCCCATCGCTTGAAATCCAAGTAAAGCGGTATTCGTCGGCTCCAAGGGAACCAGTCCTGCCAATCGCCCTCAAATAATCCAAACCTGCAAGTTCAACACCGTTCGAAGCCAATGCAAGATCGTCCTCAAGCTGATTGGACGTCCACTTTGCATAGCTTAGATACACATGCCCCACCACAAGGGAGAACCCAAGCACCAAGGCGAATGTGGAGACCGATATTATCGCGAAGACTATCCTACGTGTCATTCGCTAATGCTCCAAGGAGTCGTTTGCATCGGAGTTGCAGGCAGTTGAGTCAGCGATCGCATCCTCTGCAGCCAATCCATAGCCCACGTTCCTTACTGTCCTTATAAGGTATCCGTAGTCTCCAAGCTTTTGTCTAAGCGTCCTTATGTGCATATCAACTGTACGGGACTCGCCGTAGAAGTCCAAACCCCAGATCTCGTTGAAAAGCTTGTCGCGCGAGAACACCATTCCAGGATGGGACATGAAGAGCCTGAGGACCTCGAACTCCTTGTATGTAAGGACAACGTCACGACCTCCAGCCTTGACGGTCCTCTCATCCACATTGAGGACAAGACCGTCCACCTTAAGGACGTTTGGCTCCTTTTCAATAGGCTTGCATCGTCTCAGTACGGCCTTTATGCATGAAACAAGCTCCATTACACCAAACGGCTTTGCAATGTAGTAGTCAGCACCGGCATCCAGTCCCTTTATCCTATCGTATTCAGAACCTTTCGCCGTAGCCATGACCACGGGGACAAGGGAGAACACATTGGATTTCCTAATGCGTTTCAATAGCTCAACTCCATCTATACCTGGCAGCATTACATCCAACACTATGAGTTCAGGCCATTGTTCGCTTTTGTCCTCAACCTCCACCAAAGCGTTCCAAAAGGAGGTTCCATCCTCAAAACCCCGGGTCTTGAACCCTGTCGATTCAAGCGCATAGAGCTCTACATCAAGGATACTGGAATCGTCTTCCACACACCAAATCATTCATTCCTCCTCGTGCTCGCCAGTGACGGAGAACACCACCCATTGGGCAATGTTCACAGCATGATCGCCTATACGCTCAAAGTACTTCGCTATCATCAACAGGTCAAGTATGTACTCGCCTTCATCAGGATTGGAGGCAACTTCCCCTATGAGCTCCTTCTTGACCTCTATGAAAAGGGAGTCCACTATATCGTCCTGTGAGACCACGCTGCGTGCAAGGTCAAGGTCCTTTCCTACATAGGCCTCTACGCTTTGGGCCACCATGCCGCTTGCAGCCTCCCCCATACGCTGAAGGGACGTCCCTCTCATACCGGCATCCCTGTCCAAGAAACCTATTATCTCAGCTATGTCCTCAGCCTGGTCGCCTATGCGTTCCATGTCGGTTATCATCTTGAGCGCAGACGATATCATCCTAAGGTCCCGCGCGACAGGCTGCTGATGCAAAAGGAGCTTTAGGCACATGGATTCAATGGACCTCTCCATCCTGTCTATCTCGCAGTCAAGAGGTGCCACCTTCTTCGCCAAATGGCGGTTTCCATCGGCAAGTGACTTTGTGACTATGTCTATGACCTCTTCGCACAACGCCCCCATCTCTATAAGAGCGCTGTTCAATGAAGAAAGCTGCTCGTCGAACCTACTTCTCATATCAACCGAACCTCCCCGTTATGTAGTCTTCCGTGCGTTTGTCCGTAGGCTGGGAGAACATGCGCTCAGTATCGCCGAACTCGACGAGTTCTCCAAGGAGGAAGAACGCCGTGTCGTCCGATATCCTCACCGCCTGCTGCATGTTGTGCGTTACAATCACGATCGAATAGTCGTTCTTGAGCTGCAGCGCAAGCTCCTCTATCCTTGATGTGGAGATTGGGTCCAACGCACTTGTAGGCTCATCCATAAGAAGCACCTTTGGACGCACCGCAAGGGCCCGCGCTATGCACAGCCTTTGCTGCTGCCCTCCAGACAGCCCCAATGCGTTGCTCTTGAGCCTATCCTTGACCTCGTCCCATATTGCAGAGGCCCTAAGGGAGGATTCCACGATCTCATCGAGTCTGGCCTTCGCCTTCGTTCCATGGGTCCTTGGTCCGTATGCAACGTTGTCGTATATGCTCATTGGAAATGGATTTGGTTTCTGGAACACCATTCCAATCCTACGGCGCAGCTCGGAGACATCGGTCTGAGGACTGTAGATGTCCTGTCCTTCGAACGATACCGTGCCTTGGATGCGGACCCCTTGCACCAAATCGTTCATCCTGTTGAGCGTTTTGAGAAATGTGGATTTCCCACAGCCGCTTGGCCCTATCAATGCGGTGATGCGGCCTTCTCCAATGTCCATGCAAACGTTGTGCAGGGCTTGGTTCTGTCCATACCACAGGCTCAGGTCATCGACCTGTATTATGCTTTTGTATGTATCTTCCATCTTCTCTCCATTTATAGAGTTCATTTGCGCCGCTCCCTTAGTCTGCGTCCTGCAAGATTGGCAGCTAGGTTTATGATAAGCGCAAGGACAAGCAGTATTGCTGCAATTGCATACGCCACCTCGAATTCACCCTGGTCCTTTGCATAGAAGTAGAGCGCAATGGTGAGGGTGGCCCCTGCATTGTGCAACGCTTTGAAATAGCCATTGAGGGAATGTGCGAACCCTGCGGTGAAAAGAAGCGCTGCGGATTCACCAAGGATCCTTCCGCATGAAAGTATGCAGCTTGTCACAATCCCGTCCACGCAGGAAGGAAGGACCACGGTCCTTATGACCCGCCATTTTCCGGCCCCAAGGCCAAACGCACCCTCTCTGTAGCTTTGGGGTACCGTCTTGAGGCTTTCCTGGGTCGTGCGCATGACTGTTGGAAGGTTCATGATGACAAGAGTAAGGGATCCTGCAAGCAATGATGTCTTCATTCCAAGGAACTGGCAGAAAAACAGCATTCCCACAAGGCCATAGACTATCGAGGGGACTCCTGATAGGGTCTCGGCGGCGTACTCTATGGCATTCACCACCCGTTTGTTCTTGGCGTATTCCGTAAGATACACCGCTGCGGCAACCCCAAAAGGAAGCACGACTACGAGGGTCGTGACTATCATATACACAGTGTTTAGGATGTCAGGAAGTATTCCAATGTTGCCTGAAAGATAGCTGGGCTTTGTGGAAAGCAGGTTCCAGCTTATGTTTGGAACCCCTATGGCAAGCACATAGAACACGAACGCTACTACGAGCACAGCCACAAGAGCAACGGAGGCGAACATTGCGGTCTTCAAAACCTTCGTATATGCAGACCTCTTCATTTGCCACCTCCCTTCTTCAAGATTGAATTGAGGATTGCATTCACCAAAAGAATGAACAGGTACAGGACCAGCGCTATGGAGAAGAGCGCCTGCCTCTGCAACCCTGCAGAATAGGCCATCTCGCTTGCAACTGCAGTCGTAAGGAACCTAACGCTCTCAAAAAGCCCTCCTTTCGAAAGCAGCGGCATGTTCGCAACGTTTCCCGACACCATCATGACTGCCATGGCCTCACCAATGGCCCTTCCTACACCCATGACCACGGAAGCGGCTATTCCGCTTCTGGCGGCAGGTACGGCCACTCTGAAGGCCGTTTCCACTTCGTTCGCACCAAGGGCCAAGGAAGCATCCTCGTATTCCCTGGGAACGGCATCCAGCGCATTTACCGACACCTTCACTATGGAAGGAAGCACCATGATTGAAAGGACTATTATGGCTGCAAGGAGGCTGGCACCGTCAGGAAGTCCAAAAACGGTCCTTATCCCCGGCACAATGACAAGCATTCCAACCAAACCGTAGACGACGGAGGGGATCCCTGCCAAAAGCTCGACGGCCCCCATAAGGACGTTCCTTACGGCCTTGGGAGCGAACTTTGAAATATACACGGCAGTGAAGAAGCCCAGAGGGATACCCAGAAGCATAGCACCTGCCGTACCATATATGCTTGTAAGGATGAATGGAAGTATTCCAAACGAAGGCTCCGCGGCGGTGGACGCCCACTTGGTTCCAAACATGAACTTGAAGAAGCCTATCCTATGGATTGCAGGGATACCGCTTACTACAAGGTATACCGTTATAAGCAGCACGAATCCAATGGTCAAAAGACCGCATGCAAGGAATACTCCATGCATAACGGCCTCAAAACCTTTCCCTTTGGATTTCGTTCCCTTGGAGCTTGCCGCTTTGGGACTTGTCCCTTTGGCCTGCGCCGCCTTTTGGGACTCAGTTCGCAGCGACCGCACCTGCTGCTCCTATGATTGGCGCCGCTTCACTGGAAGTTGCGTACTCGAAGAACATCTGGGCTGCACTCGAAAGGGCCACACCCTGCTTCGTCACCAGCACGAACGGTCTCTGGATTGCATAGCTTCCATCCTTGACCGTCTCCTCGCTTGGCTCCACACCGTTCACGGCAAGAGCCTTGACGGTATCCTTTATGGCTGCAAGCGATGCATAGCCTATCGCATACGGGTTCTGTGAAACCGTTGTTATCACATCACCTGTGGAGGTAAGTTCCTGGCGGTAGAGGCAAGCGTCCACAGTCTTGGTAATGCTCTCAAAACCATCCCTAGTGCCGCTTCCAGCTTCACGCCCTATCAGAACTATACCTGCATCGTCGCCACCCACTTCCTTCCAGTTGGTGATTTCGCCCTTGAACATCTTGGCGATTGTGTCTACATCCAACTCATCGATTGGATTATTGGGGTTTACGATCAATGCTATTCCATCGTATGCAAGGACGGTCTCGACAAGTCCCTGCGCTTTTTCCTCTTCCTTGAGAGCCCTACTCGAAAGCCCTATGTCGCAGCGTCCCTCAAGCACGGCCTTTATTCCAGAACCGGAACCTGTAGGATTGTATGTGAATGTTATCGAGCTGTGCTGCTGCATGAACGACTCGCCAAGGGCTCCAATCACCTTCTCCATGGAAGTCGAGCCGTCAGTCGATACCGAAGAACCGTTTGCGCTCTTTTCGCTGCTACCTGTTGCAAATGCCATGGCCATAGCCAGGACAACCATCAAAACCAATGCAACTTTCTTTTTCATCTTTTACATCTCCTGTTACGCCCATAAGGTAAAACAGGAATGTAAAAGCCAAAGCGATGTACGGTAAATTGTTTGTAAAAGAGAAGGTTCCTTGAATTCTATTCCTTTTCGAACTGGGCCTCATGCTTGGCCTGCACGTCTCCAATCAGCTCTTCAAACCCCACCAAAGCCGCAAAAGGCGCAAACTGGGCCGCCCTGTCGTCCATGCACATTCTTGCATGGTGCCTGGGATTCCATCTCTCAAGACCGATGATATCGTCATAGATGTTCTCTTTTGGTTCATCCTCTCTTGGAATCATGGCTTTGTCCTTTTCAGGCTGTACCTTCATGCCTTATGTCCTCCAATCTGGCCGTTGCGCTCCCTTGCCGTTGCCCCTTCCTCCAGGTCCATCCCCCGTAGGATCACGTTCTTTCCAAATCGCTTCTTCAAAGCAAGTGCGACCTCAAGCTGTTTTCTTTCCTTGTCATTGGATAGGCCCGCCCCAAGGGAATCATCCTCTTCAACGTTTTTCTTCTCCAAGTCGAACAGGGAAGGCTGCACCTTGTAGCCTTTGTCCTTGCACTCGACTCCTATTCCTATGCGTTTCACAAGAAGCTCCCTCTTCACCGTTCTGTCAAAGATTCCAAGAGCGGCCTTGATGAGGACTTGGGATGAAGTTGTGGGGCTTCCAAGCTTCGCACTTCCGTGAGAGCCTTTTGGAACGAACCTTCCATAGTAGTCCTGGACTATTGGACCATCGTATGTTTCAGGCCAATCCGAGTCATATCCTATATATATGCTCACCGAGTCCGCTGCATAGCCCTTCTCCACAAGGGACATAGCCATTGAATCCATCATCTCCTTTAGGACAAGCCTTGCCTTGTCTGCTATGTATGGGCATGGAAGGATCTGCCCCGTGGAGAACCCTCCGCTTTTGGGTTTGTAGTTCTTGATGTCCTTCATGGAACAAGGCTCATAGCCCCAGGCATGGTCTATGAGAAGCTCTGCATTCACTCCAAAGGTCCTGTAAAGCACATCCTCGTTGGAAAGCGAGAACCTAGCGACATCACCCATAGTATACAGGCCAAGGGATGCAAGCCTGTCCCTGTAGCCACGGCCAATCCTCCAAAAGTCCGTTATTGGCTTGTGGCTCCAAAGGAGTCTTCTATACGACATTTCGTCAAGCTGCGCAATCCTAACCCCATTCTCATCTGCTTGAACCTTCTTTGCCAGGATGTCCATGGCAACCTTGCACAGGTATAGATTCGTTCCAATCCCTGCAGTGGCGGTTATCCCCGTCTTCTCAAATATCTCCTTTATCATTGCCATTGCAAGTTCCCTGGCCGTCATCCTGAACATGCCAAGATAATGAGTTACATCCATAAAGACTTCGTCTATGGAATACACATGTATGTCATCAGGCGCAATGTACTTCAAGTAGATTCCATATATTTGGCCGCTGACCTCCATGTAGTGTGCCATGTTCGGAGGAGCTGTCTTGAAATCAAGTTCAAGCGAAGGATCTTCCTCAAGTTCCTTTGCACTACAGGATTTCTTTGAGAACCTGTGTCCAGGAGCCATCCTTCTGCGTTCTTCGTTTATGGCCTTTACAGCGGCCTTGACCTCAAACAACCTGCATCTTCCACCTATCCCATAGGCCTTGAGGGACGGAGACACGGCAAGGCAGATCGTCTTGTCAGTTCTAGAGGCGTCAGCAACAACGAGATGGGTGTCCAAGGCATCAAGCCCCAATCTGGAACACTCTACCGAGGCATAGAACGACTTCAAATCTATGGCGACGCACTGCCTTTGCATCATGTCTCTCCCAAGGAAGTATGTATCATTAATATATATTAAGTAAAATCTTTTTGCAAGTACTTATCAAATTTTAGGTTTGACTTCACCTTTCCAACACTTGCTACAAAAGCCACGGATTCTACAGGTGCCACAACCACTACAACCTCTACAGATTGGCTATAGATTCAACCAAGCCCACATGCGCCCACACATTCAATAACTACTTCAATGAGAATGCAAACTCCACGCGCAATGGGTCTTTGAAATTCCAAACAAGCTTTGCACCCACTCCAACACCAACGCCTGTCAGGTACTGCCCTAGAACAGGAGAAAGTTCAACGAAGGCCTGGATCTCCAACGAATGCGCAAAATCCTCCGCAAACACCAGATAATGGGCACTGTACTTGGCATCCAGCACAGCTCTGCGAAAATAGAGGCCAAGCAGTTGGACACCTCGTTGTATCTCATAGGAAAGAAGCGTCAACTTTGCACTTCCAGAGAAAGCCACATCCTCCATACCAAACGAATAGCCCACTTTGCACTCAATCCGCATAGGAAGATTATAGGTGAAGACGCCGTCACAGCGAATTGGCAGAAGCCTTGGGACCACAAGAGCAGCGGACAATGAAGGATCCAAACCTGAAAGACCAACGCCAAACGCATAGCCAAAGACATCGGTCTTGCCTAAGCCGGTGGATATTCCGTAGCTGTATGTAGCAGAGAGCGTGTTGGAAAGGCCTTGCGTCCACCTGCCCTCCACGAAACGAAGCCAATTTGCAAAGAACGAGTCCTCAACAGAGACATGCCTCTCGTTGCCAATGTCAAAAGCCAGGTGGACACCGGTATGGAATGTGAACATGTAGGCATCCACGGTCCTGCTCTGGCAATCCACGATTGACCTTGCGCCCATGCCAACGTCCACGACACCCCTCCACGAAGCATCGGCCCACAAGAAAGGGCCATTTGGAGAATATGCACCTGATGCCGTAATCGCAACGGTACTTGTAGGGTCCGTTGCATACCACGTAAGTCCAAGACCGATATCCTTGACATTGGACAACGGACCATACACTCCAAATGGAAGAAGAACACCCCTCTTTACATTCAGAACGGGATTGTACGGTTTGGAGTTTTCCACAAAAGCAACCACATCAGGAACCTGCGAACTTGGAGCTTCAAAAGGCTCCAACTCAAAGCTTTTGCACAAATCAAGCTCATCTACCGAAACGGTGCACAACCGGTCGCCATCGTACAGAGCTGACGAGAACAACACTGCACCTCCAAGCCTTACAGGATTGTTCACACCTCCGGAAACGTTTTCATATGATAGCCTAATATACCAGTCATCAGGTGAGAATTCACCATATCCTCCTAGAATTGGAATGTCGTTTACATTGGAACCAACCACCAGATTGGAAGCTGATGGAAACCAGCAGAAAGAAACAACTTCACTGCCAGCCTCATCGAACCCTCGAGACATCGAGGCCAACCTGATTGGAGACTGAAGCGTCGCAACTGAAAGGGTCATTCCCAAAGTTTCAGAGTTTTTGGAAACATCAAGGATGGCAATACCATCCACACCGCCGTTCGTCAGTATGAACACTACGCGGCCATCTTTCAAACATGTGAAACCACTTGCAGTCGAACCAGAAGCCAAAGCAATTGAGGAAACGACTTCGCCATCCTCATCGCAAAGTTCAATGAAGGTCTCCTGTTCCTTTGCAGTGTACAGAAGAACATAGTTGGAAGAACCAAGCTCTACGAAGCACCCTCCTCTTACGTCCCTATCCTTGAACCCGTAGGAACGCACCAAGCGTCCATCTAAGTCATAGACCCTCACACAGGACTTTGCCTTTGAAATATAGGGCACCATGATTTCACCACGAGATGAAACATTGAGACTTTGTCCGTATGTGGCAACGGAGAGCAATCTACGGCAACTGCGCCATCCACGCTTCGGAATACCTTCATAGGAGTCCTCCACTTCCAATTCATAGACCCCGCTTGAAGTCCTGTCCATGAAATACACTTTGCCATCAGAACCAACGGCAATGTCTTCTATCGCACATTTTGAATCAAAGGCATCCACACACGAAGCTTGAACGAACGAATTTGGAACCTCTATGGAGTCGTAGAACCCATTCCACAATGTCTCAAGGGGAACACCAACACAGTCCTCGATCACAGCTTCCGTTGACTGGAACCAGTTCACATGGTCAAAACGCCTGAACACCTCGCCAACTACATCCACTCCATATTGGGAATACAGGTACTCAAGGAATGCACCGCCAAAGATATACGGCAAGTTGGATGAAGGATACACATCCATGGCTCCGGCTATGTCCATCCACGAAGGGAAACGACCCTCCAGCTTGGCCTGGCGCAGCACTCTTGTGGAGCGCAGGTCGTTCAATCTCCCATAGCCGTCTGTACTTTCAGACAGCACGGCCACACCCTCCACCAAAGAATCATAGGCATACAACGCAGGAGATACAGAGACAACATCTCCAAAGACAGTGGAGACGAACTGCCAGAACCCGCTTCTTATGTTCATGGTGAAGGCATGGGTCAGTTCGTGCCTGAAGATATAGAGTATAGTATCGGGGAACACCGCTAGGCCGTCGTTGTCCGCGACTGTGTCGAACATCACGATCCTATTGGAAGGATACGGTGTATAGTAAGCATTCAACACCTTGTAGCTGGACGTTATGTAGACAGGTATCACAATGTCAGGGTCAACTCCAAAGAAGGAGCACAACTGCGAGTATTCATCCTCGCAGCCGTCTGCAATCACCTTTGCAGTCGCCGCACACTCAACTTCGTATATGACCTTGAAATGAGGTGTGGAGACTTCAAGGAATCCGGAACCACCTGATGGATCTGAGGAACCAGACTCAGCAAAGACAGCTCCAAGTGCAAGCAATAATACAAAAAACAGCACCACTACCCGTTTTGAAGCCATCAAACACTCCTTTCCCAACTCAAACCAAATTCAAACCTTCAGCAGCTCTTCCTTCATGTCCCGTTCTATGGACTGCCTTATGAGCGAACTTGCACGGCTTATGCAGTCGTCAACTTGGGAGAACACGGCACTCAGGTCTTCAGATCTGCCGTCTCCCGCTATCGCAGCGGCCTTGCGGCACAGCTCAGGGACGCTGGACACAAGGTCCATGGCCTGGGAAACGTTCTTGTCGTCCTTGTTGTCGAACATGTACACAGTGAGGATCCTTGCAATGCCCTTCTCGCATCTTACAACCTTCTTCAAGCCATGTATGGCACTTTTGGATTGGAGAGTGAAGCCCTTTGACGAAAGCTGTGTCCTAAGACCAGCGCACAACTTCTTGAGTTCGACCAACCATTTGAGGGAGTTCTTGAGGACGTTGTACCCAACGCCGGCCTTGTTCGTTATGAAGAGGACGACAAAGTATGCAACGACCCAAGCGACACAGGTGACAATCATCTTGATGACGGCATCAGACATTGGAGTCCTCCTTTCTGTAGCTTACAGTAAGCTGTGGGTACGGAATCTCAACATTTCTCTTGAACAGCTCCATATACAGCTGCTCGCTCAAATCGTAGGTCACAGGCCAATAGTCCTCGTTGCGGCACCATACCTTCACATCATAGTGCACGGCTGAGTCCTCGTTGAAGTTGTATCTGGCACTCGGCGCTGGGTCCGAGCACACTAAAGGATGCTCGTTGGCCACCTTGAGGAGGATTTTCTGGACCTCAACGTAATCGGCATCGTAATCGACCTCGATTGGTATCGTGATGCGTCTGAATTCGTTTGCGGAGAAGTTGACGATGTCGGAACCAAAGACCTTGGAGTTCGGAAGCATGATACGTTTGTTGTCAGGTGTGAAGAGAACGGTGTGCATTAGAGTGAGCTCCTTCACGGTGCCGCCAATGCCGCCAATTTCAACGTAGTCGTTCTCCTTGAAGGGATGCGTGCTTACAAGCATGAGCCCGTTGGCTACGCTGCCAATGAGATCCTTGACTGCAATTCCAATGGCCAGAGTCAAGGCCGATATCGCACTCATGAATCCAGAAAGAGGAATCCCAAGCGTACTCATGCAGTACAGTATCAAAAACAGGTACAGTATGTACTTGACGATTGCAAGTACGAAGTGCACCAGCGCATTGTCCATGTCGCTTGCAAGCACCCCAACCTTTACAAGCTTTAGGATGTTCTTGATTATAAGCGTGCCAAAAAGCGCCGCCACTATAGCCGTAATGAGCTGGAACCCCGAGTTCTCGAAGTATGCAGCCACCTGTTTCAAAAGATTGTCAAACACAACCCCTCCTTAATGCTTCAATCGAAAAAAACCACAAACAAAAGGCCATGGACGAAATGCCAAAAACACACCTATTGGTTCTCCTGCACAAGCTTGTTCTGCTTCATCCTAAGATCAGAGATCGCCTTGAGCTCTGCATTCACCTTCTGCTGCAGCTCCCGCTTCTGGTTCTCTATGGCCTGGATCTGACCATTCAGATGATTCATCTGCTCAGACAGCTGCGAAAGCTTCATGTTGTGGATCTCTATGTCACGCTCCATAAGAAGATGTTCCATGACCAAACCCTGATGCGCTATTGCGTTCTCCTGATCCATGATCCTTGAGCAGCACTGCATGAGCTCAGCTGGTGCATCCTTGTCCAGCCAGTACTGCATGCCATCTGACAGAACCTTGCCGTATTCCGTAAAGCGCTCGCCAAGGACAGCCATTATCTGCTTCTCCTGCGATTGCAAAGCCTTGAGTCTGCGCCCCTCCTCCCCGTAGGCCCCCATGCTCATAAGCGAATCCTGCGCCCCATCCACTATGGATTTCTGGTCAAGAAGCGTGTTCTTGAAGCTGCGCTTCATAAGACGGATTTGCTCCATCTCATCAAGGATTTCCTTGGCATGGTCTCCTGGAAGTTCCCTGAAATCTCCTGACTTATACAGTTTCATGCCAGTTTGGGCGAACACAGAATCAAGGTTCTTCTTGAGCTTTTCGAGCTTTCTCACATAGATGGCGCCAATTATCTTTGAACCTGCCATCTTGGAATCAGGACCGGCCTTTGCTATTTTGTCCTCGCATTCCTTGACCTTCCTCTCATACTCGCGCATGGGTTCAAGGCACTTGGAAAGCCGTTGTGGAAGGCGCCCAGAAGCCTCCACCTCTATTGCAACGGCGCCCAACATGGAAATTAAGGTGTCAAGGCGAGCGTCCAAATCCTTCATCGAAGACTTGGTCCTGGCCATCTGCTCACCGCCAGCGGACATCTCGTTGACCGCATTCTGAAGAGCCTCAATCCTACCGTCTATATCATCCTTTTGGGAGACGACCTCGCACAGCTTCTCGTAGGCCTCCTGACTTGGCGCATAGTTTATGGCATCATGCCACCTTGCAGCCACCTCCCCAAGCTCAAGATGCATATTGGAGAGCTCGACCTGAGACCTATCCATCTCCTTTCTAAGAACTTCTATTTCAGCAGTAAGACCAGCCATAGAACGAATTGTATCATATCCACGAAAAACCGTCTGCAAATAAAAAGGAAAATATAGTATACTTGTGTGGCACTTCACAAAAAACCGATAAGGAGCATAGAAATGGCAGAATCCATTGCCGATATCAGAGGACAGAAGATAAAGGAACTTGTTGAAGAGATGAAACTCTACAACAACCCAAAGGAACTTGAAGAGATGCGCAGGGTCATGCGCAAGAACGTCCCTCTCTCGATGAGGGGCTACCTCCTTGCCTATCTCTACATGACGCGCCACGAAGGAACAGGCCACGCACCCGCACAGCAAAAGACAAGGCCACAGCAGGACGAAAGACGCCCAGCCCCAAAGCAGGCACCTGAAAACGCAGTCTCCTTCTACATCAACGTGGGAAAGGCCAGCAAGGGCACCGCAAAAGAGCTTGCCGAATTCGTATGCGAAAAGGCCAACCTCAAGACCGATGACATTGTGACCATCGCCTACAAGCCAAACTACTCCTTCATCTACATCAAGAAGGACGCAGCCAACGGTGTCATAGAGGCAGTCAACGGACAGTCCTACAAGAACCGCAAGGTCAAGATGAACTACAGCAAGGAAAAGGATGAGAACTAAACGCATCTGCGTGGGTCCGCTTCAAACCAATTGCTACATAATCGAGGACGAAACCCCAAACGGAAGGTTCTGCGCTGTGGTCGATCCGGGAGACGATCCCAAGACCATAGAGGAGAACCTTCCTCGCAATTTGACCCACATCATACTTACACATGCCCATTTCGACCACGTTGGAGCCCTGGAGACAGTGCACAAAGCACACCCCGCTGCTCTGTTCGCAGTTGGCGAACACGAACCTTTGGACAGTGTGTACACCTTCTACAGCCATCCAAACTTGGTCATCCCACACGTGGATTTGGCACTTGCAGACGGTGATGTCATAGGCCCATTCACAGTAATCCACACCCCAGGACACACTAAAGGCTCAATTTGCCTGTATAGTGCAAAGGACCAGCTGTTGCTAAGCGGAGACACCCTCTTTTGCGGAGGCTACGGACGCACTGACCTTGGCGGTTCCATGTCCGATATGCAAACCTCCCTTGCACGCCTTGCTGAGCTGCCACCAGAGACTAAAGTCCTCCCCGGCCACGGAGGGCCCACAACGATTGGGGACGAATTAAGCAATCCTATTTCATGACCTTTTGCAAGAGGGTCTCGTAGCTGTCAAAATGATGCACACAAATTGCCTTTTTCATCATTTTATAGGCAACAAAATGCCTATAAACCTTCATTTTTGGCCATTTATGTCTACTTGAGCTTTGCACAACAGTGCATTTTCACCTATTGATTTCGGACCCACAAACCTATGACACCTCCAATTGTCACAAAAACTGCTATTTTGACAAAAAAAGGGGCTGTAACAAAAGT
>MSGT01000057.1 GCA_001940825.1 Sphaerochaeta sp. Phil3
GAAGTTACTTTAAAATTCAACGCATTCCCTTTGAGAGACATACCTTTTGAGACTCCCGACTTATACAAATATTCTAGCTTCTTTGTGTGGATTCATGTGCCGCTGCGTAGGATGTCGAGGTACTGCGTGTAGGAGTAAATGTTTGCTTTACCGGATTTGGATGTCTGCTGTAGGATTCCCGTGTTGCAAAGGTTGGAGACTGCTTTTGCGACAGTGTTATATGATAGATTCAAAGCTTTTGCAGTCTTTTGGGTGTCTATGATTGGATTGGCTTCGAGGTAGGAGAATACCTTAAGTGTGTTCGCCTTCTGCCTAGAGGGAATGGAGTTTAGCTTTAAAAGACTTTCAGCATGGAGCTTTGTGAGAAGTTCTACGGTTTGGATTGCATCGGCAGCCGACTCATTCAAAGCATTGAGGAAAAAGAATATCCATTGCTCATAGTCACCCGTTTTCCTTACCTGAGTCATTCGGTCGTAGTATTCTATTCTGTTCATTTTCAGAAAGTAGGATATGTACAGGCATGGCGAGGATATGACTTTCTTCTGGATGAGAAACAACGTGATCAATAGTCGTCCAACCCTTCCGTTTCCATCAAGGAATGGGTGTATCGTTTCGAATTGATAATGGATGAGTGCAGCTTGTATCAGTGGGTTCTGGGGATCATCGCTGTTCATGTATTTCTCCAAATCCGACATGGCTTGTTGCATGTCTTCTGGATTTGGGGGTATGTATCTGGCATTTCGTATGGTGCTTCCTTGTCCTCCTACCCAGTTTTGCGAGTATCGGAATTCTCCTGGAGATTTCTCCTTTCCTCGTACACCTTCCATAAGAATGGCATGTGTCTCTTTGATGAGTCTGTTGCACAAGGGAAGCGTTTTAAGCCGTTCCAGGGCATAGACTGTTGCCTTTACGTAGTTCACGATATCCGAGACTTCCAGGTTCGCATTGTTCTCTGCATTTGGATCGAGGATGTCCTCTAGTGTGCATTGTGTCCCTTCTATCTGTGAAGAGATCAGCGCCTCTTTTCGAACATACATCGAAATGAAGAGGTTCATGTCTGGAATCCTTGAAGACAATGTTTCAAGCGCATAAATCCTGCCGTTTGTTTCTATAAGTTTATCCAATAGCCCTTGTGAGAGTTCAATGGGAGGTTTGGGTGGAAGGGGAGAAGGGAGGAATGATTTGTATTCCATTTCTCCCGATAGGTTAGAAACGAACGTTCCTGCTCTGTTCGTCATGCACGCCTCCATTTGTCCTTAAAATTGAAATTTCTAGCCTTATTTTAGCAAAGAATTTTCAACGAATCAAGTTTGGATGAAATTGCAATGATGGAGAAATTTCAGCGAAAGGCTTGAAAATGAAATTTCTCCGTGAATAAGAAGAGGGAAAACTCAAGTTCATGGGGTGCAGACATGAAGCCTATGACAAAAGGTCCGCCCCTGCACGGCACAGGCGAATACAGGGGCGAAGTCGCGAGGAATCTTGGATTTGAACTCTTTACTACAAGTCCGTAGGGAAATGGATCTTTTGGGGAGAAGTGGTTAATAGAAGAAACCATATCCACTGCGGATGCCTACAACCTATAAAATCAAATGGAAAGAAGAGGTGGCTGCCTTAGAACTCCTGAACACCTCCTTCGCCAGGTCGAGGCTCCTCTCCCGCTCCAGAACTTTGAGCTTCCTGTTCCTCCGTCTCTTCTGGAATGTCCGTCGTGCATTCGAAGTCCTCTGGGCCTAGGCCCTCAAGCTGGTTCTCGTTTGGAACTACCTGGGACATTGCCTTCATTTCTTGTGATTCTGAGATTTCAGGTACTGAAGGAGATTCGCAAACCGCCTGCTTGGGTGATTGTTCCGCAGATATGGCAGGGGCTGCGGTTGGAATCGGATCCTTTGCAGCCTTTTGCCTGTCTGGTTGGAATTCTATATGCTCAGCTATGATGGTCACGAACTCCCTTGGCACTCCACCTTCCTTCCAGGTGTTCTGTTTGAGACGGCCAACTACACGCACACCTCTTCCTTTCCTTAGATGCTGCATACATGCCCTGGATGCAGATCCGTAGACCTCCACGATGAAGAAAGAGGTGTCAGTCTGCCACCCGCTGCCTTTTTTCATGTAGTAGCGGTTGTTCGCAATGGAGAACCGGCACATTTCGTGGTCTGCCGCGAACACGACTTCTTTTGGATCCCTTGTAAGGTTTCCCTCGATGAGAACAGTGTTGAGATTGTTCATGGACTACTCCTGAAAGGGGAAGGCTCGGAACATCCGTACACCACGGATCATGCGCTCTGATGGCTTTTTTCCCTTTCAGTAAAGTAATTCCAAAAAACCTGAGGTTTCCATTCTCACTTTTTGACTATTTTTTCAAAAAAGTGAAAATTACCTTTGCTTGACCTCCGCAAATCATTCCAAGGTCAGAAGATGCGTCAAGTGAAAAATCTTCCAGATGATAGGCTTTTTTCTCTTTCATCATGGATTTTGCAATCTCGATGGATTTTTTCTCTATGGCTCCTCCACCTATCGTTCCATGCAAGGTTCCGTCCTCTTCAACGAACAGTTGGCTTCCAATAGACCTTGGGGCGGAGCCGTGTTTTTCAACGATCCTGACGTCTACACCAGCCTTGCTTGCCATGGTCCTGACTATCTCAGGGTCTATCGTGACAAGGTTTTTGTCAGTGCGGAACACCGATATTACCTCAGCCATTATTGAGACTGCAATCTCCTCTGGCGTTACGGCGCCAATCTTGAGTCCAATTGGGGAGTGGACCCTCTCCAATGCGGACTCTTCGTATCCAAGAGCTTTCATCTTTTCCATTGTGGCTGCTACCTTGCCCTTTGATCCTATCATACCAATGTAGGAGCTCCTGTGGTTGAGGGCGTACTCGAGACACTTGGAGTCGTATGAATGGCCGTGTGTGACGATTACGTAGTATGGTGCGCACACAGGGAAATCGGTCTTGAGTATCGTTTCGTATGGCATGACGATTCGTGTGGCTCGTGGGAAACGGTCCTGGGTGCAGACTTCGCCGCGTTCGTCCGCCACTGTGACTTTCATGCCTTGCAGCATGGCTAGGTCGTACAGGGCCTTTGAGACGTGGCCTGCGCCAAATATGAAGAGATGCGGCTCCGGTTTGATTGTCTCAATGAGGTCTGGAGCTTCCATGGGGGTTTCCAATGAGGCTCCCATCGCCGTCACCACCTTGCCGTTTTGGATTATCTGCTGTGCACCGTTTACGAAGGAAGTCCTTCGCTCCAAGTCTCCAAGTTCCAGAGCTTTCAGGAATCTTGAGTAGAAATTCCCATTCGTGCTGCTATTCATCCATTATCTCCTTTAGACATCCTAGTGCCGTATCTATTTCCAAATCCGTTGTGAAAGGGCCTGGGGAAAATCTCAGGGTTCCTTCCGGGAAGGTTCCAAGGGTCCTGTGCGCTGCAGGTGAACAGTGAAGTCCAACGCGTGTTTCAATGCCGCATCTTTCAAGTAACTGCGAAGAAATGTAGGCTAAATCCTTCTTTGAAGACACGATTGATATGACGTTGGTTCTTCTTCTGTTTGAATCCGATGCTCTGGAATCTGCGTTCAACTTGGCTCCAACGACCTTGATTCCATCAATCCCAACAAGCCCTTCATACAGCTTCCTCGTCATCGCCTGCATGTTTCTGGCAAGCTCTTCCCTATGTTCAAGGACGAATTCAAGTGCCTTTCCAAGACCAAGTATTCCTGGGATGTTCAAGGTGCCGGCTTCCAACCTGTCCGGCAGCGAATGAGGTATCTCCTCGCTGTCGCTCTCGGAACCCGTTCCACCTGCAATCAGGGGGCTAATCTCCAAAGCTATGTCCGTCCTAAGGACCATGCCGCCTATCCCTTCTGGCCCAAGGAAGCCTTTGTGTCCAGTGAAGCATATCCCGGCAGCTCTCAACTCATCCATATTTAAGTCGATGAAAGGGGAGGCCTGTGCGCTGTCAACGAAGAAAAGAAGGTTGTGTTTCTTTGCAATCTCTGCAAGTGCCCCTACGTCATCCACATGGCCTGATACGTTTCCACATGCATTGACAATCATTGCCTTGGTGTTGGGACGTACCAAGGAATCCACGGTTTCCAAAAACGAATATCCTTCCTTATCAGCGGTAATCCTCGAAAACGGTATTCCGCATTGGACAAGCGGTCGCATGACTGCATTATGTTCGCTTGAAGTCACTATTACATGGTCGTTTGGAGTTAGAAGTCCTTTTATCACCCAGTTGAGGGACTCGGTAACAGAGCGTGTAAAAACCACTGAAGCTGGGTTGTCATGGCCGTAGAGCTCCGCCAACTTCTCCCTTACGGAATACACCTTCTCGAACAGCTCGAACGCACGTCCGCTCTCCGTCCTGTTTGGATTGAGGCAGTCCTTTTCAAGAAATGATGCCATCTCCTCTGCAATCCCCGGGGCTTTTGGAAACGAAGTGGCTGCATTATCCAAGTATATTCTCTTCATGGAAACTCCCTGCTCTAGAGACGATGATACCACAACAGGAGAGTCTTCTCAATGTCCATTGTCTTTTTAAAAACAGTATGGTATCATTCACCCTTGTAAAGGAGATTTTTATGAAATCGTCGCTCGAAAAGCCAAAGGGTCTGTCAAAAGACAAGATCCTACTCATCGTTACGGGCTGCATCGTTGGAATAGCCGCAGTCCTTCTTACAATCTTTGGAAACCCTGGAAACATGGGGTTCTGCATTGCCTGCTTCATCAGAGACATCTCTGGTGCCGTCAAGCTCCACAATGCAGGTGTCGTGCAGTATGTCAGACCTGAAATCATCGGTCTTGTGCTTGGTGCATTCGTGATAAGCCTTGTCAAGGGCGAGTTCAAGCCTCGTGGTGGTTCGTCCCCAATGCTGCGTTTCATGATTGCGTTCTGTGTCATGGTTGGAGCCCTCGTGTTCCTTGGTTGCCCGCTCAGAATGGTCCTAAGGCTTGCCGCCGGCGACCTAAACGCTCTTGTGGCCCTTGTTGGATTCGCTTGTGGAATCGCAATTGGCTGCTGGTTCCTCAACAATGGCTTTTCACTTGGAAAGGCATATCCGCAGAGTGCGCTCGAAGGGGCTGCGCTTCCTGCAATCAACGTTGGGCTTCTAATCCTGGCCGTGTTTGGAACAAGCCTTCTTTTCTACTCAGAGAAGGGGCCTGGCTCAATGCACGCTCCAATTGTCCTGGCACTTGCATGCGGACTTGTGGTTGGAATCATGGCCCAGAGGTCAAGAATGTGCTTCGCCGGCGGAATCAGGGACATTATCCTTCTCAAGGACTGGACGCTCACGCTTGGCTTCGTGGCCGTATTCGTCTCCGCATTGGTGTTCAACCTCATTGCCGGTAAGTTCAAGCTTGGTTTCACAGGCCAGCCTGTAGCACACGCCCAGCACTTCTGGAACTTCATTGGCATGGTCGTGGTGGGTCTTGGATCCGTCATGCTTGGCGGTTGCCCTCTCAGACAGCTCATTCTTGCAGGCGAAGGCAACTCGGACAGCGGCGTTGCAGTCCTTGGTTTTGCAGTAGGTGCTGCATTTGCACATAACTTTGGTCTTGCAAGCTCAGCTGCAAGCGCAGACAGTCTTGGCGGTCCTGGAATCAACGGAAAGGTTGCGGTTTTCATCTGCCTTGCATTCCTCTTGGTCGTTGCAGGCGTAAAGACATTCGCAAAGAAAGAGAACTGAAGAAGGAGAACTGATATGTTGGAACTTGATCTTACTGGCCTCAGCTGCCCGGAACCTGTCGTTAAGACGAAGAGGGCTCTCAAGGAGAATCCTCAGGGAGTGGTCTCCATCGTTGACAACCGCGCCGCACTTGAAAACGTATCTAGATTCGGACGTGCCATGGGGTATAAAGTCAATGCCGTGGAGAAAGACGGCGCATGGAGAATAGAGATAACAAAGTGACAAGTGGACTTGGGACGGCTTCCTGCAATGTCGTCCAATACGTAGCCACATTCGAAAACCACTACAAAGCCATGCTTTTCAAAAAGAGGATGGGCCAAGGATGCGTCCTGAAGCCCGTTCCTCGCTTGCTTTCGTCATCGTGCGGGACGGCGGCTTTCTTCCAAGGCTCTAGCCCGATGTCCTTGGATCCAGCACTGTTGCAATTGGCCGATTCCGTCTATGGATTCGAAGAAGGGAAGGAGGGAGACAAAAATGGAGGATACAAGGAAGTATACAGGCAATAGCGAGGGCGTTGCAGCCAACGATGCTGTATGTGGCGGCATGGGGTACGATCCAGTTCTGCACGAAGGCAGAAGCGGAGTCAAGCTCACCAGCATGGTGAAGACATCCGGTTGTGCCGCAAAGCTTCCACCTGGAAAGCTCCACCACGTCATAGACAGTCTGCCACTCATGTCAAGCGATAGGCTCTTGGAGGGGTTCGAAAGTGCAGACGATGCACTGGTCTATAGCGTGGACAACGACACAGTATCAGTCCAGACCGTGGATTTCTTCCCTCCAATGGTGGATGACCCATACACGTTTGGGCAGGTCGCCGCCGCCAATGCATTGTCAGACATCTACGCCATGGGAGGTGAGCCCAACGTTGCAATGAACCTCGTGTGCTTCCCGTCCTGCTTGGAGCTCGATGTCCTAAGAAGCATACTTCTTGGGGGAATGGACAAGGTTCGTGAGGCTGGGGCCATCATTGCAGGTGGACACACCATAGCAGATCCAACTCCCAAGTATGGTCTTTGCGTCACGGCGTTCATGAAGAGGAACGAAGTCTGGTCAAACAAGGGTGCAAAGGTTGGCGACTGTGTGGTCCTTACGAAAGCCCTTGGCGTTGGAATGATGAACACCGCAGCAAAGGCTGGTGAAGCGACGGAATCTGACTTCGCCGCTGCAATCTCCTCCATGACCACACTGAACAAACATGCCCGCGACTTGGCGCGTGACCTTGATGTCCATGCAGCCACTGACATAACGGGGTTCTCCCTTTCCGGTCATCTTTCAGAATGCGCCGATGCCTCCAATACGACCATTGAGGTCTCCCTTGGGGCCCTTCCAATCCTTCCTGGAGCTTTGGATGCTGCACGGTTTGGATTCATCCCTGAGGGTCGCTATACCAATGAAGACTACCTCTTTTCAAAGGTGTCGTTCCCTGCTGGAACCCCAACCGAGTTCAAGGACATTGCCTTTGGTCCGGAGACAAGCGGAGGTCTTGCTCTATTCATGTCTCATGATGATGCCTTGCACTTCGTCTCCCGCATGGGACTCGACTGCGTGCGTATCATAGGCAGTGTCGTACTTCGAACGGACGTGAGCGTAGCATACGTAGAGTAACTTGACTAAAAAGGGCTGAATTTGGAGACTTTGTGATATACTATCCAACAAAGGGGTTCGATATGAAGAAAATCTTTTTGGTTCTTGCCGTGGCTTTGATTGCCTGCTCATCTGTCTTCGCTCTCAACAACGCTGCTCGTACAAACGTTGACTTCTCTTCTTCCATGTACTTGAACACTAGAGAGTTCGGCCTTTTGAGCCTCAACATAGTCGAAGGCAACTCCAGTTTCAGCTTTGCCCTAAACGGCGATTTGGCCGCAATAGGCAAAGAAGGTTTTGGCGGCTACGCACACATTGGCTTCGTCCTTCCGGGTCACTTCGATCTCTATGTTGCCGGAGCCTACAAACTCAAGCTGAACAACAAGGTGAACCTTCTCCTTACGGTTGGACCAACATTCGTGTTTGGTCGCAACTACTTCACCTTTGGAACCGATGTCCTTGCCCACTTCGACTACAACGTCATCAAGAACTGGTTCCTCCGCTTCTCCCTTGGCCTTGATATGGATTTCTTCAAGAACAACAAGAATGGGGATAAGATCAGAGGGTTCTCGATGACAATGCAACTCCCAATGGTCGCCATAGGCTATTCTTTCTAGGATATTGCGCGCATTACTTCGTCAATTCGGGCACAGCCGTACAGATGGTACTGTCTGTGCCCTTTTTCCTTGTACTGCATCGCAATCTCCGTCGAAGGGGGTTCCTAGTTCTTCACACGTTATACGTCGTTACTAACGCACAGGCCGTACACAAAGTACTGTCCTGTGCGTTGTTCCTTGTCTACCTTGTGAATAACGTCGAACGGGTTCTAGGATATTCGACGACCTCCGTTGTCTCTTCACGAAGGCCGTGCTCCAAACACTGTCCCTCGTCTTGCTTCTAGGATGTCTTCAAATCTCCGTCGAACGAGTTCTAGGACATTGCGCGCATTACTGCGTCAATTCGGGCACAGCCGTACAGGTAGTACTGTCTGTGCCCTTTTTCCTTGTACTGCATTGCAATCTCCGTCGAACGGAGTTTGATGATGTGCGATTTTAACTGTTTTTCATTTGATTTCGCACACTTTTGTGCGATTTTAACTGTTTTTTTATCAAAATAGTATACCAATGGATTGTGAAAGTCCGTTTTTCAGGAAAAACGGACTAATTTCGTGGTGCTTCAAGGTTTCTTCAAGGTTCCCAGGCTATCGTGAAGGCGAAGTTGGAGGACTTATATGAAGAACTCAATCAAAACAACAATTCTTTCATTCATCCTATTGGTCTGCATCGTTGGCGTTTCCTGCTCGTCATGCAATGCCGATGTCGTTGGCAGTACCAAGTCATCAAGCTCGACGATCACTGGAACGTACAGCTCTTCCGTAGACGGCTGGATTACAGACGATGAGGCAAGGGCGACCGTAACGCCAAGTGCGGACCAGATGCCTGCCACATACGATGCAGCGGATTTCGTCTATGAGCCAAGCGGGTACACCCAGGTGGAGATTGATCTCTCGGATCTTGGAAACAGCTATGCCAATGGGGACATAACCGTTGAGGCCAAGGCAAAGAAGACTACGATAACGCTTGGAAACTCCGCCAAGTACAACATAGTCCTTTCAGGTGCAAGCGAAGTTGGCGTCACGATAGCATCGGACTATGACTTTGTGCTTACGTTGGACAATGTGGCCATTTCGTCCAAGGATGGAAGCGACGAGCAGGCCCTCAAGACGAATGGCAGTGCTACATGTTTCCTTGTGTTGGTTGGAGAGAGCACCCTTACCGGTTGCACGGATGAGAGCGGTGAGACGAATACGAATGCTGTCAAAGCCGGCGGTTCCCTTGTGGTTTCAGGCGATGGTGTCCTCAATGTGGTTGGCAACACCAAGCATGGGATTGTGAGTGACGATGTCGTGTGCATCCAAAGCGGTACTTTGAATATAACGCTCAACCCTGAGACCAGCGCTGGAACGGGCATAAAGCCTGTCAACGGCTATGTCCAGAATGATGGCGTCGTCAACATCACGGCATTGAACATGACACAGGGCAGCGAGAACAAGGGCATCAAGGTCGATGGCGATGAGAAAGAGACCGATTATGGTGCTGGCAAAGGCTACATTCTCATAAACGGAGGAGAACTTACAATCAACACATCAGGAAAGGGCATGTCTGCAGGTTTCGATCCGACCGAGGACGGTGATACCACCAGCTCTGTAAATGATCCAAGGATATTGAAGGGAACGTACCTGTGTTCAACATCGATGGAGCTGTGATCACAGCCAATTCCACAGGCATCTATGCCGCAGGATATGCGAAGTGGAACATAAAGGACACCACAATCAATGGTGTTGACACTGCCATCGAAATCCGTGCTGGAGAGATGAGTATTGAAAGTGGAACGTTCACGGCTTCAGCCGTTCCAACTGAGGTGACTCCAAATGGAAACGGTACGACTTCCTCCGGGTCTGCGATGGCGGTTGCCCAACATACAACGAAGCTTCCAATTGCAGTAAGTATCTCCGGCGGCACATTCGAAGGTTATTCGGCTTTCTACGAATCGAATCCTCAGAACAACGACGAAGAGAGCATCGCAAAGGTGAACCTTGAAATAACCGGTGGTGTTTTCAATGCTGTCAATGGAGGTTCGGTTGCCGTGTTCAACCAGGACTGCAAAGGGTTCATCTCTGGGGGGTCTTTCAATGTAGCACCGGATGCCTCTTATTATGCAGAAGGATATTCCGCACAGTAGGAATTCCTTTGACATGCTATCTTTCAGAGCCGTCAGTTTTGGCGGCTCTGTTTTTGTCTGAGAATCTCCGTTGCATGGAGTTCAACCGTCCACAAGCGTCTCAACCGCCATAAGCGTCTCCTTAGCCCCAACAGCCCAGATGATGACGCTGTATTC
>MSGT01000058.1 GCA_001940825.1 Sphaerochaeta sp. Phil3
GACTTTTGTTACAGCCCCTCTAAGTTACGCGGAATAGGGTTTGAACCTATGACCTTCACCACGTCAAGGTGACACTCTCCCGCTGAGTTACCCGCGCATTACTCTCCCAATTATGCACGAAAAACAAAAAGTGTCTAGTGGTTTCTGAAAAACCCATCAAACGAAGACTCTCCAAGTTGTCACTTTTTCTGTGATTTTTCATCAATAGGACACTCACATGTCACTTTTTTGGAAAAAAACCATCAAAAAAGTGACATGCAACCAATCACACGTCCAAAGAACGAGAAACCTGTTCGAAGTTATTTGGATGAAAGCCTAGGCGACAGCGAAAGACAGTGCTCTTTGCACGGCTTGAGCGCATCAACGACGGCTGTCGTCCAAAGAACGAGAAACCTTTATGAAAGCGTCAACAGCTTTTTGAATCTGCTCTGGCGTATGCACCGCAGACAGCTGCACCCTTATGCGGGCCTTGCCCTTTGGAACCACAGGATAGCAGAATCCAATGACATACACCCCCTCATTCAAAAGGGCATCGGCCATCTTGACAGCCTTGACCTCATCGTAGAGCATGACTGGAACTATGGCGGTGTTGCCTGGAACAAGGTCGAATCCTGCGGCTTCCATCTTGGAACGGAAGAGCCTTGCGTTCGCCATGGTCTTCTCTCGATATGGATTGCCTTTTTCAAGAAGCTCTATGACCTTCATCGTTCCTCCTGCAACGGCAGGTGCCAATGTGTTGGAGAAAAGGTAGGGACGTGCGCGCTGACGGAACAGGTCAATTAGTTCCTGACGACCGCTTATGCATCCACCGCTTGCGCCGCCAAGGGCCTTTCCAAAGGTTGTGGTGATCAGATCAACCTTGTCCTGAAGCCCATAGTATTCGGCAGTACCACGGCCCGTAGCGCCAATGTAACCCGTAGAATGCGAGTCATCCACCATGACCAGGCTACCGTACTGCTCAGCAAGGGCGCATATAGCATCAAGCTTTGCAATGTCGCCGTCCATGGAGAAGACGCCATCTGTGCAAATTATCATTCGCCTGCAATCCATAGAGACAGCTTCCTTCAAGCAGCTCTCAAGCTCAGCCATGTCGCTGTGCTTGTACCTGAAACGCTTTGCCTTGCACAGGCGAACACCGTCTATGATGGAGGCGTGGTTGAGCTCATCGCTTATGATCGCATCACCTTCTCCTAGAAGAGGCTCGAACACAGCTCCGTTCGCATCGAAGCAGGAGGAGAACAGTATGGTGTCGTCAGTTCCAAGGAACGCGCTTATCTTACGCTCAAGATCCTTGTGCAGCTTTTGGGTGCCACAGATGAAACGCACGGACGAAAGGCCGTAGCCCCACACGTCCATTGCAGCCTTGGCAGCCTCAACGACCTCCTTGTTGTCCGCAAGTCCAAGATAGTTGTTGGCGCAGAAGTTCAATACATCCACGACGCTTCCGTCTGGATTCTGGACCTTTATGAGTCCGCTCTGGGCGGAAACAATCACCCTCTCCTTCTTTGAAAGTCCCTGCGTCTCAAGTCCATCGAGAAACTCCCTAAGCTCTTTTCTAAGTGCATCCGTCATACCTCAACCCCTCCTTGCCTGTATGGTTCTGATCATATCCTCAGTCATGGACTCCAAGTCGTAGTCAGGCTCCCAACCCCACTCCACCCTAGCGGCGTAGTCCTCAAGGCAATCGGGCCAGGAATCGGCTATGGCCTGCTTGACTGGGTCTATGTCGTATCCAATGGTGAAGTCCGGAATCAGATTCCTTATGTATGCCGCCTGCTCCTCCGGGCAGAAGCTCATTGAGGCGATGTTGAATGCGTTTCTATGGCGCAGTTTGTCAGGGTTTGCCTCCATGACCTGTATTGCGGCCTTGACGGCATCCGGCATGTATATCATGTCAAGGTACGTGTCGCTTCTTAGGAAGCATTCGTAGTGGTGCTTCTCCACTGCGGCGTAGTAGATGTCAACGGCATAGTCCGTCGTACCGCCGCCAGGAGGTGTCATGTTGCTTATGACGCCTGGGAAGCGAACGCCACGGGTGTCCACATCGTACTTGTGGTAGTAGTAGTCGCAAAGAAGCTCGCCTGCGACCTTGGACACCCCATATATGGAAGTAGGACGCTGGATGGTATCCTGTGGCGTGTACTGCTTTGGGGTGGAAGGTCCAAAGGCCCCAATTGAGGAAGGCGTGAACACGGCGCACTTCTCCTGGCGCGCAACCTCAAGGGATGTTATAAGGCCGTTCATGTTTATGTCCCATGCACGCTGCGGGTTGCGCTCGGCCGTTGCAGAAAGAATTGCAGCCAAATGATATATCGTATCTATCTTGTGCTTTTTGACGACCTCAAGGAGCTTTTCGCCGTCGCGACTGTCCATCTTGTAGAACGGGCCTCCTTGGACAAGGTCCAAGTTGACGTCGTCGCGGATATCGGTAAGGACGACGTTGTCGCTTCCGTATTTCCTCCTCAAGCCAATGGCTATCTCAGACCCAAGCTGGCCTAGAGAGCCCACAACCAGAATGTTCTTCACAAACGGGCCTCCGTGAAACCTCGTATACAGGGACCTCCAAGTCCCTTGTAATTCATTGACAGCAAAAGCTGTTGGCACTAGAATTGGACCAAATGCGGACCCTTCGCAAAAGCTCCTGTCAAAGCTTCCGTAAAAGCTTGATCCAAAGCTGAACCAAAGACGGAACCAAAACAGAGCCCAGCCTAAGGATCCATACGAAGTTCAGTATAGTGAACGAATTTTAATATGTCAAAACAAAAGAACGTCTTTCAGCGACAAAACCGGGTTGTCTGAAGCACGTTCCTGTTGATGACCGATTACAGACCAAGGAGAGAGAACATGGAAGCCCCTCCAATGATAGGAAAGAACATACAGAAGATGCGCACGGACCGCGGACTCACGCTCAACGTGCTGTCAGAGAAATCAGGCGTCTCAAAAGCCATGCTGAGCCAAATAGAGTCCGACAAGGTCAATCCAACCGTAGCGACGGTATGGAAGATCGCAAAGGGCCTAGGAGTGGAGCTCAACGAACTCCTCAACACTGATTCCCTTCCAAAGAGGATATTCAGCGTGAACCCCAACGAGACCAAGAGCGCAGCGGCCCTTGAGATGGTGGATCATGGTGTGACCATAAAGGTCCTCTCCCCCCTCAACATGGTGGAAGAGCTTGAGATGTACCTCCTTACGCTTCCAGTGGGCACGGAGCTTCCGTCCGAGCCGCACTACCCTGGCACGCAGGAGTTCCTTACAATCCTCAAGGGACAGGTTACGGTCACAGCGGGAGAGAACACGGCAACGCTCAAGAAAGGCGATTTCCTTGTCTACCACTGCGATGTAGACCATACAATAGCAAACAGCGGCAGCCAGCCGGCTGAGGTCCACATGGTCGTGAGGTACACCAAGAAATGATAGAGAAGCTAGACGAATTCAAAGGACAGCTCGAGGAGCTGGACTCAAAGCTATCGGATCCAAATGTCATGAAGGACATGTCCGCATACAAGAACCTCATGCAGGAGAGAAGCCGCCTTGTTCCAATCGTTGAGGAACTGACGAGCCTCAAGGACCTCATGGAGGAGCTAAAGGACAACGAAGCGCTTTCCAAAGAGAGCGATCCTGAGATTGCAGAGATGGCAAAGGAGGAGATCCCAGCTCTCAAGGAAAGGATCGAGCAGACGCAGAAGCACTGCAAGATGCTCCTAGTTCCGCCGGATCCAATGGAAGGCAAGAACATAATCATGGAGATAAGGGCCGGCACGGGCGGCGAAGAAGCAGCCCTTTTTGCAGCGGACCTCTACAGGATGTACTCATACTATGCCGAGTCCATGCACTGGAAGCTTGAAGAGATAAGCTCCAACGCAACGGAGCTTGGAGGCTACAAGGAAGTGATAGTCTCCATCTCAGGCAAGGACGTCTACGGCTCGCTCAGATGGGAAAGCGGCGTCCACAGAGTCCAAAGGGTTCCTGAGACTGAAAGCGGCGGCAGGATACACACATCAGCCGTAACGGTTGCAGTCCTTCCTGAAGCGGAGGAGACTGAAGTGGAGATCCGTCAGGAGGACCTTCGCATAGACGTCATGCGTGCAGGCGGCCCTGGTGGGCAATGCGTCAACACGACTGAAAGCGCCGTTAGGATTACGCATATCCCAACAGGACTGGTCGTGATTTGCCAGAACCAGAAGTCACAGCTCCAGAACAAGGCCGAGGCCATGAGGGTCCTGCGTTCAAGGCTGTATGACCTTGAAGCCGGAAGAAAGGCAAAGGAACGTGCAGAGGAACGCAAAAGCCAGGTTGGAAGCGGAGACCGCAGCGAACGCATCCGCACATACAACTTCCCTCAGAACAGGCTTACGGACCACAGGATAAACCTCACCCTCTACAAGCTTGACCTCATCATGGAGGGCCACCTTGAAGACGTAGTCGAGGCCCTCAAGATAGCCGCAGGCGAAGAGGCCCTCAAGGAAGCGCAGTGACGACCGAACAACTGTACAGGGAGTGTTCCCGCGTCATAGGAAACGCCAGCGACACCCCTGCATTGGACGCACGAATCATCATCCAGGACGCACTTGGACTGGATGACAGCGCCTTCATGCTCAAAGGTCCTCACGAAGTCCCCTCAATTGACGCAGAGCGCATACTTGGCATGGTCCACAGCCGCAGGGATGGCACCCCGGTTGCATACATAACAGGCCACCGCGGCTTCTTCATGGACGATTTCCTTGTCAACGAAAGCACCCTCATCCCACGCGCCGACACAGAGGTCCTCGTCGAACACGCAATCTCAAAATCAAAGCCCATAACCCTATACAAGGCCGATAATATTGCGCACACCCCTGTAAACAGGCCATTGTTTTCAATCCTTGATTTATGCTGTGGAACAGGCTGCATAGGAATATCGCTTGCCAAGACATTGGCCTTGGAACTTGAAAAGCACAACGCAGGCGGCTTCATAGAACTCACCCTATCAGACATCTCAGAAGGCGCTGCAACGGTGTGCAGACAAAACGCTTCGAACATCCTAGGTGCCTGCAACCCATGCAAACGGTCCAAAGTCTGTTGGAAAGTAGTCACCGGAGACCTCTTCTCAACAGTTGGAGACTCACTCTTCGACATCATAGTCACAAATCCTCCATACATACGAAGTGATGTGATCCCAACGCTGGATGAGCAGGTAAGGAACGAACCTTTGCTTGCACTAGACGGAGGAGACGATGGTCTTGATGCCATTTGCCGCATAGTCGAAGATGCTCCAAAGCATCTTGTCACAGGAGGATGGATGCTCATGGAAATCGGCTTTGACCAAGGGGATGCCGTGAAGAGGTTGTTCGCAAGTGCGGGCTTTGTTGACGTATGCGTGGAAAAGGACCTTGGTGGACGCGACAGAGTGGTCATTGGAAGGATTTAACAGTAGAATAACGCAGACGAACGGTCAGGAAGGTTGGTATGTACGAAGAGCTTGTAAAAAGATTCATGCAAAAGGTCACAAAGTACTCGCAGGAGGACCATGACAAGATAGAGAAAGCCGCCTACTATGCGAATCTCAAGCATGAGAACCAGAAGCGCAAAAGCGGAGAGCCGTACATAATCCACCCCCTTGCGGTGGCTGAGACCCTAATCCAGATGAACATGGATGCAGACACGGTGTGCGCCGGTCTGCTGCACGATGTCATAGAGGACACGGATACATCGGAAGAGAACATAACGGAACTCTTTGGCAAGAACGTGTGTGAGCTCGTGCAGGGTGTAACGAAGATTGCAAACATAAAGAACCTGTCCAAGAGCGCGCAGGAAGCCGAGACCATAAGGAAGATGTTCATTGCAACGAGCAAGAACATGCCTGTCATAATCATCAAGCTTGCGGACAAGCTGCACAACATGCGAACGCTGCAGTACATGGACCCCACAAGAGCCAAGGAGATTGCAAGCGACTGCCTTGACATATACGCACCCCTTGCAGACCGCCTTGGTATCTCCTGGATGAAGGCCGAGCTGGAGGACCTTAGCCTCAAGACGCTAAAGCCGGACACCTACCAGTACATACAGGACTACCTGCTTTCCAAACAGGGAGAGTTCGACAAATACCTTGAAACGATAAAGAAGAAGATCTCCAATGCATGCATAGATGCAGGAATCAAGGGCATAAAGATAACATCACGCTCCAAACACACCTACTCCATCTATATGAAGATGAAGAAGCGCCGCAAGGAGATAGACGAGATCTTCGACATCCTTGGCGTGAGGGTGATATGCAACACCGTACCTGAGTGCTACACCCTCGTTGGAATAATCCACCAGCTGTGGCCGCCTATGGAAGGCCGCTTCAAGGACTACATAGCTATGCCAAAGGCCAACAACTACCAAAGCCTTCACACCACCATAATGACGATGAACGGGGTGATCCTTGAAGTCCAGATCCGCACCTACGAAATGGATCAGATAGCGGAGTACGGCGTTGCATCCCACTGGGTCTACAAGGCAAGCCTAGGAGGGGCGCAGTCAAGCCAAAGCTGGGTGAACATGGACAGCCAGCAGCTTTCAAGGATAGCCTCCAAACTCAAGACATGGAACAACGAGATTGAGCAGAGCGAATCCTTCATGGACGACATAAAGAGCGAACTTTTGAAGGACACCATCTATGTGTTCACCCCAAAGGGACAGGCGATAGAGCTTCCCGTGGGAGCCACCGCACTTGACTTTGCATACACGATCCATACGGAGATTGGAAACCAGACCGTAAGTGCAAAGGCGAACGGCTCCATCATCCCTCTTGGACAGCCTCTTCAGAACACCCAGGTCATAGAGATAATCACCCAAAAGAACGCCCACCCTAGGGTCTCATGGCTCAAATACGCCCACACAACAAGTGCACGAAGGAAGATAAGGGCGTGGCTGAACAAGTACGATGAGAACCTTCTCATAGAGAAGAACATCATAGCCCACAAGAAGGACGTAGAGGCCGCCATAGCAAGCGAACCCGCCGCATCTCAGGCACCGCAGGAACTTGCAGACAGCGACATAGTGCGTCAGGTCAACAACGACAGCACGAAGAGCACAATAACCGTTGCCAAGAACCGCAACATAATGATAAGCATAGCCCAATGCTGCAACCCCGTCCCTGGCGATGCAATAGTTGGATACATATCAAGAGGCCGAGGAATCATCGTCCACAAGGCCGACTGCCCAAACCTTGCGCACATGTCAGAGATAGACCAGCGCAAGATAGAGGTCGAATGGGAGACCGCCGCAGAGACCGTCACCCGCCGCTTCATGGTGACCAGCAAACGCACCCAGGATCTCTTCAGCGAAATAGAAGGGGCCCTTCGCAACCACTCCGGGCACCTGGTGGCAGGTAGTCTCATAGACGATGAAATGGGAAACCTCGTTGGAACGTTCACGGTGGAATGCGACAACGAGGAGTCGTTCAAAAAGGTCGTCAAATCCATACGGAGCATTCCAAACGTTATAAAGATTGCCCCTGCACCCATGAATTAGGTATCATTGAAGCAGGATTCGTCCCAAGTGGCATCATTCCAAGAAAAACCATTCCAAGAGATATCATTCCAAACGGAGGTTCGTCATGAAGAAAGTCGTAGTTGCAAATGATCAGGGAGCCGTTGAGCTCACGGCATCTATAGTGGAGCATCTGAAGAAGCAAGGCTTTGAAGTCAACTATCTTGGCATAGGGGAACCTGTATCCGTCGACTATCCCGACATGGCAAAGGCCGCATGCGAAGAGTTCAAGAAAGGCGGCTATGAGTTTGGCGTGCTCTGCTGCGGAACCGGCATTGGCATCTCCATATGCGCCAACAAAATAGACGGCATAAGGTGCGCTCTACCCCAGAACTGCTACGCCGCCACCATGTGCAAGGAACACAACGACGCCAACTTCATAGCCTTTGGTGGCCGCATAGACTACCCCCAACCCGTCCTGAACATGCTTGACTCCTATATCAATACCGATGTCTCAATGGACGAGCGCCACGTTCGCCGCCGCGCCAAGATGATGGCGTTGGAGAAATAGAAGCCACTCCAAAAACCCAGAAACGCTAGGTTTATCGCCGTTTTTTATCGCCGTTTTTCTGCTCCAGAAAGGTCTCCGACCTATCTTGCCTTCACGTAGTGGTCATACATTAGGATGGAGCAGAACAGGCTCACCTTTCCTTCCATGAAGTTCCAGGCAATGCCAATGGGCAAAAGATGCTCGCGCCTACCTGAGTAAGGCATCCCAATGGTGAGGGTGTTGAGCCTGAACGTAAGGTATGTGGGCATGAACACCCCCTTTTCGTTGTGGGTGCTGCAGAACAGCCCAAGGCTCAGCATGGTGTTTATGCCCGTGCCTGCCGTGTTGCCGGCGCTGACACGATCGCCAAGAAGGGCATAGCTGAACTCAAAGCCGGCCACTACGTCTGAAAGAGGAGAAGGCACTATTGGGGTTATTGCCTCGACTGCTACCTCAAGACGCTTGGTGAGACCAAACGTCATTCCACCTAGGAAATGAAGACCAGTGTCCATATAGGAATCCCAAAGGAAAGAGCCGTTTCCAACCCTTATTCCAATATCCTTGAACAGCACGGAACCTCCGTTGACGGACTCAGCCTCACCTGCGGCCAAGGAGAACAGCGTGACAACGACAAGAACGACTACAAAGAACCTTTTCACAACACACCCTCCTTGCAAACCATCAGACATGATATAGAGGAGTGAACCTGAAGAAGGTTACACCCCATAGGTAATTGACAGCAGCCAAGCCCAGCGACTGCATATCCAAAAGCACGAACGGAGAGAACCACTCGTACACATAGTCCTTATCCATCGTCCTGAAGGGGGAAGCCTCAAAGTACAGAGAAATCCCGCCAATGCCCTGATGAAGAAACACAAACCCCGCTGTAAGGCTTGGCGACCAAGGTCCGGGGTTGGAAAGGGTAAACTGCAACGGATTCCAAGAGAACCTGCCAATTTCCAAACAAAGGCCCAAACCAAGACCATCAAACGTCAAACCCCTGCCATGACCGTCCCATGAGGCACCTGTCCAAGCCATGAACACAGGATTCAGAAGCGTTGAATCGAACGGCATATACGCGACATCAAAGGACATGGAGGAAACACTGTCGCTTCTTCCAGACAGCGACACGCCAACACCAAGGTTGAAATAGGAAGAATCGGCCAACAGAGGCAGGATACACACAACAACCAAGACTGCAATTACTATCCTTCTTTTCACAATCAACCCCCAAAGTAGTTAATGATGAAACAAAGCTTCCTAAGAAGGGTATGCCACTTGGATGCCTGCTCGTATGAAACCTGATTGGAATAGTCCTGAATCTCCAGATAATGTTCCTTGAGTTGCATAGCAAGTTCCGGGCTGTCGATCACCAACGTTATCTCCGATGAAATATGTAGGCTTCTATAGTTGAAATTGGACGAGCCGCAAATAACATACCGTTCATCGACGATCACAAGCTTTTCATGAAGCAACGACCCATTGGTGTAGGCAGAAGGATCTTCCATCCACACCTCCACTCCAGCATCCAAGAGATCCTTTGTTGCATATTTGGAAGCATTTAGAAGACTCGCCCTGTCGTCGTTTCTGAGAATCATCTCAAACTTAACGCCATTTGAGGTACAGGCTTCCACCGCAGCGTACATATCCGAATCCAACGTTGGAAGGAAAGGAAGCATTAGAATCTCCTCCTTAGCCTGTGCCATGACCGCGCCATACATTGGAGCAATCTCTCCCCCATTTGTCTGGTTGGCAATCCAACCTGAAATCAAGGCCTCTTCATTGGAACCATCTTCGACTGCATTGTCCGCAACGGCATCGGTCTCAAGAACGCCGGATTCCAAGCCCAAGGAAGAGATATCCTCCCAGCTGTAGCGATTCCAGAACTCCACGAAGTCGTCAGTGAGCTTTTTGGCACAGGATGGCGAGTCGAACACATACATGGCATCCCTGTCTCCGCCGTCCTCGATGCTACTCATGGAAATGTAATTCATGTTCATACCTCCAACGGCCACATGGACTCCGTCCGAGACGAAGAACTTGCGGTGCTCCCGGTAGAACAGGTTGAATACCCATGGGATTCTGTTTGCAGACATCCTATTGTACTCAAAAAGATGCACGCCGTAGTCCCTAAGATCATACAAGGTACGCATATGATAGCGGGACTTCGTCATGTCCAACGCACTTGACGAATCTATGACGACATAGACATCCACACCAGCCTGGGCTTTGGCCTTCATGGTATCGAAGACATCCTGGTTCAGGTCGCACTCGGATCCAAGGAACACAGTGCAAATGAAATAATCCTGCGTGTCCTCAAGCATCCTCACAAGGCGGTCCTTCCATTGACTTCCATCGTTGTAAACCGTGGGGAACGTCATCTCTATGCGCTCGTAGCCAAGGATGTCCAACTTCTCACCAAGTTCCAAGGAAGGGTCCTGCGACACATCATTCATCATCCCCAAGCCCGATACCCTTGAGCCAGACGATACCGTAGAACATGAAACGGCCAATATAGCAAGCAAAGAGGCAAGGGCCAAGCAACACAGCGAACTTCTCAACTTCATACCATCAACCATCAGAATTCGGTGAAGGAACATGGCATAAGGGTTCCAAACGAATAGTGCCTTACAACCCCACTTGTGCTCGATATCATGTAGACTTGGGCATATGGGGACATGAACTCGGACAAAAACTGCCTGCACAGTGCGCAGGGAGGCGCAGGGTCGTCTCCAGACGATGCCACGGCCAACAGCTTCAAAGCGGTCTTTCCCTCTGCTGCAATGGCCGCCATTGCAGCACCACGCTCAGCGCATATCGTGCCTCCAAAGGAGGCGTTCTCCACGTTGCAGCCCTTGTATATGTTGCCTTTTTCAGTAAGGAGCGCAGCTCCAACCTTGAACTTGGAATAAGGGGCGTATGCATTGTTCTGAACATCCAAAGCATTAAAAAGAAGGTCTCCTATGATGGTCTTATCATAAAAAGCTTTGGTTTCACTCAAAATTAGGCCATCGAACTCTTCAAGGCTTGAGAATGCAGGGAACTGGAAGAGGGACTTATATAGAATGTCGGCACCAGCTTCAAGCTGGTCTTCAAAGGAAGCATTGCCAACACCTCCAAAGATTCCAATGGAGCGACACAAAGCATCCTTTGCAGCCCTATGCCCATCAACCGAGGTCTCGACCACCACGCATTCCTCATGGGACAGGCCAAGCTTCAATGTGCAGTACCTGTAGGCATCGCCATGAGGCTTTCCCCTCTCGACTTCTTTGGCATATACAATGCAATCGAAGTCGCTGGCACAAAGACCGGCCTTTTCAAGGGCCATGTCAAGCTCTCCTGCATTCTCGGCACCATACACGGCAAGCTTCACTTCCGCCCTTACGGCATTGGACACAAGTCCAACAATGGATGAGCCAACTGCGCTTATATCAAAAACAATTCCCTTTGTCATATATCATCTCTCAACCGTCTAGCAACGCACTAGCACTGTCTAAGGAACCTTCCCTCTCCAGGAACTCCATAGTATTCGCCATCCTCCATGATCACCTTTCCACGAAGAATTGTCATGACCGCCCTTCCCTGCACATCAAAGCCACGGTATGGGGTGTACAACGAAGCGGAATGCACATTGGAATCATCCAAGGTCCACTTCACAGAAGGATCGAACAACACTATGTCTGCGTCCGTTCCAAGTGCGAACGAACCCTTGTTTGGATAAAGCCCAAACAGCCTTGCAGGGTTTGTGCTCATAAGTTCGACAAGTTTGGTGAACGGAAGGACCTCTTCGCCAGCATCCCCATTGGTTTCGACCCTAAACGTATTCAAAAGTGTGAACATCTCTTCAGTGCCGGGGATTCCAGGATAGATAGTCCTGCAGTCGCTGCTCGAAAGCTTCTGCTCCCTTGTGAATGCACAGTGGTCGGTTGCAATCACCTGGACCTCTCCGTCAACGACGGCTTCCTGCAAGGCCTTGTTGTCAGTCTTGTCCCTAAGAGGAGGTGTCATGACATAAAGCGATGCATCAGGACCTTCAAGCTTGCTTCTATCAAGGAAAAGGTAGTGGGGAGTCGTTTCCACATAGACCTCCAGACCCTTCCCTCTAAGTCTGCGCACCGCATCAAGGCCGCATTTGGATGAGACATGAACAACATACAAAGGGCACTCCGCTTCAAGGGCGATTCCTCCAAACAGGTCTATCGCCTTGCCTTCAGCCTCCGCTGGGCGCAGCTTTGCATGCGATGCAGGAGAGAAATCACCTGTCCAGTTGTCTGAAAGCTCCTCGATCATGGGATTGAACTCGCAGTGTGCGCACACCATGAGACCAAGCTTCTTTGCGTTCTTGAACAAATACAAAAGGTCGTCCCTGTTCTCGATCAGGTATCCGGTGTTCCTGTATGTCGTGAATATCTTCAGGGTCTTTATGCCCATCTTCTTGAGGTCTTCAAGCTGCTTTCCAATTGTATTGTCATAGCCATGTCCATAGACCCCTTGGTGTATCGTATAGTCTATGGCCATGCCCGGACGCATCTCTTCAAGCCTGTAGTTTGCACTGTCCACAAGACCCATGCCCTTGTTGTGGTCGGCAAAATCCACAACTGTCGTCACGCCACCAAACGCAGCCAGCCTTGAGCCTTGCTCAAAGCTGTCGCATGTGACTGTGCCACGGCTTACAAGATGGTAATGGGTATGGGCATCTATGAGACCGGGCATCACAACAAGCCCTGAAGCATCCACAACCCTTGTACCAGTTGGGCACGAAGATTCATCTATAAAGGCCTCAACCTTGGAGATCCTCCCTTCTTCCACAAGAAGGTCTGCATCCCAAGATGCCTTGTCATCGACCAAACGACCGTTTTTTATGAGTATGGCAGACATATCAGGCTCCTTTTCAAATAACATCCATAATGATACGTTATGGGTGGCCAAGCGACCACCCACAACCAAGTACAAAACATTCCAGTTGTACTAAAACTACTGATGGACCACAGGGTTCTTCGCAGCCATGACTTCATCGACACGTCCAATGACGGTATGTTCAGGTGCGTTGCGAAGGCTCTGTGCATCCTTGTATGCAATGTCGTGGAGCTCTATCATGGCATCGCAAAAGTCATCCAGAGTCTCCTTGGATTCGCTCTCGGTTGGCTCTATCATAAGGGCCTCATGCACTATCATTGGGAAGTACATCGTTGGCGGATGGTATCCACGATCCAACAGCCCCTTTGCAACGTCTATGGCGGTCACCCCCGTCTCTTCCTTGAGGCGGGAAAGGCTCATGACGAACTCGTGCATACACCTGTCTCCGTAAGGTACATCGTACATTCCCTTAAGGCGCGCAAGTATGTAGTTTGCATTCAGGACCGCATTCTCTCCGCACTCCTTAAGGCCTTCGCCGCCCATTGCAAGTATGAAGGCGTAGGCTTTGAGGAACACCAAGAAGTTGCCCCAGAACGTACTTACCTTGCCAATTGAGCTTTTGCAGCCCCAATCGAAGCTATAATCGCCATTGGCGTTCTCAACGACATCGGGCTTTGGAAGGAAGGCGCAAAGGGCCTTCTTGACCATGACAGGACCGCTTCCCGGACCGCCGCCTCCGTGTGGGGTGGAAAATGTCTTGTGAAGGTTAAGATGCACGACATCGAACCCCATGTCCCCGGGCCGCGCCTTGCCAAGGATTGCATTGAGGTTGGCGCCGTCGTAGTAGAGAAGTCCGCCGGCTCCGTGCACAAGGGATGCAATCTCAAGGATGTCCTGCTCGAAAAGGCCAAGGGTGCTTGGATTTGTGAGCATGATGCCTGCAACGTCAGGGCCAAGCTTTGACTTGAGGTCGTCAAGGTCCACGAGCCCGCGCTTGTCGGCCATAACCTGCACCACTTCGAACCCGTTCACGGCGGCGCTTGCAGGATTGGTTCCATGGGCCGATTCCGGTACGAGTATCTTCGTGCGGGTCACGTCTCCCTTTTCAAGGAAGTAGCTTCTGATTATCTTGAGTCCTGTGTACTCGCCATGTGCCCCCGCACAGGGCTGGAGGGTTCCCCAATCCATGCCGGTGACGGCGCAAAGCTGCTTGAGAAGGTCATGCATGACACCAAGGCAACCCTGAACGGTCGATGCATCCTGCAAAGGATGAATGTCCGTGAAGCCAGACAAGGATGCAACCTGCTCGTTGACCTTTGGATTGTACTTCATGGTACAGGATCCAAGTGGATAGAAGCCGTTGTCCACGCCAAAAGCCATTGTGGACAGCTTCGTGTAATGCCTAACGACATCAAGCTCCGACACCTGGGGGAGCGTTGGCGTATTTTGTCTTCTGAGATTCTCAGGAAGCCCATTGCAAGTGTTTGGAACATCAAGCCTTGGGAGTCTGAAGGAACCTCTTCCTTCCTTTGAAATGTCGAATATCGTAGGGACGCTCATGCCATGAACCTCCTTGCGGTTTCAATGTAGAAATCCATCTGCTGCTTGGTCCTCTTCTCCGTAACGGCGACGACAAGGATTCCTTCATCCTTTTCATCGCGTGTCATCTCAGAGAGCTTAACCCCGGCGAAGACATCGTGTTCAAGAAGCTTCGCTACAAGGCCGTCGAGCTTTGAAGGGTCATCGAACCTAAGTGAGAACTCGCACCAGAAAGGCTTGTCGTATGCAAGGCTTATACCATCGATTCGGGAAAGGCCATCTGCAAGGTAGTGGCTCTTGGAGTAGCACTGCTCCGCCACCTCCCGGACTCCGTTCCAACCAAGCAACGAAAGATGGACTGCACTTGCAAGTGCCATTAGAGCTTCGTTGGAACAAATGTTGCTCGTGGCCCTCTCCCTCTTTATGTGCTGCTCCCTTGCCTGAAGCGTAAGGACGTAGCATGTATCGCCGTGGGTGTCCACGGTCCTTCCAACTATCCTTCCAGGAATCTTCCTCATCAGAGGCTGCTTCACCGCCATGTAGCCACAGTATGGACCGCCAAACCCCATTGGGATTCCAAACACCTGAGTGTCTCCAATGGCTATGTCAGCACCCCACTCGGCTTGGCTTTTCTGAAGGGCCAAAGACAATGGGTCGGCCTCGATTGCAAGCAGCGCACCTGCATCATGAACCTTGTCTGCAAGACCTGTATAGTCTTCAATGATGCCGTATTTGTTTGGGGATTGCACGATTACAATTGCAGTTGCAGGATTCAGGACATCGTTTACCGCACACAGGTCTGTCTGACCATCCTTTTCCGGAACGACATTCACGACATGCCCTCGTCCTTTGGCCCAAGTCTCTACACAAGAGATTGCAAAAGGATGCATGGTTGAAGACACCACTATCTCATTGCTTTTCCTTCTGTTGGAGATGCCAAGGGCTGCGGCCTCAGCTGCAGCGCTGGCTCCATCGTAGAGGGAGGCGTTCGAGACATCCATGCCGGTAAGCGAGCATATCATGCTCTGGTACTCGAATATGCCCTGGAGCACACCCTGCGAAATCTCAGGTTGATAGGGGGTATATGCCGTGACGAACGACGGAAGAGCCGTTATAGCCTTGACCGCAGCAGGTATTATGTGGTCATAGCTCCCCTCGCCCAGAAACGAAACTCCTTTCACGTTCCTCTCCGCAAGGGCTTCTATGTGTTCGACAACTTCATGCTCGCTCATCCATTGTCCAACCTGGACAGGTTCCTTGAGCAGAACCTTGTCAGGAATGCACTCAAAGAGTTCTTCAATGGATTCCACGCCTATGGCCTTTAGCATGAGCTTTTGGTCTTCACTGGTATGGGTGATGTATGGGTTCATCTATTCTCCTAAACCTCTTCAGCAAGGAACTTCTCGTACTGGGCGGCATCTAGCAGGTCGTCTGCAAGGACGGCATCCTTCATCTTGTAGATGTATGCCTCGTATGGATCCTCGTTGATCTTCTCAGGACTGCCGTCAAGCTCTTCGTTCACTTCGCAGATCTCACCTGATGCAGGTGACACTATTGGACTTGCAGCCTTTACGGACTCTATGTTGGAGACCTCTTCGCCCACCTCGAACGTAGCACCCACTTCCGGAAGTTCAACGTATACTATCTCGCCAAGTGCATCCTGTGCATGGTCCGTAATTCCAATGACGGCTACTCCGTCCTTCATCATGACCCACTCGTGGTCCTTGCTGTACATTCTGTCTGCCAATATCTTGCTCATGTAAAACTCCTATTTCGTTTTCTTCAGATTCTGTCTTCATCTATGCAAAAGTTCTCTTCAAGGAACGCAAGGTCAAGCTGAGGATAGAGCACGAACCTTCCAAGAAGATTGTGTACACGCTCTATTGCCTGGGCCTTGGCGTCCTTGTCGGTCACGGCCTTGACCTTGCTCAAAGTACCCGCTTTCTCTCCCTTGGTTATCTTTGCCGGCCGCGTGTTCCTGAGTACGAACGAAATTATTGATGCAATCTCCTTCATCTCCTCAGGCCCCATGCCAAGCGTCGTCACGGCAGGAGTGCCAATTCTAAGTCCGCTTGTATACCAAGGGCCATTTGGGTCGAAAGGAAGTGCATTTCTGTTGAGAGTGATTCCGCAGTCTATGAGAGCGGACTCGGCCTGCCTTCCGTTTATCCCAAAGCCAGCAACGTTCAGAAGCATGAGATGGTTGTCCGTACCGTTGGTCTGAAGCGCAAGTCCCTCGTCCAGGAAAGCCTGTGCAAGAGCCTTTGCGTTCTCCACTACCTTGCGGGCATAGTCTTGGAATGCAGTACTTGAAGCCTCTGTGAGGGCAACGGCCTTTGCCGCCATGACATGAGGAAGCGGTCCTCCTATTACGAGAGGACAACCTTGGTCAACGGAATCGGCAAAGCGTTGCCTGCAAAGAATCATGCCACCCCTTGGACCACGAAGGGTCTTGTGCGTGGTCGTCGTGACGACATCGGCCCATTTGACAGGGTCATAGTCCCCTTCGAAGACCTTGCCAGCGACAAGACCTGCAAAGTGCGCCATATCACACATTAGGACGGCACCGCAGGAATCCGCAATCTCCCGCATTCTATGGAAGTTTATCTTCCTTGGATATGCGCTGTAGCCTGTAAGCAGTATGAGAGGTCTGATCTCCTTTGCAAGCCTTTCTATCTCATCGTAGTCCAGAAGACCCGTCTTCTCGTCCACAGAGTAGGAATAGGCATCGAACATCTGCGCCGATACATTTAGTCTGTATCCATGCGTGAGATGTCCTCCACTGTAATAGTCAAGACCCAAGAGCCTTTGGCTTCCGGTCCTCTCCCTTATGGTGTTCCACTGCTCCCTCGTAAGAGCCGCAGGGTTGGTCACACCCATCTCTTCAAGGGCGGGGACCTCCACCATTGCATTGAGTATGGCCCAGTAGGCACAAAGGTTGGCATCGGCACCGCTGTGGGGCTGTACGTATGCATGGTCTGCTCCAAAGAGTTCACATGCCGTCTTGCATGCATAGTCCTCGATTGCATCCACGTTGTCGCAACCGGCATAGTAGCGGTGATAGGCAAAGCCCTCCGCATATTTGTCAGTAAGCAGGTTCCCCATTGAAAGATGCACTGCAGGACTGCTGTAGTTCTCACTCGCAATGAGCTTTAGGTGGCTTCTCTGGTTGTCCAGCTCCCGCACTATACGGCTCGCCACAAGGGGACTGACCTTCCTGACCTCTTCAAGCTGGGCCAGATACGCAACCATGACGTCATCTACATCCCCGCCAGAGACCTGCATCTTTTCCAGATACCTCTTCAATGCCGATTCCTTTGCCATTAGACTCTCCTTCTATACCCTACAAGCCTTTCTCTATCTTTCCTTGTCTTTCTTGCGTGATATCACTTCCGGTGCTATGTATGCCGGCTGCTGCGACATCTTTTCCTTGGAAGACTTCTCTGACTTCCTTCCCTTGCTTTCCTTTCTGATTTCACCTCTTGCCATAGAAAAACCTCCATTGCGTCTTTGACCGCACCTTCTATGCATTCAGTACATCCAAATGCATGTTTTTCCTATTCCATGCGGCTTTCTCATGATACATCCTATCAAGTGTCAACGTCAAACAATATTGACAACCAAAAAAGATTTGGGTTAACGTATCAATGCTCTATTTAACACTTGAATACAGAGGAACTTGCGAGGCGTAGCCTCAAGTGTTCCCATACTGCACAGCTTGGAGGAATGATGGCTAAAGAAGAGGCGATTGAGGTTGAAGGTCTTGTCAAGGAGGCGCTTCCAAACGTGATGTTCCGTGTGGAACTCAAAAACAAACACGTGATTCTTGCGCACATGTCAGGTAGGATGAGACAGAACCACATCAAGATCGTCCCAGGCGACAGGGTCAAGATTGAAATGTCCCCATACGACCTTACAAAAGGCAGAATCATCTATAGAGAGAAATAATATCCAAAAGAGATCTCCCCCGTATTCGTTTTTGCATTCGAATTTGGAACGTCCGGCTTTGTCTGGACGTTTTTTATGGCCCAGACGCTGATGAATAATTCAACTAAACACTTTGGACATCGACCACATGTTTTAGTCAAACGCACCGACTTGGAAGGAGACGCACAATGTTACATATCGGAACATTCCATAGGCCTTTGTACCAATATGCAACACAGCATTTCCAAATGTGGGTTTTCATAACAAAATGTCTAAAAGGCTGTAACTCCCGGCCGTCAGGATTGTTTAGCTTCTGTCAACATCGTTTTACAAAAACGGATGGAAGGAGAGACTATCATGAAGAAATGGACTACGATCCTGCTGCTGGCTCTGCTGGCGGCTCTATGCCTTGCAGTGTCATGCAAGAACGACCCCCCCCGCACGAGCATGAGTTCGACCTGACGGCGTGGGAATACAACGAGGACAGCCACTGGCACAAGGCCGTCTGCGAACACACGGATGAGGTCAAGGACAAGGCCGCACACACCTGGGACGATGGCACGGTGACCACGCCCGCCGCTCCGGGGAGCGCCGGTGTCATGACGTACAAATGCACCGTATGCAAACACACCAAGACCGGGCCGATCCCCGCACCGGGAGCGACGAGGTTCGCCTCGACATACACTCCGGGAAAGACCTACGACAAGACCCCCATCGAAATAGACAGAACCAAGGTCGTCAGGGTCGTTGGCGGAACGGAAGTCCCCGTCCCGCAGGAGCAGATCCTGAAAATCGAATTCAAGACCAAGGATGCGGAGGACAGTGCATACACGGCCACAGCCCCTACAATTGCGGGAAGCTACACCGTCAAGGTGACCGTGGCGAAGACGCCCGACTGGGAGGAGGACGCCTTCACCCATGACTTCGTCATAGGCGCCATAGTGCTCGTGGGATCCTATACGCACCCCACAGAACTTACCTACAACGGGGAAGAACAAACCCTAACGGACCTGACGCTGAAACATGGAGACCTGGGTTGCATACTCGAAGGGGATGAGGTTCGCATCACGTATATCAAGACCAAGGGTGCGGATGCAGGGACCCCATATGTGTCGTACGCCATTCCTGGAGGGCAGAACTACCGCTCCGAATTCAACGACTCCAAGTTCGGCATCAAGGCCACGGTCAAGCCCATAGTGGTGAAGACCTCCATAAACGCAACGAAGGTGTATGACGGAAGCGCAACGATCATCCACAAGGACTGGGCGGCGGTACCCGAGATCCTGTCAGAGGACAAGGGGAATCTAGAGCTCTCGATCGGAATGAAGGACGCGAATGTGGTCTCGGAAGGGAACGCCGTCTTCTGCAGCTTCCAATACAGAAACAGCTCTGGCACGGCATCGCCTACAGGCAACTACGAGATCGACAAAAGCCTGCTGAAAGGCACGATAGCTCCTAAGGACGTCAGTTGCGAATACGAACATCCATACGATGGGAAAGACATCGTAGTTGTAGAGAAGAAACACATCAAGGGAGCCGTCGAGAACGACAACGTCACGTTGAAAGTAAAGATGAGCGGCAAGGATGTCGGAGCCTCTGTGACTGATGATTTTTACTTATACGTCGATGGAAAGCCATCCGGGAACTACATCGTCAGAAAAAGCAATGTGCAGGTCAAGATTGTGGCCAAGAGGCTCATCGGAACCTTTGAGGACGTCTTCACATACAATGGCACAGACCAATTCATAGTCGAAGACCTGTCCGGATTCGAAGGGTTCGCCGAAGGGGATGACATCAAGGACTTCGTGCTTCTCGTCGTCTTCATGGGCAAGGATGCAGGTTCGGAGCTGAACTACTGCAACCTCCGGAAAAAGGGCGAAGCGATGGGCTATGATAACTACAAAATCGACCTGGAAGACATCCATTCCTCCATCGTGCCCAAGAAGCTCACCGCAAAGACAATCCCTACGAAGGTGTACGATGGAACCAACATCGTCGAGCTTCCATACGACCAGCTTGAAGGACTGATGGGCAGCGACGATCCGATCCTCTCGATAACCATGTCCGGCAAGGATGTAGGGTCCGAATACAAAAGCCATGTGGTGAAATTCGTCAGCGGGGCGCTTGCAAGCAACTACTACGTGGCCGACGACGATCCAAACATGCTGCAGGCGAACATCACCAAGAAGGTGCTCAAGTTTCCATCATTGAACGTCACGGCACGGCCCGATTCCGAGCGCTACGTGTACGTCCATCTTGGAAAGGCCAACCTTGAGGGATGGGACAACAAACCGGTTGGCGACGATGTCGTGAAGGTCAAGTACGAAAACAATTCCGTATCTTGGGCTCTTGGCAAATCTTTCCTCGCCGCCAGCGGAAGTGGAACCATTTCCGAAATAAGCAATGGAAATTATGATGTCCAGATACCAGCTACCGGCAGCAGGATAACGGTTATTCCAGCATCAGTAGATTGGGGGAAACTCGAAATAGGAAAAGCGAGGACATTTACTGTGAGTGACAAAACGGTCAAGTTCTATGGTTCCTTTGGAATGGAAAAAGACAGAGTCATGAAGATAACCAATAAAGACGGAGCGGTAATGACAATGAAGAATCTCCTTACCCTAGGAGAAGCCTCTAAGAACACCATTCTCTACCAAGAGAATTTGGAAGGCAACCAAGGAATACTCATCAAGAGTTATCCAAATGGTACCGGAGATTTCTATGTACACGGCCTTGAACCTGGTGAATACACCATCCTCCTTACGGACAATTAACCTTTCGCCCATGATGAAAACCCATCATAGGTAGTTGGAGACTGGATGGTTTTCCAAAAGGGCTGCAATGGGACGTTCCGTTGCAGCCCTCCTTGTATCCAACCGGTGGAGGGAGTCCCTCATGCCGTCACAACCTGTGCGTGTTGCGCACCCTGTCTGATCAATGCCCGCAGGAATCCCCAAAGCGGCGGTTGCGGCACATTTCAGAGCCCAAGTTTCTTGAGCTCGATACCTCTTACTATTAGGTACTTCCTTAAATCCTGAAGTTCATGCAATCTGCCGTTGCAGGCCCTGATGAATACCTTGCCGCAGTTTACAGCATCGTCCAAGGCATTGTGTGCATTGTAGTCCAAGCCAAAATGCTCGCTCAAAGCCGTAAGCGCATGGCTCTTTGCCAACGGCCACACCTTCCTTGAAATCTGAAGGGAGCACAGGTAGCATATATCAGGCATGTCGAATCCAAAAAGCTTTATGAGACTTGCAAGGACACCCATGTCGAAGCGGGCGTTGTGGGCGACAAGGAAGTCATCGTCTATGAAGTACTCGATCTCAGGCCACAGATACCCAAAGTCTGGTGCGTCCTTGACATCGGCAGGTCTTATGCCATGAATCTCTATGTTGCGTCCAAAGAAGCGGTCGTATCCAAGAGGTGGCTTCATAAGGGAATAGAATGTATCCAGCACCTGGCCGCTCTCGTCAAAGCGGGCAAGCCCTACGGAACATGCGCTTTGTGGCATCTGGTTCGCCGTTTCGAAATCTATCGTGACGAAGTTCATATCAAATCCAGCTCAGCAGTGTTTGTCCATCATGATGGACATTATGGTGCGGTCCGTCTGCTCCATGCCTTCGCTGCTTATCCTTGAAAGATGGACCATGCTCTCAAGACAGTCGCTTCCCACAATACCGCACTCGGCACCGGGGGCAAAACCCTTGAGGGAAAGCTTTACACTCAAAGCCGATGCCTGTAGACACGAATAGATCTTGAGCGCACACGTGTTCTTTGCGCCGTCGCATATCACACCCGTAAGGTTTCCAACCATAGTGTTCACGGCTCTATCCATTGCAAGACGGTCTCCGTCAAGAAGGTAGACGTATGCACAGGCGGTTCCAATCGAAGCCGTGAATGCACCGCACAGAGCAGAGAGCCTGTTCTTACGTGCAGTCAGAGCAAGACCCACCAGTTGGCTTACACATACAGCCTTGGCAAGCTTCTCGTCATCAGCTCCCAGATAGCGGGCCACGATATATACGGGAACGGTTACGGTTATACCTTGGTTCCCGCTACCGCTGTTTATTACAACCGGCATGGAGCATCCACTCATTCGAGCATCGCTTCCAGCGGCTGCATAGCTTGCAGCGACATCAAAGGCCTGTGAAAGGCTTGAAGGTTCAGACGAACCATCCTCCAAGGTAGTCTTTCCAACTTGGAGGCCATACTCACCTTCGATGGCATGTTTAGCTATTGCAAGGTTGGTTTTCACAGCATCAAGGACGAATGGGACATCGTCTATGGAAATCTGGTTTGCAAACTCAACAATGTCGTCAAGTTTGAGGGTCTTCAGGAATTCACCATCATTGGCCTTATCAAACGAGAAAGCCTTTGCATTGCCAGGTTCCAGGGGAGCATCAAGAAGAACCTTGCCATCAAGCTCAAGGCGGGAGAACCTGTCGTGTTCGCCTGATATGGTGGCAACCGCCTCGTGACCGCCACCAAAGGCCTTGACGCTTACAAACAGAGGTGGGGCATCAGAGACCAAAGAAAGCTCCATTGGTATAAGAGCGGCACCTTTCTTCTGGTCATCAGTGATACAGGACAGAATGCTGAGAGATTTGGAGGTATCCCCGCCGCAGATGCCAAGAGCAACCGCTGCAAGAATCCCCTTGAGTTCACACCCAGGAAGCCCAACACCCATGGCGTTCTTCACCATGTCGCGAGACGCATATACATGGGCGGCATCCACAATGCAGCCCAAAAGCTCACGGGCCTTGGCACCTGCCAAAGCCGATGCGGCAGGTTCCGTGCACCCCATAGCAGGAACCATCTCCTTCTTCAAGAGCCCAATAATCCTAGACTTGTCCACAGAAACCTCCATCTTGGCAACGTCCTGTAAGTTTAACGAAGTAAAAAACAAGTGTCCACAGCCAAAAGAAACTGCCGCAAGGACAAACCCCTGCGGCAGCGCAATTGAATATCAACTTTCTTTACTTGTCGTATCCAAGGTTGAATCTGATGGTGAAGGAATCCACAGGCTTGTCTCCCAGTTCTGCACCAAACTCCTGCCATCCGTATGTTGCATCGATCCTCATGCCAAGAAGACCAACTCCTGCGCCAACGGACATGTATCCGCGGTTGACACCTGCCCTGAGGTTGAAGCAAAGGATAGAGACTTCAGCACCGGCATTGAGATGAAGAAGGAGGTCCTCAGCCTTGAACGAATCCGAACCCAAGCTCTTGACCATTCCAAGCATGTCAATCAAGTCAGCCGTAATGACAGGCTTGAAGATGACGTTTGGAGCGAATGCGAATCCAAAGTTCAATGTCCAAGGAGTCTTGATTTCGAACTTCTCCGATTCCTTTGCCTCATATCCTTCCTCAGGAGTGAACACCTCTGTACCTACAACGGAGTTGGTCATGTTTGCAAAGCTGTCGTAGCTGCTCATGCGGTATGTTCCGTTGAGGTTGTTTGCAGTAGCGCTAAGGCGAACCGCATCGTTGGCAAGCGAAAGCGTAACACCAAGGTCCACAGGGATTGCATATCCACCCATTGTTGGTGTGTTCCAAAGGAGTTTCTTCTGGACATCGTTCCCATCATCGTCAGATAGGAGGGATGAAACCGTTGCGGCATCCTGTCCTTGGAGATAGGCCTTGTAGACGAAATGTCCTGCAGCTCCAATCTGGAGCTTTAGGGCATCGGTCTTTATGATGTTGAGACCAAGGGCGACTGTCTGGGCGACGTTCACCTCAGGGACGACCTTCACATTCGCAACGTTGGAAGAACCCTTTGCAATGGTGTGAAGCTTGACCTGAACGTTTGCACCAAGACCAAATGATCCAAACGCAGCACCTACGCCGGCATCTATGGTTGCAAGCGTGTTGTATCCGGAACCAAGGTTCTTGATCATCTTGTCCGCAAGGTTCACAGCTGCATTGTCGTCCGCCGTACCGTCGATCATGCTGTTTACAATAGTCATGGCTTCAGGGTCAGAAACAAGCTTCTGGACGTTGAAGAGAGTAACTGCAACGGTTGGAAGGCTAAGTCCAAACCTTTCCTCTGCAAGGGCTGCCGGGTTGGTATAGAACGAGTCCATCCTACCAGCGGCGGCAAGACCGCTCTGTCCCATTGCATTGTATCTTGAAAACGTGGGCTGGAACGTGAAGTCTATGTCACCATAGGTGTATATGGCCTGTTTGTCAGCAGCGAATGCAAAAGAGAAGCACATCGCAAGCACAAGGACACTCAAAAGAACTTTCTTCATATCTATTCCCTCCCCTTAGTTGTTCTTGCCAAGCTCGTTCTTGAGGTTTTCAAATGCCTTTTCGAGCTCTTCGCCATAGGATTTGCCGTCTTCAGGCTTGAAGCCAGCCTTCTCTATTATCTTGAGGTCGAAGCCGGAATCAACAAGTATGACGGCGGCTGTGTTTACCGCTGTGACAGCTGAGTGTTCAAGGTGTTCTACATCATAGTCCTTCTTGCTCAGATCAACGTCATTGAAGAACTTCTCGAAGTTCTCAAAGCGTTTTGCAAGATCCTCGTCTTCTAGCACGCTCGCATCCTTTTCCATGTAGGCCTTTACAGCGTCCTTGAAAGAGAGTTCTGAGCCATCCTTCACTGGCAACTTATTGCACTCCGTGAAAACAACGGATGCAGCATAGAGAACAAGGTCGTTTGCGGAGAAGCTGTCAAGACCAATTATGTTTTTGCCGTCGATTATGGCATCGACGACTGCGAACTGATCCTCCCCCTTGGCAAGAGAAGGAGTCACAAGCCAAGCGGTAGTCTCATATGCAGTCCTTATAGCCCTCATCTGGAAGATGAACCTGTTGTACTTCACTTCGTCGAACTCTCCATCTACACTTACCATCTTGGTGAAGCTGTCTATTGCAGAGAACATGAACTTTCTCATTGCATCTTCGTCTTTTGGAGAAGAGGAATCGTCCGAAAGAGCCTTGCTCCCAGAACCGGATGAAGAGAAGAGAGAGGCAAGGTTGAAATCCTTGAGTATGTCAAGGTCTGCTGCAGTGCTTGTCACCTTGAGTGCATCCAAAGCCTGAAGGGCCTTGTTGGCATCCTCTATGATCTTTTCTGTATCAAGCTCTCCATCCGCCTTGTTGTACTGATCTGGGTTTTCAGCAATGTTCTTGACGGTATTTGCAAGGTCGTTCACGATGGAAACAGCTGCAAGATCCGCCTTCGTTGGGTTTTCAGATATGCTGTCCTTTATATCGTTCAAAGCGTTGGTGACAGAATCATAGGCGGACTTTACCTTGTCATCGGCGCTCGCCAAAACATCATCTTCCACTTTCGTGTCGCTGATTATATTCTCCATTTTAGTCCGCAAAGACTCTTGAACTTTTTTGGCAGTCTCTTCGTCTTTCGCAAGAGGTTCATCCAACTGCTTCTTGAGCTCCTCAGTCTTCTTGGTGGAGTTCTTTATCTCGGCTACGCTTGATATGAGGTCAGCCGGATCTACGAGTTCGACCTCAACATCCCCCGCCTCATTCTTGGTGACCTTATTGTCGAACTCTTTGGTCGTCTCGTTGACTTGTTGCATGTTTGGCTCAATGCCATAGACGTTGTTGCCCATCTTTCCCATGGCCTCGCCAAGTTTGGCATACTCGTCCATGGAGCATGAAACTATGCCAATGACCAATAGAACGGTCAAGGCGACAATCAAAACCTTATTTTTCATTCCCTAATCCTCCTGAATTTCTCAGATGGCAAATCACATTCCAATCGTCCGCCGCAAATGGCCGGCGAACATCCCAATCGTATTATAAACACCTTTCACTCAAAAAGGTAACAACATTTCACTCAAAGGAATGAAACAAATCCCCAAAAGAAGAGCAATTATCGTCAGATTTCTGGAACCGGACCTCCTCGCAGCAGGCCAAAGCTCATCGAACGAAATGAAGACAAGTATGCCGGCAACGATGGCCATACACGCCGACAAAGCAAATCCAGCCTGTGAACCATGCAGGAAAAGCACGCCAAGCAAAGCCCCCAAAGGCTGGGCGAGCCCAACCAGAACGGCCTTCAAGACAGCTTGGCCCATGCTCGAACCTGCCGACATGACCGACACAGCAAGGGTGGCCCCTATTGGAACGTTGTGAATTGCAATACCAAAAGCCATGCTCATGCCCAAATGCAGGTTGGACTGCGTCGCAACCCCAGTCGCGACACCCTCCACTATGTTGTGGAGTACCAATGCAAGCACCATGCCCTTGGAAATGGCATGGCTGTGGGAGCATTCACATTCATGTATATAGTGTCCAGGTTCATCTTCGTCATCGTGATGGTGAGGAAAAATCAAATCCAAAGCCAAGGAAAGGAATGCACCTAGGACCATGAAAAGCAGGGTGTACACAATCCCTATTCCTTCGAAGGATTCCGGGAGCATCTCCCCCAACGAAATCATGAGCATCAAACCCGTAGCGAACGCCAAGGAAAAGGCCCCAATGTTCTTGTTCTTGACCCTACTGGCAAGAACCGCTCCAAGAACGGTGGAAAGACCCGCAACCAAAGTCACAAGGATTGGAACCATACAAAAATCTCCATACCCCCACAAAGGGTCAACTTGAAAGCTTCCTTCTGTTGGCAAGGCAAATCACGAGAGCCAACACAGGGAACACCACATAGGATGCAAACAGCGTCCCATACCCAAAGATATCTATTACAAAGCCTCCCGCCAAGACCCCAATCATTTCAGGAAGATTGGTAGCAATAGCCCAATAGAAACTCATAGCCAAAGAATAATGGCTTTCATTCACATTTTGGGCTACGAATTTGGAAACTCCAATATGAAGGGCACCAAACGTGCAGGCATGTAGCAGCTGGGCGACGATGAATGCAGGGATCGTTGGAAAGAACCTGTAGATGAGAAGCCTAACCGTCATTCCAATTGCAGACAGCACAATAAGGCCGTATGCGGACACCTTCCCCTTTTGCATGAGGCGACCACCCACCACAATCATCACGAATTCAGACGCAGCACCCAACGCCACGAAAAGGGCAAAGCGACCTCCAAGGTTGAGCTCCTCCGTCATATATGAGGAAAGGAGCTTGTCTATCACAGCCTCTGCAATCCTCGTAAGTGCAACGACGAACATCATAAGGTAGAATTTTGAGCTGAACCAATCGAAGGAGAAGAACCTTCCCTTCTCCTCTAGGATCCCCTGCGTATCCGTCTGCATCCCCGTATTCCTAGGTTCGTCCTTTGGCGCAAACAGCACCATGAAGCAGAACACAGACAGGGTCACAACCGTGCAAAGGGCTATGGAACGATTGTCCGTCTCGACAGGAAAGCCTGTAAGCGCAAAGACCACAAGGCACACAAGATACCCCAACGTCCCCATTGCCCTCCCAACGCCATATTTGGACGAATCGCCTTTGAAAACCCTATTCTCATAGCCATCGTTCATTGGGTTTATGGACCAGAACAAGGCCGATGCCACAAAGAAGCACCCTATCGTTACAGCAACGGAACCGCTAAGAGCGGTTGGCACGAAGGCAACGGCGGTACCAAGTGCAAGAAGAACGAAAAGAAGCCTTGTCTTCCTAGTCCTGTCAGACAACATGCCAAACAGCACGGGAAAGAATATGGAGGCAACCTGTCCTATAGCTACAATCACTCCAACCAAGGAATGGGAATAGCCTTTGTTTCTAAGTAACAACTGTGTGTATGGCGCTATTGCACTCACTGCGGCTTGCAGTGAGAAGTTGAGCAACATCAATCTGAACATAGCCTAGATTATGCTCTTTTGCCCCTTGGTGAACAAGACCATACTCAACAGCTATCGAATCTACCTGTCGTTTGCAGCTTTGTAGATGTTGTATATATCGTCTTCGCAAAGCACCTTGAAATTGCCAAGCCTTATGGCTCCACCGCGACTTGCGGCGTTCGCCAAGGCCTCTATATCGTCAGTGGAAAGGCTTAGCCCCAGTTCCTTGAGACTGGTGGGCATACCCATCGACCTGAAGCACTCCTCGAATGCCACAATGGTCCTTTCGCACGCAACCTTGCAGTCGTCATCATTCAAACCAAAGACCAGTTCGCCAAGGTATGCAAACCTATGGTAATCGACGCTGGCTACATAGCGGGCCCAGGAACCCCAAATTGCGGCAAGGCCGGCTCCGTGGGACACATCGTAGAAGGCGGAAAGCTCATGCTCCATCTTGTGGCACGCCCAGTCTCCTATGCTGTCATACCCAACATTGTTGAATCCATTGTGGGAAACGGTTCCAGCCCACATTATGTTGGCTCTGGCTTCATAGTCGCAGGGGTTCTCCAATGCAACCTTCGTGTACTTCACAACCGTTTTGAGGACATTGGCGCAGCTCTGGTCCGTGAACTCGAAAGCTGGACCTGAGTGGAAGAACCTTTCAAGGGTGTGCATCATTATGTCAACGCTCCCGCACCCCGTCTGATAGGCGGAAACGGTATATGTAAGCTCTGGATTCATGAACGCAACTGCAGGACGGCCCAGGTTGCTGTTGCAACCTACCTTCTCGTTTGGCGTCACTTCGTCGTTGGTGACTACGGAGGAGTTGCTCATCTCGCTTCCTGTCGCAGCCAACGTAATGATGCATCCCACGGGAAGAGAGGCCTTTGGAGCGACATGACGTCCGTATACATCCCAAACATCCCCATCATAGCAAACACCGTATGATATGGCCTTTGAACTGTCCAATGCGGAGCCTCCGCCAACTGACAGCACCATGTCCACGTTCTCGCTCCTTGCAAGTGAGATTCCCTTCCTTATGAGGGAAAGGCGGGGGTTCGGCTGCACACCACCTAGTTCCACGAAATGAATGCCATGTACTTCAAGAGAGGCTTCCACAACTCCAAGCAGCCCGCTTTTGACTACAGAGCCTCCTCCAAAATGGATGAGAACCTTCTTGATCCCACGTTCCTTCAGGACACGCCCTACCTCGTTCTGTGCGCCTTTGCCAAAAAGCACGTATGTTGGTGCATAATACTCTGTCATTTCTGCGAACTCCTTGGGGACAACCAAAGCCCCTCTTCAAAGAAAGGGACCATTGCCCAAAGTCGAACGACTTGCGCAACAGTCCCTTGTTGTCAGCCACCGAAAGGTGGCAACATCGGTCTAGAAAAACCTATACAATGATATCGGCCTAGGCTCAGCGGATTGCAAGCTCGGTGTCGATATCGAAGAACTTGGCCTTCTCCATGTTTGGTGCAAGAGAGATCTTCTCGTCAACCTTTACGATGACGGATGGCTCGATCTTACCAGTGATCTGGTTCTTGGAAGTTGACACGAATACGTGCGTCTCGGATCCAAGAGGCTCGACGACGGATACGGTTCCATCGATCGTCTGGCCATCGATTGCCTGTGCCGAATGTGCAACATCCTCTGGTCTGATTCCAAACGTGACCTGCTTGCCTACGTAAGGCTTCAGGAGCTTTGCCTGGGCAGGTGTGACCTTGAGGCGGAAATCGCCTTCGTGGATATAGATGTCATCGCCCTCTGCCATGACGTTGCAGACCATGAAATTCATTGGTGGGGATCCAATGAAGCCTGCGACGAACTTGTTGTCTGGGTTGTTGTACAGCTCAAGTGGGCCGCCTATCTGCTGGATGACGCCAAGCTTCATGACTACGATCTTGTCTGCCATGGTGAGTGCCTCGACCTGGTCGTGCGTGACGTAGATCATCGTTGCCTGGAGCCTGTTGTGGAGACCGGAGATCTCGGCTCTCATCTGGACTCTGAGCTTTGCATCAAGGTTTGAAAGTGGCTCGTCGAAAAGGAAGACCTTTGGCTTTCTTACGATTGCACGTCCTACTGCAACACGCTGTCTCTGTCCACCTGAGAGAGCCTTTGGCTTTCTGTCAAGGAGCTCTTCGATGTCGAGGATCTTAGCCGCTTCACGTACACGGGCGTCGATCTCCTCTTTTGGGAACTTGCGGATCTTGAGTCCAAACGCCATGTTGTCATAGACGGTCATGTGTGGGTACAGAGCATAGTTCTGGAATACCATTGCTATGTCCCTGTCTTTTGGTGGAACGTCATTGACGAGCTTTCCATCAATGTACAGTTCTCCGCTGGAGATGTCCTCCAGTCCGGCGACCATACGAAGGGTTGTCGATTTTCCGCAGCCGGAAGGACCAACGAGTACTACAAACTCCTTGTCCTTGACCTCAATGTTGACGTCATTGACTGCCTTGACTCCTCCATCGTAGATCTTGCAGATGTTTTTCAACAATACTTCTGCCATTGAAACCTCCAAGGTTTTATCTTATCCATTTGAGTATATTACGGCTTTTGGAAGGTGTAAACAAAAAGTTTCTACAAAGAAACGCCTTTGTTCGACCTTTGTCCAACCTTTGTTCGACCTTTATTCAAGAACGCCTTGATTCAAACGAATCCATGGCTATACTTTGTCATCTATGGCGATATCGACCAACGTTCTTCTCTTCCTATGCCCCATGGTGTTCCTTGCAGGATTCATAGATTCCATTGCAGGGGGCGGTGGCCTCATAAGCCTCACTTCCTACATGGCATGCGGCATACCGGGGACCTTGGCACTTGGAACAAACAAGTTCTCATCATTCACGGGAAGCACCATTGCATCGGTGAACTACATGAGGACGAAGAACTACGAACTAAGGACGCTTGTCAGCGCATCCATCGCAGCCATTGCCGGCTCATGGGCCGGCTCTTCATGCACGATGCTAATCGATCCAAAGGTGTTCTCAACCATCGTGCTTGTCATAACGCCAATCGCCGCAGTCATGGTCGTGGTGGACAAGAAGCACGAGGAACGAGAAAAGGAGCTTACCACGACGAAGTCCATACTCATTGGCATAGCCATAGGCCTGGTCGTTGGGTTCTATGACGGCTTCTACGGCCCAGCAACCGGAATGTTCCTCCAAATGAGCTTCATCCTCTTTGCAGGCCTCGACGCCAAGAAAGCCGCAGGAAACGCCCGAATCGCCAACTGGGCATCCAACTTCTCCGCACTTGCAAACTTCATACGGACAGACAACGTCATCTACACCATAGCAATCCCCTGCGCCGCATGCTCCATGGTGGGCAACTGGCTTGGAAGCAGGCTCGCCATCAAGAAGGACACAAGGATAATCAGACCGATAATGTTGTGCGTAATCTCTCTGCTGTTCTTCAAGATTCTGCTGGATCTGTTGTAATATAGCTGTATAGAGACATGTCGCATGGACATAAAAGCACAAGGAGAGCAACATGGACTACGCCAAGGAATCACTTAGAAAACACTACGAATGGAAGGGGAAGATAGAGGTCAACGCCACCGTTCCCGTTGCGACCAAGGAAGATCTTGCCCTAACCTACACCCCTGGCGTAGCCGCACCATGCCTAGAAATAAAGAAGGACATATCAAAAGGCTACGAGCTTACAAGACGCCACAACCTATGCGCTGTGATCACAGACGGCTCCGCAGTCCTTGGACTGGGGAACATTGGACCAGAGGCCGGAATGCCGGTGATGGAGGGAAAATGTGTGCTCTTCAAAGCCTTTGGGGACGTCGATGCCTTCCCTTTGTGCGTCAAGACCCAGGACGTGGACGAGTTCGTTGACACAGTCTACAACATAAGCGGCTCGTTTGGAGGGATAAACCTGGAGGACATCTCAGCCCCTCGCTGCTTTGAGATAGAAAGAAAACTGAAGCAAAAATGTGACATCCCAGTCTTCCATGACGACCAGCATGGAACCGCAGTCGTGACCCTTGCAGGACTCACCAATGCATTGAAGGTCGTAGGCAAAAGAAGGGAGGATGTGAAGGTGGTCACATCAGGAGCAGGAGCGGCAGGAACAGCAATCGTGAAACTTCTTCTATCTGCAGGCTTCAAGAACATAACGATGACCGACATCCACGGCATAATCTACAAAGGCCGTCCAGAAAACGACTGGTCCAACGAAGAGATGGCCGCCGTCACGAACCCCCTCTCATTGAAGGGTTGCTTGGCTACAGCAATAGAGGGTGCTGACATATTCATTGGAGTCTCTGCCCCAGGTGTTCTCAAGCCGCAAATGGTCAAGAGAATGAATCGCGACGCCATAATCTTCGCATGTGCGAACCCCACCCCGGAGATCATGCCAGAGGAGGCCAAGGCCGCCGGTGCACGAATAGTGTCTACAGGGAGATCGGACTATCCAAACCAGATAAACAACGTCCTCGTATTCCCTGGAATATTCAGAGGAGCCTTCGATGTACGAGCAAGGGAAATCAACGAAGAAATGAAGATGGCCGCGGCAAACGCCCTGGCTTCTTTGATTTCAGAGGCCGAGCTCTCTGAGGACTACATCATCCCAAAGGCCTTCGATCCCCGCGTTGGAGTTTCCGTTGCAAAGGCCGTTGCAAAGGCCGCACGCAATACTGGCGTGGCGAGGATTTGAGTCTACAAGTCTTCCCCTGTAAAAAGGTCGTAGGCAAGTTTGACGTTTTTCCAGTTGTTGTCTCTGTCAAGCGCAAACCCCCGACCAATGCCATCGACGATTTGTCCTACACCAATTTCATTGAGCTTCTCTTCAAGTTCCCTTAAGAGAGCGGGGGCACTGCCAGGTTCTGTCGAACGACCGTCAAAAATTATGTGAAGGAAAACATTGTTTTGGCCTAATTTCTTTGCAATCCTACAAATAGCCACAGCATAATTCATACTGCCATGCGAGGACCTATAAGAAAGATATGTTAGTAGATGTAAAGACTTTTTCTTTTCAATGGAGCGTCCAACAGCCTCAATCAGGATGGGATTGTTTTCAAAAGTACCATCTTCTATGGCTTTGTCTATTCTAATATCATCCTGAACGACACAACGCCCGGCACCAAGATTCATATGGCCAGCCTCCGAATTACCCGGCTTGCCATCACCAAGACCAACAGACTTGCCGCTGGCATCAAGTTTGGCGTATGCAAAACGGGAAAGAAGATCGTCCCAATAGGGCGTTGATGCAAGATGTATGGCATCATTACCGTCCCCCGTCCCAAGCCCCCAGCCGTCCAAAATAACCAAGAGAGCCTTTCTGTTTCTACCAAAACTGTAATCCTCAACCAAAGAATTGCCATCCATCGATACAGGCTTTTCTACGCCTAGGACATCCAAGATTGTAGGGGCAACGTCTCTCAATGAGCCATCGTTAAGACCGATTTTCCTATCCGATGCACCGTCAAGCAAAAAGAAGGCAACTTTGTTGGTGGTATGTGCAACATGAGGAGACCCTTTTTTTGTGTAAAGAGTTTCAATGTTGCCGTGGTCAGCTGTGATGGCGACGACATAGCCCTTTTCCAAAGCGGCTTTCACCACTTTCTCCAGGTTTTCACTTACAGCTTTGCAGGCCTTGATTTTTGCATCCGTGTTTGAAGTATGTCCAATGACATCACCATTTGCGAAATTGACAACGATGAAGTCGAATTTCCCAAGTCCCGCTATGACCTGGTTGGAAACCTGGACAAGGGACAACTCCGGCTTTTCATCAAACGGAATGCCTTTTGGAGAAGGAATGCAGCAGTCCACTTCTTTGTCAAAAGGTTCGTTTTCCCCTCCGTTGAAGAAGAACGTTACATGTGCATACTTTTCCGATTCCGCAATGTGAAATTGAGTTTTGCCGTTTTCAGCCAACACCTTCCCAAGAGGTTCCTTTACGTGAAGGGGTGCAAAGGCAATGGGATAGGACATGAACTTTTCGTGATATTGGGTAAGAAGTACAAAAAAGAGGTCGTCCAGTTTGTGTATTGGCACTTTGTCAAAAGAAGAATCGACGAACATATCGGTAAGCTCTATCTCTCGTTCTCCCCTACGGCAGCAAAAGACCATGCTATCGCCATTTGAAACTGCACCATCTTTACATACCCTTAGAGGAATCATGTGATAGTCGTCTATGCCGTTCTCATATGCCTGTCTTACGAGCTTTATCAAAGAATTAGCACCCCTATCTTGGGTTGTGTTGCCTGTCATTTCCATTTTGCACCTCTAAACATCGCCAATCTACATTGTGTTTCTTCGTTCGCGCTCCCCCTTCTCCTTTTGGTCCTCAGGTTCATACCAAGCAGGATTGTTGATGCGCAAGAAACATCGATCTCCGCTGTTGAAAATGTTTCTGTGCGGAGTCTGCACAAGAAGCGTTTCGTCTCCAGCCTTGACCAAATACTCTGCGAAATCGGTCTTGAACGTGCGTTTGACAATTGTAGACGGGAAGCCGCTTTCCTTGCTAAGTTCAATTGAGTTGGGGCGTGTCGCCATGACCTTGGCTTTGCTGTCTGGAAGAAGGGAATCCTCGTAGATTGCATTGTTTTCGTCCCCTGTGGGGTACACCCTACCCTCTTTTATTATAACGTTTGTGAAGTTGGACTGTCCAAGGAAGCTATGTACGAACCTGTTTACAGGATGGCGATACAACTCCTGGGGAGTTCCTATTTGCTGGATCCGCCCCATATCCATAACGAGAATTCTATCAGAAAGAGCCATGGCTTCTGCTTGGTCATGGGTTACGAATATGATGGTGAAGCCAAATTGTTTCTGAAGTCTCTTGATCTCGAACCTCATGGACTCTCTAAGATGTGGGTCCAGATTTGAAAGGGGCTCGTCAAGAAGAAGGACATCAGGGTTTACGACAATGGAACGCGCAAGGGCGATTCTCTGCTGCTGTCCACCGGAAAGATTTGATGGATATTCCTTTTCAAGGCCACTTAAGTTGCAGTACTTCAAAGCCTGTGTCACTTTTTCAACTATCTCACGCTTGGGAAGTTTCTTTACCTTTAGCGGAAATGCTACATTGTCAAAGACATTCAGGTGCGGCCATACCGCAAAGGCTTGGAAAACCATGCCCAAATCTCTTTTTTCAGGCGGAACGTAGATGTTTTTATCCCTGTCTGACACCAGTTTGTCTCCAAGATAGATAGAGCCTTTTGTTAGATCCTCAAATCCGGCAATCATTCTTAGGGTTGTCGTTTTCCCACATCCAGAAGGGCCTAGAAAGGAAAAGCATTCGCCTTTTTCAATCTCAAGGTTGAAATCGTCAACGGCAACAACGGTTCCAAGGGCTTTTGTTGTAAACGACTTGGTGACATGTTCCAAAACTATCTGTTTCATCCTACTTCCTCCTTCTGTCCCCAATGACAAATTTGACGAGATTGTTGCAAATGATAATGAGTGTAATCGTAACAACAGATAGTGCGGCTGCCTGGGTAATGTAGCCGTTTATTCTCAACTGGTAAATTGCGACCCCAAGGGTTCTGCTATTTGGTCCGTAGAGAAGTATTGAAGTAGTAAGCTCTCTCATGCATGGCAGGAACACTAGGAAGAAGCCAGATATCATGGCCGGTTTTATCAAAGGAAGTGTCACGTCTTTTAATGTTTCCATGTGTGACGCTCCACATGAACGGGCGGCCTCTTCCAATGAATAGTGAACCTGCTGCAATGCCGCTGAACTTGATTTTAGGACATATGAGAGGTATCGGGCTATATAAGCTACAAGAATAATCCAAATCGTGTTGTACAGCGTTATCCCAAAGAAAGCGCCGGACCATGCCAGCATACATCCTATTGCCATGACGGTTCCGGGCAGCGAGTATGGAAGAACAGCCATCATTTCAAGAACCGTGCCACCCTTTGGTTTGATTTTGTTGACAACGTATGCAAGCATTGTTCCCAAAACAAGACATATCAAACCTGCGGAGAATGCAAGGAAGAGCGAGTTCTTAACTGAATCGCTTACCATTATGTTGCCAACAAATATTCGTCTGTAGTTGGCAAGTGTCATGTTCTGGGATTCAAATGGGAGTCCGTAGGCCTTGACGAAGCTGATCAGCAAAATCATTACAATTGGTGCTACGACAACGACCAACAGGAAGATCAATGAAAACACAAGAAGAGGATACTTTGCGCCTCGTAGCTTTATGAGCATTGGCCTCATTGATTTGCCTTTGATGATATCGTAGCTACCACGGCTTGTGAGTTTCCTTTGTCCCCAAAGTGCAATTGCAACGACGACTACAAGAATAATGGACATTGCCGCAGCTTCCCTTATTCCTTCAAAGCTTCCGCCCGCCCTATTCATGAGCTCCACTATCATTGTTGGAAGGGTGAAGATGTTCTGAGAGAAACCAAGCATTGCGGGAATTCCGTAATTTGAAAGAGACGTAATGAGAATAAGCAGCATTCCAGAGGAAATTGCTGGAATCGTCAAAGGAATGGTGATTTTCCTAATAACATAAAGCTGCCCAGCACCAGCGATTCTGGCGCTTTCTTCAAGTGTAGGATCCATTCTTTCAAGGGCGCTCACCACCTGCATGTAAACAAACGGAAAATAGTAGACAACCTCAATCACAATGATTCCTGCAACCGAGTTAATGTTGAAAGGGGCGGAAGACAAGTGGAAAACCGACATGAGAAGTCTGTTTACATATCCCCCTCGACCTGAGAACATCATATCCCAAGACATAGCCGCCAAAAACGGGGGAATCATAAAGGGAATCGAAAACAGGAACTTCATAAGCCCCTTAAGAGGAATGTCGCTTCTTCCAAGAAGCCATGCAAAGAAAACGCCCACTACCGTTGCAATGGCTGTTGTAAAAAAAGCGATTATTACAGTGTTCTTTATGGCTTTCAGGTTCCCCTGCTGCGTCAGGACCTTGACAAACATATCAATGTCTATTTTTGAACCATCCCAGAATGCGTAGTAGAAAATCATTACAACAGGAAGGATGACTACTGTAATCAAGGCTGCATAGCATAAGACCGTCATAAGCTTATCCAAAGAGAAAAACCTTTTGCCCTCTAGTTTGAGGAAATCTTTGTTCTTAACGGCGGTCATACACTTTCCTCCATGTCGAAATATTTCACATTGACGAATTTAACGCCTACAGTTAGGTCTTCTCTGTATTTGTCGTCGTCTGTTTCACCAGTTGCAATACGCTGTACCCTGTACTCCTCTTTTCCAAGCGATATGAAGTAAGTGTAGATGTTTCCTAGAAACGTTGCCTGAACGATTTTGGCCTTTATTGGAGAATTGTCGTCAAATACAATGTCCATTGGCCTCACCCCCAAGAGTGCCCTTGTTTTTCCTATTGGATAGTCTTGGGGAATGTTGTCGTCCAAAAGGATTTCTTCATCAAGCGAGAGATAGCATTTGCCACCTTTTATGCAGGTTGGCAAGAAGTTTGAAACTCCAATGAACTGGAATACAAATCTATTGGCCGGCTTTTTAATTATTTCTTCGTCCGTTCCAATCTGGGCAATGCTTCCGTTGTCGTTAAGAATCACTATTTCATCGCATAGTTGCATTGCAGCTTCCTGGTCATGCGTTATGTAAATGATTGTTGTGCCAAGCTTTTCCTGTAGCATTCTAATCTCTACAAGCATTTGCTCCCTTAGTTTTGCATCAAGGTTGGTGATTGGCTCGTCCATAATAAGAAAGTCGCTTGAAGTAGTAAGGGCACGCGCTATGGCAACTCTTTGTTGCTGTCCACCGGAAAGCTGTGAAGGAAGATACTTTTCGTATCCTATCATGTTAACCTGCTCCAATACTTCTTCTACAAGTTCTGGAATTTGCGTTTTTGGGGTTTTTCGCTTCTTTAGCGGATACGATACGTTGTCATAGGTGGAAAGATGGGGCCAAACCGCATAATCCTGGAAAACAACACCAATTCTTCTCAGCTCAGGAGGAACATTTACTCGTCCGGTTTTCGAGTAAACCAGTTTGCCATCAATTAGGACCTCCCCTTTTTCTGGGTTAATAAAGCCGCAAATCGACCGGACAATGGTTGTCTTCCCACATCCAGAAGGACCTACAATACCTATTATTCGACCTGCTTTTACAGTAAGAGAAAAATCTTCAAGGACTGCATGTTCTCCGTAGTGTACGGTAATGCCCCTAAGTTCGACTTTGTTCATGAAAAACTCCCTACATGAGCTTTGAAAACGCTATTCAGAAACTGCCAATATGGTGCAGCCAATTCCCCAAAAGCCCGAAGAATAAAAAAGCCAGGGAAATTTTGGATAATCACCCCGGCTTTAGAAATAAAGATCCTTACTTCTTGAAATAGGAATTGAATTTGTCCAAGAGGTTGTTTGAAACAACGGCAAGATCCTTCCAATCAATAGGGAGAGCCTTTTCTGCAATTTCAGAGGCTGTTAGCATTTCCTCTGGAAGTTTGACACCGTCTACGACTGGAGCAATGTTCTTTTGCGTAAGAATCTGCTGTCCTCCATTTGGATCAAGGATGAAGTCATAGAGAAGTTTTGCAAGTTCTTCATGAGGAGCACCCGTTGGAATTCCAATTGGACAAGGAACAGCAACGATGTCCGTTGTGTCATGCCATCCAAGAGGAGATCCCTGATCCATCAAATTCTTTGTGTTGTAGTCAACTCCAAATGCAATCTTGTAGGAGCCTGCTGCAACAGCGTTGTTTACGGCACCGGAACTTGACTGCAACTCGGTTCCCATTGCCGCAAGCTTTTCGAAATACGACCAGCCGTACTTTGGATTATTTGACAGTGCATAGACGAGAGCCTTGGTCGAACCGCTTCCAGTTGGGTCGGACATGACAATTTGTCCTTTGAAGTTGTCTTTCAAGAGGTCAAGGTAGTCATACGGAGCTTCTGCATCGCTGCAAGCAATCGTACTATAGGTAATTCCCATGATCAAAAGTCTTGCACCTGTGTAGTATCCGTCTGCATCCTTGAATTTTGCATCCATTTTTTCCGCATAAGGAGAGAAGTACTGAACCAGATGGTTGTCAGCCTTTAGCTTGATCATGGCCGATGGGTCTGCAAGCCATGCAACATCGCATGTCACAGAATTCGTCTGAAACTCTGTTGAAAGCTTTGTTACACATTTTCCAGATGTTGCCGAATAATAGTCAAGCTTTACATTTGGATATCTGGCTTCGAATGCCCCCTTCAAGGCAAGAATCACATCCTCCCCCGTTGAAGAATAGAGCATAACAGTTCCGCTGTAAGAAGTGTCTTGTTCCACACCCTGAGCCTGTGTTGTGCTTTCCTTACTTCCCGCTGCAAAGAGCATTGAGCAGAGCAGTAGTGAGACAAAAACAACTGATAATAGTCTCTTCATGGCTAACCCTCCTAATTTGTTGGTGTGCCAAACGTTTTATGGCAAAGCACCATTTTTTTCGCATAAGGCTTTTGTAGTACATTTTGTAGTATAAAAGCCTGGAGTTGTTAACAAAAGTACGAAATAGTGACTTATTATATTATGTTCGATTTTTATTGTTTTTGACTTTTATGTTGACACTCGCCATGATACCATACAGTGGAAAATGAAAAGAAATAAAAAAATGGCAATTGGAAAAAAACTAAACCCGGCAGCAAAGGTATCGGCCTTTTTTGTTGGACCAATCTGCTTGGCTTTGATTTTTATTCTTGTAATGTTCGCAATACTTTTTTCTCAGTATCAACAATCCTTGGTAAAGACACTAGAAGACCAAACCTCTTTTTTCATCAATCATGTTGACGCTTCCACCTTCTTTGCCGATGAAATCCTAATAGACATCTCCAACCAGGTTTTTTACGATTCCACAATCAAAAAGCTTCGGGAAAACACAAACCTCACAAATATGGAGGTAATAGAAGGCATTCGAAAGCTAAATTCCATAACAGCCACAACCTCAATCGTTGACTCAATCTATGTATATAACGAGAAGACTGGATACATTTACAGCACTCTTCAATATGGTGCTGTAAGCGATACCAGCGACCAATTCAAAGACACTGAAGCTGTTGACATATTCAGGCGAAGAAGTATAGAAACACGACTAACTCTTATTCCTCGAAAGACCTATACAACGGCAGGATACATCGATGCAGATCTTTATTCCTTCTTGTACTACGAGATATCGGCTACAGATGCGGTTTCTGACAACGCAATTCTATTGAATTTAAAATCGTCGAATTTTGCCAAATTGTATTTTGCGGGCAGTGCGAATGACACTTCTTTTATCATCGACAGCAGTGGGACAATTATTTACGAAAACCCAGGAAACAGCGAAATATTGAAAGACGAAAACCTCAAGAGAGCGATCATTTCCAATATCCTTGCAGATACCGTGAAGAAATCCGGACACGTCGAACAAAAAGGTAAGGCCGATGACTATGTGTGCTTCTATTCCTCTTTGGAAATAAAAGATTGGATTTTCGTCAAAATAATTGGAAAGAACGAAATAATGGGTAAAATGCTTACAACCAAGCGCATTACGTCAATCACTCTTGGTGTTTTTATAATTCTTTTCATTTTTTTGTTCATTTTTGCAACTAGAAGGGTTTACATCCCATTCATTAGAGTCTCAAAGAAGGTATCCGAGATAAACGATTTAGATGACAACGAAAAAGGAAACACCTCTGAGCTGATCCAAAAAAGAATTGACACAATAATAGACGAAAGAAAGACTACCCGCAGCATGAGTGAAAAGCTCAAAGAAAGTCTACTTAGAGACATTCTCACAGGTGAAATTGCATATGACAGTCCTGAACTCTTTTTGGATGAATGCAGATTGCGCATTGCATTTGCTTGCCCTGTAATTCTTTATCTTATATCATCTTCAGATATCGTCTCCCTTCTTTCCGTCGTTCAAGGCGTTGTGACTTATAGCGAATGCGTGTCTTTTGGTTCCGATTTCACACTCTTTTTGCTCCAACCTACAGCAGAGCGTGATTTTGAGGATTTGAAATCCAATCTCCAAACATCGTTTCCCGAAACGTACAATATCTACTCAGATGAAATCAACGATTGGGGTTTACTTCCAAATATGTTTGCACACATCAAGGAACGTTGGCTTTTGAGATTTCTGACTCCAAATATCCGTGTAATAGACATCTCTAAGGAAGAAGAAAGGAATCATTCGATTTCTGATTTGACGGAGAAAACGGCTGGAATCATTTCCCATCTCAAGAAGGGTCAAAAGAGCAAGGCTCTTGAAGAGTACCAGGAATATGTGAAAATGCTGGAAAAGAAAAAGTATCCAATAGTAAGAAGATCCCTGCTTAATTTTTCAGGCGCTGTTGTAAAACTAAAGGGAGAGGGTACAAAGCCAAATGAAAATGAGAATACAACTTTTATGACCCTACTTGAAAGCAACCCCTCGAGCATGGAAGAAATCACCTCCTTCTTCATTGAAAATATCCAAACAATAGCCCAGCAGCAAAAAGACAAATTAAATAATAGGCAAGAAACAAATTCCCAGGCAATTGCCGACTACATTGATGCCAATTTTAGAAATCCACAATTATCAACAAAACACCTTTCAACCGAATTCAATCTTTCAGAAGCATATCTTGCCCGCATTTTTAAAAAAGCACTTGGAATCTCCATCCAAGGTTATATCAACAAGGTCAGAGTCGAGGAAGCAAAAAGAATTTTGGCGGATCCAAAAATGAAAATCAAGGACCTTACAGAAATGATTGGCATTCAAAATCGTCAATACTTCTTCAAACTTTTTAAAAATTTAACAGGCAAAACCCCCAACGAATATCAAGTGGATCTTGAAATTCTTAGGTCAGAACCCCACAAGTAACATCATATCCCATGTCCTGCAGTTCTTCGATTAAGGATAACGTTTCATTGTAATTTGAGTGAAACAGCATAACTCTTTTTGGTTTCGTTTTCTTGCATATCCCAACAACATCGGTTTTATCCGGGTGTACTTTTATTGTAACATGGCAGCTTTCAAGGCTTACTTTGTTGTTTCCCTTCCATGTTTCGTCAAAAATAGAGCATGCCATTGTTCCTTGTGCGAAGTGCCCGGTGATAACCGTTTTGCAAGAGGGGTTGCCTTTGATTAAATCAAATGCTGCAATCGATTTTTCACTTGTAAGCATTCCGTCTGGCACGATGACGGAACCATTGTAGTCAATTCCATGGTCCTGAAGTTCATCAATCCGCTTCCAAAGGGGACTGTTTTTTATCCATTTCTTGTTTTCGTAGAGTTTTCTTGCGTTGCTGATAATTGTGCTATCTGTACTTACTTTGCAACCCCTTGATACTAGGTACAGAGCAATATCAATACCCCGGCCATTTGCGGGAACGGGATAAAGAACTTTTCCATGGTTTGCTTTAGCTTCCTGCTCAAGGGCATAGAGTTTTTCGTATTGTTCGCTCTGTTTGATTGTAGTTTTTGCATATGCACTGTCACAAATGAGGTATGTACACCGAGGAAACTCGTCGCGTTCAAGCAAGAGGCCGTCTGCGGTAGTGTCTCCAGTATAAAGAAGCGTTTCGTCTTCCAATTGAAACTTTAACCAAACTCCTCCCATCACATGGCCGTTTCGTCCTGTCTCAATTTCGATTCCATTTAAACTGTTTTTCCCAAGTGTCAGGTATGAAAACTTGATTTTATCTATATTTCCTTCGTCAAATGGGAGTTGTTGGCCATGGGAAATCACGTAATGCACCCATTTTTTCATGAAAGACGTTGCAAGGAATGCCGTTTCTTGCGTGCAATAAACCTCCCCCCTAAAGCCAAGTTCGTACAAATAAGGGAGAGCAGCAACGTGATCCTCATGAGCATGGGAAATGAAAACAGCATTGAGAGATCTTGCTATCTCTTGTGTAAGCATTGGATACACTCTGTCAATGGGTGCTATTTCCCTTCTAACCCCGCAGTCCAACAAAAAGGCGTTTTTTTCATTTTCGTTGCCATATTGCACCCAAAAACAGTTTCTACTGTCTTCTCCGCTTCCACCTAAAGATAAAACCTTCATGCCCCAATTATGCGATATTCGCTTTTTCTTGAAAACTGTAAAGTTTGGGAAAACGTCCTTTTGCCATCTATACGCTGTGTAAAAAGCATGTCAATAGCGGAAAATGCCATTCTTTCCGGTTCTTCTCGGATAAATCGGAGATGAAGGATTGTAATTGAACAGGAGAGCATCCAAGCCACAAGGCTGTTTGCAGGGGAACGAAAAGGGATGCGAAAATGATTGCGGATCCAATACGCCGTCATGGGTTGCGTCCGATCCGTAGGCAATCCGTAGCCATGGTTGCAATGGTCGCAAGGGTTCCAATGGTTCAGAAGGTTGAATCCGTGGCGCATCTGTAGGATCTGTGGCGAGTGTAGCATGTGTTGCATCCGTAGCGCTTGTGGCATCTGTTGCGTGTGTAGGAAGTGTTGCAGGCGTAGAGATTTTAGCACTTGTTTCCAAGGCTTATGGGGCGCACGGGGCTCACAGGACGCATGGAAAGCTTACGGATTCATTCGCTTCATCCTTAGCTTCGTCTTCATGGCTTGCATTTCAGCGTCTCCAGCAATGGATCCATCCCCGAAAAAACACGAAGAACCTACTTTCCTTCAATTGCCAAACGTTCAGACGGGCTGCTCGCCAGATGAAGGACTTTCAAGATTGGAGTCCGTTGTGGTTGGTGCAGATTCAGATGTCCCCTGCTTGATATAAAGGCATGTGGAAGGCACGTCCTTCGAGTTCTTAGCCACAATCCCAGAGTTCTCAATCAACTCGCCAAACCCGTAGACGACCAGAGAGTTCACATACGAAAAGATGAACCCTCCTACGAGGATTCCAAAGAAAACAGGTGCATTCAGTTCCTTTTCGTCATAGTAGCCACCATAGTAGCGCCAATTAGTTGTTGTCTCGATTCCATATTCAAAAGCAAGGACAAACGTCAAGACTATTGCGGCGACGAAAACCACAATGGCGACGACTTTCAACTTCCTACCTGGATTACCAAACATGCGAGAAAACCCTCCGTATCAGTCCAAAATCAATTGGCCATGAACCGCTGGCCATACCTCTTGCCTATGCAAGGCCGGTCAAGGAAAGTCAAGGCCAGTCAATGCCAATCAAGGACAGCCAAGGCCGGAAGAATGAGGGTGGTTTTGAAAGAACCTCCATGGACACCCCGTTTCCACATTGAAAAGTAAGGATTCCCATGGGTTTATAATTGAAAAAGGCTCTTCACGTTTTCTCGGAGATTACCCCTTCTTGACGGAGGCGCTGAAATGGGCAACTCATGAGGACGAGGCGAATAAATTTCCCCGGGGCAGAGCCCGCGGGGTATTCCGCCTAAGGACTCGGTGTCCACGTCTACAAGTTCAGCCAAAGCTGCTTGTAGTCCTTATCCTTCCTACACACGCAATGGAGGACGTGTACCAGCTGCCAGCGAATGGTGTGATGTCATATATGAATCACAGGTCTTCCCCGTGACAGCCTGGGGCGTAACAAATCGACTTTCTCCTGAGTTGACTGAAAAGATCAAGGAGGCCTTCCTTTCGTTCGATTTTGTCAATTCAAAGCTTTATGAGTCGTGGCCTGAAGATGATAGCTTCATACCAATCGACTACGCAAAGGATTATGAAGTCCTTCGTGTCATTCGCGATGGATCTGCCGCAGTGGCGGAACTTCTAGGTGAATAATCAAAACTTAAATCATGCCGGTGGTCATTTCTCCACCGGCTGCTGTTTTCAAAGAGAGAGAAAGCATGAAAGTAACAGTTCTCGGGTTCTCAAATGGTCTTGACTGTCTTGACTCGTCAAATACAAGTTTGCTTGTCCAAACGGAACGAACGTCAATTATGGTTGATGTCAGTTCCAGCCCAAGACAATCGCTATTAAGAACCGGTATTGATTCTCTATCTTTGGATGCGGTATTGATAACCCACGGGCATATTGACCACGTCTATGCTTTCCCCTCTTTAATCCATAGCATGTGGCTTCAGAACAGAACCAAACCGCTTTTGGTAGTCGGTAATCGACTGGCTATTGAGGTGTGCAAGCATTTTGTTCTGTATTTTAAGCTCGATAAAAAAATTAGGTTTAGAATTGATTGGAAAGATGTAACGACAAACAGGATTGGAGATGTTCGAATATCCTCTTTCTCCCTCTATCATAGGCCGGAAGTGCCGGTCAATGGTTTTACGTTTGTGGCTGACGGCTTTAAAGTTTCCTATTTCCCTGATAGCGTCGCTACCCTACCTTTGCCTGAATGTTCCCTTTTTTCAGATCTAATGATCCATGAAGCAGGTGGACTCGAAAAGAATAAGGAAGAGATCAACTTGAGCCATACAACGGCCTTGCAGGCTGCGATGATGGCAAAAACAGCAGAAGTAAAAGAATTGGTCTTGGTGCATGTTCCAGAAAACCCGAAGCTAAGGCAAGAAATGTTGGATGAGGCCAGAAGCGTATTCCCCAATACTCTCATCCCAACTTCCGGGCTTGAGCTGACTAAAGCCAGAGAGGCCTTTTCCATCTTTGACGCTCTTTGATTCTCTTTGACATGTGGACGTTCTTCAATGCTTTGGTTCTTGTCCCAAATCCAGTGTGAGATGATTCAACCGCTTTGCCCAGAACAAGACTCGAACTTGCACAGTATTGCTACCACTAGGACCTGAACCTAGCGCGTCTACCAATTCCGCCATCTGGGCTTATCCAACATCTCCTTTCGGAAACATAGTGAATATAAAACAAAGAAACTCCGTTTGTCAATTGAATGCGTTGAAGAGCACCGCTACATTAAACCATGATTGATTTGTTTTGGAATTTAAAAGGAAAACGGCATATAATCGATTATCTACTCCATTTCCCAACATCCTTACGTTTAAACCAAAGTTTAGTTGCCAATATCCAAGAAACACTTGTCAATCCTGGTAAATGATGCCGCAAAAACCTCTTTGCCCAGGAGGAAAAAGGATCCTAATATATACAAATCTTCGATTGATATGAAGGTATAACTTGTTTCGTACATTACAAATATTACAGCACGAATTGAAACTGTAGCTGAAAGGAACCATATCTGGAATACTTTTTCATTGCTAATGAAGACACATGATGTAACTAAATGAAAATTTGTTTGTTTACGTTGCATAAACGTCAATTTTAGGAGTTGATTATGAAAAAACAGCTTATTATCTTTTCCTGCATCCTGCTATTGTTGTTTGCAGCGATTTCATGCAAGCAGGTCGATCCAGAGATAAAGCCCGATGCCTTCGCATCTGCAAGCCAAGGAATTCCCGCTCCAACTACCAACATGGACGAGGCACTACCCCTTACCGACGACCAGAAGGCATCATTCACATCCGACTTTGAAAAGGCAAAGGAACAAGTCTTCAGTGGACTGATAGGGTATCTTGTAACGGCAAGCTCCGAAGGAAAGGCAATCGAACCCAAAGATGTAATCGAGTACTATCTCAATAAGGGCGTTGCACCGACTGTTCCAACCGATGGCCCTGCAGCTCCGGATGCTGGAGGCGACTCTTTGACCGTAGGAATAGATTCATTGTCGGGATCATTGTCTTTTAAATGCAAAAGCTTTGTTTTGAAAAACTCAATTGATGGAATGGAAACAAAACATCATTTCAGCGATGTTTCGGTAAACGCCACTCTTTCAGAGAAGACCGTTTCAATTGTCGCAAGCGGCAAACTTGACGATCAAGCCTTTACATTCTCGGCCAAGATCGATGTACAGAAAATAATAGCTGGGGAAAATCCTTTCGTCGAAGGACCTACTACTACCCCTGAATCTCTAGACATCTTAAAAAAGCTAGAAGGAGCCATCTTGACCGAGGCAAAGGGAATAAAGATCGCAGCCTCCGGTATCAATATAAATCTACTTTTCGAGGCGACAGGCTGTGAGACCAAAGTTCCAGTGAAGATTACCGTTGAGGGATCTCTCTCGATTTCCTCCAACTCCAGTGGCCACATAGTGGTTCGTTTGGATTCACCTCTCAAAGTGAAGGTTGATGCCAATCAATTGGGCTTTGGCTCGATTTCGGCAACGGTCAGGGGACTGTTGATCGAGGTGAATCCAGCCACCGAGTACGATTTGGTATCCTTCTCCATTCAAGAAATCGAAATCTCAGGACAGATTCTTCAAGAAATGGATAATATCAGATTGAAGGCTACGATGAAGGAACTCAAAATCATTCGTTTTGAGGAAGATAGCACGAGGCTGTCCATCGGATCAATCGAAGTATCGGCTTTAGGGTATCAGAACATTTCAGCGGCGTTGAATATATATAATTTCTCCTTCATACAAAGACCTTCCTCCGCAACAGAAGTGCTACCGTTCGACTTTGGAGTTGCGATTTCATTCGAGAACCAGAAGCTTGGTTTGAGAGGGCTGTTCTTAAGTTCCACGCCAACAATTGAAATTGCGGTTCTGAATGACGTTCCAGTCAACCAAGAAAGTCTTATCGCTTTTCTTGTAGAACTTCTCAAAGGGGGAGACTCAGGCACAGTCTAAAAGAAATTGAATCTGTTCGCATTGAGAATCGGCTGCAACTGTCATGTTTGCAGCCGGTTTTCATATATAAACCTGACTTCCGCAGTTGAAAAGCAAAAAACGCTGCAAATACCTACAATATAGATAAATACATCGACTTGCCAACAATTTTCTATTGTGTTACGTCAATACTGTTTTTTGGTTTTCCCCCTAATGGTTTTCAGTTCTTGAGCAGAGTAGTATTTTTTTTTGGGCTCTTCACGTTTTCTCGGGGATTGCCCCTTCTTGACGGAGGCGCTGAAATGGGCAACCCATGAGGACGAAGCGAATGAATCCGTAGGCTTTCCGTGCACCCCATGGACAATCGTCGAACCTGGTCTGATATGGCCGCCGAACAATTCAAGGGTTCTCCTTCCGGACGGCTTGCCAGTCCCCTCGTGGAACAACAGAACATGATTGTCGTCACATGCCATGGATATATAAACGTTGAAGCCCTTGATTGGTTCAGGGAGTTCAAAGCAAACGAAACCCTTGGCGGAAACCTCAAGTTCTACCGCACGAGGGACAACCTCACCCAGACGCAGCTTGCAGAGAAACTTGGAACAACAAGACAGGACGTATCGGGAATGGAGAGGAACAGCCACCCAATCAGCAAGAAGACGGCAAAGAAACTTGAGAACCTTTTCAAGACCTCTCCTGCAAAGTTCATTTGAAAACAGAACAGAACTTTCTATTGGTTCTTGTATCACTTTAATTAGCCATTATTATACCATCTTAGCTAAAATTTGAGAAAAAACCTCAAACAAGCCATTGTTTTTTTATCCTGCTCCAATTATCATTTTGAATGAGGATGCTCCCCTCAAGGCGAATGAGGAACCAAAGATGATTATCAGCTATACATTCGGAAACTTCCGAACATTCAAAGAGGACGCTACCCTTTCAATGAAGGCTTCCTCCCAAACAACTTTCAATGATAGGCTCATAAGGACGAAAGAAGGCAGGATCCTTCCGGTCGCTGTCATATATGGAGCCAATGCAAGTGGAAAATCCAATCTGATTCTCTCTCTCATGGTGTTCAGAGACATTGTCCTGAATGGTTCAATCACAACCCAGAGCCCTCAGACTACTATTGCAAATCTTGAACTATTACCAAGTCTGTGCACGGAGGAAGATGGACCAATGCAGTTCTCCATTGAGTTCATTACCAAGGAGGACCATTTCAGATACTCCATTGGAGTGAAAGTTGGAAGGCTTGAGAGAATTCAAAGGAAAGTGGTCTATGAGAAACTTGAATACTTCAAGAAAAAACAATCCATTACTCTTTTTGAACGCAATGATTCTTCAATACGCATTGCAAGGGATAAGGATTCAATCAAAGTTCTTTCAGTTACGAAATCCTTTCTGGACAATGTCGAAGAGGTACTTTGCAAGAACACTGATAAAACGGACATATTCCTAGCCAGAGGGTTCAAGTCCACGATATGTGGTCCCATTGCCGATTCAGTCATGGAATTCTTCAGGAATGGGATTACCGCAATAACGGACTTTCCACTCAACAATCCAAGACTAGAACATGTACCGATTGAAGCGCAAAACTGTTTGCTTTGGAATGAAACTCTTGATAAGTTCGTCAAGAAAGCCGACTTTGGTTCCCATGGGATTTGTTTCAAGTGCGAGGAAGAAGATGATAAAGGAACAAAAAACAACGCAGACCTTTTCTCAATATACGATAGAAATGGAAGCAAAGTCCTCGTAAACGCAGACCTAATGGAATCCAGAGGAACAATTAAGCTCATTGATTTTGCAATCCTATTCTCTGAACATTTTTCAAATGGGAATGCGTTGGTCATTGATGAGTTTGATTCATCCTTGCATCCTGAAATTGTAAAAGGGATAATCTCCGTTTTCAGCGACCCTTCCATAAACAAAGCCGGAGCCCAGCTGATATTCACAACTCACAACCCAATATATCTCAGCAACAAACTCTTCAGAAGAGATCAGATATTCTTCGTCGAAAAGGACAGCTCTTCATACCAGAGCGACCTGTACACACTCGCGGATTTCGGGTCAACGGAAGTAAGGAACGATGAGAACTACATGATCAACTACTTCAAGGGAAAGTATGCAACCCTTCCGTACATCGACTTTTCGGAGATTGTAAACAATGGAAAAGAGGAAACGATATAAGAAAACAGTTTTCTGCGTAGTCGAAGGACAACAGGAAGAATTATATCTGAAGCATTTGGCAAATCTCTTGACAGATTTTCCCACAAAAGTTGTTAAGTTCAATATTGTCAAAGGAAATGCCGACAAACTAAGAGGAAATGGCATCGAGTACGATAGCGCCTGTGTCTTTGACCACGATTTTGATGATGCATTGTTCTCCAAAAACTTGGAGACATGCATTGAGCTGGATAGAAAGTTCAGCAGAAAATCAAGGGAAAATGGACATAGAGTCCATCATGCTTTCAGCAATGTCTGCTTTGATCTATGGTTACTACTTCACAAAAGGGACTTCAAGAGTCCAATCAACACCACAGATGGGTATGTCAAGGAAATAAGGAAAGCGTTCGATCTTCCAGATGATGCAGACATAAAGAGTAAGAAAACAATTGAAGAAATACTAGGACAGATTACTTTGGATGATGTCTATGATGCAATATCACGAGCAGAATCAATCAAAGAATCGAAACTTGGCAGAGATCTGCATAGAACGAGCAAAGGAGCAGAATACTATGACAACCCTGATATGAGCATACACATCTTTATGAAAGAGCTCATTTCAGAGGTTATTGAATCAAAATAAACCTACATAACTGAAAATCAATCCTTATTTCAGGGAAACATCAATCCAGACAAACTGTCATTAGATCCAAGCAAAGTTTCCGCAATCTTCGCGTTTTCCACATGGATCACTACTTTTGGCTCTTTCAAGTCGAAAGAAACCTTTGGACTTTCTTTTATCGAGCCTCCAAGAAGATTCAAATCTCCAAATAAGACGTCCAAACCATCGAAAACACCAAACCGCAAGTAACAACAATCCTGTTCAAAAACAAAGACCTTCCTCTCTTTCAAGTACCTAAGGGATTCAAGCTGTGCATCGGAATTGACAGCTTTGACCAAAGAAGAGGTTCTAATCTCTACTGGTACGCCTCGTTCAATCGCACAAAGAAGTTCATCAATAAGCTTCAAAGACGCCCTAGACAAAAACACTTCTGGACTACTTACGACAATCGACTTGGAAGCTTTTCTCACAAGAGAAACCAACAAATCGAATATATCATATTGTGAATAGAAACATTTTTCATTGAGCAAACCTCCAACATCCCCATTTGAATGCAAAAGCATTTCAGAACCAAGAACATAACCCAGCTTTCTATATGAAGACAGCCTTTTTGCATACATCCTTGCATATTGCGGAACACAAATATCTACGTAATCATAAATGCAGACCTTATCTTTGCTCACAAACTCCCTAGCTATTCTACCAGCATATTGACTAACAACACCTTCCCATCCAACAGGAGAAACGACCATAAGGGTATCAAGATACGGAATATCTACGCCCTCCCCCAAATACTGACCGGTGGAAATCACAACAAATGAACCATCAATGTTGGATTCAAGAATCTCATTCACTTTTTTACGATCCACCGCTTTCATCTCTCCAGTCAAAACAATCGAAGAAATGCCCCGCTCGTTTAGTTTTGCCTCCAGAATTCTTGTATGCTCAACCAACTTTGTCAGGATAAGGATTCTTTTCCCTGAATCCTTCAAAGCCACAACATCGTCTACAATGAGACGGTTCCTTGCATCGTCAATCGAAAGCTCCTTGATAGCTACAACATTGTTGAAAGGCTTTGCCTCAAAAACCGATAACATTGAATTTGTAAATCTTGGAACGAAAGTCTGCGCCAAACCTCTTTCATATGCAAGTTTATTAGCACCGTATTGAAACACCACAGGACCACATTGCGAGTGTATAAGACATTCAAGGCCATCAAGTCTTTTCACAGTCGCAGACAACCCATATACATACTTTGGGCGAACGGCATTCATGACCTTTAGAAAAGAATCAGCCGCTATATGATGACACTCATCGACTATCACCATTCCATAGTCTCTTATGAACTCTGGCATACGAGAAGCAATGGACTGAACCATTGCTATATCAACGTATGAAGACAATGAGTCCCTTGCTCCTCCATAGACACCAATACCTGTTTTGTTTGTACGTTTTCCTGTTCTTTTCAATGGAGCATTTCCAACAACAAGAAACTTCTCAAGACTGGCCTTCCATTGATCCATTAGTTTTTGTTTCTGAACAAGCACCAGAGTTTTCTCTTTGCGTTCTGCAATTAGCTTTGCAGCAACAACAGTCTTGCCAAAAGAGGTTGCGGCATTAAGGATACCAATTTCAACGGCTTTCATTGAGTCCACAGCTTGAATCTGAACCTCCTTAAGAGTTCCATTGAAATTAACATCCAACCCAGTATTGTGGGCTCTTAAGTCTTTGAGCTCATAATCTATACCAGATGCTTTCAAATACCGTTCAAGTTCATCTTTCAAACCTCTTGGCAACTGGAGGACTTCGTCAGATTCCAGAAACGATTCGACGAAGGAATTCAGTTTATCAGAAACATAACCTTTGTTTCTCTTTCGAGATTTGAAGTAGTTAGGATTCATAAAACAAGCCAGACGTTTGCAACCATTCTGGAGCCTTGCTGTCATCGCACTTTTAGGAATACTCAAACCAGAAGACAAGAACACTGGGAGAGCTTTTGGAAGACAATCCTTCTTGGTTACTTTAGGCAGTCTTTTCTTCCAAATAACATCCTTTTCCAGTTCAGAACCATCATTAAAGAAGTCTAGACCGTTATCAGAGCCCCTGTGAGTTACAAGATACAAGTCGATATCGTCTTCAGAGTATCTTGGAACAGATGACAGGAATGAAATCTGATCAGGATAGACATTGAAATCGTTGTCAACAAATACCGTCCCTTTGCCCTCTTTTCTTCTAGCTGCGCCAGCCATTAAAGGCATTAGTATCAGATTTCCAAAACAACCTTCTTCGATTTCGTCTTGAGTTGGGAATACCCTATCATAGGATTTCAGACTTACAGTCCTTGAATTCTCACATGCTTCATCAAGGAACGAAAACGCCAATCTTCTTGCTTTGAAGGCAGGAACATCCTCACTAAAGAACAACCAAAGATGTGCACCTTTTCCACTGAACGATTGCTCAATTGCCATCTGAAAACCCGATTTTCTAGCAACACTAGCTAATTCCAGAGCATCTTTTCTCCACGTAGACTCATCCAAATCAATTGCAACGAACCTACATACATTTCCTGGAAGCATTGCATATATACCTACAGCTCCTTTGCCATGATCATTGTAATTGTACATGTTCCTAGAACAAATAATCTCAGGAGAAAGGCTTTCGTATAACCGGCATTGACAATCAGAACAACTCGGTCTAGAACCAACGGATTCTTTGTCCTTGAATTTTTTGAGCAAACAGTTCTCAGTCCAGGCATTTAAGCAAACAGGATAATACGATGCTTTACTTGTCTTTTCATTCCAATTCCTTACAGCATACACATCTCTTCTGCCATGAAACAATTCGAAAAGAAAGTTCGCCTTTTCGCTTGGAGATGCCTGCATAGACAATGATGACTCTCCCAACCTGATTTCAACCCTTGAAGATGAAATTCTTTCCAAACGTCCCTGAATCGAACTTTTCCGTTGTTCTAATTCAGAGATCCTTCTCTGAAGCGCAACGATTTCATTTCCAATATCTTGAATCTTGTCATCGACATCAATCAAAGAAGAAACCAAGGATTCTTCGCTCTCCAAGGAAAAAGAAGAACCCTCTATGTGCAAATCATCAATGAATGTAAAACTGGCATCTACATCATACATCATAGCTATGATATCACATTAAGGTAGCAAAATAGAAAAGGACCTTCCCCAACGAAAGGAGAAGGTCCTCTGAACAGAACAAGACATCAGCTACATCATTATCTCTCCATCCTTTGATACTCTGTTGAAGAGTAGGAGGGAAATAACCGTGAATATGGATACGACTGTGGCAAGCGCACAGGCTCTTCCATCTGTTGCATTTGCGACGGCCTTGTAGACCGCAATGTTCAAAGTCTGCGTCCTGAAAGAATACAAGAGCATTGAGGAGGACAGCTCGGTGATGAGAGTGACCCAGCTCATGATGGCTCCTGCGAAGATTCCATTGAACATCATTGGAATTGTGATTCTAACCAATGTCTTGAGTTTACCGGCACCAAGGGATTCAGCTGCTTCATCGATCGAGAGAGGAATCTGGGACAGAATGGCGACTGAAGACCTGATGGTGTATGGAATCCTTCTTACACACATGGCAATTACCATTATTGCCGCCGTACCAACAAGAGGGAGATATGGATTGTTGAATGCAAGGATCATTGAGATACCAACGACAGCACCTGGAATTACATAGGGAACCATCGAAAGTGTATCTATCGTAGCGTTGAGGAAGTTCCTACGTCTTACGGTAAGATAAGAAATGAGAATTGCAAGGACAATGATAAGGACAAGGGCAAGACCACAGATCCTTATCGTGTTCCAAATCGTATTTCCCATCCTGTTGAACACATGCTGATAGCTCTGAAGAGAGAACCCTTCTTTGAAAACCTCTCCACTTGGGTTCGTCTTTCTGAATGAAAGATAGACAAGATAGAGCTGAGGCAGCAATGCAACGGCTACAAGGCCATATCCATACAAATGGATTAAGAAATTTGCCAAAGGCTTGGCCTTCTTCCTCTCGACGTGGTTCATCGCACTCATGGAAAAGCTGTTCTTCTTCGTCAGATATCTCTGAACAAGGAAAAACACCAACGTTATGAGGATTGCAACGACCGATATCGCTGCGGCGAAGTTGTGGTTGGTTCCAACTTCACCAACGTATTCGTTGTAGATTATGACAGGGAACGTGGTGTATCCCTCACCTATCATCAAAGGTGTTCCAAAGTCTGCAATGGCTCTCATGAAAACCATGAGAGTCGCCGCAAGAATCGAAGGCATACAAAGAGGTATTACAACGGAGAAGAAACGCTTGACTCCACTTACACCCATGTTGGCCGATGCCTCAAGCAGCGACTTGTCCACGTTCTTCATAGCGCCTGAAACGTACATGAACACCAAAGGGAATAGCTTGAGGGACAGAACCAGAAGTATTCCATTGAAACCATAGATGTTTGGAATGATGATTCCAAACGCGGACTTGAAGAACTTTGTTATGACACCTGCCCTTCCAAGAAGGTTGACCCATGCGTATGCACCAATGAACGGGGCCGACATTGAAGACAGGATTATGAGCATCTGAAGGAACTTGCGGCCCTTCACCTCGTACATGTTGTAGAAATAGGCCAAAGGAATACCAAGGACAAGCGAAATTCCACATGTACACAGAGCCACCTTGAAGCTGTTGGTGAGAGTCCTGAAATAGTATGGCTGACTAAAGAACTTTATGAAGTGCTTCAACGTGAGCCTGCCAGTACCCTCATCTATTACGGACTGTCCAACTATCTTCAACAGAGGATAGACCATGAAAAGAAGGTAGAGGGCAAGTATGATAAGACTTGCAATTACCCAGAAATCGAATTTTGCTTTCTTCTTCATCTGTCCCTCACTTGACCAACGCCCTTTCACCGTCTTCAGTGAACACGTTGATTTTCTCCGCCTTTACTGTCATCCTGACTTCAGTCCCATTCTCGATTATGTCATCGATTTGAGACTCCTGGATAATCTCGGCCCTGATACCATCCTTGAGCTCGACTTCATAGTGGGTGTTCAATCCAAGGAACGTACTGTAGAGAACCTTTCCTACAAGACCTCCTCCCTCTGCCGTTTGGCTTATGACAAGTTCTTCAGGCCTTACGGAGACAACGACATTCTGACCATTGGAAACGTCTGCAAGATTGTCCATCCTGACGGTATAGCCGTTGCCGAACACAACTGATTTTTCGGAATCATTCACCTTTATCGTCGCATCCATAAGGTTTGTTCTTCCAATGAAGGATGCAACGAATCTGTTCGCAGGCCTTTGGTACAGGTTTTTAGGTGTTCCAATCTGTTGGATGACCCCATGGTTCATTACAGCAATCCTGTCGGAGACTGCCATGGCCTCTTCCTGGTCATGGGTGACATAGACCGTGGTGATTCCAAGCCTGTTCTGGATTTCCTTGATGACGGTCCTCATCTCAACTCTGAGCTTTGCATCCAGGTTGGAAAGGGGCTCGTCCATCAAAAGGACTTCAGGCTCAATGGCCAAAGCCCTTGCCAAGGCCACCCTCTGCTGCTGTCCACCAGAGAGCTTTTCAGGAAGACGGTCTGCATATTCCGATATCTTCATGAGAGCCATGAACTCATCCGTCTTGGCCTTTATCTGCTCTTTTGGAAGCTTCTTGTTCTTAAGTCCAAAAGCAACGTTCTTTCTTACTGTAAGGTGTGGAAAGATTGCATAGTTCTGGAACACCATTCCAATATTTCTCTTGGATGGCTCCAAATCGTTTATGAGGCGGTCACCAAAGTAGAAACTACCGCCTTCGATTGAGTTGAATCCCGCAATCATTCTGAGCAGAGTCGTCTTTCCACAGCCAGAAGGTCCAAGAAGAGTAAAGAACTCACCTGGTTGGATCTCCAGCGACAAATCTGGAATGGCTACGAAATCGCCATATTTCTTCACTGCATCGATTATTGTGATTTTGACATCCATTTTTCTACAACTCCGCTAGTTTAAAACTTACTTTTATCTTCGCCCCATGAAAGAGACATATTGGAAGCAAATTATGTGGCCCCAAAAGCCTAGGGGCCACAAGAAACTTCAAAACAGATTAGTTCTTTCCGTACTTTGCCCAATACTCGTTCCACTTTTCCTTGATTGCTGCATTGTTTTTGGCAAGAGCCTCAGTGTCTGCAACCTTAACGTTGATTGTGGAAAGGTCGACCATCGTTGGGCTACCGCCTTCAAGCTTTGTCGTTGTTGCTGGTCTTGCTGCAGCATCGAGATAGGACTGCTGTCCTTCGTCTGACTGGAGGAAGTCCATGAAAAGCTTTGCATTCTCAAGGTTCTTTGCACCCTTGATGATGGCGGAGGCGAAACCAACGCTTGTGGTTCCCTCTTCCCAGAATACCATGTGGCCGCCGGTTGTTCCTGCATCGAGGAGCTTGACGATTGCTGGCTCATAGGAAAGTCCAACAACGTATTCGCCGGCAAGCGTTGACTTGCCAGGGACAGAAGAGGAGCTTACTACGACGAGGCCGTTCTGCATAAGCTTTGCAATGTAGTCCCAGGCTTCCTCGCTCTCCCAACCGCCAAAGTCAGTAAGAAGGCACTGGAGGTTGTTCCATGCGGAAGAGGATGATGTTGGATTGGCCATGACGACCTTGCCATAAAGTGCTGGATCAAGAAGGGAGTTCCATCCTGTGACCTTTATGCCAAGCTCTGCTTCAAGAGCATCGTTGACAACGAGACAAGGAATCTGGATGTCGTGGAATGTGAGCTTACCGGATGTGTTGTGGTAACCTTCCTGCATCTTGTAGTCGTTCACGCTTACGTATGTATCAAAGTACTCGCCATATGCTGCGAGGTCGGCGTACTGAAGTCCTCCGAACATTGCATCGGCCTGTGGATTGGAAGCCTCAGCCTGAATCCTTGCCTTGCAGTCACCAGCTCCACCATATGTGTAGTAGACCTTGATGTTTGGATAGAGTTCATTGAACTTTGCAATTGCAATGTCATAGTGTGCCTGGCTCACTGTCGTATAGAGGATGAGCTCTCCGGAACCGCCCTCAGCCTGTGTCTCGGAAGCAGCCTGTGCGAAAACTGCCGTGATCGCAACCAAAGCGATAAGTACGATACTTAGTGCTTTCTTCATATTCTTTCTCCTTTTATTTATCTACACTCCGTGTAGTTATTCACCAATAATTCCAAGGACGACATCCCGGTTGGGGATCCCTGCCCTTCCTCCAGGGACTGCACACTTGCAGCATGCGGTCGCACTGGCAAACCTTATGCACTTCTCCAATGCCATGCCGGAAACATATGCGCCCAGGAACGCTCCGTGGAAGACATCTCCGCATCCTGTCGTATCAACGATGGACTTGGCCTTGAAGCTTGGAAAATCCACGACTCTTCCACCAACCACGAATTTGCTTCCCTTGTCGCCTAGGGTGCAGCCAACGACCTTCTTGCTCCCCCATGTGGACATTTCCAACAAGGCCTCGTCATAGGTGGCCTTTCCACTCACTTTCAATGGATATTTGCTGTTCATGATGAGGATATCGGCCATCGTTGCGAGGATTTTGTTCTTCTCGTTGTACTTTTGCATTGAGCATCCGTCCAAAGAAACCAGAACCCCATGTTCCTTTGCAATCCTTGCAGCGTTGATGGCATTCTCGTAATGCGTTCCATCAAGGTGAAGGATGCAGCAACCGCCAACGACGTCGGAAAGCCTGTCATCCCACGAAATTGGAGGATTGTAGTCCCTCTGTGGGAACTTTGTCCTTGACCCATTTGCAGGATTGACCATTACTATGGATTCAAGGCCGTAGCAGTCGTCTCGTCTTACCATGTAGTCAGTACAGACTCCATCGGACTGAAACATCCTTATGGTTTCATCGGACATGATGTCGTTTCCAATGTTTCCAATGAAGGCGCACTTCGTTCCAAGCCTGGACGCAGCGACCAAAGCCGTTGCAACCGCACCGCCTCCTTGGACAACCCTTGAGGTTATATGGGTGGAGCTGTCCTCCACAGGGAAATCCTCAACCATGCAGATCATATCCACACAGCTGTATCCCACTCCCACGACCTGAAACCTTTCCAAAACGACCTCTCCGATACCCTATCTTCTATGGAGCTCCATCGCCTTCTTTGCGATGTTCTCCTTCGTAATCCCATATGCTTCGAGCAGCTCGGCGGTTGCACCGGACTGTCCAAACCTATCTTCTATTGCAACATGCGATATCTTTATGCCATTCTCTTCAACCAACGAGCTGGCAACAGCCTCAGTTAGACCACATACCACATTGGACTCTTCGCATACCAAAACCTTTCCGCCACACTTCTTCACTGCGGAGACGATGCCGTCCTTGTCGAATGGCTTGATGGTATGGACATTGACCAAGGAAGCACTCACACCATTATCTTTCAGAATGTCGAGGGCCTGCTTTGCAAGGCATGTCATCATTCCAGACGCCACGATGCAAAGGTCCTTCCCTTCTACGAGGGTCTGGATCTTTCCAAGTTCAATGGAATCGGTCTGGCTTGTGATGTTCTCCATTGGTTCGCGTGATGTCCTTATGTAGACAGGCCCGTTGTGTTCATAGGCCATCCTTGCGATGAGTCGTGCTTGGTTGGAATCGCAGGGTTGAAGTACGACCATGTTGGGGAGTGAGCGCATGACACCTACGTCCTCGACACACTGATGGCTTCCACCGTCACCGGCTGCCGTGATTCCACCATGGCTGCCTACGATCTTGACGTTCAGGCGGGAATACGCAACTCCGTTCCTGATGATTTCGAATGCACGTCCCACAGCGAAAACCGCCATGGAGGAGCAGAACGGAACTATCCCCACCTTGCTGAGTCCTGCGGATATGCCAACCATGTTCTGCTCGGCGATGCCTACGTCTATGTATCTTTCAGGGAAGGCTTTCTGGAATGCAACGGAACCTGTGGTCTTTGCAAGGTCGGCATCCAATGCGTAGATATTGGAATGCTCTTTTGCAAGTTCTACCAAACCTTCATAGAAACCAAATCTAGTAGCTTCCTTATTTGCCATAATCCACTCCCAGCTCCCTGTATGCCGCAACGATTTCGTCTCCTGAAGGAAGGGCTCCATGCCACTTCACTCCATTCTCCATGAACGAGACACCTTTGCCCTTGATGGTGTTCGCAACTATGCAATGGGGCTTGCCTTCATAGGTTCTGTCCAACGCATCGAAGATTTGTGCAAAGTCATGTCCGTCAATCGAATCGACTGCAAAATTGAAGCTTCTAAGCTTGTCCTCGACGCTGTCCAATGGATTCGTTTCCTCCGTTGGAGCACTTAGCTGCAACCTGTTGCGGTCAATGATGATTGTGAGATTATCGAGCTTGAAGGCGTTCGCAGACATGAAGGCTTCCCAACAGATTCCTTCCTGCAACTCACCGTCTCCTGTAATGACATAGACTTTACCGGGTCTATTCTGCTTTTTCAGACCCAAAGCCATACCGGTTGCAATACTTACACCTTGGCCCAATGAGCCAGTACTGCAGTCAAGTCCCGGACACTTGGATGAATCGGGATGTCCTTGGAAAATGCTACCATAACGCCTAAGAGTGTCTTTTGCATCCTTTGGAGCAAATCCAATGTCCATCAGCACAGCATAGAGTATTGGATTGGCATGGCCCTTGGACAACACGAAACGATCCCGTTCTGGATCATTGGCACCAGTGCCAAGGTTCATCTTGTCATAGTAAAGAGCAGTCAAAAGCTCGGCTATTGAAAAGGATCCTCCAATATGGCCGGAACCGGCCTTGAGAACCATGTCCAAGGTTTCAACCCTGAGCTGTCTTGCCTTCTCTCTAAGGAAATCGAAATCTCTCATCAAATACTCCATCAAAAACGAATCGTCATGAATGAAATCAAGCCTTTCCTATGCTTCCGAAAAGCTCCATCTTCTTTATGCACATCGCCTTCGTTGCCTCAAGACCAGGTGCGAGCACCGCTCTTGGAGTGAACCCTTTGCTTTCCTTGTCCTTACCCTCTTCAAAGTACTTCCTTGTGGCCTCCGTGAAAGCTATCTGGCACTCTGTATTGACGTTTATCTTTGCAACACCGCGTCTTATGGCCTCTTTTATCTGGTCCGCAGGAATGAGGGAACCGCCATGAAGGACCAATGGGAGATCTCCAATCTGTTCCTTAATGCTTGCAAGAACATCGAAATGAAGTCCTTCCCAGTCTGCAGGGTATTTTCCATGGATGTTTCCAATGCCGGCGGCAAGGAAGTCGATTCCAAGGTCAGCGATCATCTTGCACTGCTTTGGATCTGCGCATTCGCCTCTTGAGATGCGACCGTCTTCCTCTCCACCTATTCCACCAACCTCGGCTTCAACGCTGATACCTTTGGCATGAGCCAACCTAACGACCTCTTTGGTCTTCTCGATGTTCTCTTCGATTGGAAGCGACGAACCATCGAACATAACGGACGAGAATCCGTTCTCAATGGCATCCAACGCCTCTGAATATTTGCCATGGTCAACGTGAAGGGCGACGGGAACCGTGATATCAAGGAAGTTGATGAAATCCTGAACCATGTCAGTGATTGTGCGATATCCACCCATGTACTTTGCGGTTCCACCAGAGACACCAAGGATTATTGGGGATTTCACTTCCTGTGCAGCAAGAAGGAAAGCTCTTACGCTCTCCATATTGTTAAGGTTAAAATGTCCAACTGCATAATGCCCTCTAACGGCATCGTCCAGCATTTCCTTCGCAGAAACAAGCTTCATAATAAGCCCTCCTACAATTCACCATACAATGGGTTTTCGCATCTGTAAAGAAAAATTTTTACATTTTTTTGACAACTTTTTTACTTATTTTTGCAATTAATTTTGAAAATTTGCATAAATTATGATAATTTTACTTTACTTTTACCTCTTTCTGATTTAGAATGCAACCATGGCACAGAGAACACTCATACAGGAAAGGCGCAATAGAATCCTAGACTACATCACCAAGAACCAGAAGGCCGATATCAAAGAGCTTTCAGAACTGCTCAATGCAACCGAGATTACGATAAGAAGGGATTTGATAGAACTTGAGAAGAAAAAACAGCTTATAAGGACCCATGGTGGTGCAATACTGAACGAGCAGAAGAAATCGGTCTGGCAAACATCATCGATCTACAACAGGCTTGAAAGGAACAGGGAGAAAAAAGAGCGTATAGCCCAGTTTTCTGCAACGCTCATCAGAGACGACGAAAGCCTTTTCATAGACGGGGGAAGCACAAACCAAATCCTTGCACCACTTGTAAAAGACCGCAGAAATATGCTTTTCGTTACGAATTCGCCTGATGTAGCAGATATACTGCTTGAAAACGAAGAGAACAGGATAATCCAAATAGGTGGAGAACTCACAAGAGACACCCATCTCACGATAGGACCGGACGCAGAGGACAACATTCGCAAGTACTATGTAGACAAATGCATAACCAGCGTCTCCGGCATAGACCCCGATGTTGGCTGCTACGCGGCAATTCCAAGCGAAGCAAGCATGAAAAGGACACTGGTCTCCCACTCAAGAGAAACCATTCTTCTCGTAGACAGCAGCAAATTCAACAGAAAGGCGTTCTGCCTTGCCTTCGACCTGTCGGATGTCAGCACCGTTGTGACAGACTCAGACACACCAAAAGACGAAATCGAGAAGCTCAGGGACAGAGGCATAACCGTCTATGTCGTATAAAGGCCCTTCTAAATAAGGTACGCGTATTCGCACATTTTTTGTGAAAGATTCACAAAACTCTAAGGATGTTGTCCATTGTAAGGGCAAGGTCGCTCTTTGCACGGGTTCTTGCAATGGTATATGGAACAGCGACCCTGTTTATTGAGAACACGGCCTTGACTCCTTCGTAATAGATACCTTGGATATTGTCCCCAATGTCCCCAACCAAGGCTATCACTGGAACTTTAAGCTCTTTTGCACGTTTTGAGACACCAATCACCACTTTTCCACGTAGGCTTTGGGAATCTATCCTACCCTCTCCAGTGAAGATGTAGTCCGCATCCTTGGCTGTTTCATCGAATCCAGTGCAGTCCAAGACCACGTCTATCCCCATCTTAAGTGGAGCGTTGAAAAAGGCCGAGATGCCCCCGCCCATTCCACCGGCAGCCCCTGCGCCTGGAATGTTCTGGACATCCAGTTTCAGGTCACGTTTCATTACCTCTGCAATATGCATCAGTCCTGCATCCAATTCCTTTACACATTCCTCGTCCGCACCCTTCTGAGGGGCATATACATATGCAGCGCCGCTCTCTCCATAGAAAGGATTGTCTATGTCGCACATTGCAACGATTGGGATATTTCTCACTGCATCATCCAAGGTTGAAACGTCTATGCGTGCAACGTCCTTCAAGGTTCCACCCACAGGAACGAATGAATTTCCATTGGTATCGTAGAACTTCACTCCACAAGCTGCAGCAAGCCCGCAGGCCGCATCGTTTGTACAGCTGCCTCCAAGAGCTACAATCACCTTCTTGGCACCGTTTTGAACGGCATGGAGAACAAGCTCCCCCACCCCGTATGTAGTCGTGTTCCTTGGATCTTTGCGGTTCTCAACCATTGGAAGGGATGCCACGGCGGCGGTCTCGACTACAGCCGTCATGTCAGGAAGCATAGCATAGTATCCCATCACCTTTTCGTTTGGAAACGGACCCGTAACTTCAACATTGACCATTTTTCCACCCAAAGCCTGAAGGAAAGACTCGCAGCTACCTTCTCCTCCGTCAGCCACTGGTATTGATACCACGTTGCATGAGGGAAACCTGCTCAAGATTTCTTTCTTCATGATGCTGCATATCTCCATAGAAGACATTGTTCCTTTGAACGAATCAGGTATGAGTACCGCTTTCTTCATGGTGAAACCTCTTGGGTGGAAGTATTTGTATCAATCAATGATGGACTGTTTACTACATCCTACTATGAACCTGTATGAACTTGCAACTTGTCAACTTGTTTTGGTTTCGAATAACGAATTGACCAAAAATGAAGACAGAAAAACTATTGAACTTTGACACTCCATTGACAAATCCCTACAATCATATAATTATAAAGGCATAATAAGGAGATTATTATGCCACAAATAATACCTATAAAAGACCTGAAAGACACTGCGGCAATTTCCGAGATGTGCAGCAATTCCAATGAACCGATATTTGTAACCAAAAACGGATATGGCGAAATGGTTATAATGAGCATCAGTCTCTATGAACAGTACATGAGAAAACTTGAGGTATACTCGAAGATTGAAGAGGCTGAGCAGGATTTGAAAAACAACGACTACTACAATGCAGACATGGCGGTTGCAGAGCTCAGAGAAAAATACCATGAATAACCTAGTCGTCACATCCAAGGCTTATCAGGATATGGATGAGGCATTGGATTACATAACAAACACGCTACACAACCAAAAAGTTGCAACCGAACTTATTGATGAAATCACGGAGTGTCAACGAATACTAAAAGAGAATCCTTTTGCATATTCGAAATGCATCGATAAGAATCTTGAAGAACGTGGGTACAGGAGAGCAGTTGTCAAGAACTACATACTTCTATTCAAGATAGAACAAAAGAGAGTTGCAATCTTGAGGTTTTTCCATGGCGCACAGAACTACCAATATATGTTGTAAATCATCGACATGATTCAAACCCAGTGGAAACCCTAACCCATAATGGTTTAGAATGACGTCATCATGGAAAACGTATACGGCGGCACAGCCAAAGACATACACAGCACACACGAAGAGGACAACACGAACACACTCACCCTCTATTGGGACGGAAACGACAACCTAAACAACTGCGACGTGTGGGTTTGGTGGGACGGCAAGGCAGGAAGCGGCTACAGGCTGCAACCATGCGAGTACGGCTCCAAATGCACAATCAATGTCCCAAAACACATAGGACACGTTGGATTCATAGTAAGAACAAACTGCTCAGACCCTTGTGGCTCCTCATGGGGTACAGCATACAAGGTCTGGCACGAAGACAGAACGGCAACGATTACAGGAAGGGAAACCAACATATACCTCAAAACAGGAGACGGAAACCAATACCTTAGCGATGACAACGGAGCAACGCTAAAACCCATACGAGTCTTCACGTTTGCCGAGATGCTGGACCGCAACGTCATACGATTCCACGTTTCCCCAAAGGCATGCATCACCTCAAACATCCAAATCACAGTTGTAGATGAAAACGGCGAAAACCTGGACATCAAGGAAACAAATCCAAAGAACACCATTGCAGAGACGGGAATCGTCGTTCTCAAAGACAATCTTGACATATCCAAGAGCTACAGAATAAACATAGAAGGCTATGGAGAGAAGGAGGTAGTCCCAACCCATATCTTCGATACCCAATGGTTCATAGACAATTTCACCTATGACGGAGACGACTTGGGCGCCATACTCACAAAGGAAACTTCCTCCAACGAAGGATCAACGACCTTCAAGGTGTGGGCACCAACGGCCCAGAATGTATCGGTGAACCTCTTCCATGACGGACACGAAGGAGAAGCCTTTGCAAACGTCCCAATGACGAAAGGCACCAAAGGAATCTGGTCAGCCACCATACCAGCCAGCAAATGCCATCACGACACCTACTACACATACACCGTCACGACAACGGCAGGCTCGCAGGAAGCGGTGGATCCATACGCAAAGGCGGTGGGCGTGAATGGAGACAGAGGCATGGTCGCCGATATGGACCTCACAAACCCAGAAGGCTGGAATGACGACCGCTATGTAGATAACATAGATTCATATTCCGATGCCATAGTATGGGAGGTTCATGTAAGGGACTTCTCCAACAAGGACCCTCAGTCCAAATACAAGGGGAAGTACCTAGCCTTCACGGAAACGGGACACTCGAACCAAAACGGCACGAGCCCAGCCAAAACCCCAATTGGCATGGACCACGTCAAAGAACTTGGAATCACACATATCCAACTCAACCCGGTCTTCGACTTCGCCACGGTGGACGAAGCTGTAAACGAATCTGCAAACGAAACCCCACAGTTCAACTGGGGCTACGACCCAAAGAACTTCAACGTACCTGAAGGCAGCTACTCAACGGACCCATACCATGGAGAGGTGCGTATAAACGAATTCAAACGCATGGTGCAGGCCATCCACAGGTGCAACATAGGCATAGTCATGGACGTGGTCTACAACCACACATACGATGCAAACTCAAACTTCAACAGGATAGTCCCCTATTATTACTATAGATACAACTTCAACGGAACGAACTCCAACGGAAGCGGCTGTGGAAACGAAACGGCATCCCAAAGGACAATGTTCCGCAAGTTTATGGTGGACAGCATACGATTCTGGGCCACTGAATACCACATAGACAGCTTCAGGTTCGACCTCATGGCAATCCATGACACAGAGACCATGCAGGCCGTGGAACAAGTCATCCACTCCATAAACCCCAAGGCACTCCTCTACGGAGAAGGCTGGGCCGGTGGAGTATGCGCACTTGACAGCAACAGGCTTGCAAACCAACACAACATTGCAAAAGTCCATGCAAGCCACAACGCCATAGGCTCAATAGCGGTGTTCAACGATGTCATAAGGGACGGTCTCAAAGGCAACGTCTTCGAGGTGCAGTCACGAGGATACATAAACGGAGGCTCCTGCTACGACAGCGCAAACAAGGTAGCCTTTGGCCTCAAGGGCGGTGTTGGAACGCATGGAATCTACTGGGAGGCCAAGGATGCAATGGTCGTGAACTACATGAGCAGCCACGACAACAACACCCTTTGGGACAAGCTCAAACTCTCAAACATAAACGCCACCAAGCAGCAGCTTCTTGCCATGAACAGGCTTGGAGCCGCATGCGTCCTCCTTTCAAGGGGGATGCCCTTCATGCTCGCCGGCGAGGAATTGCTTAGAAGCAAGAACGGAGACGGCAACAGCTACAACGCAAGCGACGACATAAACAACATAGACTGGCAGGTCCTCACATCTGACGAAGACGCACTTGCAATGACCAAATGGTACAAGGACCTCATAGCACTTCGCAAGGCCAACCCTTTCATAGGAAACTCGCACGTCTCATGCAACATACTGGACGGCAACGTGATAGAAGCCCTCTACCACTACGACGGCATGCTCAAAGGCTATGCACTCTTCAACCCAAACGAACACGCCATCCACCACAGCCTACCGCACGGCCAGTGGAAGGTCCTTCTCCAAGGACAGGACTTTGCACTTGAAAACTGCATGATCGAAGGCAAGGCCATCGTTCCTGAAAAGGGCGTCCTTCTCGTAACCCGATAGCCTTGAAGGAATAACCTCAACGCAACTTTGCAAAAAACCTCCTAAAAATCATCAGAATTTATGCATTTTGCATAATTTTATGCATAAAATCACAATTTTTTTATGCATTTTTATGCAAAACCTGTTGACCCCAAACCCCAAAGTCACTATTGTACCCTAAGCATAGAGGGAAGCATTCTTCCCATACTTCAAACCAAGGAGAAACATCATGAAGAAGACATTGGCAATAGCAATCCTAATCGCCCTCGCAGTCGCACTTCCCTGCTTTGCACAGGGTGGAAGCGAAGCCACAAGCACAACCGAGAAGGCATACACGGTAGCCGCCTCATGCGATTATCCACCGCTTGAATACATAGACGACAACGGAAAAATCGTAGGCTACGAAATGGATCTAATCCAGGCCATAGCCAATGAAGTGGGCATAAAGATAAAAATCGTAAACGTTTCGTTCGATGGCATCATTGCAGGAATTCAGGGCAAGCAATATGACATTGGAGCCAGTGGTCTTACAATCACGGAGGACAGGAAAGCCACATGCGATTTCTCCACACCAGTACTCCAGTTCTCCCTTTCCATCGTCACAAAGAAGGATACAGAAGGAATATTCTCTGAAAATGACCTTGTAGGAAAAAAGGTTGGCGTACAGCTTGGAACCACATGCCAGTTCGCTTGTGAGGATGCAGGTATAGCGGTTAAGACATACGATGAGGCACCATCTGCCGTGCTTGATCTTGCTAACGGAAACCTTGATGCAGTAGTCCTTGACAGCGTAGTGGCAAACGACTTCGTTCTTTCGAACGACAGCTACTCACAGGTCCTCAAGGTCTCCGGTTCGTTCCAGAATGCAGACGACATGGGCCTTGCAGTGATAAAGGGAAACACAGCATTGCTTGAAAAGCTCAACGAAGGAATCGAAAAGCTTCAGCAGTCCGGCAAGATGGCCCAGCTCAAAGCCAAGTACGGTTTGAACTAAAACCAGACCAAAAGAGAGCTTGAAAATGGTCAAGGATACGATAAAGCAACCGCCCACCCTCCCCAAAACGGAGGGTGAGCTTATGGAAATACGCAACAAGGTTGTGTCCAACCCATTCCACACGACCAAGAAGGAACCTACCGTCATCTCAATGACGGACGGGGTTCTCATACCAAAGAAAGGCAACAAGCATCTTGTGACATCCTGGCGGCTCACGTTCTTTGGAGCGGTGGTTGTCCTTGTCTGTCTATGCGTCTTTGACCCTGACACATACTGGAAGATATTCAAATACACAATAACAGGAATCCCAACAACGTTCGAATGTACCATATTCGCAATACTCGGAGCCGTCCTGATAGGAACCATCACGGGCGTTGGGTCATCATCCAAGAACAGGGTCGTAAACCAGATCTGCGGCATATATGTCGAGCTCATAAGAGGAATTCCCCTTCTTGTCCAGCTCATGTTCCTCTACTATGCATTGGGTTCCCTTATACATATAGAAGGAATCGTCGCCGCCATAATCGCCCTATCCATATGCTTTGGCGCATACATGGGGGAGATAATAAGAGCCGGCATACAGTCCATACCAAAAGGACAGGTGGAAGCGGCCACAGCACTTGGGCTTTCCAAGAGCCAGACCTTCTTCTCCGTGATACTTCCACAGACGATCAAGGTCGTACTTCCAGCAATTGGCAACGAATTCATATCAATGCTCAAGGATTCGTCCCTCGTTTCCATCCTGGCGCTGTCCGACATACTCAAAAGAGGACGTGAGTACATCTCACGCACATTCCTCTCATTGCAGACCATGCTTGTGGTGGCATTGATCTACCTCATCCTCACACTTATACTCTCACGCCTTGTGGGATTCATGGAAGAAAGGCTTCACAAAAATGGCTAAGATAGAAATAAGGAACGTAAGCAAAGACTTCGAGAACAACAACGGAACCATACTCCACGCAGTAAAGAACGTATCCCTTACCGTCAACGATGGAGAAGTGGTTGTGATCATAGGACCGTCGGGCAGCGGAAAGTCCACGCTGCTGAGGACCGTGAACGGCCTTGAAACGGCGCAAAGCGGCTCCATCCTCATAGACGGCATTGACATCATGGACAAGGACACTGACATAAGGCAGGTGCGAGAGGAAGTGGGCATGGTGTTCCAATCCTTCAACCTCTTCCCTCATCTGTCCGTTCTTGACAACATCACGCTGGCGCCAATGAAGGTAAGAAAGATGTCTCGCAATGAAGCCGAGGACAAAGCCATGGATCTCCTTGCAATGGTTGGACTTGCAGACAAGGCACATCAGAAGCCAACCCAGCTTTCAGGAGGTCAGCAGCAAAGGGTCGCCATCGTGAGGGCCCTTGCAATGGAACCAAAGGCCATGCTCTTCGACGAACCTACGAGCGCACTCGACCCTGAGATGATAAAGGAAGTTCTGGATGTCATGCTAAAGCTTGCCAAATCAGGAATGACGATGCTTCTTGTCACCCACGAAATGGGTTTTGCAAGAGCCGCAGCGGACAAGGTGGTGTTCATGGCTGACGGAGAAGTCGTCGAATCAGGAACCCCAGAGGAGATGTTCGCAAATCCAAAGACCCAAAGGGCCAAGGACTTTCTCAACCACATTCTCTAGAGGAACTTTCAAAACTCCTTCATGCGTCTTGGCCATGCCCTGCACGGCTGGAACCACGCCTTCATCAACTTCATAATACACAAAGTATTATCTCAGTTGTTTCAGGTGACTTCCATCACTGCAATCCATGTCCAATCCACACAAAGCATAGTTTTGAAAGTTCCTCTCTAGAACAACGGCAGGCTTGTGCTATACAATCCGCTGTACAGTCTGCTGCACAATGGAAGTTCAGCAAAAGGAGATCGATCATGGTCAGCTACTACAAGGACCTTCCTGAAAACTACAAGGAAGTCTTCCATATAGATGCAAAGTCAAAGAAGGTGGGGTTCGTCTTCACAGTGGTCTCACTTGTAATAACGGTCGCATCGTTGCTTGTCATAGGACTGCTCACAGACCTTTCCTCAATAGCGAATGCCGTCAAGGAGGGATCCATCCTAATTCCATACCTTGTACTGCTGGCCGGTCTCTTTCTCTACATCGTTCTGCATGAGCTGGTCCACGGTGCTGCGTACAAGGCACTCACGCACCAGAAGCTCACATTTGGAATGACGCTCACCGTGGCCTTCTGCGGAGTACCTGACATATACACCTCAAGAAAGACCGCCCTCATAGCGCTGACAGCACCTCTAGTGGTGTTCTCAATTGTTTTTTTGGCTCTTATGACAGGTTTTAGGACATCAAACCCTGTATACTTCGCAGTATTCTCAATACTGTTCTCCATACATCTTGGCGGCTGCGTGGGCGACATCTACATGACGCTCCTACTTGCCACCAGATTCAGAAATCCAGAGTTGCTCATGAGAGACACAGGACCTGCACAGACACTTTACCTTCCAGAGTAGGCCCACAAAAAATGCATACGATTACAGCAAGACAAACCCACCACAAAGGCATCGGTCCAAAGGAAGCGATTGCAAAACCGGTTGCGGCCTTCGTGCGGAAGAACACCGTCATGGTGATTGCTTTCTTCGCGGCGGCCATGACGACCATCTTCGTGCCAATCGATGCACATTACATTGGATATTTCGATTTCAAGACGCTCATGTGCCTCTTCTGCGTGCTGGCCGTGGTGTGCGCCCTCAAGGACATACGATTCTTCTACATGCTGGCGCGCCGCATAGTCCACCTCTTCAGGAACGCACGCCTTAGCATCCTTGCGCTGGTCTACATCACGTTCATAGGCTCCATGCTCATTGCAAACGACATGGCGCTACTCACGTTCCTACCACTTGGATACCTCGTACTGGCCACAACCGGGAAAGAGAAATACATGCCGTTCACGTTCATAATGCAGAACATCGCAGCAAACCTAGGCGGCATGCTCACCCCGTTTGGCAACCCGCAGAACCTCTACCTCTACACCAAATTCTCGATTCCAAATGCCGAGTTCGTCTCCATCATGGCCCCACCTTTCGCCTTGGCGGTCGCACTCATCACCGCAAGCTGCCTCGTATTCGTCAAGCCCGATGCCCTTGAGGTCCCGGACGAGGAGATATCCCTCCCTCCATTAAGGACGACGCTTTACCTTGCGCTCTTTGCACTTGCAATCGCAATAGTTTTCAGAGGCATACCATACTGGATTGGACTTGTCGTCATACCTCTTGTCCTGCTCTTTGCAGACCGCAAGGCGCTGCTTGAAGTGGACTACCCTCTTCTGCTCACCTTCGTGTTCTTCTTCATATTCGCAGGCAACATGGGAAGGATCGATGCCGTTCGCTCGTTCTTCTCCTCTCTGCTTGAAAAAGACACTTTGACTTTCAGCACTCTGTCATGCCAGTTCATAAGCAACGTGCCATCTGCAATACTGCTGTCGCAGTTCACGGACAACTACAGGGCCCTGCTCGTGGGAGTGAACATAGGTGGAGTAGGCACGTTGATAGCATCGCTTGCAAGCCTCATCACGTTCAGGGAGTATGTAAAGCACAACCCTGGTAAGGCCGGCAGCTACATAGCACAGTTTTCAGCCTTCAACTTCAGCTTCCTATTTGTGTTGCTTTCATTCATGAAGGCCCTTGGCGTTTAGTATTTCATCGAGTCCTCGACAAGTTTTTATCGAGTACTCGACAAAAATTCTTTCTATTTCCTTCATGTTGTCGAGATAGAACTTGTCCGTCCACTTCAGGAGAGCCCGTAGGCTCTTGAAGGTTTCATTCCTGCCCTTTTCAAGGCCAAGCCTGCGTTTGATGAACCGCATTATGATGCGCCTTTTGCATGTGCTTTTTGGAACGTCCAGCAGGATTGTCCTATCCGCCTGCTCAAATGTGCTTTGGCACCATGCATAGTAGACTCCCTCGATTATCCAATCATCAAGGGAGAGGATTTCGTTCAAAAGCTCGGTCCTTCTTTCCGGAGGCGTCTTGATTCCATAGGAACCAGAGGAGTTCTCCCACTGGATGTCATCCAAATCAAAGTGAGGGATTCCGTATTCCTTGGAAAGCTTTGCCGCCAACGTGCTCTTGCCAGAGCCTGGAGCACCTATGATCCTTATCTTCATGTCAATTACAGTTCTGTGTACTTCTTGGCGCTGCCCTTGGCTTTCTCTACAGGATACTTGGCTTCGTTCTTGTCCATCTTGGAGTTGATTATCTCATCCACATCCAGACCAAGCCTGTCCACCATATCCATACAGTAGGTGATTACATCGGCAAGCTCTTCCTTGACATGACCAAGGTCATAGTCGTCGTCACTCCACTGGAAGCACTCAAGAAGCTCGTTGGCCTCGATTGATATCGACTTTGCAAGATTGGCCGGCGAATGGAACTGACCCCAGTCCCTGTCTGCAACGAACTTCCTTAACCTTTCTCTCGTTTCCTGTTTCATGTGTTCTAGACTAGCGTTTTGGACACAGAACTTCAATTCTTTTATAAGGACGACCACCCTTTTGTCCAATTTTCGTCTTTTTTAGCAAAATTGGACAAGACTTGTCCAAAAAGATTGTTTTTTTGGTTCTTCCGAAAATTTG
>MSGT01000059.1 GCA_001940825.1 Sphaerochaeta sp. Phil3
AACAAAAACTCGGAAGAGCCTAAAGAATCAAAAATTGGACAACGGCAGCGGCTGCAACCGCAACCGCCTGTAAAACATCAAACAAAATGAAAACAGCCAAGACAATTTGTCTTAGACAAAGGAAAAAAGCGTTCTAGATTTATTTTGTCTAAAACTCGAACGCTTTTTGACGCTTTAGCTTGCACCCTTCTCGTATGGGGTTCCAGAGGCTTTTGGAGCATATTCCCTTCCTGAAAAAATGATGAGGGCTATCAACGTCACAAGATATGGAATGATGTTGAAGACCTGGGAAGGAACGACCTTGAGTGAAGGAATCATGGATGAAATCGTAGCCAAAGCAAGGGAAGCACCAAAAAGCATTGATGCACCAAACACTCCAAGTGGAGTCCAACGCCCAAATGCAACTGCGGCCAAGGCAATGAAGCCTCTACCGTTGGTGAATGTATCGGTGTATTGGATTGTCTGAGTAAGGACTGCACACCCTCCCGCAAGGCCACCAAGAAGACCAGAGGCAAGAACACCAATATAGCGGGTTCTACGGACATTTATACCAACGCTGTCAGCAGCCGCAGGATGTTCTCCGCAGGCCCTTAGGTGCATCCCAAACGGAGTCTTGTACAAAACGAACCAAGCAAGAACAATCACAGCCAAGGAAACGTAGAGGGTTGGATAGAAACCCAAAGCATCCTTTGTCATTCCAAGCATGAATTCCTTCGAACGATCCGTACCATAGAACCTTTGGCAAACGAAAACCGTAAGACCTCCTGCAAGGAGGTTTATACCAGTGCCGGAGATCGTCTGGTCAGCCTTCATGTCAATTGAAGCCACACCATGAATGAGAGAAATCAAACCAGAGACAATTGCACCAGCAATGACGGCTATAAGAAGAGAAATCCTTCCACAACCGGCAATCTCAAGCTGCTGATGTACGATGGCGGCGGTGCAGGCACCAATGGACATAAGACCGTCCAAACCAACGTTTACAACGCCGGATCTTTCACATATCATTCCACCTGTTGCAGTTATAAGGATTGGAGCGACTAGCATCATTATCAAGGAGAGATATCCAATGATCATTTCGAAACCTCCTTTCTGACCTTGGCCTTCGCCCTATAGTCCTTGACTAGTGACAGACCCGAACGGAGGGCTATAAAAATGACGATGAGACCTTCTATGACGGTGACGACCTCTTTTGGAATCCCCATTCCCTGCATGATGGAATACGCCTGTTTGAGTATTCCAAATAGAAGGCCTGCAAGGAATATGCCCAAAGCCCTGCTGTTTCCAACAAGGGCAACAGCTATTCCCATGAACCCGTAGTTGTCCTGAGAAGTGAGGATCTTCGAGTATCTGACGAGTCCAAGTATCACACAAGCTCCAGCAAGACCAGCGAAAGCTCCGGAGATCGCCATTGAAAGGGAAATGGCCTTGGTGTCGTTTATACCTGAACAACGAGCTGCATCCTTGTTGAAACCGGTGGCTCTAAGACTGAATCCCAATCTCGTCTTCTCCATGATGAACCAATACACGACAACTGCGATCAACATGAGAAAAAACCCTATGTTAAGGTTGGAGCTCTTGATCAGGAAGTTGTCCAAGAGGGCTGTAGAAGCAAGGTCAGCGGTTCTTCCTGTCTTGTTGAAAGTTCCCTGAGGAAGCATGTTGAGACAAACCAAAGGATAGAGATACAGGGCAATATAGTTGAGCATGATGGTTGCAACTACTTCAGAGACCTTGTACTTCGCTTTGAGAATTCCAACGACACCGCCCCATATTGCACCAACGACCAAGGCAGCAAGGACGCAGAGCATCCATTGTCCAGGGAATGCAGGTATGCAAACAGCTACTATGTGAGCTGCAAGCATACCCATCGTGTATTGTCCCTCAGCACCAATGTTGAACAGTCCTACACGGGCGGCAAACCCCATCGAAAGGCCGCACAATATATATGGAATGGAGAATGCAAGGGTCTCCCCCACATTCCTGAAGTTCCATCCACCACCCTTAGCGGCTTTTCCTATTATGGATTGCTTTATGGCGGTGAAAAGACCAACAGGGTTCTTTCCAATGCAGAGCAACAGAACAATACCAGCGAGGAATCCCAATATGACGACCGCCACGGAAGTTGCACCGTTGCTGTCAAGGAACCAATCGATGAAAGGTTGTTTTTCCTTCTTTGACATCACTTGTCCTCCTTTGACTTCACGCCGGCCATCATAAGGCCAATCTCCGATGCGGTCTTCTCTCCTTCATTGAACATTCCAACTATGCTGCCCTTTGAGATTGCAGCGATTCGGTCGCAAAGGTTCATTATCTCATCAAGTTCAAAACTTACAAGAAGAATCGCCCTTCCCTTGTCACGTTCTGCAACAATGCGCTTTCTAATATACTCAATGGCTCCTACATCAAGGCCCCTCGTTGGCTGCGCTACAAGAAGAACATCAGGAGAAAGCGAAATCTCGCGAGCGACGATGACCTTCTGCTGGTTCCCGCCTGACAATGCACCACATGGAGTTATTGAACCCTGGCCGGAACGAATGTCGAACTGCTCAATGAGCATGTCGGAGTTCTTCGTTATGGCATCATAGTCCAGAACACCCATTTTCCCTGTGTACTTTGGCGTATAGAAATCCTTGAGTACAGTGTTCTCTGCCACAGTGAACCCAGCAATTAGACCATGCTTTTGCCTGTCTTCAGGGATATGTCCAAGGCCTTTCTCAACCCTTTCTCGTATCGAGCACTTGGTTATATCCTCTCCATTAAGGAGAATCTGACCTTTTTCAATGGGAGAAAGTCCTGAAAGGGCGTACAAGAGTTCCGTCTGGCCGTTTCCATCGACACCTGCGATTCCAACAATCTCTCCGGCATGTACATCAAGGCTCAGATCCTTTACCTTCTCCACTCCAATTGCATCCTTGACGGTGATGTCCTTGATTTCAAGAACCTTCTTGCCCGGTTTGCATGTGGACTTCTCTATTTCGAATTTAACAGGTCTTCCAACCATGAGGGATGCAAGTTGCTGTTCGCTCGTCTCTGGTGTTATATCTATGCAGTCAATGTACTTTCCACGTCTAAGGACAGTACAGCGATCGGCAACGGCCTTTATCTCCTTGAGCTTGTGGGTTATAAGCACAATGGTCTTTCCCTCTGATTTGAGCTTGAGGATTATCTCCATGAGCTCATCTATCTCCTGAGGAGTAAGCACGGCGGTAGGTTCGTCAAGGATGATTATATCCGAGTCCGAATACAAGGTCTTGAGGATTTCCACTCTTTGCTGCTGTCCAACGGTTATGTCGTCTATGATAGCCTTTGGATCTACATAAAGACCATATCGTTCGCTCAGATCCTTGACCTTCTTCTCAGCTGCACCCAACGAAAGGATTCCAAATCTGTTCCTTGGTTCACGACCAAGGACTATGTTCTCCGTAACTGTGTAGTTATGGACCAACTTGAAGTGTTGATGCACCATTCCAATGCCCAATGACGTAGCTACGTTTGGGTCAGTGATCTTCACTTCCTTCCCATTGATAAGAATCTTTCCAGCATCAGCTGAATAGGCACCGAACAGAACAGACATGAGAGTGCTTTTACCGGCCCCATTCTCGCCTAGGATTGCATGAACTTCGTTCTTCTTTACAATGAGGTCAACGTTGTCGTTTGCAACGATGCCTGGAAACGTTTTGGTTATTCCAAGCATTTGGATTGCATATTCGCTCACCTTTGCCTCCTTTTGCTGTCTCCAACAATTACAAAGACACGCCTCATAGACGTGAGGCGTGTCCGGTAATGGTTGGAAAGACCATCAGTCGTCGATTGCACCAAGACCTGCAGGTGCAATTCCCTTTGCCTGGGCTGCTTTGTATGTCTTGTCAACAACAATTGTGCCAGCAAGGATGCCTTCAGCGGCTTTGTCTGCTGCAGCTGCTGCAGATGCCTTGAGTTCGGAATTGGTCTTTGCATAGCCCACACCGCCGTTGGCCATATTCTGAGTAACGACTCCACCTTTCCAGATGTTCTCGGAAACCTTCTTAAGAGCATCTATGGTTGAATTCTCAACCATCTTGAGCATGGATGTAAGGACTGCGGACTTGCCATCGGCATAGATACCGTCTGCATACTGGTCTGAGTCAACACCAATTGCCCAAACGTTCTTGCCTGCAAGTCTTTCTTCCTTTGCCTGTGCAATTACACCAAGACCGCTTCCACCTGCTGCTGCGAAGATGCAATAGACACCCTGGTCGTACATGGACTTTGCAGCTGTCTTTGCAAGAGCCGGGTTGCCCCAATCGTTTACGTAGAAATCAACGATCTCCGCCTCAGGATATATGGATTTGACACCCTCGATATATCCAATCTCGAACTTTGTTATCGTTGCACCAGCGACACCACCAACAAAACCAAACTTTGGATTCGCAATGCCATCGGCCTTGGCCTGCTCAGCAGCTGCGACACCAACGAGGTATGAGCCCTGCTCTTCCTCATAGATGTACTGGATGAGGTTGTCCCTCTGTGTGAGGTAGTCAACGTCTACGATGATGAACTTCTGGTCTGGATAGAGACCTGCGACCTGTTCAACGGCATCGGCCCATGTGAAACCTGTTGTGATGATGAGATCCCAGTCTGCCTCAGCTGCGTTCTTGAGGTTTGGAACGTAGTCGTCTGATGACTGAGCAGTGATGTTCTCATAGAGGACACCTCTTCCCGTGCCGTTGTCACCGTAGAAGTCAAGGATTCCACGCCATGCAGCGGCGTTGAACGACTTGTCGTCGATACCTGTTGCATCTGTAAGAAGAACAGCCTTGATCTGTTCCTGCTGTGCTTCCTGAGCGCCCTGTGCAAACACTGCGAAGGACATGCAAAGGACGAGAAGAGCCAATAAAGCTTTTTTCATGTAAAACCTCCAAATCTAAACCTGGCATACACCAAGCGAACAAATCAATTATAAAGGCGCTTGCAACAAAACGCAACGAAAATTATCTCTGTGATTTGTCGTATGGGATTCCCTCCGCCTTTGGAGCCCTTGAATGGCTTGATGTAAGGGCAAGTACAATCAGGGAAATGATATACGGCATCATGTTGTAGACAGTGCTTGGAAGTTTCATGTTCACGAGGAACTCAAAGACCGTGTATGTATTTCCAAGTGCACGGAAGAATCCAAACAGCAATGCCGACAACGCGATTCTATGAGGTTTCCACTGTCCAAAGATCATGACCGCCAATGCAAGGAATCCAAAACCTGCGACGCCGTACTCGAATTTCCATATGGATACACCTGCAAGGATGTAGCATATTCCACCAAGTCCACCGTATGCACCGGAGATGAGAACTCCAGCCCACCTCATCTTGTAAACGTTGATTCCAACGCTGTCTGCAGCCTGAGGATGCTCACCACATGCCATGAGCCTAAGGCCAAAACGGGTCTTGTAGAGCACAACGTATGCAACCACAAGGGCTATGATGGTTATGACCATGAACCAGTTGAACTCGAACTCACCCAGATAGGCTATGAACTTCTTCTTAGGTTCTATGTATGAAATCTCAGATGACACGTTGTTGACGTTCTCAGCTGTGTTGATGGCCTTGACAAGAACAGTTGCAGCAGCTGTTCCAAGCATGTTGAGAGCCGTTCCAACTATGGTCTGGTCAGCCTTGTAGTTGATACATGCAACCGCGAGCAAAGACGAATAAACGACACCAAAAAGTATAGCCGCAAGCAGCACCAACAGGACATAGAAGAATCCTGGAATGGCTATTGGCAGGTACTTCATTGCAAGGGCGCCACCCAAAGCACCCATGACCATTATGCCTTCAAGTCCAAGGTTTATGACCCCAGAGTGCTCTGAGAAACAACCGCCCAAAGCGACAAGGATGAGTACAGATGAGAATATGAGTGTATATTGAATAAGCAGAATCATTTGGCGCTACCCTCCTTGGAGACTTCGTTTTTCAAAGCCTTCTTCTCTTCAATCCTGTCGATGGCCTTGTTCATCATTATCTTGAGGAAAAGGACGAAACCGCACAGGTAGATGATGATGGCGGAAATCAAGTCCGATATCTGCGAGCAGTACATGGTCTTGTCTACGTATGCACCGCCAAGCGTTATATGCTGGATGAAATACGAAGCCAAGATCGTTCCAATTGGATTGAGACCTCCAAGGAACGTTGCAGCTATGCCGTTGAATCCCATTCCTGGAACGCTGGCCGTTGTACACTCCCACTGCTGGATGCCTGTCTGGTAGTACAAAGCGGCACCAAGGCCCGCAATGGCTCCAGATATGACAAGCGACAGGATTATGTTCCTGTTCTCCTTCATTCCGCAGTACTTTGCAGCGTTCTTGTTGTAGCCGGTAGCCTTTAGCTCATACCCGAACTTGGTTTTGTTCAGAACAACCATTATTACAATTGCAATCAGAATTGAGATAGGAACGGCCATCGTTACGTTTGCATTGTTGTTGAAAAGCTTGTCCAAACCCAAGGTTGGAAGAAGTGCGTTCTTTCCATACTGTGAAAGCTGGTACGTATACGGAGATGTAGGCTCCTTCACATTTGACAGAATTGTGTTCGTCAAATATAGGATTATCCAGTTTAGCATTATACCGGATATGACTTCATTGACGTTGCAGTACGATTTGAGGACTCCAACGATTGCACCGGCGACGGCTCCAGCCATAATTGCAAACAGAATGCATGGGAACCATCCCCAACCCCACTTGAGAGCAGCGTACAGGGCTGCACAGCAACCTGCAGTGTACTGACCGGAGCATCCAATGTTGAAAAGACCAACCTTATAACTGAAAAGTATGCTCAAAGCACAAAGCAGAAGAGGTACGGTCTTGACCAACGTGGTCCCAAAGTACTTGAGTCTAAGAGAGGCCTTGCCGTATATCATGAAGTTCTTCAAAAGCGTTCCAATGGCACCAAAGGCTCCCTTTGGGTTTATGAAAAGCAGAACCACAAGACCTATGAGAAGTCCCAGTATTATGCAGATCAACGATGCAATGAGGGACTGCATTCCATTCGTCTTCCAAATGTTCTTCCTCATGCCTTCACCTCCATTCTCTTTGCACCTGCCATGTAGAGACCAAGTTCCTCCTGAGTGGTCTTCTTTGGATCGAACTCTCCAACGATTTCACCCTCGTACATGACAAGAATGCGGTCTGAAACGTCCAGAACCTCATCAAGTTCAAGCGATACGAGAAGAACGGCCTTGCCGGCATCGCGCTGAGCGACAAGCTGCTTGTGGATATACTCTATTGCACCTACATCCAAACCTCTCGTAGGCTGGACAGCTATTAGTAGCTCAGGAGCCTTCTCTATCTCACGTCCTACGATTGCCTTCTGCTGGTTTCCGCCGCTCATGGAACGGGCTATTGTTATTGGACCCTGGCCGCTACGGACATCGTACTCTTCAATGATCTTCTCAGCATAGTTTCTTATCGCATCACGCTTCAGGAAGCCCAATTTATCCGTAAACTCATCCGTGAAATAGGTTTGGAGGACAAGGTTGTCCTCAAGTGTGTAGTCAAGGACAAGCCCATGCTTATGTCTGTCCTCAGGAATGTGGCTCATTCCAAGGATACTCTTCTGACGGATCGATGCCTTTGAGACATCCTTTCCCTCTAGGAATATCTTTCCAGATACGAGAGGATCAAGACCTGCAAGGCCATGGACGAACTCAGTCTGGCCATTGCCGTCTATGCCGGCTATGCACACGATCTCACCCTGCCTTACTTTAAGGGATACGTTCTTTACAGCGTTGTTCTTGTGAATCTTGGAAGCAACTGTCATGTTGTCTATCTCAAGGACGACATTCCCAGGTGTCATTGGTTTCTTCTCAACATGGAAGTTGACGTTGCGGCCGACCATCATTGCAGATAGCTCCTCTATGTTGGTCTTTGCAGTCTCCACCGTTCCAATGCACTTTCCTTTCCTAAGAACCGTGCAGCGGTCGGATACCGCCATGATCTCAGCAAGTTTGTGCGATATGAATAGTATTGACTTTCCCTCTGCTGCAAGGTTCTTCATGATTTGCATGAGTTCTGTGATTTCCTGGGGGGTCAGAACTGCAGTTGGCTCGTCGAAGATGAGGATTTCGTTGTCGCGGTACAACATCTTGAGGATTTCAGTCCTCTGCTGCATTCCAACGGTTATGTCCTCTATCTTTGCATCAGGCTCGACCTTGAGGCCATACTTCTCTGAAAGAGCAAGGACCTTCTTTCGTGCAATGTCCTTTTGAAGGAAACCGTGGTTCGTGGGTTCCACTCCAAGGATTATGTTGTCAAGAACGCTGAAGCATTCGACGAGTTTGAAGTGCTGGTGCACCATTCCAATACCAAGGGCGTTGGCATCGTTTGGATCCTTGATCTGGACTTCGACGCCATCCTTCTTGATAACCCCTTCCTCAGGCTGATAAAGACCGAACAGGACACTCATGAGTGTGGACTTACCTGCTCCGTTCTCGCCTAGGAGTGCATGAATCTCACCTTTTCTGAGCTGCAGGGTTATATTGTCGTTTGCGACTATACCCGGAAAGCGCTTGGTGATGTTCAGCATTTCAATTGCATACTGCTCTGCCAATGTATGCCTCCTTTTATTTAGTTCTTCATGACAAGTGGACATCCCACTCCCAAAGAAGAACTCAAGCCATTCCAGTCAATTCTAAAACACATCACCTTCAATCACAATAAGAAAACGAAAAAAAACGGACCGCCTTTCGACGGTCCGTGGAATGATTCCAAGCAGAATTACTTTATGTTGCCAAGATCCTTGACTGCAAGAGCACCTGCAAATGTGTCAACTGAAACGGTTGTATCGTTGGAGATGACGATCTTGCCTGTGTAGATGTCGTTCACGAGAGCCGTGTAGTCGGCCTTTGTGAAGGAGTCCGACCACTCCGTGCCTTCCATTGGGATGCCAACGAAGTTGGACTCGACGTCCGTACCGGAGACAAGGCCGAGGTTTCCAATCTTTCCAGCGACGGTATCCCATGCGTTGTCCTCGACGATGAGCTTGAGTGTCGCCTGTGTCGAAGCATAAAGGCCCTTCATTGCAGATGTGACCGTGAGGTCTGCACCATAGAGGCCATCGATGATAGGCTTCTGGTCTACGTCAACACCAACGACCTTTCCGTTGACCTTGACTGCTGCCTCTGAGACGGATGTGAAGACACCGCCGCCACATGCGAACACGACCTGAGCACCGTTCTTGTACATGGCATCCATTGCTGCAGTGATGTCAGCATCACCGAAGAACTGGTTTGCATACGCATACTGGATTGTTCCAGTCTTGCCAAGCTTTGCAGCTGCAGCTTCAGCACCCTGTACGAAGCCATAGCCGTAGCGGACGACAGCAGGAACTGCCATACCGCCGCAGAAACCAAGCTCTGTGTAGCCAAGGGAGACCGTTGCATAGCCTGCGAGGTAGCCGGCGATCTCTTCCTGGTATACGATGCAGTATGCGTTGCTGAGGTCAACGTAGTCGGCGAGGTTCCAGTTCGCTGGATTGTAGTCGTATGCAGCACCGACTGCAGCGCCAAGGAGATCGCCAAGAGCAACGTCCAGAGCGACGAACTTTACGTCCTTGTTCTGAGGAGCAGCCTGTACGACTGTCTCTGCGAATGCGTAGCCTGGCATAACGATGATGTTGTAGCCTTCGCCAACAGCCTGGTCAACCATTGCGACACGGTCTGCTGTGTTGTCACCAGCTGGCTTGTAGTACTTGAACTGAAGACCATGGGCCTCAGCATAAGCCTTACATGCTTCGTATGTAGTCTGGTTGAAAGACTGGTCTGTGATATCACCGTAGTCAGTGATCATAGCGATTGCGTAGGTTTCCTGAGCCTGTGCTTCCTGAGCGCCCTGTGCAAAGACAGAGAAGGAAAGGCAGAGAACCATAAGAACGAACAATGCTTTCTTCATTTTCTATCCTCCAAGATTATTCCCCCAAAACAGGAGTAAAATACAAGACAAAGTATAACAGAAAAATCCCGGTTTGCAACAGCAAAACCGGGATTCATATCAAACTAAATCAGAATGCAGCCACGGAGTTCAGCAGCAGGAGGTTGAACACGAGAGTGAACAGAGCGACCGTCTCTATGATACCAATGACGATGAGGTAGTTGGCAGTACCCTTTCCAGTCTCTGCAAGAGCATCACAAGCGGATGCCGAACATCTTCCCTGAAGGTATGCGGAAAGTCCAATTACAAGACCACCAAAGATACCAACGCACAGTGCGAAGACATCTGGGATTCCAGCCTTCATGGCGTTCGTGATGAAGTTCATGAGAAGGAAGCCATAGATCGTCTGCGTAAGAGGAGCGCCTGCAAAACCAACCATCATGAATGCAGCAGGCTTGCCGTTTGCATAGCACTTCTTCCATCCACCAACTGCAGCAAGGGCTGCACAGCCTACGCCAAATGCCGATCCAAGTGCGGAAAGTGCAAAAGCCAAAACCAAACCAATTGATCCAATACCCATTTCAATAATCTCCTATTATTGCAATTTGAAATTCAAACGTTCTTCTTGAACGGTTCGTATGGAACGCCGGCCCATTCCATTCCAAGCTGGCCCGAGAATTCCAGAAGATTCAGACGCATGCCGTGGACGACCACACTAAGCATACCCATGACCAAATTGAGACCATGTCCAATCACGAGAATGAGTATTCCCGCTGGCAAGGCCCATCCCTGAAGCATAGAAGAAGCCATTCCGTTGAAGCTCTGGGCTATCGCAAGGCTGGCCATTCCAACTGCAAACAGACGAATATAGCTCATGACGTTTCCAAAAGCACTTATAGTGTTGAGGAACGTCGTGAAAGCACCACCAAGACCGGCCTTTATACCGGCTCCAAAACTCTGTCCCGGCTCCTGTGAGCCAAAGAGGACTACAAGAACCAGACCACCAAGGATGATTGCGAATACCGTGGACACATTGACGTTTGCACCTACAACCAGCATGAGAATGAGATAGTAGATGCTGTTTATCATTGCAAGCCATGCAAAGTCCGCAACCAAAGCAAGGTTCTTCTCCTGCCATTTCCTTACTGCGTTCATAAGGCATGCAAGTGAGAGCTGAATGGTCCCAACCATGAAGCAGAACTTCATGACGGTGTTCTGTGCGGCTGTGGCATCGACCCCAAAGTACTCGGGGTAGTTGGCAATCTGAGGGATGACAAGCATTCTCAGGAAAGGAATCTCCATTGCCTTCTCGCTGCCAAGCCAGGTTCCAGTCAAGGCACCCCATATCACGGTGGCTATGCTCATGACATATATGAGCATGTTCATGTTTGTAAGCTTCTTGGTCTTCACGTTGAGACCAATCGCAATGCCAAGGAACACAAGACCGTATGCAGCATCCCCTATTATCATTGCAAAGAACAACGAAAGGAACAGCAGGAACCACATGCTTATGTCGTACTCCTTATAGCCTGGAGTCGTTCCAAGCATCGTGAATACAGGCTCCATCATCGCCGTGACCTTGTTGTACCTTATCTTTGTGGGTACTGGGTCGTCGTCGCTTGGATCGTCGAATGCATACGCCCAAGTATTCTCCTTTGCAATTTCACGAAAACCCTTCGTATCGACCTCAGGAATGAAACCGCAAAGACAGCAAAGACCTTCCTGCTCACCAACGGCACCACTTACGGAAGAGTAGATGACATCATCAGTCGCCTTCTTTATGAAGTGGTCGTAGCTTGTGATGAACGCCGCTGAAGAGGATATGAGGACGTTGCTCTCATGAAGAGCAAGGTTCAGTCTGGAAATCTCTGCATCAAGTTCATCCATGCCGCGCAAAGGCAGCTCGAACGGCGTTGCAGAGAAATCCTGAGCCAAAGGCTGTCCAATGACGGCAACGGTCTTCATCTTATCGACATCGGCAAGGCCTATGTACCTTACATCTTCAGGTATGAGGAAAAGCTCACGTTTCCCCATTTGGTAGAAATGGAGGGGAACTCCAAGAGAGGCCAATTCCTTGACATCGCTAGGATTGAACCTACCCCACTTCTCGATCTTTGACCTTTCGTTCGACAGCTCGAAGAGTTCGCCCTCAATGCTCTTGGAATCGACGACGGCTTTGCACAACCTCTCGTGAAGGTCATCGAACTCACGCTTCCCAAGGACGGGCTTCTGCTCAACCTTTGGCTGCTCGACAAGGACGGAACGCATCTTGTCCAATGAAGAGAGCCTTTCCGAATACTTTGATTCGGGGGCGGCGGTCTCCGATATATGGACGACTCCAAAGTCCCTTATGGCGTTGAGCATCTCGCGCTTGCGGTCCAAAGGAGCCACGACTATGACTTTCTTCATTTTCTCTATCATGCGGTCTCCTCCTTGTCAGCAAGCTTCTTCTTCGCTATCTTGCCGCGCACGACAGCCGCGGTCTGCTGGTCTCCAATATAGATTCCAATCCTGCGGATGTTCTCCTTGGTCTCTGGAATCTTGACTTTCTCAAAAAGGTTCACTCTTTGGCTGGTGGTTCTAAGCTCCTTCTCTAGAAGGGTCACCTGAACCTTGAGCGTGGCCATAAGCGCATCTATCCTTGCGCTATCGCGCAGAAGGAGGACGGCTCTGTCCACCCAAAGCGGATACTGCTCCACATCGTAGTCTATATCCTGAAACGTCAGGTCCTGGAACACGGGGATCACTACACCTGCAATGTTCCCCTCTCCTCTTACGACCTTGTCCGGCCGCACAAGGCTGTCCAACTGTCTTGATGCATCGAACGTACTGTTCTCACCAAACACACCAATCCAGTCCTGGGCGCTTCTTATGAGCTCGTTCTGTTTCTCCCTGTATTGGGAGAGGTCCGACTCGATCTGACGTATGACCATTTGGAGCTGCTGCTTTTTGAGCTGAAGAGTCGGAAGGTAGCGCTCATACTGCTTGAGCTGGTCCTTCTGTTTCTTCTGTTCGTTCTTAGTCAGCTTAACCGCCACTTCAAGCCTCCGTCTTCTTTGGCCATCTCTGGGCTATGAGTTCGCTTCTCAGTCCTGTCTCGTTTGGCTCGAAGCATTCTGCAAGTATCTCCCAACCAAGGTCGAGGGCTTCTTCAAGAGGGATGTTCACGGAAAGGTCCATGAGTCTTGTCTCGAAGAGATGGCCGTACTTTAGAAGCTTCTCGTCCCACTCGCTCATCATGAAGCCCATGGATTTCTTCTCAAGGGACTCCTTGTATGCACTGTACAGCTTGATGAGACCATCCATGAGAGCTCTATGGTCGTTTCTCGTTTCGCTGTTGACGTTCTGCTTGAGACGACTGAGACTTCCGAACGGTTCGATATGCCCGTTCTTGAGATAGTACTGCCCCTCTGTGATGTAGCCGGTGTTGTCCGGAACCGGATGGGTTACGTCGTCGCCAGGCATCGTCGTCACGGCAAGTATTGTCAAAGAACCTGCGCCCTCAAAGTCAACAGCCTTCTCGTAGCGGCTTGCAAGCGAGCTGTAGAGGTCACCAGGGTAGCCTCTGTTGGAAGGGACCTGATCCATTGTTATGGCCATTTCCTTGAGGGAGTCGGCAAAGTTCGTCATGTCCGTAAGAAGGACAAGGACCTTTTTGCCTTCGATTGCAAAGCGCTCAGCAACTGCAAGCGCCATGTCTGGAATCATCATGCATTCGACCGTTGGGTCGCTTGCGGTGTGTATGAACATTATGGTTCTGCTCATTGCACCGCTCTTCTCAAGGGTGTCCTTGAAGAAGAGGTAGTCGTCGTACTTGAGACCCATGCCACCAAGGATTATAAGGTCTACCTCTGCCTGCATGGCTATGCGGGCAAGAAGTTCGTTGTACGGCTCTCCGCTTACGGAGAATATAGGAAGCTTCTGGGATTCCACCAATGTGTTGAACACATCGATCATTGGAATACCGGTCCTTATCATGTTCTTTGGAACGATTCTCTTTGCAGGGTTAACCGATGGACCGCCAATCTCAATCATGTTGTCTTCGAGAGCGGGACCGTTGTCACGTGGACGGCCGGAGCCATCGAACACCCTACCAAGGAGGTCATCTGAGAAGCTGACCTTCATTGGGACACCAAGGAACCTGACCTCATCGTTTGTGGAAATTCCCTTTGCACCCGCGAACACCTGAAGGCTCACAAGGTCGCCGTCAAGCTTGATTACGTTTGCAAAGCTTTTTCCAACAACTGCAAGATCGTTGTATCTTACACCCTGAGCCCTAACGGTGATGACGTCACCAACGATGGACTCTATCTTCGTATAGACCTTGTTCATACTCACATCTCCTCACAGCAGTTGGACTTGGAAGCATACAAATCCCTTATTTCATTCTCATACTGGCTGTAGCGTGGATCAGTTGTGGCAACGCTGTTCCAGTCCAGGAACTTCTGGCGCATCTGGTTGAAGAACGCTCTTACATCCTTCTTGCTGTCAAGCGCAAAGTCCGCCGTAAGCACTTCGTACAGGAGGTTGAACTCCTCGCGCTGTCTGTCAGGAAGAACTGCACTGTCAACGGGATCGAAGGAGTTCTGCTGTAGATACACGCTGTCAAGAAGCTCACCCTTCTGGTAGACGATGTAGTCCGCAACTGATGTACCCTCTTCGCCAACGACCTTCATCATCTGGTTTATCTCATTGCTCCTGAAAAGGATGTCCCTGGCCTGCTCGACACGGGCCTTGTCTATGATGCCGTTGTATTTCGACCACGAATCAAGAGGATGGATTGCAGGGTATTTCCTTGCATCAGACCTTTCACGGCTAAGACCATGGAATGCACCAACGACCTTGAGAGTAGCCTGGGTCACAGGTTCCTCGAAGTTTCCACCGGCAGGGCTTACCGTACCGCCAATCGTAACGGAGCCAGTGGATCCGTCATGAAGCCTTACCTTTCCAGCCCTTTCATAGAAGGCGGCGATAACGCTTTCAAGGTATGCAGGGAAGGCCTCTTCACCAGGAATCTCCTCAAGCCTACCGCTCATCTCTCTCATGGCCTGAGCCCAACGGCTCGTGGAATCGGCAAGAAGGAGCACGTTGAGGCCCATTTGCCTGTAGTACTCGGCCATCGTGATAGCCGTATAGACCGATGCTTCTCTGGCTGCGACCGGCATGGAGGACGTATTGCATATTATGATGGTTCTCTCCATAAGAGAGCGACCCGTCTTTGGGTCAACCAGTTCAGGGAATTCCTTGAGGACTTCGACGACTTCACCGGCACGCTCTCCACATGCAGCTATGATTACGATATCCACCTCTGCATTGCGGCTTGTAAGATGCTGAAGGACGGTCTTCCCTGCACCAAAAGGTCCTGGCACGCAGTACGTACCACCCTTTGCTATTGGCAGGAACGTATCAATTATCCTAATCTTCGTGACAAGGGTCTCATCTGGTCTAAGGCGCTCTTCATAGCATCCAACAGCCTTCTTCACAGGCCAGCTGAACACCATTGTGAGATCCTTCTCTTCGCCCTTTGGACTCTGGAGCCTTGCAACGGTGGACCTTACATTGTAGACACCCTTTGAGACTATGGAAACGACCTTCCAGTCAACATCGTCGAAACCGAACGGAACCATTATCTTGTGCGTGAAGATACCTTCAGGAACGGTTCCAATCGCATCGCCAGGTCTGACGACGTCTCCAACAGCCACGACAGGGGTGAACTCCCAGTCCTTGTTTGGGATTGGATCCATGTAGACCCCTCTCTGAAGGAAGAATCCGCACTTCTCAGCAAGCGCTGGAAGTGGATTCTGAAGACCATCGTAGATTTGGGTGAGAAGACCAGGCCCAAGCTCAACGCTCATCATTTCGCCTGTGAAATCAACCTTGTCACCTACCTGTATGCCATTGGTCATCTCATAGACCTGCATGCTGGCCTTGTTTCCGTTTATCCTTATGACCTCTCCCTTGAGACTAGTGTCGCCTACATGGACGTATGCGACCTCATTCTTGGAAATGGCCCCTTCGAACGCTACGGTAACGAGGTTTCCGTTCACGCCGGCCACATATCCTGTGCTTTTTGTCATAATATCTATATCTCCAATATATCCACTTCTTTATTTTTCAACGTTGATCTCTTCACGAACCTTGTCGAAGAGCTTCTGATACTGGGCGTTGCCAAAGTCCACATCGAACAGATCCTTCCTTATGAGGATCCTGAGCTGCAGTGCGTAGCCAAGGACCACATCCTGATTGAAGGCCTTGAACGCCGTGGCCTTCTCCAGATAATCGAACCTGAACTTCATTATGAGAAGCTCCGCATCCAAAGGATTCTTGGCAGACATGACTGCATTTCCAAATTTGGAGATCTCATAGTCCTCCTCGTTTGAGAACACATCGTCCTTTCCAAGAGCCACCCTACGCCTAGCATTCACAGCGGAGGTGGTCTTGTCGCAGAACCGTTTCCACTCCTTGAGGAAATGGCACCCACTGTAGTCCCCCTGCTCTATGCGGGAAAGGAGTTTCATGTCGGATGCGCCAACACAGCTCTGTGCGGTCTGCATGAACTCTTCCCATGTCAGAGGGGCCTTGTCGCCAAAGCGCAGCATTGGAAGGCTTGAAAGAAAATAATACCTAGAATCGACAGGCATCTGCGTTTCCTCAGAACTTGAGTCCACCAAGGAATGGCTTGAGAAGGTTTGCAATCTCTTCATCCGAGAAATCATAGAATCCGGATCCATCCTTGAGGCAGAGCCTGACCGATGCGTTCTTGACGGGCTTTATCTCAAGACCCTTCTCCAACTCCTTTGCAAGACCGCTCTTGAGTGAATCGTTCACATCCTTGACTTCAAGGACGTACTTGGAAGGGTCCTCTCCATTGATGGCGGCAACAATCACCTTTGAAAGCTGTTCGCCTGTCATTGCCTTGGAGACTTCAGAGGAAAGGATTCCGTCAAGCTGAGCCTCAAGCTCCTTCTTCACGGAAAGCACAGCATCCCTCTGGGCCTGCTTGACCAAAGCCTTGGCGCTTTCGATCTCGCGGTTCGCGTCGTCGATCATCCTAGAAGCTTCCTTCCTTGCATCTTCGATGATCTCCTGAGCCTGGACCTTTGCAGCGTCTACGACGGCGGCGGCTTCCTTCTTGGCTTCCTCTATTCCATCATGCTTGATGGACTGGACCAAATCTTGAATCTGTATCTCCATTCTGTTCCATCCTTGAACTTGGTTTTATGTACCTTTCGCTTGGAGCTTTCCTGGAATTTCATCCAATTGCTCCGATTGTGGATTATATAATAGAAATTTAAGTGTGTGCACTCCAAAAAATCCACTTCTTAACCAATTTTAAACTTTGAAATTGAGGATAAAGGCAGAAATGACCAAATAATCTGCCATTTTCGAAGATTCAGGTGCTATGCAACCGAAGTAAACGCCAGTTGCAGGAGCCTGATTGGATGAATTTCATAGCATTCGATTGCAATGTTTAGTGTATCGCACCTTGGAATGCTCGTAGGACAGCATCCACGTTCAAGGGAGGCAACATCCCCTCTTTCCATTCCAAGACGAAACGCCATCTCTCCAAGCGACAATCCAAGGCGTCTCCTCTGGCTTTTCAGAGCGGTTCTGAGATTTGGTACCATGCCTTTCCTTGCAAGAAGGGATGCGACATTCTCCATAGCCGGGAAATCGGTTCCAGAGAGTTTTCCCTCCACATAGGACACGGTGACGGCTTTCCAACTGTATGCATCCAGGTCCTGGAATGGAAAATCAGTGCACATCCATGCCCATACGAACGGAATTTGAATCCCACATCTGTAGCACACGAAGTTAATTATGTCCCTTATGCGGGGACAATCCTCCTTCGCCGTCCTTTTGTCAAAGAACGCATGGATTCCACTCGCATAGGGATGGGAAATGGCATCAGCCGCAACTATGATTCCGTTTGGGTCAAGACCCACGAATCTTCTCTCTGTTTCCACGAGCAATCTCCAGAACCTCCGAATCAGACATTCCCATATACAAGTAGATGTCAACGATGAAATCCAGCGGATGGTATTCGCCGCAGCACTTGAGGTACAGGTTGACTGAATCTATTCTGGGATAGGAATACCTGTTGACCCTCCAGTTCTCGAACCTAAGGTACGCCTCCCTGCTGCGTCCAGCCCTCTTGGCTACGGTTCCATAGCCTGCAGGCATGTTGTCCCGCCCTTGGACCATTGATCTGTGGATGTAGAAGCACTTTCGTATATCGGCTGCCTTTGGAACCGTAGAGTTGTCAGAAAGCGCCTTCTCTATGCACCTCCTTCGCTTTTCGTCCGCCGCGCATCTTTCAAGAAGAGGCTTGGCAATCAAATCCTTCCAATCGCCATGGTTGGCCAATGCTATGGAATAGTACTTCCTTTGCTTCCCGTTGCGTTCAATGGTATCCACACTTACCTTGGCATCGTTTGGGAGCCCACTGTACATGGAGCAAAGCACAAGCGCAGGTGATATGGAGGCATCCTCCACTGCGAACTTCATTATGTCCTCAAGACTTGGATTCCAGCCTTCTGGCTCCTTCCCCAACCTGCCGTTCCTGAAAGTCTTGAGATCTGGACTGTCGATGAGACCCAACCAACCGGCCAAATTCGCGAACTGCCTTGCGTCAAAGTACTCCATCTCAACTACATCCATGCTCCATTTTTTCGAATGCATCATAGAGCATTGGACAGTGCCAAAGGAGTTATAGCGTGGCACTTTAACATTATCAAACACTAAGCCTATAAAGGCCAGCATCTTGCGTCAAATGGAATTACCACAGAACCCACAGAACGATCCATATGAAACTTTACTGTTTCAAGTACACGGTTTTAATGATATAATGTGTTCCTCAAAATGAAGAAATGAGACAACAAGAGGTTTTTGGAAAAACCAACAAGGAGAAAAAGCATGTCTGACTACATGAACGGAACAGGAATACAGTACCACCTCAGGACGAAGAAAGGGGATGTTGGAAAATACGTGATTCTACCGGGGGATCCAAAGCGCGTACCACTCATAGCGCAGTTTCTGGACGACGCACACGAAGTTGCGGACAGCCGTGAATTCCTCACCTATACAGGAAGCCTAAACGGAGTGCCTGTAAGCGTGACATCCACAGGAATTGGAGGACCATCCGCCTCTATAGCAATGGAAGAGCTCGTCAAATGCGGTGCCGACACATTCCTAAGGATGGGAACATGCGGAGGCATAGCGCTTCCTGTCATGGGAGGGGATGCCGTGATTGCAACAGGTGCCATAAGGATGGAAGGCACCAGTCGAGAATACGCACCAATAGAATTCCCTGCTGTTGCAGACTACGAAGTGGTCACAGCACTGAAGAAGACCGCCGAGAGCATGGGAATAAAACACCACCTTGGAATCGTCCAGTGCAAAGACTCGTTCTACGGACAGCACGACCCTTCCATAATGCCGGTAAGCTATGAACTAGAAAACAAATGGGAGGCATGGAAGCGTCTTGGAGTGTTGGCTTCCGAAATGGAGAGCGCAGCATTATTCACTGTGGCCAGCTTCCTGCACGTAAGATGCGGCTCCGTGTTCTTCGTAGTTGGCAACCAAGAGCGGGAAGCCCTTGGCATGGACAACCCAAAGCTCCACGACACCACACAGGTATGCCACGTTGCAGTCAATGCAATCAAAAACCTCATTGAAATGGACAAGGCATCAGGAAGGCTCTGATTCCAAGACCGATTTCCCTGAGCATTCCACTGAACGGTTCCAATCATTCGTATTGGTTGGAGACCGTTTTCTTTATAGCGGACAACCTTTCCGGGTTGTCCGTCTCTTCCATTACATCGAACCTGAAAACCTCAAGGCCTGTATTGGTATAGTCCTCCTGCAGAGACCTGCAGCTGTGCATACCCAAATCAAGTTGGAAGCGGCTTTTCACGCAGTCTCCCTTTATGTCGTTTGAATAGAAAAGATAGACTCTGTCTGTCTTGAGGTTCCTGATTGCAACCACCCCGCAGTTTTCATTCATAAAAGCCTCCTACTTGAGCGAAACATACGTTTTGCCCTGTCCTCCGTCATCCGGATGGGCGAATTTGAACGATTCCACAAGAGGACTTGCGTTCAAGTGCCTGTGTATCCCCGCTGACAGTATGCCGTCCCCATAGCCGTGTATGATGGAAAAGCTCTTTATGCCATGGATGCAGCAGGCTTCAAGCTGGCTGTCTATGGCATCAAGCGCCGCCTCAAGTCTGTAGCCCCTGAGATCCAACGACATCTTTGGAGCCGGTGCCTTTGAACCGGAATCGAAGGAGTATGCCTTGACCGTTGGGGCTCTGCGAGGAACGGTGAGTTCGCTTTCCTTGAATGTGAACTTCATAGGACCAATTGCAACCACCCATTTGCCATCACCGGCCTTTCGAATCACGGAACCCTCCCTCTTGTTTGGACCGCAAAGTACGTCCATGCCAGGTTCAAGGTCTACATGAAGCTCACTTGAGATGTCCTCTTTTGCATCGTACTCATCTATTTCGCCGTCGATCTTGGCAATCTGGGCTTCCATCTCGTTCTTTTTGCTTTCCATATCAGAAATGAAGGACTTGACCTTCTGGGTCTTCTCCTTGTTCATCTCACCAACTCTGATCTCAGCTACAAGGTTCTCAAGTCGTTTTCTAGAATCCTTCAAAGCCTTGTCGTATTCGCTAAGGGAGCCTTTTCTAAGACGGTTCTCCAAGGCCTTGAGACGGCGGTTCTCGTTCGCGATGTGACGCTCTTCGTTCTCCACCGCACGAAGCCTTCTTGAAAGCTCCGCAGCCTTTGAGTCCGCCTCCCTGCGTTTTTGTTCAAGGCCCATTATGATGAAGGAAATCTTTACAGCCTCCTCTCCAAGGTACTTCTGGGCTGACGCCACAACGCTCTTTGGAAGATGCATCCTCTTTGCCGTGTCTATGGCATGGCTCTCACCTGGAAGGCCTGCGATGACTTTGAAGGTAGGCTCCAGGGTCTGTTCGTTGAACTCCATGGAGGCGTTGAGAACGTTCTTCGAGGAATAAGCATACTGCTTGAGAACTCCGTGGTGGGATGTCGTAAGCGTAAGCGCAGCCCTGCCTGTACAGTATTCCAATATGGAACGGGCAAGGGCCGCACCTTCCTGAGGGTCAGTTCCGCTTCCAAGCTCATCCAAGATGACAAGCGAATCAGGTGTCATTGAGCGCAGTATGAAACCAATGCCCTTCATGTGGCCGCTGAACGTGGACAGGTTGTTCTCTATGCTCTGATCGTCTCCAATGTCAGTGAAGACATTGTCGAACAATGCAAGGGAGCTTCCATCCTGGGCCGGTATGAAGCCGCATATCTGGTTGAGTATGGAGAAAAGCCCAACCGTCTTCATTGTGACGGTCTTTCCACCGGCGTTTGGACCAGTAAGGACGACCGCCTTGTATCCGGCTGGAACCCTAAGGTCTATTGGAACGCACTTTGAACCCAAAAGAGGGTGTCGTGCATGTATAAGATTGCAAAGCCCGTTCTCTTCACCTTCCCCTCCGGCAGCCGATGCATGGCCTCCTTCTACAAGCATGGTCCTGCAGCACCCGTTCAGACGAGCCCATGACGCAAAGGCATAGAGAAAGTCCGCCTGCATGATTTGGGACGCCAACGTCCTCAACTGAATTTCAACGGCCTTGACCATGTCCGAAAGACCGCCTATAAGCCTTGCAATCTCTATGTCTATGGCCTGTTGGGACATCACTACGGCATTGTTCATATCAACAAGTCTGAATGGCTCCATGAACACGGTACCGCCGCTTGAAGAGTAGCTTTGCACATAGCCTTCAACTGCACCCTTGGACTCGCTTCTTACAGGAAGAACTATCCTTCCGTCACGCATGACGGCGGTGTTGGACTGCATGATGGAGGAATTGTTCCTCATCATGTCCAAAGCCATGCGGCTTCGTTCCGCGCGTCTGGCATCGGCCTTGTCCCTAAGGGCCTTTACGGTTGGGTAGTTCTCCTTCACCTGCCCTGGGGATTCCAGGATGTCGAAGACCTCTCGCTCAAGGTCAATAAGTTCACACGGGATATCATCTATGATGCAATCCACGCCGCTTTCCCTGTCAGCGCAATCGGGCTCGCAGGAAAGAGAAAGCAACGACCTAAGAAAACCTGCGCTGCGGACGAAAAGCCCAACGTCGTACACCTGTTCGCCGGTAAGGGATGCAACGGGGTTGGCCTCAATGGAGGCGAACACGCTTGATATGTCCGGAAACGACTCTACGAATACGTTTCTCTTGGATGCTTCGCCTATTGCGTAGGATACAGCCGCAACCTGGCTTTGGCGGGTCAGATACGCATCTTTGTCGAATATTGGCTTTGCGCGCCTTACTCCAGCCCCACCTTGGGAGCTCAACGCAAAGTGCGCTACACTGTCAAGGACTTGGTCCAAGCCAAGGTCCATCACTGTCCTTTTGAACATTTCCTACTCCAAACTGGAAGCCTTTCGTCCAGAGACTCAAGCATTCGCACATAGCTTTCATACCTGTCCGGGTCTATGCCACCATCCTCCAAGCGTCTCAGAACCTCGCAGTCCGGCTCATTTACATGAAGGCACGATGCAAAGGCGCACTTGCCTGAAGCCTCCACGAACTCTGGAAAGGCCTGCGCAATGAGATGTGGGTCGTCATGCGGCACCGATATCTCCCTGAAACCCGGCGTATCAATGAGCGTGAAGCCCGGGCCGTCCAACATGAGGGCGTAGTTGGTCGTATGCCTTCCCCTATTGTACTTCTCGCTAACCTCCCCCACGCGCTGACTTGCACCAAGAAGCCTATTCACAAGGGAGCTCTTTCCAACACCGCTCTGCCCCACGAAGGCCGCGACCTTACCCTGCAGGGCCTCAATGAGACCTTCTATGTTCTCACCGCTTTGGGCCGATACCGCTGTGGTCTCGTACCCCAATTCCCTATACAGCTGAAAGCGCTCCTTCTCCCACTGGGTAAGAAGGATGTCGCACTTGTTGAGCACTATCATGACAGGCACGTTGCGACAGCACGCAAGGACCCTATCCACGAAACGAGGCCTGAACGGAGGGCTCTCTATGCTGCATACGCACACCACAATGTCCATATTGGCGCATATTGTCTGGTTGAGCTGTCTCTTGTCGTTCCAACGTGCAAAGACTCCCTTTCTATCATGACGACTGGTGACAAGACCCTCGTTCGTACCGCTTTGGGTGAAATCCACAATATCCCCTACGACTATTGGGTTGTATTCGCCGCTGGCCTGGGCAAGATGCTTGCCCTTTATCCTACAGCTGAAGACCTCGCCTTGAGAGGTGCGCACCGAGTATATGTTGTTTATGGATCTAAGGACTATGCCTTCCATGCTGTTTTCCATGTACTTTTCGTCATTCCTTTCTCAAGGCCTCTTCCAAGTCAACGAACCTTTGAGGAAGAGGAGCCTCGAAGCGCATCATCTCACCGGTATCGGGATGGCTTATCTCAAGGATGGAACTGTGAAGCATGAGGGACCATCCTGGAAAGCGTGATAGGCGATTGTTGTACATCACATCCCCAATGACGGGATGACCTATGCTCTTCATGTGGACCCTTATCTGATGGGTTCGTCCGGTGAATATCCTCACCTTCACAAGGGCCGCCCTTGGCAGCTGCTTCACGACCTCATAGTGGCTCTTGCTGTACTTGCCTTCCGAGAACCTGTCAACGGAGCCTCCAACCTTGTACTTGGGATCAATATAGACCTCATCCATTATCTCCTGCGTCCTCTTTTTGGAAAGGCCTCCTTGGATTATGTACTTCTTCTCCTTGACTGGCACGAACAGCTTGCGGTTGTTTTTGTCCCTTGCAAGGAGGCACTCTATGTCATCCTCATGCTTTGGAATGATGCCGTCGCAGAACGCATAGTAGTACTTTTCTATCTCTCTGTTCTGGAACTGGGCGCTCAAAGAAGCATGGGCCTTGGCGTTGAGGGCTATGACCATCACACCGCTTGTATCCTTGTCCAGTCTATGGACGATACCCGGTCGCGTTACATCGCACTCGTCGGCCATGGCGTCTATAAAATCCTGTCCGTAGCGGTATGCCAGTGCATTCACGATGGTTCCATCTATGTTTCCAGCACCTGGATGAACCACCATCCCCTGAGCCTTGTTTATCACAAGCATCGAGCTGTCCTCGTATAGGATGTCAAGAGGTATGTCCTGAGGCTCGACCTTCTCAAAGACATCGGCTACATAGGAAAGGGACACGATGTCGCCTTCCTTTACAGCGTCGCTCTTCTTGGAGGGCCTGCCGTTTATGGTCATGGAGCTCATTGGGTTGGACAAGGCGGATCTGGAAAGACCTTCTATGCGGGAAGCGAGGTAGGCGTCCACACGCTGCTTCTGGACCCCCTCCTCCACTGTGAATTCGTAGTTTCGTTCAATTCGCACTTACAACTCCTATTATGTAGTCTATGAGCGTTATGGCTGCGGATACGGCACAGGCGATGCCAAGGGTCTGTAGGAACTCGGGGTTTTGTCCCGCTATGGAATACGCTGCACCTACAAGCGGGAAAGCTATTGGTATGCCTCCGAAGAAGATCGTCTCAGCCCTTCTAAGATCCAAGGACCACTTTGGGAACTCGGCCTTAGTGTATGGTTCGTATCCATCCATGCTCAGTGCAAAGACAGGACTTGCAACGCCAAAGAGAAGCACTGCAATCATTGCTACCGTTATGGCTTTCTTCATTTGGGCTCCTTTTGGGTTCCGGCTGTAGTTGCAGTTGGATCTGCATTATGGTTTTGGCCTCCACCTGCCTGTCCGTAGTCCCGTGCTCCAAAGATGGCCGTTCCAATGCGAACCTCTGTTGATCCGTTCGCAACACCTATCATATAGTCCCCGCTCATACCCATGGAAAGGACGGCCATGTCGATGTATGGATACTTTCCAGACTGCATCTCGTTCTTTATTGAATCGAAGAGCCTTTTCAAGTACGAGAAGGCCTCGTCCGTAAGCCTATCCTTGTCCTGTGGTCTGCATGCCACTGGGCCAACCGTCATAAGGCCCTTTATATGAATGTTGCGAAGCTCTTTGGCTCTGTCAATGCAGTCGAAGAGCTCCTTTTCGCTTCCAAACCCGCTCTTCGCCACCTCTCCGCTTGTGTTGACTTCAAGAAGCACGTCCATGGTCTTATTCGCCTTTTGGGCGGCCCTGTCAACCTTTTCAAGAAGCTCAAGCGAATCTATGCTTTCTATCATGTCCACAAGAGGCACGACCTTGTTGACCTTGTTGCTCTGAAGGTGCCCTATCATATGAAGCTCAAGGTCCTGCGGCTTCTGCGGCATGCCGTCCTTCGAGAACTTCTCAACGATCTCCTGTACGTGGTTCTCACCAAACAGCCTTGCCCCTGCGCTGTAGGCGTCCATTATCTCCTCAAGGCTGCGTGTCTTGCTCACTGCCATGAGACGGGCATCGCCTATCTTTGATTCTATGGATTTGAGAATGCGTTCGTATTCTTCTATCTTCTCCATCCTTGGAGCGTTTTCCTCGTTCATATTGATTGATTCTACCCTCAAAACGCAATGATATCAAATGGTATGTCAGGGTATGTCAAATGATACGGCCCTCATTATGCCGGTTGGCATCAATATGCAGTTGGTTGACACTTTTGGCTCAAGATGCTAGATTCTCCCTTACAAGGCGATGTAGCTCAGCGGGAGAGCCCCAGTCTTACACACTGGTTGTCGTAGGTTCAAATCCTACCGTCGTCAAATCAAGGAGTCTGTGATGGCTCCTTTTTTTGTACCTTTTTGGGGAGTGAACTGTGGAAGAGGCCTATATGGATGACATCAGATGGATATTCTTCGATGTAGGCTCCACACTTGTGGACGAAACGGTTGCATATGACAACCATGCACGCTCCATGCTAGAGAAGGCCTCTTTGGTTGGAAACGATGTTTCATTCGAAGAGTTCGATGCCGCCCGCAGGAGGTTCGCCCTAGAGGGTCTTGACGGAAACTCAGCAGCACGAAGGCATTTTGGACTTGAAAAGACGCCATGGCCGTCCTGCGACGAAGTTTTGTTTCCAGATGCATTCGACACCCTCTCGTATTTGAAATCCAAAGGCTACGGGCTTGGTGTAATAGCAAACCAGCCGATTGGAACCAAAGACCGCCTCGAGGCATGGGGTATCCTAGGATTCTTCGACAACGTGACGGCATCAGCAGAGGCAGGTGTTTCAAAGCCATCGCCAGAGATTTTCCTCATGGCAATCGAGGCATCAGGCTGCCATGCAAGCCAATGCGTGATGGTTGGAGACCGCTTGGACAACGACATCAAGCCAGCCAAAGCCCTTGGAATGAAGACCGTTTGGATGCGAACCGGCCTTGCCTCCATCCAAGACCCCTCATTTGGCAACGACATAGCAGACTGCATGATAGAAAGGCTTTGTGAACTAAAAGACATCTTCTAACGAGATGTCAATGTAAATAATATTGCGGTGAATCAAAAGCTTTGATGGGCGTTGATGGACGCTGTAGGGCGTTGTGGAACGCTGTAGGATACTATGGGATAACCTAGAGATGGTTAGAGAGTACCTAAGCGCACCTGACAGTACCTGATAGTCCCAACTGTTTGCAATCCAGACCGTTTCAGAGTGGCTAGAATGTCCAGAGTGGCTAGAATGGCTAGAATGCCCAGAACGGCTAGACATCGCAGCAAAAAACCCCGGCGAGAGAACCCACCGGGGTTGAAATTCAAAAACCGAACTTCAAAACTCGAGACTCAGCTTACTTGGCAAGATTGGACTTGAGAGCTGAAATCTCGGAGTCTGTGAGGCCAATGGCCTTGAGGTAGCCTTCAGCACCGTACTGAAGGTCTGCGGAAGTTGCGTTTGCAATGTCGTAGTCTGCAAGAACGCCAAATGCGTTCTTGAGAGTCTTGACGATGTTGCTGTTTGCAATAGCCTCGTACTTGGCCGTTCCCTTCTCAACGCCGTAGTAGTTGTAGTAGGTTGTCATGTAGTCTTCGATGACTTCCTCTGGAGTTGCACCCATGAGGCATTCAAGGAGAGCAGAAACGAAACCGGCTCTGTCCTTGCCCTCTGTGCAGTGCACGGCGTAGACGCCAGGATTGTTTGCGAAGAACCTCATGCCCTCTGCAAGACCGCTGCGGAAGCTTGGATCGTTGAAGTCAACACCAAGGTTCAGGTAGATGACGTTCTGCTGTGAGTAGTAGGAACCTGCGAAGCACTCCCTTGCCTCTGCTGTAGCCTTGTCGTCGGAAAGGTTCATGATGACCGTGATTCCGGCTTCCTTTGCAGCGGCATCGGCATACTCGTTGCGGCCAAGCTCAGGGTTGACAGGGTTGCTTGTCCTGTAGAGGACGTTGCCCATGCCGGTCGTCTTGATCTGGCGGAAGTTTGCGAACTCTGCGTCGGTGAGGTTAGGATAGTCCTCTCTGTTGTTGGTTCTGTTGAGGTCGTGGAGGATGTACTCTGCAAGGTAGCCGCCCTGCTCGTACATCTCGAACTCGACTGTGATTGGGAACGTCACACCTTCGTTTGGAACCCAGTACCATGTCTTTTCTTCGTTGGTGACCTTCGTTCCAATGCCGTATGTGGTCGTGAAGTTGCCCATGTTGATGGCCATTGAGAGATAGCCCTTAGCCGTTCCGTCCTCACCCTTCTCTATGATGATCGCAGGCTTGCCTGTATCAACGTAGGAGTATGTAGGAACGACTGGAAGCACGAGCTCCTGGTCCAGGAACTTCACGGTTACGAGGTCGCCCCATGTGAAACCAAGCGTTCCAAAGAAATCGGAAGCCTTACAGGTCGTATAGAGGTTGCCGTACTTTGTGGTGAAGATGTTAGCATCAAGGTTGGAGACCTCGATGACAAGTTCATCGGATGCAGCCTCTGTGATGATGTGCATTCTGCCCTGTGGCTCGGCGTACCTTTCGTCTATGACACCGCCAAGAACCTGAACGATGTAGTCCATGACAACTTCGTCAAGAGGCATGCCTGTGTCGAACTGTGAGGATGCGCTTGCGAATGCATAGTATGTGTCTCCACCGGCTGCAACGAAGTTGTTGGTTATGACCGCGTATGTTGCATCTGGATCGAAAGCCTTGCCGTTGACGCTGTTGATGGTCACACGGTTGATGGACTTTGGTCCATAGTATGTGGAGGCTGGGTATGTCTCATCGGCCTTGTCGTATGCCTTTGTGGTATCGACAGTGATGTCCATTCCAGCTGTCTGAGGGAATCCGCCAAGGGAGATTGGAGTGCAGAACGTGGAGGCTTCAAGGGCTTCGAGAAGCTCGCTTCCCTTCACGTAGACGACTGCAACCGTGTTGCCGAATGGAAGAACGGTATTGATGTCCTTCTTCGTGACGTCGCCAGCCTTGACCCAAGCTCTGATTCCACCGCCGTTTGTGATTGCAACGACGTTCTCGGATGGGACGCTTACGCTACCCTCGTCCTTGAGGATGGCCCACATCATGGCGTCTGTTATGAGGTCGCCGTTGTTGGTCTCTTCAGTTCTGTTGCCCGGCTCCTTGTCACCGTTGAGGGATACGAAGGACTCAGCAAACTTGATGTTGAACTCTGCATTGACCCTGTCGATGATCTCCTGTGCAACGGAAAGCACATAGGCATCGGACTCGAGTTCGGATGTATCCTGAAGGTAGTGGTCCTCGATTGCGCCGGTTGCATCGTCGATGACGATTACACCAATGTTTGCAAATGCCGTACCGGTCGACTGGATTGGAGCGCCGTCGTAGTTGGTGATGACGGAGTGCGAATGGCCATCGATGATGAAATCAAGACCTGTCACGTTGTTCCAAAGGTCATACGACGTATTTGGCTCGGAGGACTCGTCGATTCCAAGGTGGGCGATTGCAATGATGGTGCTGCAGCCGTTGGCCCTTAGAAGATCCACGTTGTTCTGAGTCTCTGCATAGAGGTCTTCACCGGCGATGAAGTCAAGTCCCTTGATGAGGGCTGGGTTTGCCTTCGTCTGTGCTTCAGGGGTCTCAAGACCAATGAAACCAATCCTTTCGCCACTTGACAGTGTAAGGATTGCACATGGATTGAAGACATACTGGCCGTCTGCAAAGATGTCTGCGCACAGAACCATGAAGTTGGCCTGCATGAGATTGCTGACAAGCTGCTCGAAGCCGTAGTCGAACTCATGGTTTCCAAGAGTTATGACATGGTAGCCGGCAGCATTCATCATGGTGATTGCATCAAGGCCCTTTGTACTGCTGACGTATGTCGTGCCTTGGCTGAAGTCTCCAGCATCCACAAGGAAGACGGAAGCCTCGCGCTCTATGAAGGAATCCCTGAGGGCTGCGATCTTCGCATATCCTTCGATGGCACCATGGACATCGTTCGAATGGAGGATGACGGTCTTCCCGTACATGTCTCCATGTTTGATTTCATTGATAGACTGCGCGAAAAGGCATGAAACAGCCAGAACCGCAACCAGCATCAAAGCAAAAAACTTCTTTGTTTTCACTTCGACCTCCCATATAGTTTTATTGTTTTAGAAACTAGCACAGTCAATTCTACACTAGAAAACGCAAACCCGCCACAACAAAATCTGTTTGAAAGCAACTTTCAAACTTTCAAAACTCCTACTTGAGGAACGTTGCATCCCCATAGCTGAAGAACCTGTAGCGTTCCTCCACGGCATGCCTGTAGGCTGCAAGAATATGATCCTTTCCTGCAAAGGCGGACACAAGCACAAGCAACGTGGATTCAGGTGTATGGAAATTGGTAAGCATTTGGTCTACCACCATGAACTTGAAACCAGGGGTTATGAAAAGGTTCGTTGATGCCGTCTTGGCCTCAAGTAGACCAGTATCCCTGTTCACGGCGCTTTCAAGGGTCCTTACGCTTGTCGTTCCAACGGCGACGATCCTACGCCCGGAGGCCTTGGCTTCGTTTATCTTGGAGGCAACCTCCTGCGATACATGGTACGATTCAGTGTGCATGACGTGATCTTCCAAATTCTCTGTTCTCACAGGAAGGAACGTACCCATGCCCACATGGAGCGTGATATGCAGGATTTCACAGCCCTTGGCCTCAAGTTGGGCCACCGTTTCAGGAGTAAAGTGAAGCCCTGCCGTAGGAGACGCCATTGAGCCGCATTCGTTTGCGAATATGGTCTGGTATCTCTTTTCGTCATTGAAGTCATCCTCCCTCTTTATGTATGGAGGAAGAGGAACGTGGCCGCAGGAAGCAAAGAAAGACTCATCCACAGGTCTATCGAACTTTATGACCTTAAGCGACGAACCGCTGTCAGAGTCGTCCACATCGCTGTCTATGCAGCCGTTGCAGAACAAGGATCCGTCCTGGGCAAAGAAGGAATAGGACTTCCCCGGACGCTGCTTCTTGCTCTTCGAGACCATGGCCTGCCAACGGTCAGGTCCAACGGCTCCGGTGAAAAGGAACTCAACCTTCCCGCCTGTCTGGGAAACCCCATAGACACGAGCCTTCCTTACACGGGTATCATTGATGACAACGATGCTCCCAGGTTCCACATACGATGGAAAATCTGCCATCTTTGAGTCTGTATAGGCACCGGTTCTCCTGTCTATGACCAAAAGCCTGTCGTCTCCGCGACGCTCCGCAGGAGTCTGCGCTATGAGCTCTGGAGGAAGTTCAAATGTAAATTCGCTTATCTTCATCGATCGATCCTTGTAAAACAATCCATACTTGCAAAACGATAAATATCGTATCAGTCGAAGCACCTGAATAGGTCAGTCGAACAGCGTACCCTGTGCATCCTGGCCGGCTCCACCAAAACCTGTAAGATAGGAGCTGCCGTTCGCGCGCATCTGAGCCTCCATTCTGTCTTGAAGTCCAAGGAGTTCATAGGCCTTTGCCGTGACCATACGCCCCCTAGGGGTTCGTTTGAGATATCCTTTCTGGATAAGATACGGCTCGTAGAAATCCTCAAGGGATTCAATGGCTTCGCCAACAGAAATGCTCAGGGTGTCGGCACCAACAGGGCCTCCACCGTAGAACTCTATTATCGTTCTAAGGATGTTTCTGTCCTGATCTTCAAGACCGTTCAGGTCTATACCAAGGTTCTTGATGCTGCGATGCACGACATCTGCAGTGATGGTGCCATCGGCTATGACCTCTGCAAAGTCACGGAAACGCCTTAGGAGCCTGTTGGCGATTCTAGGTGTTCCACGTGAGCATTTTGCAAGAAGGCCAACGGCCTCGTCGTCTATTGGAACGTTTATGAGACTTGCACTTCTTTTGATGATTTGTCCAAGCTCTCCTTCGTTGTAGAACTCTATGCGGCAGTTTATGCCAAACCTAGTCTGAAGAGGAGAGCTGACCATGCCGGCCTTGGTAGTGGCTCCAATGAGCGTGAAATGTGGGATTGGAATCCTCATTGTCCTTGCGCTAGGCCCTTGTCCTATGACCCAGTCTATCTCAAAGTCCTCCATGGCTATGTAAAGCATCTCCTCCAAGGCAGGCTTGAGCCTATGGATCTCGTCTATGAAGAACACCGAGTTCTCAGTCACATTTGTGAGTATTCCGGCAAGGTCCTTTGGCTTGTCCAAAGCAGGGGCGCTTGTCATGCGGATCTCCGATCCCATTTCGTTTGCGACTATGGATGCAAGAGTGGTCTTTCCAAGGCCAGGGGGGCCAATGAGGAAGACATGATCCAAGGCCTCCCCCCTCTCACGGGCCGCCTTGATGAAGACCCCAAGGTTCTCCTTTATCTTCTTCTGCCCCTGGAAATCGGACAGGAACTTTGGCCTAAGGATGTTCTCCTGGGCATCGGCATCCTGATAGCCGGTTGCCACAACCGATGTGCTCTGCAAATAGTCGATGTCTTCCACGAATCACCCTCCTATGGGATTTCCTTTTTCCATCAGGATTTGAAACCAATTACGACAACGCCACGACAGCGGATCTGAACAGCCACTCCTCCACGGCGCTCTGTCCATGGGATGAGACATACTCTTCATTGTCCTTGAGCAGCTTTGCAACGGTGTCCAGGACCTTTTTCTTATCATAGCCCATTTCCACAAGGGCATCTATTATGTCCTGGTACTTCTTGGAAGCACCGCTTGCAACGTTCTGAGGCTTTGCATCGTCCTCCGTGAACACCAAAGTGTCGCGCAGGGCAAGGATTATCTTCTGAGATGTCTTTGCACCAAGACCTGGAATGCGGGAAAGGAACGATACATCGCCTTGGTCAAGGGCTGTGATGAAGTCGCGGACCCTAACGCCGGAGAGTATCTTCATGGCCTGTTTAGGCCCTATTCCATTGACCTTTATCAACTCCAGAAAGAGTCTTCTCTCGTCCTCGTCGCAGAAACCAAAGAGCGTCATGCCGTCCTCTTTGTGCTGAAGCCAAGCAAGAAGCCTGACATTGCTGCGCTCCGCACCCTGAAGGGACGACAGCTTTGTGGCTGTCTGGGAGGAGACCACGAACTCGTACTCCACGTTGCCACCAAGTATTATCACGGTCTGTGCGCCTGCATAGACAAGCTGACCTATAACTGCGTTTATCATCTAAGGATTCCAAGCCTCCCCTGCGTAGAACTCGTGTTGCCCCAGCACACGGCGGCGGCCAAGGCATCTGCGGCGTGGTCAGGACGTGGTATCTTGTCCAGCCCAAGGAGTATGCGGCACATCTCCTGGACCTGCTTCTTCTCAGCCCTGCCGTAGCCAGTTATCGCAATCTTGATCTGAAGCGGTGTGAACATGCTCACAGGAACACCCTGTTGGTGCATTCTGTAAGAAACTGCACCAATGACCTTTGCAACGCCAATTGCGGACACTTCGTTCTTTGCAAAGAAGATGTCCTCTATGGAGACGTGCTGCGGGTGGTACTTGTCAACGACATCCCCCAAGGAGTCAGCGATGGATGCAATCCTATCCTCAAGGTTGGACTTGGGCTCTGTGTTTATCACACCAAAACAAACAGGCCGGAACTTCTGGCCAACGAAATCGACCACGCCCCAGCCTGTATTGGCAAGTCCTGGATCAACGCCCAGTATCACCATAGCTTACTCTTCGTAGAAATCATCTGGAAGATCAAGGTTCGTGGAAACCTGCTGGACATCGTCCAGATCTTCAAGGCGCTCCACTATGTTCATGACCTTCTGGGCCTTTTCCTTGTCAAGGGAAACGGTGGTGTCTGCAATCTTGTTGATGTCAGCGCTGTCCTGCTCGAAACCTGCAGCCTGCATGGCCTCAAGAACTGCACCAAAGTCCGCCGGGGAAGTGGTGACCTCAATGGTTCCGTCTTCGTTTACGACATCCTCTGCACCGTTCTCAAGAGCGGCAGTGAAGATCTCGTCCTCAGTGTACTTGCTTGCATCGTATGTGATGACACCCTTTGTCTGGAACATATAGGAGACGCATCCTGTGGAACCAAGAGATCCGCCAAGCTTTGTGAGTGTGCTTCTCACATCGGCAGCGGTTCTGTTCTTGTTGTCCGTGAGGGTATCGATGATGATTGCGACTCCGCCTGGTGCATAGCCTTCGTATGTAAGCTCCATGAACACAGTGTTGCCCATTTCGCCGGAACCCTTCTTGATGGCTCTCTCGATGTTGTCCTTTGGCATGTTCTCCGCACGGGCCTTGAGAATGGCGGTCCTAAGCGCTGCGTTGGTGTCCGGATCGGCTCCACCCATCTTTGCAGCTACACTGATCTCCTTGATCAGCTTCGTGAACTTTTGACCACGCTTCTGGTCGGCAATGCCCTTCTTGTGCTTGATAGTAGCCCATTTGCTATGACCTGACATATAAACCTCTTTAGTAACGAGTTAAGAATAACTCTGAAATTCTACATACAGCGATTTGCGCTGTCAAGACTGTTGGGACAGTCTGCGAGATAGTCTGTTGATGACTTCAAGGGCGGCATGGTCGGCGACAAGAAGCCCCTCGTTGGAAGGGACAAGGCATCCGTTTTCCACGGAATACCCATCCAGGCCGTCCAACATGGAAGGCGTCACCTTGCAGCCGAACTCACTCTCCAGTCTTCCAAGGTCAAGGCCACCTTTATACCTAAGGCCCATTAGCACGAACTCCTCAAGAGCCTCCTCCTTGCCAAGGACCTCGCATGCGACACCTCCAAAACAAGGACCATTTATATAATCATGGACCGATTTTTTCGAGTCGAACCTCTTTACCAGACCATCCTTGAACGCTGTGGACGCCGCCCCAGGCCCTAGACCCACATAGGGCCTATAGTCCCAATAGCGACAGTTGTGAAGGCCTCTCCTTCCGTTTTTCGCAAAATTGGAGACCTCGTAGTGCTCAAAGCCACGCTCCTCCAAAGCGTTCCATACGGAGCAAAGCATTGAGGCCTGGGTGTCATCGTCTGGCAAAGGCGGACGTCTTTTGAAAAGAGGAGTCCCCTCCTCCAAAGTCAAGGCATAGACGCTCAGGTGATTGGAAGGAAATCCATTGCACAAAGTTTGTACATCCTTCAAAGGGTCGTGCCAAGGCCCAAGGCACGTCATGAGGTCGTAGCTGAGCTCGCAGCCTGTACTTGCGCCAATATCCTGTGACAGCTCCAACCCACGATATGTCTGCTCAAGCGTTGCATTGCGGCCAAGGAACTCCAAAGCCCTTTCGTAAAGGCTCTGGACCCCAAGCGAAAGGCGTGTGAAAAGACCATCGAATAGACATTTCATGTTAGGAGAAAGGTTGTCTGGATTCATCTCAACCGTGAATTCCTTGGGTCTGCCGTTGCGACATACAAGACCTGCTATCTCGTACAGGCTGCGCACATCAAGGCAGCCGGGACTTCCCCCTCCAATGTATGCAGTCTCGAAAGGACGTCCCTTCATCCTTTCAACGAGCTCCCCAAGCTCACCGACAAGCCTTGAGACATAACGAGACTTTACATCATCACGATAGCCTGAAACGGAAAAGAATGCACAATAACTGCACTTCGAGTCGCAGAATGGGACATGGATGTACAAAGAAAGAGGTTCTTCGTAGTCAAACGAATCCAGAAAATCACACATCAGCGGAATAGAGACCGCCAATGCGTCCTAGAGGCCATATCCTCGTGGCTACGTATCCGTTTATGCTCTTTGCAGACACTGGACCAAAGTAGCGACCGTCTCCTGAATTGTCGCGGTTGTCTCCAAGAGGAAGGACATAGCCTGCAGGTACATACATACCAACGTTCAGTCTAGCCCAGTCGCTTCGTGCATCGTCGCTTGCAGGGTTTGCAATCAAGCGCCCAATGGCAACGTTCTTGTCGTAGCCGTACTGATCCGTAAACGACACGCTCCTATCCAACGACTGCTGGTCCTCGACAAGATGCCGTGGAAGCTGGCTTGAAGGAACGCCCTCGCTGTACAGGCCATCCAACCTAGCCAAAGCGTTGTACCACACGTATGTGGACTTCTCTATGCTTCTATGAGGAGCAGTGGAGAGGCCGTTCTGTGCTCTGAAATCCTCTTCAAGGACGTACTCGCCGGTGCCTGAAGCCTTTATGTAGGCATCGCCGTCCACAAAGGTTATCGTATCCCCTCCTACTCCGGCAGCACGTTTTACAAGAAGCTTCTCCCTCATGTTTCCGTTCTCGTCAACGTCTATGTTCACCAACGAAAAGGTCCCCATGTACAGAATGGTGCTGACAAGATTGAACAGAGTTCCTTTGCTTTCGTACTGCGGATTGTAGAAGGTGATTATCTCGTCCCTGTCAGGAAGTCTTGAGTCAAGGATCTTTGGACCTTCAGGGAAAACCTCAAGGCCGTATGTAAGCTTGGAGACCATGACTCTGTCGCCTACAAGTAGGGTATTCTGCATGGATGGGGACGGGATTATGAAGAACTGGAACAGGAACTGGTTTATGAGAAGAACGACGAAGACGGCGAACACTATGGCGTCCAGCCACTCCAAGGCCTCTGACAGCACAGTCCTCTTCTTGTTCTTCTTGGCCACCTTCATGGCCTTTCTCTTTGTAAGCCAGCGCTCCGTGAACGCCTGTACACCATCGAAAAAAGCATCCATAACTAAAATTATATTGACAAAGACAAACGTTGACAATCACGTGCAATAAAGTTAGGTTTAGGGCATGAAAAAGAAGAAGGAACTTCCGCAGGTAGAACCTGTCAAGATACAACCACTGTTCGGACTCAAACCTGGAGTATGGCTAACAATAGCCTATCTTCTAGCAATTGCCGTGATTCTATTTGTCGTTGGCATAGTTCCGGACATCATCAATGGCTCAAAACGTGTAGAGTTCACAAGCGACGCATACAACGCAGCGGTCTACGTGGATGGCACATACGAAGGTGGAACGCCGTTTACACGAAGGATTTCAAGCGGCACCCACGAAGTCGTCTACAAGGTCAACGGCAACGAAATAGACAGCTTCACCGTCAAGGTAGGACATCCTGTGTTCTTCAACTGGCTTTTCCCTAGAACCCAAAGGGTCTCAAGCGATGCAACGATCACAAAGCAGGCCTTCGCAGCCCTCTCGAAGGAGCTTTTGGAAGACGCCAATTCGTACGGTGCAATCCTTGAATACGATGATGTGCACCGCTATGCAGACATCTTCACTACATACGCAAGGACAATAAAGGGTTCGGCCTACGAGAAGGACACGACAGCCTTGGAGACGGCGTTTCTATTCATCACCACAAAGGAGATGTACGAAGACGCCCTCAACGCAATTGCAACCCTTGGCCTTGAAACCTCACTTGACGCTGCAAAGGTCTTTGGCAATGAATCCTCCTCAACGCTGGGAACGACGATCGAAAACCCAACTCTCCAAGCCGTCCCCACCACACTCAAGACCGATGTCTTTGAGATAGCCGGCTTTGAAATCCCCTCTGCAACGTTCTCAAACGGCAAAGTAGTCGAGAGCTCCTATCCTGCGGTCAAGGAAGCTGGAAAAGTCGTTTCAACGAAGGCCTTCAACCTGGCTGCAGTGTGCATAACGGAGAACCAGTGGGCATACTTCGTCAACGAAAACCCTCAGTGGAGTGCTTCCAACAAGGAGAATCTCATAGCTCAGGGTCTTGTGGACGATTACTACCTTGATGGCGTAACGCTTTCCATGACGGTGGCATCGAACAGACCCGTTAGAAACATAAGCTGGTACGCTGCAAAGGCCTTCTGCAATTGGCTTTCTGAAAAATCTGGAAGAAACGTAGACCTTCCAACTGAAGACCAATGGATTGCAGCCACCCTGACAGGTGCCGGCGAAGGCTATCAGAAATCGCTCATGCCAAGCGTTGAGTCCTCCACTCCAAGTGCCATGCTTGGCGGAGTATGGGAGTTTACGGATACATCGTATGTACCCCTTTCAAGGATATCGGACTATGATGTGCAGACCTGCATCGCCAATCTGGAGGCCAATGTGGATGTGGTCGTCAAGGGTGGCTCATACGTGAACAGTGCAAGCGAGGTGGATGTCTTCACGGTGGGTACAGCCTACAGGAACATGTGCAGCGACTTCATGGGACTGCGCATTGTGTGGAATTGACAATTTGTTTTAGGCAAACGAAATGGAAACCAGTGTAAAAAAAGAGATAAAGACCCTTCAGGTCAACAAAAAGGCATATTTCAACTACTCGGTGCTCGAGGACTTGGAAGCGGGGATATCGCTTGCAGGCACAGAGGTCAAGTCGCTCAGAGCCGGAAAGTTCTCGTTTGTGGATTCATACATAAAGATAGACAACGGCGAGCTTTGGCTTGTAGGGTTCACGATCCAGCCATACGAAAAGGGCTCCATCTTCAACCACCAGAGCGACCGCAACCGTCGTCTCCTTGTACATAGGCAGGAGATAAAGAGACTCAAAAGAAAGGTCGAGGAAAAGGGGCTTACACTCATACCAACCAAGGTCTATCTCAAAGGGAACCTGGTGAAGGTTCAGGTGTCGCTCTGTAGAGGAAAAGCCCTGCATGACAAGCGCGATGCAATCAAGGAACGTGATCTTGACCGCCAGTCCAAGCGTGAGGCGAAGGAATACCGATTTTAGTTTTCTTGGGCTTTGAGGTCATAACTTCGTCATGAAAACAATGCCGTACACCAAGTACTGTCTTTGTTTCCATTCCTTGTTCTGAGCCTCAAATACCTGCGAAAAAGGGATTCAAGGCTTGGTTCTGATATGCCCTGACTGCAAGCAGGAACTCAGAGGGTCTTCCTAGTGAGACTTTGAAATCTTCCTTATCCTCTTGAACAGCCAAGTATTGCTGTCCTCGATGTGTCTGTAGACACTGTTGTAGATTGCCATGTATTTTTTATGGTTCTCTTCGTTTGGAAGGAAAGTGTCCTTGTCGTGCACCATACTTGAGACGGCTTCATCAAAATCCTTGAATTCTCCAATTGCCACGAAGGCCGCCAAGGAAGAGCCAATGCCGGATGCTTCGTGCGTCTGGATGCGTTTGACAGGCAGTCCAAAGACATCGGCGCATATCTGTACTACGGTGTCGTTGACGGATCCGCCACCTGCGATGTAGAGCTCCTTTATGCGCTGGCCAGAGCGTTTCTGCATCCTTAGCATTGCATGATAGAGCTCAAAATCAATGCCCTCTATTATGGCCCTGTAGATATGGAACTTGTTGTGGTGGTCGCTGAGCCCCATGACGACACCCTTGGCGAAGGGGTTGCCGTTGCCGGGCGCAAGATGAGGTGTAAGGACTAGACCGTTGCAGCCAACAGGTATCTCATCAAGTTTGGAGTCAAGTATCTGCTCTACGCGCACACCCTTCCTGTGAGCCTCCATGACCTCTTCCTGAGCAAAGTTTCGTATGAACCAAGTGACTATCCAATAGCCACGATACAGCTGATACTCTCCATTGTAGAACCCCGGCATGACGGCAGGATACGAAGGAAGGAAAGGTTGCGGTTCAAAGTAGTGCGCCGAGCAGAACTGAATCGTTGAAGCCGTACCCAAGGAGATTGCGGCCTTGTCCTCTGTCGTCACAGAAAGGCCAAGGGACTCACAGGCCTTGTCGGTACCCGTGGAGATTAGAGGAAGATCCTTTGGTATACCGCTTCTTATGCTTGTCTCTTCGTTTATGTATCCAACGATGCCAGGGGACTCGATAATGTCGACGAGCTTGTCCATTGGAATGTCTGCAATGCAACGCGAAAGGCCTTTCTTCATCCAGGTCCTTCGTCTATTGTCGAACGGAATGTGCCCCACTTGGTTAGCGGCTCCGTCTTTGAGCACTCCAGTGAGCTTGTAGTTCATATATGATGGAAGCAGCACGAACTTGTACGTTCTCTCCCATAGTTCAGGCTCGTTCTCCCTAATCCAGTTGACGAAGGCATCCTTGTATAGCATACGTACAGTCTCCGTCATCCCAACCGATGCAAAGAGAACCTTCTGCCACCATACAGGATTGACCTCACCGTCAGTGCGCCTCTCGTCAAGCCAAAGGATTATGTTTCTAAGCGGCTTGCAGTCCTTGTCAAGAATCATGACGGTGTCGCGTATGCAAGTGATGGTGACGGCTTTGATTCGTTCGAAAAATCTTTTTCCAGGGTCTTTGTCCGCCATGCGTCTGAGGGCAAGGCATGCTTCACAAAGCCTGTCATAGTAGAAATCAGGCTCCTGTTCCGCGCGGCCTGGCACACTTGATGGAAGCTTTATTCTTTCATACCTAAGCTGGCTGCAAAGAACCGTATCCCCTTTCTTGTCCACAAGCAAAGCTCTTATGCTTTGCGTGCCAATGTCGAACGTAAGAACAAGGGGATCCATCCAAAACCTCACTTCATGCCAGATGATGTCTTGTGCGATTATAGCACACTAAGCCATGTAGGTCGATATTATTGAACTTTGGGAAGAAGAGCCACGGAACGGGCTATGTCCTCATCCGTAGGGATTATGTCGTTCATCTCTCCATCGTTGAACTTCTGGTAGGCCGTGAGGTCAAAGTACCCGGTTCCGGTAAGACCAAACAGGATGTTCTTCTCCTCACCGGTCTCCTTGCACTTGAGGGCCTCGTCTATGGCGCAGCGTATCGCATGGCTGCTTTCAGGCGCAGGAAGGATTCCTTCAGTCCTGCAGAAGAGCTCAGCAGCTTCGAAGACCTTGGTCTGCTCCACAGAGACAGCCTCCATGAGACCATCATGGTACAACTGGCTCAGTACAGGCGACATACCGTGGAACCTGAGACCTCCGGCATGGTTCGCACTTGGAATGAACTGGCTTCCCAATGTGTACATCTTTGCAAGAGGACAGACACGCCCTGTATCGCAGAAGTCGTAGGCATATACACCACGAGTGAACGAAGGACAGGAAGCAGGCTCCACCGCAATGATTCTGTAATCCTTCTCCCCTCTTATCTTCTCACCCATGAACGGAGCTATAAGACCGCCAAGGTTGCTGCCGCCGCCTGCGCATCCAATGATTACATCTGGAACTACACTATACTTGTCCAATGCGCTCTTTGCCTCAAGTCCTATTATGGACTGATGCAGCATGACCTGGTTGAGGACCGACCCCAAAGCATATCTATAGCCGTCATGATGGGAAACGAAGTCAACCGCCTCCGATATGGCGCATCCAAGGGAACCTGTAGTACCAGGATGTTCCTTGTTTATTTTTATTCCTATCTCGGTTGTATTTGATGGTGAAGGTATTACAGTTGCGCCATAGGTACGCATCACTTCCTTTCTTGCAGGCTTTTGTTCATAGCTGACCTTTACCATATAGACTCTGCAATCAAGCCCAAGATAGGCGCAGCTCATCGAAAGCGCCGTGCCCCATTGACCTGCTCCAGTCTCCGTCGCAAGGCCCTTGAGCCCCTGCTTTTTGGCATAGAAGGCCTGTGCTATTGCCGAGTTTAGCTTGTGGCTGCCGCTTGTATTGTTGCCCTCGAACTTGTAGTAGATATGAGCCGGTGTATCCAAAGCCTTTTCAAGGCAGTATGCCCGCACAGTTGGAGAAGGCCTATACATCTTGTAGAAGTCCCTTATCTCCTGAGGGATCTCAACCTGAGGTGTATCGTTGTCGAGTTCCTGCTTTACAAGCTCGCTGCAGAAGATGTGTTCAAGATCCTGTTGTTTAAGTTTTTCGCCTGTCTGAGGATTGAGAAGCGGTGCGGGTTTGTTTTTCATGTCGGCTCTGACATTGTACCAATACCTTGGAATTTCGTTCTCTGAAAGATAGATCTTGTAAGGTATTTCAGTGTGTGCCATGTTTTGCTCCTCCTTGGAACTTCATTTGTTACTATTTACAGTAACAATATTATCAAGCATTCATGTTTTTGTCAATAGAAACACACGGACACATATTTCCATCCATCTCTTGCAATGCAAGGCTCAAAGACATCGGTCTAAATCAAGGCCGATTATAGCGTTATCGTATAGATATCGTTTCAACGAGGCCTTGTCTCCCGTCTGGTACATGTTCAAAAGCCTTTCATTGAATCCAAGCATGTAGTCGTCCTTTATGGTCATCATGCCGCAACCGTGGTCAAGAAGGACCTTATTCGCAGCGGCCAATGCGGTTCGTTTGTTCCCATCCCAGAACAATTGGTTGTATGTGATGAAACAGAACAGGTCAAGAGACTTCTCAGTTGCCGAAACATACGAAGAAAGGATTCTTTTGATGCTTCCTTCGGTTTTTTCCTTCTCAGGAATTGGAGGTTTGTAATCACACCCCGATATTCCAACGTTGCCGGTTCTAAGTACTCCCCTCTCAATGGATTCGTCCCGTGCAATGTAACCGTTCAGTTTGCAAATGAAGTCGAGATTAAGTTTGTCATTGGAATTGAGTATATAGTTCCATGCATCACGCATGTTCCTGATTGCAAGGATATCGTCAAGAGAAACATTTGGAACGTTTACACCTTCAAGAATCGTTTTGGTCTGCGGAAAAGTAACGGCACGTGCTTCCATCTGCATTCCACAATAGACGTTTTCATCCCATTTCTTCTTTGCAAGAAAAAAACTTTGCGTCCTATCGAGTTCATATTTATTCGGATAGGGATTATCGTTCTCAGAGACCAAAAGCTCCTCCATGGTTATGTTGAGATAATGAGCCAAATTGTAGACCGTTTCAGCATTGCATTTGCCTATCTTCTTCTTCCCGTTTGCAAGCTCTGACAAGGTGGAATATGGAATGCCAGATTCCTTGGATATTTCAGAGATTTTTTTGTTGTTCTCTTTGATGTACTGTTTCAACGTCATGGGTTCATTATAACTGGATACAGTTAAAATTTCAAATACAAGCAACTGCAAAGAACCATATTAATTTGTTGTTTTTATATGTATATTTTATTTAAATGCACTTATGACTCGGACGATACAACATCTTCAGACTCCATAATCAAATCGTTTGGCATTACGACTGTTTTATATACAGCATTGAACTTTCCTTATAGTTCTTTGGTGGATTTTCTATTGTTTCCGGTTTTCAAATTGGCCGTCCTCGTTGGATTTGCAACCTACCCTACTATTGCATTCCCTGCACTCTGCATTTGGTTCTCAAAGGTTTTGGGTTAAATCAGACATTCGAGCGTTGTCGGCTCATGTTGGCTAAATACAACACACCACGATTCATCAGATTTGTTTTGGGCCATCAACAACAACCTTCACATCACACACATCACGGACTACCTGCACATCACGCACGGAAACGCACTGTTTTCATTTGTATTCAGAAATTGTGAGCAAATTGTAGCGATGGTGAGTGTGGTGAGTTGGTAAGCGTGGTGAGTGATGTGAGCTTGGTTGAATCTGTAGCCAATCTGTAGAGGCTGTAGCGGTTGTGGCAGTTGTAGCACCTGTAGAACCCGAGGCGCTTGTGGCAGGTATCGGAAATGTAAAATCAAACAAGCTAAACTCTGGATAAGTTGCAATATATGTGCAATGATGTAAGAGGCACTGCCGTGAAACGGTGGACGGTTCGGCCTCTCATTTATTCATTTATTGAATATCGGAGAGGGTTCCTCTCCGATTCTTCGAAAGACGAATGGGGAGGTGATGCTCATGAGTGACTACGAGATGCTTATGGTTGTGATTGCAATCATCGGCTTGGTTATAGCAACACGCAACAGCAAAAACTAACCGCCCAGCGTCCTTTCCAACATCGCTGAGCGGTTTTCGCAAGTAGTGAAGGAGGTCGTTTCCGTCCACTGGCGGTGCCTCTCTCCGTTTGAAGTATCGCAAAAGAAAACTCACCTGTCAAGTTTTGGAAAACCTTTTATGTTCCAAGAACCAGTGAAGACCACCAAATGCGGTGATCTTCACTACTTTGGAGGTGGGGGGAGTCGAACCCCCGTCCTAACGGCCCATCCACAGGCGTCTACAGGCTTAGATCCGGCTGGAAGGTCTCAATTGGAATCGACAGTCGGTCAGTTCTCATCCAATCCAGATTGAAAGTGTCCCTATGGTCTACAACCATCAACCAAAGGCAAGCCCAAGGGATTTACAGGGTTCAGGGCCATGGGCACGGCATCCGTCACCTTGTCCGTTCTGGCTACGATTAAGCAGCGAGAGCGAATTCTGCTTCGTCGAGGACGAAATCGTCTTCTTTCTTTGCAGTTAATTTTTTTTGCTAGTTTTACAAGTTGGCGCTTGGCCTGCAACCGGTGGGCTGAACTCCGCCAGTCGAAACCAATACACCCCCTCTTGGATTTGTATTGGTACTAACAAAATACAAAGTTCTATGAAAAAAAGCAAGGGGTACACTTTACGTATTATGCACTTTACGTATCACATATTCTTCATCTCTTCTATAACTTCATCCAACGTTGTACAAACCTTGTTTCCAACAAGACCACCAACGAAGTTGTTTACCTTGAAGGTTTCATTGTAGTAGTTGCGTACATCGCTCTTGTAGAGAACAGTCCTTTTTCCCCATCCATATCCAAGGCCAATCTCAGCTGCAGTTCCAGAGTCGATCTCTATTCCATTGCAGTTGGCAACGATGAAATCACAAAGCCCAATGGCCTTCAAATCCATGTAGAAGCACGATGCCTTCACCAATTCGCTGCTATCGTTGTTGATGACGACCTCTTGGGGAAGAAACGTAGTATAGCCCAAAGACCTTAAGGCATCGGAATTGGTTTTATTCGTGTACCTATCGCCTTCATTGAACAAAGGCCCCGCCATGTAGACCTTGGGCTTGCCCTCCTCGTATGGCATCATGTACTTGTCCAAGGCGACAACAGTCTCCTTATCTTGGATTTTCGTCATTTCATTTGAAAACGGAATCTCCAAATCACCATACTTCTCCTTGAACACAGCGCGATAAACGCCTTCGACAACATAAACAGCAAGAAGAGGATCTTCTTTTCCAACAAGATAGTAATCCATTAGGCCCTCCAGATTGCCTCATTGTAGCACGTATTGATTCAGCAATGTACAAAAAAGGCAAGCTCTGTGTCATTGGAAACCCTCATGGATAATCCCCATAGTAAAACCCTTACAATAAAACCATTTGTCTCTCCATGAAAATAAAAGGGACCACAATCGTGCCCCAGGCGACAAGCACCATGCGAAGACACACAAGAAAACTACAGTAGCAAATAAAGTAGCAAATAAAGTAGCAAATAAAATCATTCTATGTTAGAATGAATCTGAAGGGAGTTTTCGACATGAGAATGGGTCCGGAAACCGAGAGCATGGAGTATAAGAAATCCACTGGAGAACTTAAAAACGCCATAGTATCTTTGGCATCAATGTTGAACAAGAATGGGTATGGAACCGTATTCTTTGGGGTGGGCAACAATGGCGAAGCCATAGGACAGCTTATAGGAGATGCAACATTAAGGGATGTGTCTCAAGCGATTGCAAACTTCATAAAACCCCAAGTCATACCAACAATCACTCTTGAACTTATAGACGAAAAGAACATAGTCAAAGTATACGTAGAAGGAACGGACAAACCGTATAGTGCCTATGGAAGATACTATATGCGCTCTGCTGATGAAGACAGAGAACTGTCTCCCTCTCAATTGAAGAACATTATGGAAAAGAAGGTTGAAGCAGATCCCATCGTCAGGATTCCAGCCATATCACAACGTCTTTCATTTGGGCAGCTAAGGACATTATATGCAATAAAAGGTCTCTCCGTGAATGACTCGGAATTCGAATGGAATACAGGCCTAAGAATGGAAAATGGAAACTACAACTACCTTGCAGAGCTCATGTCAGACATCAATGATGTATCAATTAAGGTCGTCACTTTTGCAGGTAGGGACAAAAGCGTTGTAAAGAAAAGAAACGAATATGGATTCAAATGTCTTGTCTTGGCAATGGAGCAGGTGCTTTCCTATGTTGAAAGCATCAACGAAACGCTTGTAGACATAGGCTCGAAACAACGAGAGGAATCAAAGCTGTTCGACATGGAAAGCTTCAGAGAAGCGTGGACGAATGCCTGTCTCCATACAAGATGGGACATGCAGATACCTCCTGCAGTGTATGTTTTCAAAGACAGAATCGAAGTGATATCAACAGGCGGTCTGCCACAAGGAATGACGAAAGAAGAATTCTTCAAAGGCATCAGCTACCCAGTGAACCTGAAGCTACAGAAAATCTTCGGACAACTTGGATATGTGGAGCAAACAGGGCACGGAATACCTTTGATCACGAAGAACTACGGAACACATGCATTCGAACTTACAAGGAACCATGTCAATGTTGTGATCCCCTTCAACAAAGAGAATGAAAAAGAACCAAAGGAACCTGTTACATTCCAAAATCACTACTCGGACAACATGAACAGATCTCAGTCACTTCTCTACTCCATCGTAAGTGAAAATCCAAACTACACCATAAAGGATATGGTGAAGGAATCGGGCATGAGCGATGGCTACGTAAGGAAAGTGCTGCAGTTTTTGAAGACAAACGGGTATGTAGAAAGAGAAGGCTCAAACAAAACGGGCCATTGGAAAACCAACGTTCCCACACACAACGAAGATGCTTGATAAGCGAAAACGTTTGAAAGTTGCCACAAACAATGCAAATCTGGAGCATCACCCAAGCGCAACATCCAGGACCATCATGAGGGCAAAGCCAACGACAGCACCCATAGTACCAATGTTTGTATGTTCACCGGCTTGAGACTCTGGAATAAGCTCCTCCACAACCACATAGAACATTGCACCTGCAGCGAACGACAGAATGTATGGAAGGATTGGAGTAAAAATCTGCGTAAGGAGAATCGTCAACAATGCACCAACCGGTTCGACGACACCTGAAAGGAATCCATAACCAAATGCCTTTCTCTTTGAAAGACCCGTACCTACAAGCGGCATGGATATGATTGCACCCTCCGGGAAGTTCTGAATTGCAATTCCAACAGAAAGTGCAAATGCTCCCGCCGTCGTTATCACGTTGCCACCTGACAGCATACCTGCAAGCACTACGCCAACGGCCATGCCTTCTGGAAGGTTGTGTATGGTGACGGCAAGAAAAAGCATGAGAGACTTCCCAAGCCCGCTTGGCCTGCCCTCAGGCTTGTCGGAATCCAAATGCAAGTGGGGAACAACCGAATCAAGCACCAAAAGCAGTAGGGTTCCTGTTAAAAAACCAACCAAAGCAGGAATCCAAGCTATCGTTCCGGCATTCTCAGCCATATCTATGGCAGGCATGATAAGGGACCATATAGAGGCTGCTATCATGACACCCGATGCAAAACCAAGCAAAGCTTTTTGCACACTCGCCTTCATGTCCTTCTTTAGAAAGAACACCATAGCCGCACCCAAAGTAGTACCAAGAAACGGAATCAGAACCCCAATCGCAACCTTGCCGTAGTCACTCATTTGCCATCCCCTTTTGAAGTCCAATCTAGGCTCAATCCCCAATGCGGGAAACAGAGCCCACAACAAAGTTAACAGAACCACCCGCCTATTTCAAGGACGACAACGCAACTACTACAACCAAGAAGTACACCTAAAACAGCAGGCTTTGGTTCACCACCAAGTCAATTACCAATTCTATCACCAAGTTTATTGATGAGTGAATGACAAAACCCACGAAATCGAAGGGACGACTTTCGATTTCGACATGGATGCCTTTAGGGAGGCAACTATAAACGCCTTTCTTCACAACGATTGGACAAACGGGAAACTAGCCAATGTTCACAGCCTATTCGAACCGCATCGAAATACCATCGAGGGGTTCTATTCCTCAGAACCTGATGTCTTTTACCTTAGGACCCCTACTTCATTCCCAAATGGAATCGAGTCCATGGCACCTGGACGCGAGACAGTAATCGAACTTGCAAGACCAGCACGCTTGAGGGAATCCTCTGCATTCATGCCGTTGAGTCGTGATGCAATGAAATAACCCATGAACGTATCACCGGCGGCGGTCGTATCCACCACGCACGTCTTCACCGCAGAGATCTTCAAAGTCTGCCACTGGAACGAATAGTATGCACCATCTCCACCAACGGTCATGACGACTTCACACGAAGGCCACCGCAAGGACAAAGCCTCAATCAAATCCTCGTAGGCAGCGCCACCCTCAAGCCCGGCAAGGGCCGCCCCTTCAACTTCGTTCACCACCAAGACCGATACTTTTGAGAAATCGATCTGAGAAAGAACCTCGTTCACAGGTGAAGGATTCAAGAAAATGCGCATACCCTTCTCGTATGCGCTGTCTATCACATATCCAAGGTCGTTTATCTCGCAGTTCACGCAAAGAACATCATCCTTTGAAAAGAAAGACAATGTCTCGTCCACCTCTTCCCTTTCGATGCGCTGGTTGCCTCCCCCGTAGAGTATGATGGAGTTCTGCCCATCCTTGTCCACCTGAATTATAGCCTGACCCGTCCCGCACGAGGCACGCCTCATATATGAAACATCCACACCAAAACCAGAAAGTTTATCCAGAATGAACTTCCCATCGTCTCCGCATTTTCCTGCAAGATAAACAGTTGGGCCATCCGCACAGTTCAAAGCCTTTGCAAGTGCGGCAGCCTGGTTGGCACCCTTTCCACCTGCACCTACCGACACGCCAAACGATGATTGAGTCTCCCCAGGCGCAACTATATGATCAACATGGAACACCATATCAATGTTTACAGAACTGTAGAATAGAACTTTCATGGAAAACTCCTTGGTACACAATCCAAAGTATACAAGCATCAGAACTTTTTTGAAACAATCATTTTGAAACATAGTTGACATAAAACATCGAAAGCTGTATATAGGATGCAAGTTTATGCAGGAAACTGCAAAAACGGAAACCAAGATGGAGGGTTATATGAAGACATTGGTTCTTAAGTCAGACTCAGCAATGAACACAGCCCTCTTTTCGTCCTATTTCTACTTTTACTTTAGAAGTCCTCACCAATACGCCTGAGCGTTGGAAACCATAGAAAAGAATGTGATGGGTCCTCCTCAGACGGAGGACCTTTTTTATTGCAATTACAATCCGCAGAGACGGATGAAGGAGAATGGAGATGAAGAAAGTCGTTAGAATCGGTTTGGTACTGACAATGATGGCCTTGTGTGTGGCAAGTGCCTTCGCAGGTGGAAGCAACGAGAGTGCGGGAAGCCCAGGCAAGACCTATACCGTGGGGATATGCCAGCTCGTGCAGCACAACGCCCTTGACGCAGCTACCAAGGGCTTTGAGGATGCTCTCAAGGACAAGCTTGGAGACAGCGTGAAGATAATCGAACAGAACGCATCTGGCGACGTTGCCACATGCATAACCATAGTCAATGGCTTCGTGTCATCCAACGTGGATCTCATAATGGCCAATGCAACCCCAGCCCTTCAGGCAGCGCAGGCCGCAACAGGTGACATCCCAATCCTTGGAACAAGCGTCACGGACTATGGCACAGCCCTTGGAATGGAGAACTTCACAGGAACCACAGGTGTCAACATCTCAGGAACGAGCGATTTGGCACCGCTTGATCAGCAGGCCAACATGATAATGGAGCTTTTCCCAAGCGCAAAGAAGGTTGGAATGCTCTACTGTTCGGCAGAGGCCAATTCAGTTTACCAAGTGAACATTATAAAGGCAGCTCTTGAGAGCCACGGAATAAAGTGTCAGGACTTTGCATTCTCCGATTCCAACGATGTGTCGGCAGTAACGGCAAATGCCTGCAGTTGGAGCGATGTAATCTACATCCCAACCGACAACACCGCTGCATCCTGCACTGAAACGATTCGCAACGTTGTGGAACCTGCGAAGATTCCTGTTGTTGCAGGAGAGGAAGGAATCTGCAAGGGCTGCGGAGTCGCAACGCTTTCGATAAGCTACTACGACCTTGGATACAGGACAGGCGAAATGGCGGCTGAAATCCTAAGAGGTGCAGACGTATCGACCATGCCAATCCAGTACGCTCCAAAGTTCACAAAGGAATACAACGCAGAGCTCTGCTCCATACTTGGAGTCGAGGTTCCTGAAGACTACGTTGCAATCTAATGTTTGAACAAACAAGCCGGCTATACTGCCATACAACGCAGAAGTCGGCTTGCTCATGTATATGAAAGGATGCGCGATATGGGCGCACCATTAGGAGGAAAGGAACTTGAATATATCATCTTTGATAAGTGCGCTCCCAGGCGCAACAGCACAAGGCCTGATCTGGGGCATAATGGCCATAGGAGTATACCTTACATACAAGGTCCTTGACTTTTCTGACCTCACGGTGGATGGGACAATGGCCACAGGCGGTGCTGTATGCGTAATGCTCATGATAAACGGCACGAACCTTTGGGTGGCCCTTCTATGTTCAGTCCTCGCAGGCATGGCTGCAGGACTTGTGACTGGAATCTTCCACACAAAAATGGGAATCCCTCCAATCCTTTCCGGAATCCTTACGCAGCTTGCCCTGTACTCCATAAACCTATGGATCATGGGGTTCAAGGCGAACCAGGGTATAAACGTAACGAAGTACGACCTACTTGTAAGTGCAAGGAACGTAAGGCACCTTGGAATGGACAATCCAATATTCATAATGCTGGCAGTCACAGCCATTCTTATAGTCGTCCTCTACTGGTTCTTTGGAACGGAGCTTGGAAGTTCACTTAGGGCCACCGGATGCAACGAGCAAATGGCGAAAGCTCAGGGGATAAACGTAGACAGATGCAAACGCATAGGACTAATGATCTCAAACGGAATCGTTGCGCTCTCGTCTGCACTGTTTGCACAGTACCAAGGCTCGGTAGACGTTAACATGGGCCGTGGGGCAATTGTCATAGGGCTTGCAGCTGTGATAATCAGCACCGTCATCTTTGGAAAGCTCTTCCACAACTTTGGACTCAAGCTCATGGCAGTGTCCATAGGAGCTGTACTCTACTACATAGTCATCCAAGTTGTGCTGTGGCTTGGACTCAATACCAACCTTCTTAAGCTGTTGTCTGCACTGGTGGTCGCATTCTTCCTTGCAATCCCCTACTGGACAAAGAACGCCAAGAACATGAAGAGAAGCAAAGGAGCCAAACATGCTTGACCTGATCAACATAAGAAAGACATTCAATCCCCATACTATAAATGAAAAGGTAGCTCTGAACGGAGTGAACCTGCACATGGAATCGGGAGACTTCGTGACCGTCATAGGAGGAAACGGAGCTGGAAAATCCACTATATTGAACGCAATCGCAGGACTTTGGCCACTCGATGAAGGACGAATCGTCATAGATGGTCAGGATGTGACAGGCCTTTGCGAATACAAGCGTGCAGCGTTCATAGGAAGAGTGTTCCAGGATCCAATGATGGGTACCGCCGGCAACATGCAAATAGAAGAGAACCTGGCAATTGCAAAACGCCGTGGACAAAAACGAGGACTTTGCATAGGAATAACGAAGGAGGAACGCCAACAGTACAAGGAAATGCTTGCAACGCTTGGACTTGGACTTGAAGACAGACTGACCACAAAAGTCAAACTCCTCTCAGGCGGACAAAGGCAGGCCCTCACTCTCCTCATGGCCACACTTACAAAGCCAAAGCTGCTTCTTCTCGACGAGCACACCGCCGCGCTCGACCCAAGGACCGCCGGCAAAGTGCTTGAACTGTCCAATAGAATCGTCAAAGAGCACAGACTTATGACACTGATGGTCACGCACAACATGAAAGACGCCATCGCATACGGCAATCGCCTCATCATGATGCATCAAGGAAGGATAATCCTTGACATCTCCGGAGACGAAAAACGGTGCCTCACCGTACCCGTACTCATGAACGAATTCGCAAAGGCAAGCGGGGACGAACTGGCCACAGACAGGGCGCTTCTCTCATAGCCCGGCTCAGCCCGATGCCATTGAGCCTACGCAAAAGCAAAAGGCTGCATCAGAGGTGGATTACACCTGACGATGCAGCCTTTCTTTTCAAGACGAGGGCCAAACGCCCAAACGAACCGAGCCTAGAGCTCCGCGAAGATTCTGCAACCCCTACCCTTGAGCCATGAAAGAAGGACGGCTCCAACACCGGCGGTTACGGCGATGGAGATGCAGAGGTATGCTATGGAGCCCAGGTTCCTTCCGAACAGGATGAACAGAAGCACGAAGGCGGCGCTGTAGACGAACCCTACGAGAAGGGCGATCATCACGCCAATGCTCTGCTTTATGGCTATGATCTCGCTCGTCCAGTTGAGGATAGGCATCTTGAGGCCAACGAACATGCCGAACAGCGCGAACACGAACATGAAGAGCATCGTGAAGACGCATCCCAGCACGAACGTGACGATGCTTGACGGAACGACGAACGCCATGGCGACCAGGCACAGAGCCGACGGAACGGCGGTCAGCAAGAACTGGACCTTGATCTTCGCCGAGAGAACCTGCCATGGAGAGACAGGAAGGACCTGTAGTATCCACAGGTTCCTGCCTTCGAGCGAGATGGAGGGGACGACCACGTAGACCATGCTCGCGACACAGCAGACAACCCCACAGAGGGCGACGACGGCGGGATCCCCCTCACTTCCAAGAAGCTGGAGGCATATGCTCCTCACCATATCGCCCTTCACCACGATGGCGCCTGCGAAGAACATCAGCATGAGGATTCCAAGGCCGCAGTTGAGCATGTAGTTGGCATTGGAAGTGAAACGTGTAAGCTCCTTGGAGAACAAGGCGCTGGATGCGCTCTTTCCCTCGAAGCTTGCCTTGGCTCCCTTCACCCTGGAGTCCGATTTCGTCGTGACGATCTTGATGAAGCTTCTGGAAAGCACAGCCCACATCACGGCGAACAGAGCACCTATCGCAGCTACGTAGACGAGCGTCGCAAGCCAGTCGCCCTCACCTATGCGTCCGAAGAGATAGAGAGGATAGACGGAGCCCTTCACGTTCATTCCATACATGTATGCGTTCGCTATGAACTCCTGGACCAACGATCCGGCCTTGAAGTTTATGAAGTAGTACAGGCCGAAGAAGGCCAACGCAACTATCACCGAGATGAAACTCTTGTTCTTGAGCTTCTGGCTTATCTTTGCGACGACCCATCCAAGGACGCACGACAGCTCAAGATCGAAGACCGAGATCAGGAACACATACACAAGTCCGCACACGATGGTGGAGACGCTAAGCTTTCCGACCACCAGATAGACCACCACGGCGGGTATGGAGATGACGCCGGAGTACATGAGGCCCATGATGTATGTGCCAAGGAGCCTTGAGCCCATTATGACCGACACCGGTATTGGCATCGACAGCAGAAGGTCGTTGTCCTTTGCAAGGTACAGTCCCGAGAACGTGTTGAACACGCTTCCGAACGCACCGAAGAAGATGGCGACAAGACCCATCACTGCGAAATAGAGCCAACCTACACCGGCCTGGAGCAGAGGTCCGCAGAGAAGCACGGAGAGGACCGTGAACATCCCTCCAAGCACACCAACCATGAGTATGATGAAGAACGCAAAGCAGAGGAAGATCGATAGGTTGGATCTCTTCTTGTTCTTCTTCGCATCGTACAGATAGGTGCGGAAGATCTCCGAAAGCTGCTTTTTTAGAAGGACCTTCACCATTACTCTTCTTCCCCCTCGAGTTCAAGGAACACTTCCTCAAGGCTGTCGTCACCCTTGACCTCGTCCATCGTGCCGCAGCGGATGAGCCTTCCGGCCTTGATGATGGCCACCTTGTCGCAGAGCTTCTCGGCCACCTCAAGCACGTGGGTGGAGAAGAATATCGCTCCACCGTTGTCGCATACCTCACGCATCATCCCCTTGAGGATGTGGGCGGCCTTTGGGTCCAAACCGACGAACGGCTCGTCCATGATGATGAGCTTTGGATTGTGTATCCAAGCGGCGATGATAGCCAGTTTCTGCTTCATTCCATGGGAATACGAGGCTATCGGCTGCGACAGGTCATCGGTAAGCGCAAAGACATCGGCGTATTTCCCTATGCGGGCCTCGCGGTCGGCCTTGGAGACTCCATAGACGTCGGCGATGAAGTTGAGGTACTTCATGCCGGACATGAACTCGTAGAGATCCGGGTTGTCCGGGATGTAGGCGACCTTGGCCTTGCAGGCGATTGGGTCGTCGACGATGGACGAACCGTCTATGGTTATGCTTCCGCCGTCGAAGCGAAGTATCCCCACCACGGACTTGAGGGTTGTCGTCTTCCCCGCTCCGTTGTGGCCTATGAAGCCGAATATCTCGCCCGGTGCGATGTACAGGCTGAGGTCGTCCACGGCTTTCTTCTCACCGTATGTCTTGGTCAGATGTTGGATGTTGAGCATTGCTTCCTCCGAATTGCATCACAAGTTGCAGAACATTTGATTTAGCGACTTCCAGTAATATGGAAAAACTGTTATCCTGTCAACAAGCTACATGCTGCAATTCGGGACAAAGATGTAAAATCTTCGTCTCCTAGGGGGATGAGAATGGAGAAGCCGAACGGATACGCCAGGATGGGAAGGATAATCGAAAGCGCATTGGCGCTCTTCATGTGCTTCGTCGCGTTCACACTTCTTGTAAGGTTCGTCGATGCAAGGCCGATAGGCCCGAATGGAAGCGTCGTAGGGTTCGCAGCCGTAAACGCCGCCGTCAGGGACTTCTTTGGAACGAGCGACACCTGGTACACCATTACGGAATGCATTGGATACGTCGCCATAGCCGTGGCCGCAGCGTTCGCATGCATGGGTGCGGTGCAGGCGATAGGAGGGAGATTCCTCAGTAAGGTCGACCCCAAGATCTACGCACTTGGCGTCGTCTATGTACTTGTCATAGTCTTCTATGTATTCTTCGAGCTGGTCGTCGTCAACTACAGACCCATACTCGTCGACGGAGTCCTCGAGGCGTCCTACCCTTCCAGCCACAGTATGCTTGCTTTGACAATCTTTGGAACGACTGCAGTGATGGCCAGCTACTACATCAAGAGCAAAAAAGCCCAGAACGCTGTTTCCTTCCTGTGTGGATTCCTTGCCAGTGTCATGGTGATTGGACGTTTGGCAAGCGGGGTTCATTGGCTTACTGACATAGTTGGAGGTGTCATACTCTCAGTGTTCTTCATAGACACGTTCAAGAACATCTGCAAGTACCTACAAGACAATAAAGAATAAGACAACAAGGAATCCTAGAACGAGTACTGCAGACCGCCGAATGTCAAAGTGAAATGCTCCGTCAGGCCATTTCGAGAAGACTTGACTACCCTATCCTTCAGCTGAATGTCACTAAAATCCTTTTTTCTCTCCAAAAAGTGACATCGTTGTCACTTTTTTAAAGAAAACATCGTTTTGTGTGACAACGAATTGTTCTATGATCCTAAAAAAAACTTTTAAAAAGTGAGAATGGAAAACACAGGTTTCTTGGAATTAGTAATATGAAAGGCTCTTGGGAGCTTTCACCGTTACTTTTCAGGAGATGTTTCCATGACAAAGAAGCACGAGGATTACAGCAGAGCAAGAACATTCGGCAGAACCGACAGAAGGGACATACCGCTTGAGAACGATGCCATGTTCTCCACCGTCATGCAGTACGAGGATGCCTGCAGGGGTCTCATAGAGACCATATTCGAAGGACACAGGGTGAGAAGGCTCCAATACAAGGACATGCCACCCGCATCCCAGAAGAACATCATATTCGACCCCGCAAACAAAAGCATAAGGCTGGATGTTTTCTTCGAGGACGGAGACACCGTCTATGACATAGAGATGCAAAAGGTCGATACGGGCAACCTTCCATTGAGAGCGCGCATGTACTCTTCCATGATGGATGCGAACATGCTGGACAAAGGGCTGGAATACGAGGCCCTCAGAAGGAGCTATGTCATCTTCGTATGCATGTTCGACCTTTTCGAAAGGGGTCGCACGAAATACACGTTCAAATCCATATGCGAAGAGGATAGGGACTTGCCGCTTGGGGACGGCCGTTGTATCATGTTCCTGAACACCAAGGGCTCCGTTGGAGACCTGAGCAACGATATGGATGCGTTCTTCGACTACCTCAATGGAGGTGTGTCCTCCATAGGCACAGGAAAGGAAAGCGGAAGCGAGTTCGTGGAGATGGTGGACAACTACGTCCTGGACATAAACGGCGACGAGGACTGGAGGCAGGGCTATATGAAGTACGAACCGTTGAAGTACGAACTGAACCTCATTGAGAAGTACAAGGAAGGGGAAGCCTCCGGCGAAGCAAAAGGAATCTCCATTGGCAGGGCTGAGGGCGAAGCCAAAGCCACCAACCGTATGGTCAAAAGCCTCAAAGAGCAAGGAGTCCCAATTGAGGTCATAGCCAAAGCCGCTTCCATTTCAATCGAAGAAACCAGAAGCCTTTTGAATAGCTGACAAGTTGTGCCGTAGGCTATAACTTTGCCTACGGCAACCCCCCTTCCCTATTATTCTGAAGAAGAAGGTTGACCGTCCACAGGCTATGCCTCTTTTAATTTGAAGTATAGTAAAAGAAACAGCACCAGTCATGGTTCGCCTCCGTCAAACCATCTCTTCTTTTAATGTTTAAATAATGTCTATATTTATAGACAAAAGATAAATATTTGATTATATTTATATACATTAGGAAAAATTCATGGGTAAGAATGCAGTTGTTTTGTTGCCAAAGGTACAACGAATCCTCACAGAGATGGGCGAGAACATCAAGCTTGCAAGACTAAGAAGGGATATCCCTGCGGAACTTTTGGCAGAACGTGCGGGAATAAGCCGTGCAACCCTATACAAAGTAGAAAAAGGATCTCCTTCCGTTGCGGTGGGAATATATGCATCGGTACTGCATTCTCTAAGACTTGAAGAAGACCTTCGAAAAATCGCAAAGGACGATGAACTTGGAAGGAAGCTCCAGGACATTGGACTTGTAACAGGAAAAAGAGCTTCAAGAAAGGAGAAAACACAGTGATTGGACCAATATACGTCTACGGTGATTGGAACACTCTCAAATCACCTACACTGATTGGAAAGCTCAATGTTGAATCATTAAGAGGTAAAGAAGTTTTCTCTTTTGAATATGACGAACGATGGCTTGAGTCAAAAGAAGCCCCGCTCTTCGACCCTGACTTACAGTTTTTCAAAGGACGACAATATCCTTCCAACGACAAACACTTGTTTGGGATTTTTGCAGATTCGTGTCCGGATCGTTGGGGAAGAATGCTTCTGCAAAGAAACGAAGCAATCACAGCAAAAAGAGATAAAAGGCCACCAAGGAAACTTTCTGAAAGCGACTTCCTCATTGGCATTGAAGACTTTTCCAGAATGGGTGCACTCCGTTTCAAGATAAACATGGAGGGAGAATTCCTTTCGGAATCGAATGAAGATTCAGTACCAATATGGACAAACATAAGAGAGCTTGAACAGGCAGCAGTTCTTTTGGAATCATCAAATAACATCGATGGACCCTACGCACAAAGGCTTAGGCTTCTCCTCAAACCAGGATCCTCACTGGGAGGCGCAAGGCCAAAAGCATCGGTCAGAGACACGGATGGAAATCTTTGGATTGCCAAATTTCCTTCGAAAAACGATGATTTAGACGTTGGTGCGTGGGAAATGGTAGTTCATGAACTTGCCGCAAGATGCAACTTGAATACTCCAAAAGCCACACATTGCAGGTACTCAAACAATGGAACAACATTTCTTGTCCAAAGGTTCGATCGAACCAAAGGCAATGCGAGAAAACACTTCATATCCGCAATGACGGCATTGGGAGAGACCGATGGCGCAGGATATGACTCAGAAACAAGTTATTTAGATATTGCATCCTACATACAACAGTTTGGATCCTCTCCTACTGGAGATCTAAAAGAGTTATGGAAACGTATAGTCTTCAACATAGCAGTGACGAATACAGACGACCACTTGCGCAACCATGGGTTCCTTTTTGACTCAAGAGGATTGAGGCTTTCTCCTCTTTATGATGTAAACCCAAATCCAAATGGGATAGGTCTTTCTTTAAACATAGACGAGTACGACAATTCTTTGGATTTCGATATCGCAATCGATGCATCAAAATATTATTGTATTCCAAAGGATGATGCAGCAAGAGAAGTAAAAGAAATGAAACAGATTATCTCGTCCTGGAGTGTCATTGCGGAAAGAATTGGAATTTCCCATTCACAGATATCGGAAATGGAATGCTGCTTTAAATGCTAGAGGTGACTGATATGACGGCATACGAGATACTTGGTCTTGTGTTCACGGCGGTACTCGTCAGGGCAACGATCATTGAAGATAACCGCCACTAGCTGCAACAAAGTCTACCGACAATGTCTCTTTTCACTTGGGATGTAGCAAAACACCGCCTGCCAAGTTTCAGAGAACCTGTTTTATATCGATATCGGGACTAACGAGGGCTTGAGACCAACTCTGTACAGAAGCAGACTATGGGTAAAGAAGAGAGGCTGTAACCTCTCATCAGGAAAACCTGATTTTTGTTACAGCCCCTTTTTTCTTTGCACCACTGGTGGATTCGATAGTCATAGTGTGCCACGAGCTAGGATTGGTGATTTCGACTTTTCCACCCTCAAGGTGCATGATGCCTGCATCTCCAGAGACTCCACCATTCATCTTTCCAAGATGTGCGCCGTTGAACTCAATGGCCCCTTCCGTTATCGAATCCAAAGTCCCTAGAAGATTGAGCAGCGTCGTCTTTCCAGAGCCGCTGGAACCTGCAAGGGCAACAAGCTCGCCGTCATTGATGGTGATGTTCACGTCGTCCAATGCGACGACGCTTTCCGCCTGGGTCTTGTAGACCTTCTTCAAACCAACAGTCTTTATCATCTATTCCCCTCTGCACCATGCCACACGATTCTTCTGAGTCCTGCCTCCTGCATGGTTAGAAACGTCTAATTAAATTCCTCTAACTATATACTGCAACGAAGGCGCAAATGTCAATTGGTTTGCTTTGGATTACGCATATTGCTTGAAGGACAGAAGGATTCAAGACCTCTCGTTGCTTGAGAGACCTATCCAAATTGTCCTGAAATCCATTTCCAGCTCAAAAAGTGACATCACTGTCACTTTTTCTTGTAAAACATCTATTTGTGTGACAATGGGTTATCTAGTGTTCTTCAAAAATCTTTCCAAAACCGTGAATGGAAAGTGCAGGTTTCTTGGAATTGGTAATATGAAGGGCTCTTGGGAGTCTTCAACGTTACTTTTCAGGAGGTGTTTCAATGACGAAGAAGCACAACGGTTCAAGAATGGTTTTCGGAAGAACGAACAGAAGGGACATACCCCTTGAGAACGACGCCATGTTCGCAGAGGTAATGCGTAGAAAGGATGCATGCATTGGATTACTGGAGACCATATTCGAGGGCCGTAGGATAAGGGACATCGTCTATGAGGACGACTTCTCCATAGAACCCCAGAAGAACATCATATTCGACCCAGGTAACAAAAGCATACGCCTTGACGTCTACTTCGAGGACGAGGATGCCGTATACGACATAGAGCTGCAGAAGGTAAAGCGCTGGAACCTTGCCAAGAGGTCAAGGATGTACTCGTCCATGATGGACGCCAACATGCTGGACAAGGGCCTTGAATACGATGCGCTCAAAAAGAGCTATGTGATATTCGTATGCATGTTCGACGTCTTTGGAAAAGGCATGAAGTCCTACCGTTTCAGGACGATGTGCGAGAACGTGCAGGGCTTGCCTTTGGACGACGGCAGATATATCATTGTCGTGAACACGAAGGGCTCCGTTGGAGGTTCCACGGAGGACATGGATGCGTTCTTCAGATACCTGAATGGCGGAATCAAATCCATAGGCACCGGAGAGCACAGCGGAAACAGTTTCGTGAAAAAACTTGACAGGTACGTGCTGGACATAAACGGTGACGAGGACTGGAGGCAAGGCTATATGAAATACGAACTGAACCTCATTGAAAAATATAAGGATGGAAAGTCAGAAGGAATCTCAATTGGCAGAGCCGAGGGCGAAGCCAACGAACGAAACCGAATGGCAAAGAGTCTCAAGGAGCAAGGAGTCCCAATTGAGGTCATAGCCAAAGCGGCTTCCATTTCAATCGAGGAAACCAAGAATATTCTGAATAGTTGACCCATTGTGCCGTGGACCAATTGTCCACGGCAACTTACTTCTAGATTATTCAGAATAAGAAGGTGCTGTCTACAAGCGATTTCAGTTGCTGATGATTATTGTATACACAGTCCTCAGCCTATTGATAACGGCTTATAACAGCTGGAAACAACCGCCCAGCGTCCTTGTTTTCACTGCTGAGCGTTTTTCGCAAATGCTGAAAGAGGTCTTTTCCGTCCACAGGCGGTGCCTCTTTTCATTTGAAGTATCGCAAAAGAAACATTGGTTGTCAAGTTTCAGAAAGACTTTCCACACTCATAACGGCTGAGACACCAAAGGATTGGCAAGGGCTTTAAACAGGGATAGATTTCAAAAGAATCACTTGCCAAGAAGAATTCTACCATTATTATTTCAGTAAATTTAATTTTAAGTATTAAATTTGCTGAAATTATGCTATTTGATTACATTAAGACGAATTACAATGCAGGAGAACCCATCTTGCTGCAGAATATTAAACTCGATATGAAATATGACAACCTTTGTCAGCAGATAAAAAAACTTGTTGACAAAGGGAGTCTTTGTCGTTACATGGAGGGAGTCTACTATCTTCCAAAGAAAACCGTTTCAGGTCTCCCCTACACCATCAGTGCAGATACGATTGCCAAATTGAAATACATAGAAAACAAGACAAGCCGTTATGGTTGCTACACAGGCCATACACTTGCAAATATGATGGGTCTCTCAGAACAGGTACCGCAAGTCAAGGAAATAGTCAGCAACAAAACAAGTACAGTTACAAGGACAGTAAGAATTGGAAAGATTAGTTATATTGTTAGAAAATCGACTGTGACAATAACAGAAGAAAACGCAAAAGCAGTAATGCTACTCGAAATTCTTAAAGACATAAACAACCTATCGGACATTCATATCAATGCATCGAAATGTTTGAAAGACTATATTTCAAAAAATAGAATAGCAAAGGCAATGGTAGATACTCTCATTCCAAACTATCCCTTGAGAACATACAAGGCGATCTACGATATGGAGCTTACAGGTGTTTTTATATAACAACAAGCAAGTTTTGGTTCTTCACGTTTTCCTCG
>MSGT01000060.1 GCA_001940825.1 Sphaerochaeta sp. Phil3
ATTCCTTCGAAGGAACCTTCTTGGTCGTTGCGTGCATTGCTTCATCGGTTCATGCAGCCGTACAGACAGCACTGGGTTGACAATGTGCTGGGGGGGGGTAGACTGACGTCGTCAGTCGGGGAGAATCATCATGCCCCACTGTCAAAGGGGTAAAGAATGAAGAAGAGTTTCTTTTTTGTATGCCTATGCGTGCTTGCTCTTGCATTGGTCGTATCCTGTGCGGAGCCTGAAGCAGAGGTCAAGTCGTATACCGTTGCGTTCGATTCCAATGGTGGAAGCGAAGTTTCTGCCGTTGTCGTAAAGGATGGCGAGAAGGTTGCAAAGCCAGAGAATCCGACTAGAGATGGTTATGTATTCGGCGCTTGGCAGTTGGAAGGAAAGGATTTTGATTTCTCATCAGCAATCACAGCGGACACCAAGCTTGTCGCAAGCTGGATTGAGATTAAGCACGTTGCAGATCTTTCTGAAATCAAGACTGTCGATGAAAAGACCGCCTCGTTTGGTTATGGTTCTTCATCCAGCGAAGCAGTTGTCATAGATGGCAAAGGTCTCTATGTCGTAGACGAGTGGCAGGATTTGTGGTTCAGCCATGATGTTACGGTCAAGGGCGTAGCGTTCGCAAAGGGTGTCAGTTTCAATGCAGAAGGTACAGAAGAACGTACCATTTCCATTGAAGACTGTGTCATAAGACATTGCGACCAGAAGAACGACTTGCTTCCAAAGGTCGATGCCAATAACAATTTCAGAATCGACAACTCTGGAAACGGCCTTTGCCTGAGCATTGATGGAAAGGAAAAACAGACTGTCAACATAGTAGTCAGAAACTGCCTTTTGATTGGAGACAATGACGCTGCTCAGGGAAGAAAGGATTCCTGGCCAACTACCAATGATTACATATCCAACAAAGACAACGCCTCTTATAGAAACTTCAAGGGTCGTGGAAACGGCGTTGGACTTGGAACAGCAAGTGGAAACGGTGGATTCGTGAAGGAAGTTGCAATAGAGAATTGCACGTTCTCAGGTTTGAGGAATGCTGCAATTCAGCTTTATACATTCGATGCACCAATAAGTGTGGCTGGCTGTACTTTCGAGAGTTGGGGAATCAACAGCAGCGAACCTACATCAGAGGGTAAGTATGAGTCATATGCAATCAGAGGTGATGTTTCAGCTTCTTCCCATGGCGATGCAAGTCTTACAATCACTGGTTGTATATTCGATTCTGCAAAGGAAGATTATAGGTGTAAGATTGACAATCTAACTCCGACTATTAATTGAACTTCGTTTTGAGAATTCTCGGCCGGGCTTTTGTCCGGCCTTTTTCATTTGAAATTGGCTTCGATGATTTGGTCGACAAGTCTGGTGCTTAGCGGATACTCGGAGCTTTCATGCGTGACTATCATGTTCACTCCTTGGATGAAGCCTGCGTTGGCGTACTGCTCAAGCTTCCAAAGGTTGTTGGAGCAGTAGTCTGGGTCGTCCATACGTCCTAGATGCTCCCATACATAGTTCTTTCTTGTCTTTACGTTCAGAATTAGGAAGTCAGGACTTAGCTGTGCATGTTCCTCCGTTGGATCGAAGACCGGTTCGTAGTGGTATGGAACGCCTTTTGCATAAAGCCTGTCGGCTATGAGGATTTCGCTTTTGGACCTTACATGTTCTCCCTTTTGGGTGTAGTTTCCGGTTTTGTTCTTCATTGTGTTGTGTCCAACGTTCTTGGACATCCAATGCTGTACGAATGCCTCATTATCGTCCATGTGCGGTTTCACCAAGGCTTTTAGCTCTGGTTGCAGGTCCTTGTAGATGTGGGGCAGGTCATCCAGATCCTTGAGCTTTTCAAGTTCCTTGATGAAACCATCGACCAGCTGCTTCCTCTCTGTTGCGGTTTTCAGAACCTGTTTGTCATAGCGTTTCTGGGCAAGTGGAGCGAGTAATGCCGTATTGGATGGGCTTATGTACTGCAGGGGTGCTTCTTTGCCAGTGTAGCGGTAATACATGTTTCTTTCTTTTGTTTTTCTGAAAACCAGATTTCCTTCGATATATGTTTTTGAGGTCTGTTTTACGTCTGACCTCACATACCAAAGTAGGATTTCAAGTTGCTTTGACATGTGTTGTAGTTCTTCGAGCAGTTTCTTCATAAGTTTATTTTCAACAATAAAATGCGAAAAAGCAAGTTTTGTTGCAAATTTGCAACAAAGGTGTGCGTTTTTTGAGTTTTTGTTGCATGGGAGTGCGTGATGGAAGCTTGACGTTGGCTGAATATACCTCAAGGACATCGGTCTAAAGAGAGGGAAGGGCATGAAAAAAGCCCCTGGCTTGGGAACCTAGGGGCTTGCGGGTGGAAAGCTGTCGTCAGTCCATGTAGAGGATTGCTTTGGCTTGCTCCTGCGTGAGTTCGTAGTGATAGAAGAGCGAGTAGAACTCGATGGTCTTGGATACGATGTCTACACTGCGCTCTGGATAGAAGACGTTTGTGAGCCAGAAGAGGCCTAAGATGCGGTTCGTGCATGGTGGTCCCGTGACGAAGCCGTGCGGAATGTTTGGAACTTTGTAGACGTTGCCGTTCTTCACTGCATCGATTGACTGCCATTCTGCAGAGTTCATGATTGTGTCGTATGCGCTTGGTTCCACACACAGGATGTATTCAGGGTTTATGGTGTAGAGAGTTTCAAGGGATACCATGCCGTTGCTTTGGGTAAGGTCTGATGTGATGACGTTCTTGACTCCTGCCTTTTCAACTGCCTGGCTGTGGCTTGAGCCTGCTGTGTAGGTGCTAAGCCCGTCTGCGGACACTGCAAGGTAGACCGTCTTGCCTTCGACAGGGTTGGTCGTTGCATACTGGAGGGCCTCCTCTGCGTACTTGCCAAGCTGCTGGCCCCTTTCTGTATATCCAAGGAGATTTCCAAGTGTGGTGAAGACTTCATTGTAGTTGTCGAGGTTGGCTTCGAGGAATATGACGGGAACTCCGATATCTTTCTGTATTTTGTCCAGGTCCTCTGCCATAGCCTCTGCCGAGCCTTTCTTTATATCGCCTACATCTATGAATACATCAGGGGCTGCCATGATGACAGTCTCCTTGTTGAGGTTGGCTTTCTTGCCGTAGAGGGTTCCTAATACGGGGAGGTCTGCCATGGCATCAAGGTATATCTCCTTTGTCATTCCTGTAAGGCTGGAGGCAAGTCCGCAGAGCTTTTCTGGAGCTATCTGATAGACGATGACCTGTGCCATTGTTCCAGATGGTGCGACTTTCTGGATGTCCACGGGAAGTTCTACTTCCCTTCCAAGAGAGTCTACGAACACCTGTGTCGTTGGTGTCTGTGCGGTCTGCTGCGCTTTTTCCTGCGCTTTTTCCTGTGCTGTTTCCTGGACAGGCTGTGCCATGACTGAGAATGCAACGATGAGGATCGCTGCAACTGACAGTAGTTTCTTCATTTCTTTCCTCCTCAAAATTAGGTATAGAATTTCAAATAGATTTCGAATCAACTGCGAATCAATTTCGAACCTCGATGTCGAACAAGGACATCTTCTTTTCGTTCTCGAACACATAAGGGTATTGATCCTTTCCTGCTCCTTCGTTTTTCTTCACTGGAAGATTCCCGTCGCCATGCTGGAGTTCCAAAAACCTTGTAGCCTCCTCCAGTGATTCGAACGGCTGGTCGAAGTGCATCGTAAGCTCCTTGAGTGTGAAACGATAGCCGTTTTCCTTAAGGTATGCGCATATTCCAGCAGTTCTGTCATGTCGTAGACTGTTGGATTTGTGCTGCGATACTATGTATACGACCCTTTCGTTTGCAAGTCTCTCGAAAGCTCCAAGGCCTTCTTCGTCTATACGGCCGCAGAATACTGCTAGAACCACGTCGGCCCTGCGGTGGCTTGTCCTGTAGTCTTCTAGTGCAAACAGCCCCTTTGAGCCTGATTGCCTTGGAAGTCCTTCATGGAGCTCATGCGCTCTCTTTATGGCCTTTTCGTCGTTGTCTATTCCACATACATCGTAGCCCATTTTGGCCAGCTGGGCTGTAATGTAACCAAGGCCGCATCCTACTTCCAAAACCGATTTTTCACGGGGCACCATGCCTGCAATCTCGCAGGCAATTTTTTCATGGAAATCGCTGCATTTGGAGGCTCTGACGTACCAGTCGATCTTTTGGGGTGTCCACCAGTAACCAGCTTGCCAGACAGGCGTCACTGGACTCGTTGGACTCACTGGGCGCACTGGACTCACTGGGCGCACTGGACTCACTGTGGCACACATATGAGCCTCCCTGCTTGCGTTCTCTCGACAATAAGCGACCTTTTGTAGATTGATGACAATGCATCGCTGCCTTCAAGCTCTTCTGGCTTCATTGAGAACGCAATTTTGCCCTTGTCCATGGCAAGGACCCTTGTGGAATATGCAAGTGCAAGGTCTGGGTTGTGCGTGGAGTAGAGGCAGGCGTAGCCTTTTTTGACAAGTTCGTAGGTTTTTTCCAACACCAACAGCTGGTTTGAGTAGTCAAGAAACGATGTCGGCTCATCAAGTATGAGAAGCTTCGCATCCTGCATGAGGGCGCGGGCTATGAGTACAAGTTGCCGTTCGCCCCCGGATATTTCGTTTGTAGGTCTGCCTGCCAAGTCTAGGATTCCAAGTTCGTCCAATATCTCAAATGCACGTTTTTCGTCCTGCATGGAGGGTCTGCTGAACATTGATATATATGGAGACCTTCCCATGAGTACGGATTCCTTCACGGTATATGCGAAGGCCGTCTGGGAGAACTGTGGTATGTAGGCAATGGCTTTTGCTTTGTCGTGCAGCGACATGCTTCGCACGGACACTTCGTCTACAAGGATGTCTCCACTAAGCGGGGTAAGGAACGATGGTATGATTCTTAGCAACGTCGTCTTTCCTGCCCCGTTCTTTCCAAGAAAGGCCACCATTTCACCTGACGAGATGGTGAATGATACATCTTTGAGCACAAGGGTATCGGTCTTGTATATGCGGGTTTGGAAGTCGTGTGGGTTGTGTAGTCCCATTGGCTTGCGGTCGTGTTCGTATGTGTAGGAGACGTTTTGGACTTCAAGCTTCATGGCGGTTCTCCTTGAGTATGAGATATAGGAAGAACGGTGCGCCAATGAAGGCCGTGAGGATTCCTATTGGGATTTCAGCTGTCGTGGCAGTGCGTGAGACGTTGTCAACGATGATGAGGAACGTGGCCCCAAAGAGCATGGAAGCGGGTAGGGAATAGGTGGCGTTGCTGCCTGTGATCCTGCGTGCCATGTGCGGGACTATGAGGCCTACCCAGCCTATCTGCCCCGATACCGCAACCGCACTTGCAGTCATGAGTGTGCTTGCCCCTATGGCCACAGACCTGAGAAGCCTTGTATTCACTCCTAGGCTCCTTGCTTCGTCCTCAGATAGGGACAGGATGTTCAGTTTCCAGGAGACCAATAGCAACGTTGCAAAGGAGATGGCCATTGGTATTGCAATGACTTGTAGATCCTGGAAGCTGCATCCAGCCAATGAACCCATGAGAAAATAGGTTATAGCGGGAAGAATGTTGTTTGGGTCGGCTATGAGCTTTATGAAGCTCGTGCCAGCAGAGAAAAGGGATGATACGACCATTCCAATGAGGATGAGTCCCATCGTTTGCTCGCCTTTGATGCGTGCGCCAATCGCCCATACAAGGACTACGGAGGCCACTCCAAAGATGAATGCGTTCACTGTGACGGCCAATGTGGACATCCCAAGCAGTAGGGATATGGAGGCTCCAAAGCCGGCTGCGGTGCTCGTTCCAAGTACGTCCGGAGATACGAGGGGGTTGCGGAATATCATCTGCATGGTCTGGCCCGCAAGGGCAAGTCCGGCTCCAATGAGCGTGGCGGCTATTATCCTTGGCAGCCTTATCTTGAGCACGACGGCCTTCTCCTGTGCGTTTCCGCCGCCAAGGAGCGTCTGCACGACCCTGATGGGCGAAATGGGGTACCTCCCAATGCCAAGGGACACGACCGCCACCACCACGAAAACAATGGCCAGAACTAGGATTCGCAACCGTCTATTCATGGTCTTGCCCCATGTTGTGCGCTTCGTCATGCACTGCAAAATGCCTTTCGAATATGGCCTTCGCTTGTGCTGTGGCTTCGTCAACGAACGCCGTATACGTCTCACACAGCCATTTGCCGGTTGGCGTCAGCATGGCCTGCCCGCCGCCTTTCCCTCCTTGGACACGCACCACAACCTCGCATCCAAGGGTCTCCTGCGCCTCACGTATCTTCTTCCAAGCCTTGGAATAGCTCATGCCCATCTCTTCACAGGCCGATTTCACTGAGCCTGTCTTTTCAATGAGCTCGAACAGGGCCTTCGAACCAGGTCCAAACAGGAACTGTCCGTTGTCCACTAGGCTGAACTTGCATTCAACGCCAAAGTCACTTGTGTTTGGTGTTTCATGGTTCTTCGTGTCTTCCATACTCTCCATGCTTTTGGGACGCTCCTTGGGTGGTCTGTTCTTTGGGTTTTCGAATTGTTTTTGTTTGCAACTCGGTTTCCATTGTACTTTTATTTGAATAAAGGGGCAAGCGGTATGTTTCTTTTGCTTGATTTGAAGTATCCTGTTACATATGCAGTGTAGTATGCAGGATACGTTGCACCGTACAAATCCAAATCTCTACGATGTGTTCTATGATGATTATTGTGATCCCAAGGATGGTCCAAAGCCGTTCGTTTCCATAACAGGAGGCGGAGGCAAGACGACTCTCATGATTGAGTCCGCTCGCTATTTCAAGAAAAAAGGGCTTTCAGTGCTTGTCACGACCACAACCAAGGTCATATCACCGTATCTTTTGGACTACGGACAGGACGGAGTGTTCAACGATGAAGGCGTGTTGTCGCATGACCCAAAGGAAGGGGAGATCGTGTTCTACGCCCATGTGTCTGATGATGGAAACAAGTGGTGCTCTCCAGGGTTCGAGAACCTTTCACAACTGTATGGCAGGTACGATGTAGTTCTGTGCGAGGCCGATGGCTCCAAGCGCCTTCCTGTGAAGGTCCATACTGCACGGGATCCTCAGATACACCCATTGACCAATATGTCCATAGGTGTCTTTGGAATGTGGGCCCTTGGGGGCAAGGTCAAGGATGTCGTGTTTGGACCATGTCCTGAAAAGTTCGCAGACGGTGTGGTGGACATTGCTTTCTTGGATTGGTATTTCTCCAATCCGGAGGGGGTGCTGAAAGGCTTGGCTCCAAACCGTTTTGGACGCAGAATCGTCGTCTTCAATGGTGGAGACGTTGGTTTCGATGAAAAATCTGGTGCTATGCTTGCCGGTGTTTCGAAGCCAGACGACGTGGACATATACGTTGCATCTGCAAGGGAGGGAACCCTATATGGAAGGTTCTAGTGTTTCTAGTGGTTCTAGCATTGGGTTGTTCGAAGCTGCATCAGTTGCGGAGTCGAGGAACCAACCATTTGCCGTAGTCACTCTCATTGGAACTCAAGGGACGGTGCCAAGGAAGGATGGCAGAATGGTCGTCCTTAGAGATGGCTCATCCTATGGTACCATTGGAGGCGGAGTCGCAGAAAGGCAGGCCGTTTCAATGGCCTTGTTATGCATTGAAAAAGGAAAGGGAGGCAAGGAGATGATAAAAGTGAAGGAGTCCGGCACTGCCGAGGTTTTCATAGATGTTCCAATTGCAAGACGCAAGGTCGTAGTCTTTGGAACAGGTCATGTTGCAATGGCTCTTGCCCAGGTGTTCCACAATCTTTCATTTGAGGTCGTCTTCGTTGACAATGACAGAGATGGCTTGGCAAACGATATTCCAAAATGGGCTTCACTTGTGGAAAAAGAAGCTTTTTGCGAGGTTCTAAGACATGAAAGCCCATCCAATGGAAATACAATTGTAGACGACAGGACCGCCGTTCTGTTCTCCAATCCTGACGAAGTGGACTCATTTTTGGATGCTGTCCTCGAGACACGCACTCCGTACATAGGAGTTCTGGCTTCTCGGAAGAGAAAGATGCAAGGACGGTATGGAGGCCGCCGCATACACATGCCAATGGGTCTTGATGTAGGTGCTCAGACTCCTAACGAGATAGCCACTGCCGTTGCAGCCGAGGTCATGGCTGTTTTCAATGGAAAAAGTGCCCAGCCTTCATCCTTGTGGAAAAATCGCCTTGTTGTGGTGCGTGGGGCAGGGGATTTGGCCACGGCTGTTGGCATAAGGCTTCACAATGCAGGGTTCGATGTCATCCACCTTGAGGCCGAGAAGCCAACGGTTATAAGAAGGACCGTTTCATTTGCCAGTGCATTGTTCGATGGTTCCGCAGAGGTGGAAGGTGTAGTTGCGAGGAAGTGCAACGCCAAGGATGTCCTTCATGTTCTAGACGACGGAGATGTGCCTGTAGTTGTGGACCCTTCATGTTCCATACTGGATACTCTCTCACCTGTCGCCCTCGTCGATGCCATAATTGCAAAGAAGAACCTAGGCACCAGCCGCAGCATGGCTCCATTCACGGTTGCTCTAGGCCCAGGCTTTGAAGCTGGAAAAGATGTTGATGCCGTCATAGAGACCCAAAGGGGGCATAGGCTTGGGGTGATAATCAAACATGGATGCGCCGCTGCGAACACTGGGGTTCCCGGCATTATAGGCGGCTTTGGCAAGGAACGTGTCATGCATTCGCCGGCGGCTGGGGTGTTCAGGCCCGTTGCCTCGATTGGAGATATCGTGGAAGCCGGCCAAACAATTGCGTTTGTGGAAAGTATTGAAGAAGGAGCGAATGGGGACGGTGCTTTGGAGAGGATTCCTGTCGTCACTCCAATATCTGGCAAAGTCAGGGGAATGCTCCATGAAGGTCTTGAGGTCCCTGTTGGTTTCAAAGTCGCTGACGTGGATCCTAGAGGAGAATCCACAGACCATCTCACCTGCTCAGACAAAGCCCGTGCAATCTCAGGCTCCGTGTTGGAGGTCATAATGGGTTATTTGTCGAACAGGTTTTAGGCCGGTCTCTCATATGCTTCGCTCGCCAGACCTATTACCCTCACTACTCCCACTAAACCCACTACGCGCACTAATATGCTTTAATTCTCTTATACATAAAAGGATTAAACCGTTGTAGTGGGTTTAATGGGTGTAGTGGATGTAGTAAGTGTAGTGAGACATGAATAAATCAAACGAACACTCGGCACAGCTTCCCAATGATTTCGTCCAACCTAGATACATCAAGCGTGGCGTAGTTCATGACGAATGTGTTGCTGTCCGTTGCATGAGCTCCCGTCTCGGAATTTTTGCGAGGGAAACTTGAAAGAGAACAAAGGCCAATGCCTTCAAGATCCGCAGCCCTCATAACGTCCTCCTCTTTCTTTTGGGTATGAACCTTCATCAGGAAATGAAGTCCCGCCTTTTCACCGGAGATTTCAACATGAGCACCAAGTTGGCTTTTCTTCAACGCATCAATGAATGCGTCGCGCTTTCTCCTGTAGTATGTCCTAAGCCTGTTGATATGCGTCCCAATCCTGCCGCTTTCCATGAATTCAAGCAGGGTGTACTGCTCAAATGTGGAGACCGTGCAGGAATAGAAGGAGAGCCTTTCATTGAAAAGCCTCACAAGCCTTGGTGGCAACACCATGTAGCTTATTCGCACAGTCGAGCACAATGTCTTTGAGAACGTGTTCAGGTATATCACGCAGCCTTCGCGGTCTATGGATTTGAACGAAGGGATAGGCTTGCCGTCAAGACGCAGCTCGCTGTCGTAGTCGTCCTCTATTATGTACCTGCCTTGTTTTTCGGCTGCCCACGCAAGCAGTTCGTATCTTCTTGAGATTGGCATCACTATACCCGTGGGGTATTGGTGCGATGGCGTTATATGCACAACCCCGATGTCTTTGTCTTCAAGCTCCTCCGCCTGCACTCCTTTGTCGTCTATACGTAGATGTTCAACCTGTACACCTTGGGCCTTGTACGTCAATTCCTGCTTGCGATAGCCTGGATTCTCTATGCCGTAGACGACATCCCTTCCAATGAGTTGGACAATGAGGCCGTACAGGAATTCGCTTCCGGCACCTACGACTATTGTGCTTTCGTCTACTTCAAGGCCTCTGTATTCCTTGAGATATTCGGCTATGCTGCGCCTTAGCTGCAATACTCCGCAGGATGGAGAGTTTTCAAGAAGCTCTTCGTGTTTCCTTGAAAGGACGCTCCTTGTCGCCTTTGACCAATCGTCGAAAGGAAAGAGGTCCGTTGGTGTCTGATTGTTTGAAAAATCAGCTATATGTTTTGATTGTATGGCATCGTTTTTGGAGGGCTCAAAGATATCGGTCTTTGGAATTTCGTGCTCAAGGCCCTTGATGTCGCACACGTAGAAGCCGCTTTTGGGTTTTGATTGGATATAGCCTTCAGAGAGAAGACGGCCGTATGCGTTTTCCACGGTGATGACGCTTATGCCGTTGTTGGATGCCATGCGGCGTTTGGACGGCAACTTCTCGTTTGGTTCTAGAACGCCCGTGAGGATGTCCGTCTTGATGGCATTGTACAGGGTTTCGTAGAGAGGGCCTTCCGTTTTCTGTAGATCGTATGTAAGCACAGGCAGCCTCCTTTGGTATTTCTTTAGGCATTCTTTGTCTCTGACCTTCTTCCTCGTGGTCGAGCAAGTGTCTGACCTTGAAACTGACCTTATTATAAAAGTTGTTTTTGATTATTTCAATAAGGTCAATTTAGAACTATTCTATCCATGTGCCTTGGAGACTCTCAAACGGCTCCACAGGCAACGGGAGGAAACGATGACAAGCAAATCAGAAAGATACGAACTCAACAAAAACCTGGCCCAGATGCTCAAGGGTGGCGTCATAATGGACGTAACGACGCCGGAACAGGCTGTCATTGCACAGGAGGCAGGTGCGTGTGCAGTCATGGCGTTGGAGCGCATCCCGGCCGATATAAGGGCTGCAGGCGGCGTGTCCAGAATGAGCGACCCCAAGATGATAAAGGGTATTCAGAAAGCCGTGACCATCCCAGTCATGGCAAAGTGCAGGATAGGCCATTTCGTAGAGGCCCAGATCCTTGAAGCCATAGAGATAGACTATATAGATGAAAGCGAAGTCCTCTCTCCTGCAGATGATGTCTACCATATCAACAAGTGGGACTTCAAGGTTCCGTTCGTCTGTGGTTCAAGGGATCTTGGCGAAGCCCTCAGGCGAATTAACGAAGGCGCCTCCATGATAAGGACCAAGGGGGAGCCGGGAACAGGCGACGTCGTCCAGGCCGTGCGCCACATGAGGATGATGAATGCAGAGATAAGAAGGCTTGTCTCCATGCGTGAGGATGAACTCTTCGAGGCTGCAAAGGTCCTTCAGGTGCCGTTCGAGCTCGTGAAGTACGTCCACGAAAACGGAAAGCTTCCAGTGGTCAACTTTGCAGCAGGCGGCGTAGCGACCCCAGCCGATGCAGCTCTTATGATGCAGCTTGGTGCAGAAGGCGTCTTCGTGGGCTCCGGCATCTTCAAGTCCGGCAATCCTCAGAAGCGTGCCAACGCAATCGTCAAGGCCGTCACCAACTACAAGGACGCCTCTTTGATCGCCCAGCTCTCCGAGGACCTTGGAGAGGCCATGGTTGGCATAAACGAAAACGAGATAAGCCTTCTCATGGCAGAGAGGGGCAAATGACGAACCCTTCCAAACGTCCAATGCGCATAGGAGTCCTCGCTCTACAGGGCGCCTTCATAGAACACATGGATAGGCTGCATTCATTGAAGGCCGATGCCATTGAGCTCCGCTGTGCAGCTGACCTCTCCGCTCCCCTTGACGGCCTTGTCCTTCCAGGGGGAGAGAGCTCAGTCCAGATGAAGCTCTTACGTGAGCTTGGCATGTACGATGGCCTAAAAGCCTTCATTGATTCAGGAAAACCCGTGCTTGGAACCTGTGCAGGCCTCATTCTGCTTGCTTCCTCCGTGGAGGGGCAGTCCGCACTTGGCTTTGGGACCATGCCTGTCACTGTCAGGCGCAACGCCTACGGCAGGCAGCTTGGCAGCTTCCACACCTGTGCGCCTTTCCAAGGCGTTGGAGACGTTCCAATGACCTTCATAAGAGCTCCATACGTCACAGAGGTTGGTTCTGATGTGGAAGTGCTTTCAAAGGTCGATGGCAACATAGTCGCCGTGAAATACGGCAACCAGTATGGACTGTCGTTCCATCCGGAGTTGGATGAGGGTACTTGGGTTTACAAACTTGTTTTCAACCTGTAGCCGCAGGCTTTGCACTCATTGCCTCACGTTTCCCTTTAGGAATGCCCCTTCTTAATGGTGGCTCTGAAAGGGACAACTCATGCGGGCGAAGCGAATGAATCCGTAAGCTTTCCATGCGTCCCGTGCGCCCCATTCGTCCCGTGGAACAGATACCATAGACCCTACAGATGCCACAACCGCTACAGATGCAACACATGCTACACTTGCCACAACCGCTACAGACTCTACAGATGCGCCACAGATTCGACCTCGCCCACCATACCCACTATGCTCACCACCATCACGAAACGCTGACATTCCAGCGTCTGTGGCCTGCGGGGTCGTTGAGGTGCTTGAATACCGTTGAATTGTCACCACACCACAGCGTCCTACAACGCCCATCAACGCCATACTCCGCCATACAACGCCCATCAACGCCATACTCCGCCATACAACGCCCATCAAAACTGCCAGTGGACAATATGAAGAGACCTCCTAGGTCTGCAAAGACGTGGATTCGGCTTCATGTCAAAGTGCACCTAGCGCACCTCAGTGTACCGGATGATGTCTGAGCGCACCAAAGCGTCCAGATTGGAAATGTCAATGCCTCCCCTTTTTCCAATCCCCGACTTTCCCGTGAAAAACCAAAAAACAAACTTTTTGTTGCAAACCAGTGGGTGGTGGCTAGGCAATGAACGATATTTTGATTTTACGATTTCGAAAACTTTCCATTGGTTGCTTTCGAAAACGAAAATTTTTTGTTGCGTTTTGCAAGAAGTGCTTCTATACTGATTACGTATTATCAAACAACGTCTGCTGTGTGCCTTCAAGTTTCCACTTTTGGTGCAGGCAGAGCTGTAGTTTCAATGTTGAATAGGAGGTTTACAGTGAAACGTGCTTTGATCATCATGTTGGTGGCACTTGTTGCCACGACGACAGTTTTCGCACAGGGTCTTGAAGAGACCTCTGCATCGTTCCCGGATCCAGAAAGAACAATAACAATCATAGTTCCACAGGGTGCTGGTGGAGGAACGGACACTTTTGCAAGGACTCTTGCAGCAAAGATGACGGAGATTTCCGGCCAGAACTTCATTGTTGAGAACATCACGGGAAACTCAACCGGTACAGGTACAAACGAAGTCATCAAATCCGAGCCTGATGGCTACAAGATGCTCATGTACGGAACATACACAATCGTTGGAACATCCGTTGGAGCAACAGACGGTGCCTCTGGACTCGACTTCATCTCTGGACTTACTCTTGAGCCGTTTGTCATTGGTGTCAAGGCTGACTCCCAGTGGACCACACTTCAGGAGCTCATCGACTATGCAAAGGCCAATCCTGGTCAGGTCACGATTGGAAACGCTGGCGCAACAGGAACGACGGCTGTCGTAGCATGCGGACTCAACGTTGCATGTGGCAACTGCTTCAACGTCATCCCTGCAAACGGTGGTGCAGAGCTTCAGGCATGGGTCATGGGAGGACACTGTCAGGTTGGAATCTTCTCACAGACAGAGATCGTTTCCGGAATCAAGCCTCTCGCATTCCTTGGCGAGACAAGGTCCCTCAATGAGAACCTTGGCGATGTTCCTACAATCGTGGAAGCCGGCTATGGTGACCTCACAATCCCTTACGGATGCTTCCGAGGCCTTGCTGTTCCAAAAGGAACTCCAGATGAAGCAAAGAATTGGCTTGCAGACACCGTCAAGAAGGCTTTCTACTCAGACGAGTTCCAGTCATTCATGGCAAAGAAGGGATACCTTCAGACATTCTCAACGCTTGCAGATACAGATGCCTATAATGCACAGCTTATGGCTGACCTTCAGCCAGCTCTTAAGGCAGCAGGTCTCGTAAAGAAATGAGAGTTCAAGACATCATTGGTCTAAAAGCCAATGATGTCTTTTCCCGGGGATAGTGGAGTCTTTCGACCGGTACAGCAGCCGGTCGAATATTGCACAGAGGGTTTGTGTCCAAGCCAACGAGTCCTCTGTGGGGTAACCACTTCTAATTGTCAGGAGTCAAGAGTTATATGAAGAAAATCAAACTTTTTCCTCTTGTTATGACGGTTCTGTCTGCGCTCTACACGATCAGTACTGTGCTTTCAGAAGATTTCAAGTATCAGGTCGATACCGTTGGTGGAGATCCGGGCGGAAAGATTCTTCCACTCATAATGGGAGGATTCCTTTTTCTTGGTTTCCTGTTCATAACCATTAAGGAGCGTCCGGAAGGAAAGAAGATGGACAAAGAGACCATTGTACTCTTTCTTGTTACTCTTTTCCTTTCCATTGCATACGTAGCCTTGATCAGACAGATTGGATTTGTCCTCGTTACATCCGTCCTTGTATACAGTCTGCTCTATCTATACACCACGATAGGAGAGAAGAGGAGCATAGCTCAGGCTTCAATTGGAGGTGTGGCGACCCTTGCTGGAACAGTTGGCTTCTATACCCTAATGAGACTCATCTCCAAATCCGTTATAAGGATGGGGAGGTCTGGAGCCCTTCCTTCCTTCTTTGGAAAATCTACAGGAGGCGCATGCATTGCACTCCTATTCGTTGTAATAGTTACTGTCGTGCTTACTTTTACACTGGTGAAGATTCTGAGCAAGAAGGGTTTCAACCGTCCAGCGGTTGCCGGAATCATAACCTTTGCAACAGTGCTTTTCCTGTATGTCGTGTTCAAGCAGTTCTTCCAGGTCAATCTTGCTCCTGGTCTCATCAAATACTGACAGGAGGTTGATCCATGGGTGATTTTGCACAGGGCTTCCAGATGGTGGCCAACATTTCTACTCTACTCTGGTGTGCGTTCGGTACCGTACTTGGAATCATTCTGGGTGCACTTCCTGGCCTTACGGCCACGATGGGAATTGCTCTTGTAATTCCTATTTCATACAGCATATCCAACACAGCTACAGGAATAGGGCTTCTTATTTCCGTATACTGCGGTGCAGTTTGCGGTGCCTCGATTCCCGCAATCCTGTTAGGCATTCCTGGCAACCCAAACGCCATAGCCACAGTCACTGACGGTCAGCTCATGACCAAGAAAGGCCTTGCCGGGCAGGCTCTTGGCGGAGCAGTCATAGCCTCCATGATTGGTGGTCTTGGCTCGGAAATCCTTCTCGTGTTCTTTAGTCCATTGATTGCAAAGGCCACGCTTGCCTTTGGGCCTGCAGAGAAGACTACGCTGGCGCTTGTTGGACTTGTCATAATAGCATCGGTCTCTGGAAAGGACATCCTGAAAGGCCTTCTCATGGGTGCGTTGGGCTTTGTGTTCGCCTTCCTTGGCACGGATCCTATTTCCGGTGCATGCAGGATGCCGTTTGCCAATGCCCTCAAGAAGACCGTCCTTGCCGGTGGCTTTGACATGACTTCAACGCTAATTGGCCTTTATGGTGTAAGCCAGGTCTTTGCAGAACTTGCCAACCTGTCCAAACCTCAGAACACTGATGTTGCAACCAACATAGGAAAGGTGTTCCCTCCATTCAAGAAGGTCCTTTCTATGTGGCAGATAATACTCGCATCCTTGGGTATTGGTACGATTATTGGAGCAATTCCCGGAACTGGGGCATCTATTGCCGTTTTCATGGCGCATGACTCGGCCTCCAAGATCTGCGATGCATCCAACGGCAAGCTAGACAAGCCTGGTACGGGATGCCTTGAGGGTGTCTTCGCTCCTGAGGTTGCAAACAACGCAGTCACAGGAGGTGCTCTAATACCCGCCCTTTCCCTTGGAATCCCAGGAGACAGTGCAACGGCGGTTCTCATTGGAGCACTTATGATAAACGGTGTCACACCTGGTTTCCAGCTGTTCAGCACCAACATGCCGCTTGTGTACTCAATCTTCATCACTCTGTTCATAGCAAACGTGTTCATGGGAGTCTTCCAGCTTGCAGGAATCCGCCTCTATCCAAAGGTTCTTCTCATAAGCCAGCGCATCCTTATGCCAATAGTGCTCATACTTTCGTTCATTGGTTCTTACGCTCTTGCCGGAGCTTCAATACCAAAGGGAGTCTTCAATGTTGGAACGGCTCTCTTCATGGGTCTTGTAGGATATTCAATGAAGAAGAACGGCTACCCGCTGGCTCCTGTCGTCCTTGGCTTCATCCTTGGCGGAATGTTCGAAGAGAACTTCAGAAAGGCTGTGAAGCTTGGTGCTGGAACAATGGAGAGGTTCGTGACATCACCAATCTGCTGGGTGTTTACGCTCCTTGCTGTAGTCATAGTCGTTTCGTCCGTACTCAAGAACAGAAAAGAGGCAAAGGCGAATAATGCTTAAGTTTGTTTTCCTTGGTGCAAACGGATCCCTTCAGGAGAGGGGGAATGGGAACACCTCCCTCCTGTTTTCTAACGGCACTTCATCCTTCCTTGTGGATGTGTCCGTAAACATCCATGCCGCTGTAGAGGCCAATGTAGATGCCGTGGTCATAACGCACGAGCATATTGACCACATGTATGCACTCCCGAGCCTGCTGCACCAGTTGTGGCTTTCAAAGCGCACGAAGCCGCTTACCATAATGTGTCCTGATGGTGTGCGAAGCATGGTGAACGGACTCATAGACAATTTTGCCATACGTTCCAAAAACGGAATATTTGACATAGTGTTCGAAACTGCAGGTCACAATAGTGTTGGAAGCATGGAGCTTGAGTTTTTCAAGACCGTGCATACTCCAAACTCTGTAGGCCTGGTCGTAAGCGAGGGTTCCTGTGAGGCTTCAAAGAGGATTGTCTACACTTGCGACACAGCACCTATGGAGAACCCAAGGGAGGTTCTTCCCCAATACGTCTTTGGCGCTGATGTCCTTATACATGAGACGAATTCCGTCTGCAATGTTCGCAAACCCGATCACAGCTGCGGACTTGATGCGGCAAAGCTTGCCAATGAACTTGGCGCCAAACGCCTTGTAATATGCCATCTTCCAAAGGGAGACGACGCAAAGCATGCGATTTTGAAGGAAGCATGCAGTCTGTACCCAAATGCAGAGCTTCCAGAGGTACTGAAAGAGGAGACTGTTTGAAATGGATGACCTTCTACTTGGAATGTTCAAACTCTACGATATAAGGACGAAGGAGCACAACCTGACGCCACAGCTCAAGGACAGGCTGTACAACGCACTGGCTGTGTATTATAAGGACAGCGTCAAGGCTGGTTCAATAGTGATATGCCGTGATGCCCGCCTGTATGTTCCAGAACTTGTGGAAGGTCTTGTCCAGGCATTCTGCCTTGCAGGGATCGATGTCCTTGTGAATCCTCTTCCAATATCCACTTGTCAGTTCTACTACACCTGCATGAAATACAGGGACAGCGCCGGCATAATGGTCACAGCTTCCCACAATCCTGGCGAATACGTGGGCATGAAGCTCCTGGCTCCCCAGCTGCTTCCAATTGCATATGGCAACGGACCTGAAGGTGGAGTTGAGAAAATCAAGCAGTTGTATATAGACAATGTGCATATTCAGCCAAGTTCGGAATCAAATCAACACAAAGCCTGCGGGTCCCAAGGAAAGGGAACCGTAACCGTCATAAACGAACTTGAAGGTTACATTGACTATTCAATGAAACTTGCAGGTGTAAAGGAAGGTTCTCTCAAGGGGCTCAATGTTCTGTTTGAGTTCCTGAACGGTTCAGCTGGAACTGAAGAGGCCCTTGCATTCCAGAAGGCGGGAGCAACCGTTTCATACAGACATCTTCTTCCAAACGGCTTCTTCCCGGCAGGCGATCCAAACCCAATCATTGAATCGTCCATAGCCCCTGCAAGGGCCGCGATGAAGGAAGGCTCCTATGACATTGGTTTCTGCTTCGACGGTGACGGTGATAGGCTTGACCTTATGGACAGCAACGGCGAGCAGATAGTACCAGGCCTCAACATGGCAATCATCATACCTGAGATAATGAAGGTCTATGGTGGGTCGAAGAAGCATTTCTATGCCGATGTCAAAGCCCTCCCAATATCCTTGTACGAGATTGCAAAGTCTGGTGCGGACGTCCACATAATCCGCAATGGGCACTCGTTCATAAAGGCAAAGCTCAGGGACAACTGCAACGATGGCTACTTCGCTTCAGAGGAGGAGTCCGCGCATTACTACATGAACTTCCCATACGATGTGGAAGACCCGTCAAAGGGCTATGCCGCAGTCGAATCAACTATGTTCTTCGCCCTCCTCACAGCAAGATGCTATCTTGAGAACCCACAGGCCTACAAACGGGCTGCAGAGCTTCAAAAATCGGTCTATAGGGAGAGGGAGTGGCCGTTGTATTGCGAGGCGGCCCCGGAGAAGATGCCACAGATCCTTGATGACGTGGAGAAGAGAATGAAGGAAATGGGTGCCGTCGTGATAGACCGCATGGATGATGGCAGCGACCTTGATGCAACTCTCATGCGCTTCAACCTGCCTGAGAGGATAGATGGTGGGACTGACCTTTCCAAAACAAAATGGGCACAGGTTGCGCAGCGCATTTCAAGAAGCGAGGATGCCATGGTTCGCTGGGAAGTAGTCTCCAACGACAAGACTGAGTGCGAAAGGCTCAATTCCATCATTAGGGAGATTGCGGACGGATACGTGGAGAAGGGCTTTGCCAGATACTGATGGTGAAGCTATAATCGACAGGGTTGGAGGGTTTTATGTCCATGAACGAAAGGCAGAACGAAATCATCAAGCTTCTATCGGGATCCGACTATGTCACGGTCGAGGAGTTCTCAAGAAGCCTAGGGGTTTCCAAGGTCACGATAAGGTCGGACTTGAACATCCTTGAGCAGAAGGGCCTTCTCATGCGCACGCACGGCGGGGCCATGATTCCGGATCGCCAGAACCCTTCGAGAAGCATCTCCAAGACCATAAGCGAATACGACGACGAGAAGGACCGCATAGCAAAGGCGGCGGCCCTTCTTGTGCCTGATAGGGGCACAATCCTTGTGGACAGCGGCTCGACGAGCCTTCATTTGTCCAAATACCTTCATGGTAGGAAGCTCACCCTTGTGACGAACTCCCTGCTTCTGATTGACTCGTTCAGAAACGACGATTCCATGGATGTCGTGGCATTGGGAGGGACTCTCAAACGCAACGTCATGGGCATGGTTGGTCCTATGGCGATTTCAGATGTCGCAAGGGTCTATGCCGACATCCTCTTTCTTGGCTGCACAGGCTACACCAACGCCGGCGTGTTCTCGTCCAACCTAATCGAAGCCGAGCTCAAGCAGGCCATGACCAAATCGTCAGACAAGGTCTGCCTCATTGCGGACTCCAGCAAATACGGCACCAAAGCCATGGCCTTCATCTCATCCTGGGACGACATAGATGTTTTCATAACCGATTCCATTGAGCCCTCCCTACGAGAAAAACTCGAAAGCCGAGGCGTAGAGGTCATAATTGCCTAGAAGCTATTTCGTTGCGGTTTGGTTTTCTAACTGTTTCTCAAAGACGAAAGGAGCAAGATAGAAAGGGAAAAGGTTCAGTTGCTTCTCTTTTCCGATATCTTTTTGGCTGATTAGACAAGGCGTTGCTACGATGCTTGCGTACTTCTCTGTGAATGCATCGATTGATTCATGTTTTCCCAGTCCTGAACTCTTTACTTCGATTGGTACGGTCTTTGCACCTTTGGAGGAGATGAAATCGACTTCATAGGCATGCGTACTGTTCGGTTTTGGCCATGTCATATAGTAGAGTTCCAATCCACATGATGTCATTATTTGCGCAATTGAATTCTCATATAGGTATCCTAAATTTGCTGGAAGCTTGTCTGACAGCATTTTTGAATAGAGGGTCGCTGCAGTTTCCTTTCCTGTTTTGAGCAGGAGTGTGACGAACAATCCGGTATCGGCAAGGTATAGCTTAAATTTTTCCAAATCCTTTCCTTGTGAAAGGGCAATCGTTGGATCCGTGCAGTTGAAGCATGGCAGAACAGTTCTTGAGTTTATAAGCTCCGAAAGAGATTCATAGTGCCAGTTTCTTGCCTTCTTGTTCAAAGCAAGACTCATTGAGAACTGTTTTGAGCCCCTTGCAAGTTGTGATGGAATTGACTCGAAAAGCATTGAAATCTTTCCTGATGGATCTATCTTGAAGAAGTCCTCTTCGTAGAGGTCTATTATTCTCCGTTTCACGAAATCCACATCGTTGAAGTTCTTTTCCTCTATGTAGGCTTCCACGGACTGAGGCATTCCTCCCACCGCCATATAGATTCTGAAATCCCTCATAAGAGCCCTGTTTGTCTGTTGTCCTACAGGTTTTCCATTCTTGAATACATCTCTGAGTATGGGGTATGTATCCTTTCCTATAGCAAACAGGAACTCCTCGTAGTCCATTGGATACACTGGAATCCTGTATTCCTCGGAAGGAATCACTATGCCCTTTGTGTTCTTCTTTATGGAGAGGAGAGAACCCGTTTCTATATAATCGTACCTTCCATCCTTCACAAGGTATTTTATCGCTTGTCTTACTTTTGGCTGCAATTGTATTTCATCAAATATGACTACCGATTCCCTTTCATGCAAACGAACCCCAGTATAGGCTTGCAGGCGAAGGAAGAACATGTCAATGTTCGATATATCCGCTATCATCGAGAGGACTTCATCCGTTGTATCTGCAAAGTCTATCTTTATGTAGCTCTTGTATTCGTTCTTTGCAAACTCCTCGGCTATTGTGGATTTCCCAACCCGTCTTGGTCCTTCCAACAGTGCGGCGTATGAGCCGGAGAATCTCTGTTTCCATTCCTTCAACTGGAGTGTCACCTTTCTTTTGAAGATCATACCTGCCCATCCTTCAATGAAATTTTACAAGAAACCTGTCCATTCTTCAATAAAATTTTCTTGAAAACCTGTCCATTCTTCAATGTTTTGCATGTGGGCTGTGGAATGAGGCATACTATACATGTTCGCAGTTGTGGTTGCTTTCTTTGTTGTGATGCCGCAGCTGCAATGCCTTAGGAGGGGATTGATGAACAATACGGTGAAAAAGACCTTGATCTATGCACTTTTGGCTCTGCTTCTGATAATACTTATGGCTGTCGTGGCTTTCCTGTGCGTATACAGGAAAGGCTCAAGACAATGTCCACAGTAGAGAAGCTGTCTAACTATGAGGACTACAACCTCTACCGCATGGACGTAAAGTACGACTACAGCCTGCAGAAGATACTGGACAACGGAATCGTTGACAACCAAAGCTTCACCAACTCAATCCTCAAGGAAGTCCTTCCTCTTCTTCCAATACACATGGAAGCCAAGAGCTTTGGCTGCACAGCCTTCACAATGGAGGCGACAGGTGGAAAGACCCTCATGGGCCACAACTACGACTTCAAGTTGGATACATCCTCAATACTTGTCTGCTGCGAGCCAAAGGACGGCTACAAGTCCATGGCCTTCGCCTCTTTGGACAACCTTGGAATCAAGGATGCAACAAAGGGCTTCTCCTCAAAGATGGTGTGCCTTGCGGCGCCGTTTGCATGTCTTGACGGAATAAACGAGAAGGGCGTTTCCATTGCAATCCTAACGCTCGACAGCGAGCCTACCAATCAGGTGGGCATGGACGATACCAAGCAGACGACTGGAACATCCCTTGTCGTAAGGCTTGTCCTTGACTACGCTGCAACGACGCGGGAAGCCGTAGACCTCATTGCAAAGTACAACATGTTCGCAACCGCCGGACGCGACTACCACTTCTATATAACCGATGCCTCTGGCGATGGCAGAGTGGTGGAGTTCGACTGCGACAGTCCAACAAGGCAAATGACCGTAACTCCAACCACCGCCGTTACAAACTTCTTCATCATGTACGGTGACAAGGTCCTTCCAAACCAGAAGAACGAGCAGTACGGCCACGGAAAGGAGCACTACGACAGCGTTCTTGAGGTCATGGCCAATAACAAAGGCCATGAAACCATAGACACCGCTTGGGAGGCCCTTGTTGCTTCATCACAGGAACCTAATCCAGAAGACGTCACAAGCAACACCCAGTGGTCCATCGTCTACAACAACACGGACCTCACCGCAACGATAAGCCTCCGCAGAAACTGGGAGGACAAGTTCCTTGTGATGTTCTAGAGGAGAGCTTCCAAACTTGGTAGGTTAAGGTTTCTTGTTTGATAAGCAGAAAACCAAGACGTACTGAGATAGCAAGAGATAGTTTAAGGATGCTGCGGGACGTAAACCTACAGGAAGAACCTAGAAAAATGGAGAATAGCATGGCTTCAAGGTTTATTACAAATGATAGTATATTTTGCCGTGATTTTGCATTGTTTTATACTAAAAATAGTTAAAAACAATGCAAAGAACAGTGGAATTATACTATCCTCCAATTAGGACGGCTCGAAAAAAGTCACGCAATGCAACTACACCCAATAAGCGGTTATACAAACACCTCCACATTCATCCTGCCTGCATTTGGCTTCACTGCCACCACGTTGCCTTCCAGTGCTTTTCCATCCACGACAAGGCCTTTTGCATGGTGTTCCTCGTCTGCATTGAAGACCCTCTTGACCTCTATATCCAGCATTGTCCCTCTGAAAAACCTGTGCACAGTGTAGCCGTCTATGCAGTCAGGCAGGCATGGCTCGATTCTAAGTCCATCGTAGTCAGGCTTGATGCCAAGGATCGCCTGGCTTATGGAAAGGAACGTCCAGGCCGATGTCCCAGTAAGCCAACTGTTCTTGGCTTCTCCAAACCTTGGCGAATCCACACCTGCAATCATCTGGGAGTAGACATACGGCTCTGTTCTGTGTATGTCAGAGATGTCCTCCAAGTACGCAGGGCATATCTTCCTGTACAGCTCCCATGCCTCGTTTCCGTGGCCGTGACGTCCACATTGTGGTGAAGAACCCTCTTCATCTTGAGAAAGGAAAGCCTGTCTTCATCCCACTTCCAAGCATTGAAAAAGGCTCTTCAAACGGTAGGTTCGAGATCGCTGTCACCATGGAGTTGTAGTTTAGACAAAGGCTTCGAACCCATTTGCATCATGCTGCAGCCGCTTCAGAAAACGGCTTACATTCCAGCCATCGGTTGCAGCGTGGTGACAGGTTATGGAAAGGGGCATCATAAGAAGGGGTTTCCCGGAATCATCGGTCTTGGTGAAGAGCCGTCCAGCCTCAAGTGAGGGGAAATAGTAGGGCTTGTTGTCGTAGCTGTGCGTTGCAAAATGCTTGAAAGACACCCATGGCAGGCATGAAACGGTGTAGGCGTTTGGTGGTGGAACCATGCCTTTCTGTGACAGGATTCCATGATTTGCACCATGTTCCCACTTGTTTATGTCCAAAGGTGTGAACTGCGTTTTTATCATCATTTGGAACCTCCGTGCGGCTGTCAAGCAAACCCACGTTTGGAAGGCTACATCCATAGTCGAGCGCTTTCAATGAACGCTCCGTAGAGTCTTTTGACTGTTGAAATGGCCTACCAAATTGAAAATGCTGCAATATTCACATAGAATGTCCGCAATGAATACACCTAGCGCAAGTTCACCACGATACATCCTCGTCACCGGTGCATACGGCGGAATGGGCCGCGCCACCATCACGGCACTTGCAAAGCGAGGCTACAAGGTGTTCGCACTCGACTTGAAAGCCCCCTGCGAAGCACAGCAAGGCATCATTCCCATTGAGGCCGATGTCACCAACGAAGCCAGCTTGGCAATGGCTTTGGGAAAAGTCATGGAAACGACTGACGAGCTTTTTGCAATAGTCCATTTTGCTGGCCGATACGTTATGGACTCGCTCATAGAAGTGCCTGCAAAGGAGCTTGAAGCGGTATTCAGGATAAACGTCCTTGGGGCTTTTCTTGTAAATAGGACATTCCAACCTCTTCTGAAAACAGGTAGCAGAATTGTCATGACCACAAGCGAGCTTGCACCTCTTGATCCTTTGCCGTTTACAGGGATATATGCCGTGACCAAAAGCACGCTGGACAAGTATGCGTACTCCCTTGCAATGGAGCTTCAGCTTCTAGGTGTAAAGGTTTCTGTCATAAGGGCAGGTGCCGTCTCCACGAACATGCTGGGAGCTTCGACAAGTGCATTGGATCGTTTTTGTTCGAACACCAGACTCTATACATGCAATGCAGACAGGTTCAAGCACGTAGTTGACAGCATCGAAGCCAAGAGCGTTCCGCCTGAAAGGATTGCTTCCAAGGTTCTTCGCATTCTTGGGAAGAGAAGTCCTGCATTCGCCTACAGCGTAAACCGCAATCCATTGTTGCTTCTTCTCAATGCTCTTCCAAAACGTCTTCAGCTTTTTGCCATACGCCAGATCTTGAAAACATGACACAGTAGCCGTTTCAAGCGGCAAGTCCTGCACGTTCTCGCACATGGTCCTGAAGCGGTAGGATGCGGTATGAGATATATTGATGGATGAGGATATAGATGAAGACAATAGATGAAGACAAAACTTGACAGTTGGAGTTTCTTTTGCGATACTTCAAACGAAGAGAGGCACCGCCAGTGGACGGAAACGACCTCCTTCACGGTTTACGGAAACCGCTCAGCATGGTTAGAGAGTCGCTGGGCGGTTATTTTCTACCATTGTAAGCCATAATCAACAGGCTGAGGACTGTGAATACAATCATCAGCAATTCGAAATCGCTCATAGGCAGCACCTCCTTCTCCATCTTTCGAAGAATCGGGAGGCAACCCCTCCCGATATCCGACTACGAATACGAGAGGTCGAACCGTCCACCGTTTCACGGCAGTGCCACCTTTATTATGGCATAGGATGTATTGCTTATCAATAGTTTAGATTTATTTTTGATTTCTTTTGCTTCGTCACTCTCTTCTACAGGCACAGTTTTGCTACGGATTCAATCTGGCTCTAGCATTGCATTGAAATAATGATTGAAGGTTTCAAAAGTAGAGTTATTTGGATCTCTGAGACGATGCCTGCTTTACAGCAAATGCTTCACAAGCGGGCCGTATTTCTCTTCCAAAGCCTTGTTGAACTCGTCTCCACCTGGGAGGTTTGCACTCTTGAACACCGGTGGAGTGAAACCTTTGGAGGCAAGGGCCTTTGCAACCTCCATCTCTATGCAGTTCATGACAAAACAGTTGCAGAATGTTGAGGTGGAGCCCATTGTGGCCTCGCAACCTTCGACTTCAGTGATTGCATCGCCGTAGGGGAGGTGGTTGTTTATGTAGATGTCCGCCTCTTCGAAGAGATTCCTGTTGCTTGGATGCCTTGACCTTGCGCCTGCAGGCACTTTAGCGCAGTAGCTGTCGGATGTCACGGCAATGGTCGTCACTCCACGCTTTCTACATTCAAGGACGGCGTCTATGGTCATGGAGTTTATGCCATAGGCATTGACGATTATCATGACCTCCCCCGGTTTGAAACCAACCCTGTAGGCATCCAGTACACCAATGGCATAGCCTGGAGTCCTTTCAATGATGTTGGAGCGCTTTGCTCCATGGATGAGGTTCGTGCCTGGGTCAAGGATGGGATTCCATGCCGCAAGGCCTCCGGCTCTCCAAAGGACCTCTTCCGCTCCCATGTTTGAGTGGCCACCTGTTCCAAGGATGTGGACCATGTGGTCTCCAATGATTGCATTGGCTATGATGTCCGCAGCCTTCCTTATGGTTGGCTCTTCCTTTGCTATTCCTTCAATGATTCCTTCTATGGTCTTTGCATATCTTTTGATTTCGTCTGACATATCGAACCTCCAAAACCGAACTTCAAGAACTAAAATCTAATACACTGCAAGTAAGAGCGGGTTTCTCCGCTTTCCAATGCCCTGACAGCGAACTTTTCCTCGATTTTTCCGGAAGAAATGCCAAGATCGGCCATTCCATCCCAGAATTCTATGCATACAAAAGGATTCCCTCCTCCAACAGGGGCCCAAACGAGAACATACCTGAACCCTTCTCCTGACACCTTCGTAAAGGGTCCTTCCAAACCTCCAACCCCTATCCACGAAGCGTCCATCTGCTTCAGGTCTAGGATGAGGGAGGAGTCGTCTATGAGCCCTTCAAGAGGTACGACGAAGCGGCCTTCAAGGATATCGGCCTTTATGGTGCCGTCTGCAAGGTCCAAGCATCCTGCGTGCTGGGAAGTAGGGAAGTGCAGGTAGCATTCCTCCTGGATTCGCGGCAGCTGGTATGCATAGTGCGAGCCAATGGAGTAGTACATGGTGCAAGGACCTTCGTTCGAGACGTGGTACTTCACGACCAGCGAGGAATCTTCAAGCAGGTACTCTATCTGCAGGCGGTATTCGAACGGGTATATTCCAAGCGTGGTCGAATCAAAGCTGTCCTGCAGGACAAGACGGTCATTGCTGTGTGATACGACTGCGAACTCACGCTCTCGTGCAAATCCGTGGCTTGGAATCTCGTATGGAACTTCGTTGTAGGTGTACCTGCCATCCTTGCATTTGCCGCAGAACGGAAAGCACAATGCCGTGCGCCTTGGCCAGCGAGAGGCATCGTACTCCCATGCGTGGTCAAGACCTGTGTGTTTGTCGATGATGGACTCTATGAGGCCTCCAAACGTGTTCAATGAGGCTTTGATGCAGTCGTTTTCAAGAACCAGAACGGACATATTCAACCAATCCAACAGCCTACAGAATCTTCGCCGCCGAATCCTTGTCAAGGTAAAGACGTGCATCGGGCTGGTTGCGAAGCGCTGTTGCCGGGCACTGCTTTCCAATCTCGTCGTTTAGCATGTGGTACACCGCATTCGCCTTTGTTGGTGCGGGTACGCTGCAGAACATGTGCTTTGCTCTAAGAAGGGCTGGAATCGTTACTGTGAAAGCGTTCTTTGGAACTTCATCGAATGTGTCGAAGCATCCGTCATGCACCTGCTGCATACGACAGATATCTTCAAGCTCAACGATCTTCACTCCCTTTGGATCATTGAAATCCGCTACGCTTGGGTCGTTGAATGCAATGTGGCCGTTTTCGCCAATGCCAAGAAGACATACATCCAAAGGATGCTTTTCAAGAAGCTGCGAATACCTTCTTGCTTCCTCTTCGCAGTCTTTTGCGTTTCCATTGATGAGGTTCACGCTCTTGAACGGCTTTAGGTCGAAGATGGCCTTTCTCAGAAAGTTCCTGAAGCTTGCCCTGTGGTTTGGATCTATGCCAACGTATTCGTCCATGTGGAAAGCGTTTATGCGTGACCAGTCTATGCCGTCTGCTTCAAGAAGGGCGGCCAATGTCTCGTTCTGGGATGGAGCCGCTGCGAACATGACGTTGATCTCCTCCTTGAATGACAAAAGCTCTCTTATCACCACTGCGGCTTCCCTTCCTGCACAGTCGCCCATTTCCTTTCTTGTATCGAATGCTTTCACAACAAGATTGTCCTTGCCGAATTCCTTCAACAATGCCATATCAACCCCCTTGTATTTTTCTTTTAGACCGATGTCTCTGAGCATAACAATGGCTCAAAGATGACGAAGTATGCCAAAATACTTGTCCATACCTGCCTGATTGGACTCCGTTCCTCCTGGAATGTTGCCGCTTATCCAAACAGGTGGCTTGACGCCGCGGTTTGCCAGTATCTCGCAGGCCTTTGCGTTTATCGCATTCACTATGAATATGTTGGCGATGGTGGATGTAGGTGAGACCTTGAATTCGTAGCCTTCAAGACCAACCACAGCCTCTCCAAACGGTGTGTAGCTGTCGATCACAACGTCTGCCAAGTCGCACAGGTTCTGGCGGCTTGGATGTCTTCCTGCAAAGTCCTCAGGTATGGAGTGACTGAGCTTTGGAGAAGTGATTGCAACCACTGTGACTCCAAGTCTCTTGCATTCGAGCACTGTATCTATGGAGCATGTGTTGATTCCGTATGCGTTGAACTGGAGCATCACATCGCCTTTCTTGACCCTGTAGTACCTAAGGACGTTCTGTGCATATCCCTGTACCTTTTCGCACCATCTCGTTGCACCATGTTCGCAGCTCAAACCTGGGTCAAGTATCACGTTGCAGGGAATCAGGTTCCCCGCCCTGTGGCACATCTCGGTTGCAACCATATTGGAGTGCCCTCCGGATCCAAAGACATGGAATACGTTTCCGCTTTGCACGGCGTCTGCGACGAGTGCGGCAGCCTTCTTTATAGGCTCCTGCTGCTCTTTCATTATATTGTCGAGAAGTCCAACTACGGACTCATAGTATTGCTTTACAGCTTCTTCCATGTCTTCTCCTTTTTCTTGGAACTTTTTACCCTTCGGAAATACTAAAACTCGCGGGCGACCATGTCAATTAATTTGTTTACTAAACATGTAAATTCTGTAGCTGCAGTCAGTTCTGTAGGTCTTTTTCTTTTACAAGCAGGCTTGTAAGGAAAAAACCCGCCATGCATGCAACAGCAAGGCCAAGAAGATAGTTGACTATGCTCGCAACTGGCGACCCTGCGCCTTCAGTCATAAGGGGCAATGCAAGAAGCCCAGATGGTCCCCATCCTGCGCAGCCAACCTTTGCAGCCACGATGAAGGCTCCTCCAAAACCTGCGCCAAGGCATGTCGTGAGAAACACCTTGGAGTGAGGTACCGTAACACCGTAGAGCAGGGCGGATCCTATTCCCATCATTCCTGGGAGGATTCCACCTGCGGCTGCGGCCCTCAGGTCGTCGTCTCCATAGCGCTTGGCTTTGAACATCACGGAGATTCCAGCACCAACCTGGCTGGCTCCCGCCATTGCAAGTACAGGATAGAGCGTTATGCTTCCAGTGGATTCAAGCTGTATGGCATAGAGGGCTATGAATGCGAACTGCAGGCCAAAGAGGTTTGCCGGCAGGAACAACGCTGCGCATATATAGCCACTTACAAGTCTAACTGCAAGGCTTTCGTTTGTGGTCAGAAACTCCAAGACTCCACACAGCACGTTGGATATGAATCCAAAGATTGGCATGAAGACGAATATGCAAGGAAGAAGACACACTAGAAAGGCTATGAAGGGTGTAACGACGACATCAAGTGTTTTGTTCATTTTCTTGTGGAGAAAACCTTCGACGGCACTTAGAAGCCATACCCCAAATATGACGGTCATGACACCGCCGCTGCCTGTTCTAAGTATGGACGTAAGAGGGCTGGCTTCATTGTATAGTCCAACTATAGACGACAGCTTGTTTATGCCGTCGAGGCATGTCGTCATTCCAAGCATTCCGCCGCATATTTGACTGCAGCCAAAGCATTTGGCGGCGGAGAACCCTATCCATGCAGACAGATATGTCGTGAACGAGGTGTTCACTAGGTTCAAAACGGTGTGGACAGCGTTCCAGAAGGGGATGGTCCCATAGTCCGGCATGAACTGCGCAAGAAGCGATGCAAAACCTGCACACAGGCCTGCAATGACGAATCCTGGAAGCAGAGGGATGAAGATATCCCCCAGTTTCTTGAAAGGGCTTGTGTTGGATGTCGATGTCCCGCTCGAACCTATGCCAGCCACGCTTGAACTCATATTGCTTGAACTCGTATTGCTTGAACCCATATTGCTTGAACCTGAATCCAAACTCTTCATCTGAGCATTTCCAAAGCCATCATTGCGGCCCCTGTTGCGGCATCATGTATCGGATCCATGCATATCTTGTTTTTATCGACTTCACCAAGTTCTGCAACGAACGCCGCCCTTAGGTTCGTTTTGTGTGAGAGAAGTCCTCCAAGCATTGCAACGCACACTTTCTCGACTCCAAGCTTGCAAGAGACCGCCTCCACAAGCTGCACTAATGAAAAAGCGTTCTTCCTGACTATGCATTGGGCCACCTTGTCCCCTTGGGAACATGCCTTTTCCACGATTGGAGCTATAGCCGCCACTGCGCTCTTGTCCTTGGTATAGACGTATGAGATTATTTCGGCACGGGAGGCCAGGTTCATGTCCTGAGCCAAAAGCTCTTGTATAAGTGTAGGCTCTCCGTAGCCGTCATACGCCCTTGCAACCGCAGCCACGGCATCCCGTCCAAGACCATAGCCGCTGCCTTCGTCTCCAATGAGGTGTCCCCATCCTCCTGCACGTTCGAACAGTCCCGTGGCGCTCTTTCCAAAGCAAATCGAACCGGTTCCAGCTATGAGGCCAATGCCTCCCTTGCCGTCCAATGCCCCGCAAAGGGCGATTTCGTGGTCTCCCACAAGACGCCAGTTGTGTATTCCAAACTGCTTCATGTGGACGGCTATGAGCTTCTCCATCTTCTTGTTGCTTATCCCCGCAGCTCCTATGCAAAGGGCCTTGCAGGTTCCAACGGATGTGATGTAAAGACAAATCCTGTCAAGAAGCGATTCAAAAGCCTTGTCTCCAATGCTGTTCAGATTGAATGCTCCAAACTGCTTGGATGACAGCTTTTTCCCATTGAGGTTCCAACATAGAACCCTCGTTTTGGTTCCGCCACCATCTATGCCGGCGACAAACTCAACGTCGTTTCCGTTCATGTCGTTCATTTCAAGGCTTCCCTTACATGACCCTTGGAGGCTTCAAGCTTGGCCTCCGCTTCTTCTCTGGAGCAGTTCGCCATTATCATGACGATTGCCTTCTTCACGCTTCCACCAGCCTTCTCCAAAGTGGCTTTTGCCTCATCTCTGGAAACGCCTGTGACCTCCATAACGATGTTCTGCGCTCTTACATGGAGCTTTTCGTTGGATTGCATCACATCAACCATGAGGTTCTTGTAGCACTTTCCAACGCCAACCATGCTTGCAGTCGATATCATGTTGAGCACGAGCTTTTGTGCTGTGCCGGACTTTAGTCTTGTCGAACCGGTAAGCACCTCAGGTCCAACGACGACCTCTATGGCAAGCTTGGCTACCTTTCCTATGGCACAACCCTCATTGCAGGATATCGCAACGGTCCTGCATCCAAGTTCGTTTGCGTACTCAAGGCCTCCAATCACATAGGGGGTCCTCCCGCTTGCGGCAAGTCCCACCACCGTGTCCTTCTTTCCAAGGCCGATGTCCTTGAGGTCGTTCATTCCAAGTTCCTTGCTGTCCTCGGCGCCTTCCACTGCCTTTATGAACGCACTAGGGCCTCCTGCAATGAGACCTACCACCATATCCGCAGGGACACCAAAGGTGGGCGGGCACTCTGAAGCGTCCACGACGCCAAGCCTTCCGCTTGTACCTGCTCCCATATATATGATGCGCCCGCCCTGTTCAAGCGATTCTATGCACCACTGTACGGCTTGGGCTATCTCTCCAAGGTGCGGCTTTATTGCAAGTGGGACCTTTGCGTCCTCCTCGTTCATGAGAGTGACGACTTCAAGCGGCGTCATCCTATCAAGCTCAAGCGAGGCTTGGTTTCGAGTCTCCGTCGTCATTCTGCTTAGGTCTATCTTGGTGTCGTTCATATAGTTCTCCGTTTCGGTGGTTTTGATATGGTTCTCCTGAAAGTCAGTTTCCTTTCTTCTCTTCGAAGAAAAATGCAAAGGCCTTTTCTACAGCTGGATCCCAGAAATCCCAGTTGTGGACTCCGTCCCAGCTTTCGAATGTGCAGTCAAGCCCTGCACTTGAAAGCTCTGATGCAAACCTCTCGTTCTGAGCCAAAAGTTCGTCCTGTCTTCCGCAGGACATATAGAACTGCGGCATCTCTGATGCAGGTGCACTCGAATGCTTGAAGGATTCCAACATTGCAAAGAGGTTGCAGTTCTGCGCTACGGTTCGTCCTTTTCCAAAGATGGCCTCGTATTCAAGCGCCCTTTGGCCCTGCATGGTGGCGACGCTGTCCGCCATGTCCGTCACAGCCGAGAACGTGGCGCACCCTTCATAGCGGCCAGGAAAATTGAATACGTTCTTGAGGGAACCGTAGCCTCCCATTGAAAGACCCATTATGTAGTTGAGCTTCCTTTCCTGGGAAAGCCCAAACATGTTGGAGCATATCCTTGGAAGCTCAGTTGAAACGAACGAGAAGTAGGGGAGCCCCTGCTTCATGTCTGCATAGAAGCTCCTTTGCACCTCCGGGATTATTACAGCCACATTGTAGCGTCGAGCATAGCGCTCCACGCTCGTGTAGCGGGCCCAGCCTGTGCAGTTGTCAGCAAGGCCGTGCAGAAGGTACACAACCCTTGCCTTGGAACAGTCAATGCCCTCGGGGAGGAACGCCGTCATGGAAGTTCCCATGTCAAGCGTCTCAGAACGGAAATCACAGCGGATATGCGCCATCATGCTCCTCCTTGGAAAGCCCTTTTCAATTGCCTTCCGTACATGATACGAAGTGGCCTGGCTTCACTTCCTTCAGACAATGCCCTTCCTTGCACTTTTCGCTTGCATACGGGCAACGTGGAGCAAAGCGGCATCCAGGTGCCGGGTTGATTGGGCTAGAGACCTCTCCTGATATGGTCACACGCTCTCTGTTGCGTCTTGAAAGGTCTATCGTAGGAATCGAGTTCAAAAGCGCCTTTGTATATGGGTGGATTGGGTTTGCAAAGAGCTCGCTTGAGCTTGTGTACTCAACGACCTGTCCCATGTACATGACCATGATGTCGTCGCTTATGTGCTTTACGACTGCAAGGTCGTGCGTTATGAACATATAGCTTAGTTTGTGGCTGTCCTGAAGGTCCATGAGGAGGTTCAGAATCTGGGCCTGTATGGAAACGTCAAGCGCCGATACCGGCTCGTCGCACACTATGAACTTTGGGTCCAGTATCATGGATCTGGCAAGTCCAACCCTTTGCCTCATTCCTCCGTCAAGCTCATGTGGATAGAGGTTGGAGTAGTGGGATGGAAGTCCGCACATGTCCATTATGTGGTCAACCCTCTCCTTGAGCTGTGCAGAGGAAAGCTCGTTCTTCTTGTTGAGCACTTCAAGAGGCTCTGAGATGAGGGCCCTGATGGACATTCTGGGATCAAGCGAGCTGTATGGATCCTGGAAGATCATCTGCATGTTCCTCTGGACCTTGTGCATATCGCGCTTGGAGTATTTGAGGATGTCCTCGCCCTCGTAGAGCACCTGTCCGCTCGTGGCCTGATGAAGCCTGAGCACGGTCCTTCCAAGGGTGGACTTTCCGCATCCGGATTCGCCTACGACCCCAAGGGTCTTTCCTTCGTATATCTTGAAGTTCACATCCTCAACGGCATGGAGCTGCCCCTTTGGGGTCTTGAAGTATTTGCAAAGGTTTACGGCTTCTACCAATGGTCTATCCATCATTCGGCCTCCTTGGTGGTGTCATAGAGATGGCACAGGATGAGATGTCCATCCTTCTCGTGCATTGCAGGAGGAGTTGTTCTGCACTTCTCCATGCAGTGCGGGCAGCGGTCTGCGAAGCAGCATCCAGTTGTAATGTGCCTTGGATCGGCCATGTGGCCTGGAATGGGCTTGAGCCTCTTTTCGTCCCTTGTAAGGTCCGGGATGCAGTTTATGAGACCTGCTGTGTACGGATGCTTCTCTTCGCTTGCGAAGATCTGCTCCACCGTTCCATGCTCTACAACGCGCCCGGCATAGATCACCGACACGTTGTCGCAGAACTCGGCCACAACTCCAAGGTCGTGGGTTATGAGGACGACGGCTGAGTTGAACTCGTCCTTGAGCCTTCTCATGAGTTCGAGTATCTGTGCCTGTATGGTGACGTCCAAAGCCGTTGTCGGCTCGTCTGCAAGCAGGAGCTCAGGCTCAGCTATGAGAGCCATTGCTATGACGATCCTCTGCTTCATTCCACCTGAGAACTGGTGAGGGTATTCCCCCTTCCTTGATGCAGGGATTCCAACAAGCTGGAGCATCCTGTCAACCTTCTCCTGCTTCTGCTCCTTGGAAAGGTTGGGGAAGTGGAGATGGAGCACTTCGTAGACCTGCTCTCCAACCGTCTTGGTTGGGTTCAGGCTTGTCATTGGGTCCTGGAATATCATGGATATCCTTCTACCTCTGAGACCCAGCATGTAGCTGTCAGGCTTGCCCAAGAGCTCTTCGCCGTCATACATGATCGAACCGCTTGCTATTTGACCCACCTTCTTTGGAAGAAGCTGGAGAATCGACAGCGCAAGGGTGGTCTTTCCGGCTCCTGTCTCGCCTACAAGCCCAAGCTTCTCGCCCTTCTTGAGGGAGAGGTTGAGGCCGTTTACGGCGTAGACCACAGCGTCATCGGTATTGTACTGGACGTGCAGGTCCTTGATTTCAAGGAGGTTGTCGTCTTTGTGTGTTTCGTTTGGCATTGTCGTCTCCTTGTCAGTTCTTCGATTTTGGGTCGAATGCGTCCCTCAGGCCGTCGCCAATGAAGTTGACGGACATGACGGTGAGCATGATGCAGATTCCAGGGATGATTCCAAGGTACGGATAGTACTGGATGTTGACCTTGTTCTCGGATATGATCGTGCCCCATTCAGGTGTAGGGGAGGCGACTCCAAGGCCAAGGTATCCCATGGATGAGATGCTGAGGATCACGGAGCCCAGCGTGAGGGTTGCCGATACGACGATTGGTCCTATTCCGTTTGGCAGTATGTGCTTGAGGATTATCCTTGGAGAGCTCGCCCCAAAGCACTTTGCAGCCTCGACGTACTCCATGTTCCTAAGTGTGAGCACGCTTGAACGCACCATTCTTGCAAAACGCGGTATCTGTCCAATCGAGAGTGCCAGTACGAGCTTCCACACGCCGTTTCCAAGGGCCGTGATGATGGCCATTGCAAGAAGGGCGGACGGCACGCTCATTAGCATGTCCACGACTCTCATGAGGATGGTATCGACCTTGCCTCCAAAGAAGCCGGCCGTGCCACCTATTATGGCGCCTATTACAAACGCTATACCGATGATGGCGAGGCTGCAGAACAGCGAAATCCTTCCACCATATAGGATTCTGGCAAGAAGGTCCCTTCCAAGCTCATCGGTTCCAAAGATGTGCTCTGCACTTGGACCCTGGAGCTTGTTTGCTATGTCCTGCTTTATGACCATGCTGTATGGCCTGATGAGAGGTGCTATGAGGATGAAAAGGGTTACGAAAGCGAACATGGCTACGCCTATCATGGCAAGCTTGTTCTTCCTGAACCTGAAGAGTATGAGCTCTCCAGTGCTGTATTCGGATAGCGGTTTCTTCTTCTTTTTGCTGAAAATGCCCATTTGCCGCCTCCTTACGATGCAAGGTCTATACGTGGGTCCACTATGGCGCAGATGAGGTCTACGACAAGGTTTATGACTCCAACGATTATGGTGATGAAGATGACCGTTCCCATGACTACGGGAACGTCCCTTCCCTTGACTGCGTTGATCAGCATGCTTCCAATGCCTGGGATTGCGAAGATGTTCTCTGTTACGACAGCACCTCCAATGGTTCCGGCAAAGCTTATTCCTATCTGCGTCACGACAGGGATGAGGCTGTTTCTTATGGCATGGTGGAGAATCACGTCATGGTTGGATGCACCTTTGGCCCTTGCTGTCCTTATATAGTCCATCTTTATGACGTCAAGCATGCTTGTACGGCTCATCCTTATCATTGATGCAAGCGTGTTCGCACCAAGGATCATAGGCGGCAGTATGAAGCACTTCCAGGTACGTATGCCTGAAACCGGCAGCCAGTGCAGGGTAAGGCAGAAAAGTATCTGGCACATCGTTCCAAGCCAGAACGCAGGCATTGAGAACAGCAGCATGACCACGAACGTGCATCCATAGTCCAAAAGGCTGTACTGCTTTATGGCGCTTGCTATTCCAAGTGGGATTCCTATCCCCGTTGCGAATAGAAGTGCCAGAACCGACACTAGAAGCGTATATGGTAGTCTGTGGGCGAACTCGGGCAGAACCTCGAAACCGCTTATCCAAGAGGTTCCAAAGTCAAGCTTGAGTGCGTCTATCATGTAGTTTACATATCTTACGAGAAGAGGCTTGTCCAAGCCCATTTCATGGTTGAGCTGAGCGACCTGTTCCGGTGTTGCGTCCTGTCCTAGGACGAGTCGTGCAACATCTCCAGGAGCCAGGGAGAGAATAACAAACAGAATGAACGTCACGGAAAGTATGACGGGAATCAGCATCAGCAGTCTTTTGAGTGCATATTTCAACCAACTCACTTCTGTTCCTCCTTGTTTAATCGAATGTCTTATAAAAGCAGGGCAGGTGCAAACGCATCTGCCCCACTATGCGAATCTTCGCGAACTGTCAGTATGAAACGCCTGCTGCTATGCAAGGCCTTTCAGGGACTACTTCCATGACCAGTATCTGAACAGGTAGTAGCCAAGGCAGTGTGCCTGGACGCCTTCAAGGCTGTCGTTGTAGGCAACTGTCGTGATTCCGTTGTAGAGAGGAACCGTGTAGGCTTCGTCAAGGAGGATCTGTGCGATCTGTCCATAGACCTGCTTGCGTGCATCTCCCTGGAGGCTGCGGCCGCTCTGCGCCATTGCGTAGATTTCAGCTGCACGTGGATACCATACTGATTCGTCGAATCTGCTTGGTGTGAACTGCGTTGCAATGGAGTCTGCATCTATGAGGGAGGATGCTTCATCGACAAGCCTTGAATCGAAGTTTCTCTTCTTTCCCTTCTCTTCGTATGTCGTGTTGTCGACGGCTTCTACCTTTGCATTGATTCCAACCTCAAGAAGCTGAGCCTGGATGACCTTTGCAACTGTCTCGAAAGTCGATCCTGCGACACAGGTTATGGAGAAATCCTCTCCCTTGTAGCTTGACTGTGCAAGGTATGCCTTTGCTGCTTCCACGTCGTAGTCGACTCCCTTGATCTGGTCTGGATAACCGCCGTACATAGGACAGATATCGACAGTAAGGATCGTTGCAGCTCCGCTGTTGACAGCCTTGTTGATGTCGTCCTTGTTGATTGCAGCCTGAACAGCCTTTCTGAAGTTGAGGTCCGTTCCAATTCCTGACCATGCATTGAGGTTGAGGGTGATTCTTGATGTCGAGTCGCCAACGCTTGTCGAAATGCCGTTCATCTTGTCAAAACGTCCGCACTGCTCGATTGATGGAGCTCTCATGACGTCGTAGTCGCCGTTCTGGAGTCCAAGGATCTGTGTGTTGGTGTCTGCAACAAGAGCGATCGTGACGTGCTTGATTGCCGGAGCGCCTCTCCAGTGGTCTTCGAAAGCCTCGAGTGTGACGTGGTCGCCTGTGACGTATTCGACGAACTTGTATGCACCGGTTCCAATTGGAGCTGCCATGTATCCGTCGTCACCAACCTCTTCGTAGTATGCCTTGGAGCAGATTCCGCCAAGACGTGATGCAACGCCGTATGGGAATGCTGCGAATGGGGAAGAGAGGACGATCTCCACTGTGTAGTCGTCAATGATGTTGCAGTGGTCGAAGTTGATGAAAAGTGCCTTTCCAAGAGGACCTGCAGCGCCCTTGTCGAATGTGAACTTGACGTCTTCTGCTGTCATCTCAGCTCCGTTCTGGAACTTGACGCCCTTTCTGAGGTAGAAGGTGTAGGTAAGTCCGTCTTCGGAAACTGTGTATCTCTCGGCAAGTGCTGGTGAGAGGGATCCATCTGCTTCAAGAGCAAGAAGGCAGTCGTAGACGTTTGCGAGTACGAGGTTGTCGTCTCCGCCGCATCCCTTTGAGGAAAGTGCGTAGAAGCGATAAGGGTTTCCTGTAACGACGAGTGTTACGGAGTCCTTAGCCGTGGTTGCCTCCTGTCCGCCCTGGGCGAATGCTGGAAGAACCATCATGAGTGTGAGCAAAACCAAAACGATTTTCTTCATGTTGTCTCCTTTTGTTTACTAAACAAATCGTTTGCAAAGCAAATCAAACTATATCATACACCTGTTTTCTGTGCGGTCAAGCAAAAACCTCATGTTTTTTGTTGCGTTTTGTTGCACTGCCTAACATTCCTGCCGCTGCAAATACAATCCGTGCGTAATCCGTGCGCCCCATGAGGCCCATGAGGCCCGTGAGACCCGTGAGACCCGTACAACCCGTAAGCCCCATGCGTCCCAAAAGCCACATAAGCCCCATGCGTCCCATAAGCCCCATAGGCAACACAACCTCTCAATCGTTGAAGTATTCGCTTATCGCATCCTTTATGGAATCTGCCGTGTCGCCTGCGGTCATGCTTATTGGATTGGATTTCGTCTGCGCGATCTCTCCGGCCCTTCCATTTATATATGAACCGGCTGCGACTGCAAGAAGCAGGGTGTCTTCCTTTCCATGTTCGTTTCCAAGGTTCACAAGGGTAGGAGCCCACGAGCATATAGCCGCAAGTATCCCTGAAAGAACGTCTCCGCTTCCTGCCGTTGCCATGCCAGGGCATCCGCTGTCTGTAAGGTACACGGTTTTCCCGTTCGTAATGATTGTAGTCGGTCCTTTGAGAAGGACAATGGCATTGTTCTGCCTTGCGTAGAGTTTGGCCTCTTCTATTGGATTTTCCATATAGTCGTCTATGCTTTTCCCAAGGAGTCTTGAAAACTCCTTGGCATGAGGGGTAAGCACTATGGAGCAGTTGGCATCCTGCAATACCGCAGGGTTCTGTTTTGTTAGGCTTGAGAGAATGTTGAGTCCATCTGCATCTATTATGAGAGTGCCCCTATAGTTTTCCATCATATACAAGAGCATCCTCGTCGTCTGATCCGTGACTCCAATGCCCATGCCAAAGGCAATCGTCCTCACGCCTCTCATAAGCTCGTCAAGCTCCTCCTTGCAGAACACAACCTCACCGTTGTCGTCGGAAAGGGGGAAGAGGGTGCTTTCAAGTATGTATGGAGCAATGGCTTGTGTTAATGAGTTTGGAGCTGCAACCTTCACGACTCCGACTCCAGAGCGCATTGCAGCATTCGCCATAGCTGCAAGCTTTATGGCCCCACTGTATCTTGCAGAACCTCCAATAAGGGCTATATAGCCAAAACTTCCCTTATTGGAATAATTGCTTCTTGGTGTGAACAAACCATTGAAGTCTTCATGCTGCAATAGCCAGTATGGTTCATCTACAGGCTCTATTCCAATGCCGCAGTTTATGCGCTTTGCCATGACATCCTTTGCCATGTTCAGAAAATGTCCCGGCTTGTAGTCTCCAATGGAGACCGTAAGGTCCGAGTGCACGCACAGCTTCGAAAGGCCGTTGTCTCCATCAAGGCCGCTGTTGATGTCAACGGACACCTTGTAGGCACTGCTTTCGTTGATGGCCTGTATCACCTGTGCAGTCAGGCCTTTCACATTACCTTTGAAGCCTGTTCCAAAGACGCAGTCAAGGATTGTGTTGAACCTCGCAAAAGGCGGAATGCCACAGTCTTCTATATTACATATTTGTATTCCTCGTTCATTGCATCCTTCAAGATAACCTGCTCCATCCTGCGAAGTCCTGCTTGAAAGCATGAAGATAGAGCAGTCAATGCCGTTGTCATGGAGCAGCTGAGCTACCACATAGCCATCCCCAGCGTTGTTTCCACTGCCGCAGACGATGGCCACGGGAGGATTCCATGCAACATTATCATATATAGATTTCCCAGCTAGGAACATAAGTTTCTTACTTGGAGTAGTGGTTGCAATGGCATGTGCATCGCTCTTTCTCATGTTGTCAACTGAAAGAACTCTTATCATGGAAGCCTCCTTCTTGCACTAGACATCCTCAATTATGCTATAATCGCATTTGAAATTCAAACTAGGTGATTTGATGGCGCATGGCGCCTTGAAGGGGTAAGGAAGAAAATGGGTTTGGAATCAGCGGAAAGCATAAGGCTTTTGGATGCAGGGCATGCCTTTGGCATAGAAGGGGAGCTTGTTTCCTACGAAGAAATATCCAACGGCAAAGTCAACCATACATTCAGGGTAGACTATGCAGGAAAGGACGAAGGCAAGGATATTGGCCTTGAGTCGTACATATTCCAAGAGGTGAACACATACGTCTTCAAGAAGCCATGGGAGGTCATGTCGAACATTGACCTAGTGACATCGCACATCAAAAATGCCTCGCAGCGTAGGGGAGTGAAGGTACGTTGCCTTGAGTTTCTGCACGATGCAGATGATGGGCGCAATTTCCACGAGACGGGTTCGACCTTCTGGCGCGTGTATAGATACATAGACTCCGTGACGTACAACTCATCCAAGAACCTTGAGGTCGTGATGAATGCTGGCCGGGCATTTGGGGAGTTCCAAAAGGATCTGTCGGATTTCGATGCCTCCAAGCTCTTCTACACTATAGAGGATTTCCATAACACACCAAAAAGGTATGAGACGCTTCTCAAGGACTATGACGCAGACCTAATGGGCCGCGCACCTCAATGCAGAGATGAGGCTGAGTACCTCTTCTCCATGCAGGACAAGGCATGCGTTCTGCACAGACTCTACGAGCAAAGGCTAATTCCGGTTAGGGTTACCCACAACGACACCAAGATAAACAATGTGTTGTTCGACAAGGACACCAACGAAGCCATCTGCGTGCTTGACTTGGATACTGTCATGCCTGGTTTCGTAGGCCATGATTTTGGAGATGCCGTGAGGTCAGCTGCCAACAGCATGGGCTCATCCAGCCTTGAGTTCGACAAGATCCGCATCGATATGGACATATTCGAGGCGTTTGCACAAGGGTACCTATCCCAGACGAAGGACATCCTCCTTCCTGCAGAGCTCTCGTCCCTTGCCGACAGCTGTCTTGTGATGACGCTTGAGCTCGCCACCCGCTACGTGGACGATTTCCTCACCGGCGACCTCTACTTCAAGGCCAAATACCCCACGCAGAACCTGGACCGCGCCCGCAACCTCATTGCCCTTGCCCTCGACATGGACGCCAACATGGTTGCAATGCACCAGGCCATAGACCGATTGCTTTGAGACTTCGCATATGAACATCTCTGTTGCCCGCTCGAATGGCCTTTTCAAGGAAGTGACGGCCCTTGCCGTGCCTGTAGCTCTGCAGTCAATGTTGCAGTCGTCGTTCAGCATCGTTGACCAGATCATGATAGGTCAGCTTGGAAGCGTTAGCATTGCAGGCGTAGGCCTTGCAGGCAAGTTCTCTTCCATATTCTCTGTGGTCGTCGCCGCAGTTGGAGCCGTTGCCGGAATCATGATATCCCAATACATTGGACAGAGAAACGACAGGGAGGTACGGCGTAGCTTCTATGTGAATCTTCTTTTAGCCGTTGTTGTCGCAGCTCTGTTCATGGCTGTATGTATCCTGTTTCCAGCCAAGGTTATGGGGCTGTATACCAAGGACACGTCCACTAGGGATGTCGCCTGTGGGTATCTTTCAATCATTGCATTGACGTTCCTTCCAATGGCTGGTGCAACCATGCTTTCGACATATCTCAGGTGTTCAGGCAGGCCAAGGCTTCCTTTGTATGCAAGCATCGTTGCCGCCGTTCTGAACACAATCCTGAACTACATTCTCATTTTTGGTACATTTGGGATTTCTCCTATGGGCTATAGAGGTGCCGCCATTGCAACGGTTGTGTCCCAAGTTGCTAACTTCATCATAATGATGTTTCTTTTGCCTCGTGGAAACGTTCTGGGCCGTAGGAAGGTGGATACTGAGATATCGGTCTGTAAATTCAATGTGGACCAGTACTTGGCAATGCTGCTTCCCGTGTTGGTATGCGAGTTCATGTGGAGTCTTGGCGAGAACGTGTATGCGGCGATATATGGGAACATTGGGACGGATGCCAGTGCCGCCATGACGCTGACCAATCCAATCCAAGGTATTGTGATTGGCGCCCTGTGCGGCCTTTCTCAGGCTGCAGGTGTCCTTGTGGGAAAGCGTCTGGGCTCAGGTTCATACGATGAGGCGTACTTTGCCTCCAAGCGTCTAATGCTCTATGGTGCCGTGGGTTCAGTTGCGCTTTCTGCATTGGTTGTTGTTGCAGCTCCCTTATATGTAAAGATTTATAATGTGGATGCCTCTGTGCGTCTTTTGACTGTGCAAATCCTATTTGCGTATGCGTTGGTTGCGCCCTTCAAGGTCCTTAACATGATTTTGGGAGGAGGAATCCTTCGTAGCGGAGGCAAGACCAAGTATGTAATGGGCATAGACCTGTTTGGCACTTGGCTCCTAGGGGTTCCTTTGGGGTTGCTCTCTGCGTTCGTGCTAAGACTCCCAATTCCATACGTCTATTTCATCCTCTCCCTTGAAGAGACCGCCCGCTTCGCAGTGTCCATGGTCGTCTTCCACCGACGCCGCTGGATGCAGAGGTTGTAGGGGTTGGTTAGTTGTGAGCTCCGTTCTAGGTTGAGTATGAAATATAGAGTAGTCCATAGCTGTATAGTCTTGAGATAGTATACTTTTGCTTGTTTTTGCATCGTCTTAGACTACTTATAGTATAAAACAAGTTGAAAAACAAACAAAATATACTATCAGCGAAACTTCTTTTTCTTTGAAGAGAGCGCATGTATATGCATTGTTCTGTGAAGACTTACGGAAGATAACATGTCCCTCCCCAACTTGAGGTGGATTTTTTGCACCTCAAGTTGAAATTCAACTCTTCTTTAGTCAGTCGAAACCTCATGTCTTCCGGAAACTTCTCAATGTTGTTCCTGACTTGTCGGTTGAAGTTTTTGGTCTCGTAGCCATAGATGGCAGCAAGGTCCGAATCCAGCATTACCTGCACACCACGGAGGGTGTAAATCCTGTTGCGGATATCCTCAGAGGTAATTGTCATTGGAATCGAATTCTGCTCGCTCATACTGTAACAATACCAAATAAAGTGGGTGTCTCACCCGCTTCAGGTGGACCCGGGTCTTTCGATTTTTTTTGAACAGTCAATGGAAATGTTTGATTTGAAACAATATATCGGTTTGCCGATTTTCTTTTGATGTAATCAATTGTAATTGAGATTGCAGGTGTTGATGTCTTTGATAAGATCCATGAATTCCTCTGTTGCAGGACGTATGGACAAAGGTTTCTTCCTGTTCGAGGCAAGCTCGAATGTTTCTGTCATTTCCGAGATTGAGGAAGAGTTCGGTAAAACGAATTATGGCAAGGTTAAGTTTTCGGAAAACGAGATGTATTGGAGGGGGTACTTGTACCGCTATTGGGGCTACACCTATGGAAAGACAAGCAAACAGGTCTATCGTATCATAAAGCCCACGGAACTGCGTACTCTTTTCTTTCCTTACCACTCCCTTGATTGCAGTGCTACAATCGAACGAATCTTGGAGGCGAAGGAGCAAGACGAAGAGGGCTTCATCGAGAAAGGCGTTGCCATCCTCAGGAGACTGATTAACCAAAGAAAGATTTCTTGATTGTTGGTGCCAAATAAACCTCTTAAGCGAAGGATTCTTGTCTTATGATGTTGTACAGCTGTCACTATTAGGTAATTTGTTTACTCCTGATTTTGGCCTTTAGCCCCCGCAAATCTACCATCTGTCTTTCTGCGCACGTGTACAATCCAACTTTTTTTGCAAAAAAATCCAACATTTTGACACTTGAATTTACAATCCAAGTGCAACAGTTGAAGAAAAGGGAAGTGACCCCGAACTTCTGATAGAATGGTGTTTGCCAAGACATCACCAATCGGAGGTTCCAATGGGTCACTACATGCATCTTTCACTGGAAGAGCGGGAAATGATAATGGCTTTGCACCATGAAGGACGCAGGGCAAGCGAGATTGCACGTGCAATCGGGAGGGACAGGAGTACAATCTCAAGGGAATTGAAGCGCAACCGCCTCTGGCGGCATGGCAGACCATAAAGGGTTCATCTGTGGACATCGATATAGCGACTCCCAACAGGACCGTATACATAAGGCAGATCGTGAGCCGGCCGACCGCCACGTACTATACTGCGAACGGAACCGATACGTCATCGACCACCTGTCCTTGGGGCGATGCGAAGACCGCTGGTTCGTTCAGGACCAAGACCGTGTTCCCCAACGGGATTCCAATCACTGAATCAGAACAGAAGGACATACTCTATCAGTTGGTCAAGGCATATACGAAGCTGCCGTTCGAAGACGTGTTGGAGCAATAGCTTGCACGGACGAAGACGGGGTGTCGCCGGTTGGTTTGAATTTGTTCGCGATTCGGTTCGCGTTTGTTCGCGGTTTTTGTTCGCAATCCGACCCCAAAAAGCCTGTTTGGATTCTGTTTCATGTGTATTGGTGGAGAACTTCTAAGCGCAAAACGCTGAAAGAGACGTTTAAAACGATGTTCAACGGTGTTTCAACCGATTTGAATTGGAGTTTCATGAAGCGACTGTAAAACGTGGTTTAAATGTTCCAATCAACGGTTTTTGCATTTCAAGTTGGATTTTTGTTTCAAATAATCTTGGATTTAACAATAACATTGTCAATAGCATTGTCACCGAGGCGATTCGCCTGTCCGGACAAAGAAGAACCCCATCGGGTAACTTCTTGCCCAATGGGGTTTTATGAGATTGCGGACGACTGGACTTGAACCAGCACAAGATTTCTCCCACTAGCACCTCAAGCTAGCGTGTCTACCAAATTCCACCACATCCGCATGCAGTTCGATTTGAACAGAAGAGAACATACCTTTTATTGGAAAAATAGTCAATATGTCTGTGTTTTTTTCTGGAACACCCTTGCAACGCTGAGGCATCGGGCTGTCTAATCATGCATCTCAATTCCCACAAGGCGATTTGCCCAGCCTTCCCATGGTGTATCGTAATAGTGTCTTGAAAAGAAGTCCGAGCTTTGGGAGATCACGTTCCAAAGCGGATTCTGTTAATCGAAAGCATCTCCATATCAATCTAAATCAGTTCGTTTTCGTGCGTGATGTGCGTGCAGTCCGTGAAGCTGTTAGAACTATCCCAGGACGGAGTTTCTTCCATAACTGTAAAAATGCAGGTTTATGAAGAAAAATTTCTTCACAAAAGTCAAAAACACAACTAAAAGTAGAAAACTTTCAACCGTTTGAATATACAGACCTACATTGCAAATATGATTTCAAACAACCCGCCATAGTCCGCCCCAGTGCGCCCAGGCTGCCCAGTAAGCCCAGTGAAACGGCATCTCCAATTTCAAAAGGAAAATGTGTACATCATAACGAAAACTTATGATTATGGAAGCCATTTTGGTTTTGCATAATTTTTTCCTTGTTTTTACAAAATAACCCATGCTATCATTTGCTAAATACTAAAGAACCTAACGGAGCGCAGGGGTTCCCAACTGTACATCGAACAGCTTCCAACGAACATACGCTGGAGGAGGGGAGCCTTGGTGGTTTCCGGACATTGGGAGGAAAGAATGAAGAAGACGTTGATCGTCCTGCTTGCCCTCATGGTATGTGCAAGCTTCGTATTCGCTGGTGGCGAGAAGGAAGCAGCTACGTCTGCAACCACACCTGCTGCAGAGAGCGCTGGAACATCCACAGCCGCTGGAAACGTGAAGTCCGGCGACGTCCAGAAGGACGTAAAGTATAAGGATACAGTCACGATTGGTATCGCAAACGATGTCAACAATCTTGACCCTCAGGGTTCCAACACCGATGCCAACATGATGGTTTTCTATCTCACACATGAGAGACTTGTGAACATCGACCCAGACACGAACAAGGTCATCCCTGCCCTTGCAAAGAGCTGGACGGTCTCAGCTGACGGCTGCGTCTATGACTTCACCCTCTGCGACGGCGTTACGTTCACAAACGGAACACCTCTCACGGCAGAGGACGTAAAGTACACATACGACAAGGCAAAGACATCCTCGTTTGCATCACAGAAGGTCGCTGACGTCATCTCCACAGAGGCAATCGACGACACACACGTGAGAGTCACGCTTGCAAAGGCCAACCAGGACTGGCTCACGCTCATGGCACACGGTGGTATGTCCATCATGTCCAAGGCAGCCTGCGAAGCTGATCCTGTCAACGGACCAAGAATGGGCTCCGGCATGTTCTCGCTCGAAGAGTGGGTTCCTGGTTCACACTGCTCGTTCGTCCGCTACGATGGCTACCGTGATGGTGCTGCTCCTACAAGGAAGATCATCCTCAAGCTCTACAAGGAAGCTTCTACAAGGCTCATCGCCCTCCAGACCGGAGAGATAGATGTCTGTATCGATCCATCCACGACAGACCTCTCCAGAATCAAGGCCGATGCCAACCTCGAGCTCATCCAGACTCCAAACGTCGTCATGCTCTATATGCCAATGCAGATGGAGAAGCCGGGCTTGGACAATGTGCATGTAAGAAAGGCACTTGCATACTGCATGGACAAGGATTCCATCGTATTTGCAGCCTTCGACGGCCTTGCAACGGTCCACAACAACTACATAAACCGCGGACAGTTTGGTCTCAACGAGAACATCCATGTATACGAGTACAACCTTGACAAGGCAAAGGAAGAGCTCGCTCTATCCGGTTACAAGCCAGGAGACCTCACATTCCATATCATGGTTGACAAGGAATACAAGAAGACAGCAGCTCTCATCTTCCAGGATGCCTGCAAGAAGATTGGAATCAACATCATACTCGAGGAGATGGAGACTGCGGCACTCAAGGGCAAACTCAACGATGCAGCTCTGGACTATGAGCTGTGCCTCTACCAGTTCACAGACGATCTTGGAACGGACTACACGCTTCGCAACCAGTGCGGTTCAACACTTCAGGCAGACGGTACACTAAAGAAGAACGGTTCCAACCGTCCTAACATGAAGGATCAGAAGTTCAACGAGATGATCGATGCGGCACTTGTCGAGACAGACAGCGCAAAGCGTGAGCAGATGTACCATGACATCGAGAATTACCTTGACGAGGTATGTCCTCTTGTCCCAATCTGCACATCATATATCAATATTGGTGTCAAGAAGGGTCTTGTTGGAGCAATCTGGAAGCCAGATGCAAAGCACGACTTCAGATTCATCGCTCTTCCAGAGTGAGTTCTTCGCCAGGATTTATGATTGTTGACGGATGCTGCCCAAAAAGCAAACCCCAAGATGGAGTCGAAGCCAGGGGCAGCATTTGAAAGCCATTCAAAACCTTTTGGATAATCCAGGGTACAGGGTGCAATAGCGCCGCTGTACCCTGTTTTGAGTAGTGTGGGGGAACAATTCTATGGGTTCCCAAACAATTTAATAGGCTTATGGAGCTGTTATGCATAGATACATAATCAAGCGTCTACTAATGCTCATCCCCGTCCTTTTGGGTGTGGCATTCATAATATACGCCATAATGAACGTTGCTGAAGGCGACCCCGTATACCAGGTCGCAGGTCCTGACGCAACGGAGGAACAGCTTGACGCCCTCCGCGAGGAAATGGGCCTCAACGGTTCCCTTTTGGAACGTTATTTCAGGTATATCTTCAAATTGCTAAGAGGTGACCTAGGAACCTCATACGTAAGCAAAATGGACGTCATGCAGCTTTACCTGCAGCGTCTTCCAAATACACTCAAACTGGCGTCGGTTGCAATGATCGTTGCGGTGGTGATATCGGTGCCGCTTGGAATAGTCGCAGCCGTGAACCAGAACTCCATCAAGGACACCGTTTCCATGATTCTGGCACTTCTGGGACTTTCAATGCCAAACTTCTGGCTTGGACTTCTTCTCATGCTTCTGTTCTCACTCAAGTTGGGTTGGTTCCCAAGCGGTGGAGCGGAGGGGCTCAGAAGCGTAGTCCTTCCAGCGGTCACCGTTGGTGTAGGACTTGCAGCCCTCCTTACAAGGACCACAAGATCCTCCATGCTGGACGTCCTCAGACAGGACTACCTCAGAACTGCAAGGGCCAAGGGTGTTTCGGAGAAGAGAGTCGTGTTCCACCATGCACTCAGGAACGCGCTCATCCCTATAATCACGATATTCGGTGTGCAGTTCTCCAACGTCCTTGGCGGATCGGTCCTTGCGGAGACTGTCTTCGCATGGCCTGGAGTGGGACGCCTCGTCGTCGATGCAATCGACCAAAGGGACATCCCTACAGTAACAGGTGCACTCATAATGACGACCATGCTCGTCACGATAGTCAACCTCATCGTCGATATCGTCTATGCCTATGTCGATCCTCGAATCAAGGCACAATACACGAAGTAAGGAGGCATACATGGCGGATTCAAAGGAAATGCAGCTTAGAGCCTCCAAGCTCTACAAGAAGAGAAGCTCCTTCGAAATGGTCTGGAGACAGCTCAGAAGGAACAAGGGCGCCCTGCTTGGACTGGCCCTCCTCATAATCATCATCATTGGCGCACTCATAGCCCCAATCGTCTACGACTACGATACCGATGTCATTGGCATGAACGTCCGCGAGAGGATGCAATGGCCATCTGCAAGGCATATATGCGGGACCGATGACCTTGGTCGTGACATATTCGCAAGAATCGTCTACGGTGCCAGGTATTCGCTTGCCGTAGGTTTCGTGGCGGTCATAATCGCACTCATAATTGGAACCGCACTAGGTGCGGCCGCTGGATACATAGGCGGTGTGTTCGAGAACATCGTCATGAGGGTGTGCGACATCTTCTCCTCTATACCAAGTGTCTTGATGGCCATAGCTGTGGTATCAGCCTTGGGGAAGAGCACTGCCAACCTCATGCTGGCCGTGGGAATCGCAAGCACAGCTCCGTTCGTCCGCGTCGCGAGGGCCGCAGTCCTCGTCGTGAGGGGTGAGGAGTACGTGGAGGCTGCACGTGCCATTGGACAGCCTGACTGGAAGATAGTCATCGTGCACATCCTTCCAAACTGTTTGTCCCAGATCATCGTCCAGGCAACGCTCAGGGTTGGTTCTGCAATCATTTCAGCAGCACAGCTTTCGTTCCTTGGCCTTGGTGTCCCTGCACCGGCTCCGGAGTGGGGAAGTATGCTTTCGTCTGGCCGTCTCTACATAAGGGACTACAGCTATATGACGCTTTTTCCCGGCATTGCAATCATGATTACGGTCCTGTCTCTCAACCTGTTGGGCGATGGTCTTCGCGATGCCTTGGATCCAAAGCTCAAGCGTTAAGGAGATCGACATGGACAAGAACGAAGAAAGAGATATTCTAAGAATAGAGAACCTCAATGTCCGTTTTGAGACGGAGGACGGAGTAGTCCATGCTGTCAATGGAATTGACATGAAGCTTGGCTACAGGAAGACCCTTGGTCTCGTTGGAGAGACCGGAGCTGGAAAGACCACAACGGCCCTTGCAATGCTCAGGCTTGTTCCAAATCCACCAGGAGTCGTGGAATGCGATCGCCTTGAGATTGATGGTCAGGACGTGCGTGGAATGTCCGCATCCAAGCTCGAACAGGTTAGGGGAAAGGAGATCTCCATGATCTTCCAGGATCCAATGACGGCCCTCAACCCTGTATTCACCGTTGGCGAGCAGATTGCAGAATCCATCGAGATCCACGAACACCTGAGCAAGGAGAAGGCCCTTGAGAAGGCCGGGGACATGCTTGAGTTGGTTGGAATCCCAAGACAGCGGGCGAACGAGTACCCACACCAGTTCTCAGGTGGAATGAAGCAGCGTGTGGTCATTGCAATAGCCTTGGCCTGCAATCCAAAGCTCCTCATTGCAGACGAGCCTACAACCGCCCTTGATGTGACCATACAGGCACAGGTGCTCGAGCTCATGAACGAGCTTAAGGAGAAGTACGACACCTCCATGATCATGATAACCCATGACCTTGGAATCGTTGCAGAGGTCTGCGACGATGTAGCCGTCATGTACGCTGGAAGGATCGTGGAGCAGGGTTCCTTGGAAGAGGTCTATGGAAAGACGATGCATCCGTACACGGAGGGTCTTTTCAACTCCCTTCCAAACATCAAGAACCGCCAGGCTATGCTCAAGCCAATCCACGGCCTCATGCCCGATCCCACGAACCTTCCTGAAGGCTGTGCGTTCGCTCCAAGATGCAACTATGCAACCGAGGAGTGCAAGAAGGCCTGTCCTGCCCTCAGGAACGTGGGAGGTACGCACATGGTCGCATGTGTCCGCTATGAGAAGGACCCCAACTTCATGATCGACAGGAGGAAGCAGAATGGCTGACAACATCCTGGAAGTAAAGCACCTGAAGAAATACTTCAAGACATCCCGTGGAATGCTCCATGCCGTGGATGACATAAACTTCACACTTGAAAGAGGAAAGACCCTTGGTCTTGTAGGCGAGTCCGGATGCGGAAAGTCCACGACCGGACGCGTAATCCTTAGGCTTCTTGAGCCCACAGATGGTGAGATAATCTTCGAGGGCAAGGATATAAGCAAGCTATCAAAGTCCGAGATGCGCCACATGCGCAAGGATATGCAGATCATCTTCCAGGATCCTTTCTCGTCATTGGATCCAAAGAAGACCGTAAGCCAGATCATTGCAGAGCCCATCATAGAGAACAAGATAATCAAGGGCAAGCTTGCAAGGGAGGAACGTGTTCTTGAACTCATGGACACCGTAGGTCTTGCCGAGCGCTACATAAACACGTATCCGCACGAGCTCGATGGAGGTAGAAGGCAAAGGATTGGAATAGCCCGCGCGCTTGCAATGGAGCCAAAGCTCATAATCTGCGACGAGCCTGTATCGGCATTGGACGTATCAATCCAGGCACAGATCCTGAACCTTCTCAAGGACCTTCAGAAGAAGCTTGGGCTTACGTACATCTTCATCACGCATGACCTGAGCGTCGTGAACCACTTCTCCGACGACATAGCGGTCATGTACCTTGGCCAGATCGTCGAGAAGGCCCCGGCAGAGGAGCTTTTCGACAATCCTGTGCATCCGTACACGCAGGCGCTTTTGTCCGCAATCCCAATTCCAGAACTTGGACACCAGAGGCAAAGGGTTCAGCTCAAGGGTGAGATTACAAGCCCAATCGAGCCTCCTGCAGAGTGCCGTTTTGCAAAACGATGTCTTATGTGCAACGAAGAGGTCTGCAAAAAGACGGTTCCTCAGCTTATTGAGATATCGCCAAACCATTTCGTGGCATGTCCTCTCAAGCAGAAGGAGCTTGGCTTCAACGTTTGATTCGAACGTTTGATAGCCAGGTTTAGAAACCTATGAAGACCAAAACCGGTTTCCTGTTGCTGACAAGACACTCGGACGAAGAGATCACCGACTACCTTCAGAGAAACGCTGAAGATGGTTGGTGGCTTCGCCGTGCCAAGGGAAACCGGTTCGTCTTCGAAAGAAGACCATACGCAGGAAAACGTATATGCGCCTATACGTTCCTCTCCCGCGACCCTGACAGTCCAACAGAGGTCCAACTGCGCCATGAGCTTCCCATCCTTAGAAAACAGGGATGGGACACCATTTGCATAGGTGGCCCTGAGAACATTGCGGATACCAAACGCCACGCCTTCCTCTATGAGGAACACCCTTGTTCTCAACATGGCAACGGCACCTGTGGCACAACTACACACGCATCCCAATGCACCCAAATCCCCAAGGCCGATCCCTCTGTGTCCTCAAAAAGCCGTGGACGTGGTTTCAGAAAAGCCCTGTCAAACCTGGTTCTGTGCCTGCTGTATGTCTCATGCCTTGCCTTCGTACTTGGAAACGACCTTCTAAGGGTGATAAGCAACAACCTTTATCTTACGTTCACATGCCTGCTTGCCCTTGCCCTTGCGGGGTGTTTGGTGCTGTCAGTACTTGCGTTCGTGTCCCGTTGCAAGGTCATTGCAAAGAAGGATGACAGCGGAGAGATTGCGAACAAGGGGTATAGATTCCTTGACCATGCCGCCCGCGCTACGGCTGCAATGCTTGTCTTCATGGTGGCGTTCCTTGTGTTCGACTCCATTTGGGGGAATACCTCAAGTGTTGGAACAAGGACCCAGATAGGAAACGAGAAGGTAGTTCTATACAACGATCAAGTGCCTGTGACGTTGGAGGACCTTGGAGCCGACACAACCGGAGCCTATCGTTCCACTAGGCACGTTTCAAGCAGAGGAGCGCTTGCCACATATGACTACTGCTATGACCAGAACCTAGGGAACGAAAGCGGGACGCTTAGTTTTGTAAGCTACACTGCCTTTGATGTACCAAGTGCTTTCCTAAGACGTATAGTGACGCACCAGAGCATGTCCTACGATGGAAGGATAGATTCGACAATGGCCCAGGAGCTTGATATCGATATGGTTTTCGTTTCAAGATCCGGAAAACAGGCCCTTGTTACAAAAGGAACCAAGACCATCGCCATAAGAAGCGGCTTTGACCTTGGCTCCAATGAAATTGCACAGTTCGCAGCTTTGCTGTAGGGCTACACCCTTGCAAGTCCATCAACTCTAAGCACCACTCCCGTTATGTACGAAGCCTCGTCCGATGCCAGGAACACGAATGCATTTGCAATGTCCTGTGGCTGTCCAAGCCTTCTAAGGGGGATTTGGGCAATAAGAGGTTCTATGACCTCTTTTGGAACGGCTTTCATCATATCCGTCTCCGTGATTCCTGGAGCCACTGCGTTCACGCGTATGCCATAAGGCCCAAGCTCCCGTGCAAGCGATAAGGTAAGGCCGTTGAGTGCGAACTTGGAGGTAGGGTAGGCACAGCCTGAAGGCTGTCCGTAGATGCTCACGACTGACGAGGTGTTGAGTATGACTCCGCCTGAGTACTCCTTCATGTACTTTGAAGCAACCTTCGATGCATTGAAGACCCCTTTCACGTTTAGGTCCATGACCTTCTCGAAGCCTTCCTCCGTATACGCTTCAAGCGGGGTGCTGTCTGACATCCCTGCATTGTTCACAAGTATGTCTATGCTTCCAAACCTTTCGATCGCTTTGGTGAACTCGAACTCCACAGACTCAAGCGAGGCAAGGTTTGGTGCTATCCCCATCACCGGTGCTTGAGGGCTCCTTTCAAGAATCTTGACTACCGCCCTGTCCGCCGATTCCTGCGAGCTTGCTGCAAGAACCACTTTTGCACCTTCCTTTAGGAAAGCCTCTACCGTTGCAAGTCCAATTCCTCTGCTTCCACCGGTTATGATGGCGACTTTGTCCTTAAGTCTCATGCCTCTGTCCTCCTTGTCGTTCGATTGGTACGTAGATATACGAAAAGGACCTACCCTTTTGAGTAGGTCCTAATTCCATTAGCCTATGCTTTTCTCAAGCTGCGTAAGAAGGTCTTCGAACTTCCTTACAGCCGCCTCCACAGGAGCCTGTGTTGACATGTCAACACCCGCACCCTTGAGGGTTTGGATTGGGAACTTGGATCCACCGGACTTGAGGAATCCAAGGTAATCCTCAAGTTCCTGTTTTCCACCGTTCAGAACCCTCTCTGACAGCGCAATGGCCGCAGAGATTCCAGTCGCATACTTGTATACGTAGTATGCGTTGTAGAAGTGAGGGATTCTAAGCCCTTCCATGTCCGAGTTGTCCTCGAAGTGCATGTCAGGTCCAAAGTAGGCTTCAAGAAGACCTCTGTATGTCTTTCTGAGCGAATCCACTGTAAGAGGCTCTCCGCTTTCCTGCTGCGTATGGCAAAGAAGCTCGAACTCTGCGAACATGGTCTGGCGGAACAGCGTTGCAATGATGTCATCCACCTGCTTTGCTATGATGTAGGTCTTCATCTCTTCGCTCTCTGCATTGTCCATGAAGTACTTTGCAATGAGCTGCTCGTTGAACGTGGATGCAACCTCGGCCTCGAAGATGGTGTACTCATAGCATGGGAACGGATTGTTCCTCTTGGAGTAGTAGCTGTGCATGCTATGGCCGCCTTCATGGGCCAATGTGAAGACGTCTCCAAGTACATCCTCCTTGTAGTTCATGAGGATGTACGGTTCTCCAATGAATCCGCCGCTTGAGAAGGCTCCGCTTCTCTTTCCCTTGTTCTCGTAACGGTCAACCCAGCGGTCCTTCGTAAGGCCTGCATAGATTACATCGGTATAGTCCTTTCCAAGTGGTTTGAGGGCTTCCTTGACTATCTTGGCAGCCTCTTCGTATGTCTTGTGCGTCTTTATGGAGCCTACGAGAGGAACATATACGTCATAGTGCCTAAGCTCATCGACCTTGAGGACCTTCTTCCTAAGGGCATAGTACCTGTGAAGGATAGGGAAGGCCTTGTGCACGGCCTCTATGAGTCCTGTGTAGACGCTTCTTGGTACATCGTCTCTGTAGAGGGCCTTGTCCAACGCCGTCTCGAATCCTCTTATGCGGGCATTGAAGATGTCCTGTTTGACTGATCCTGCATACAGCGTCGCGAGTGTCTGTTCGTGGCTTTCGTATGTCTTGTAGAACTGCTCGTAGGCTCTTTTTCTCACATCTCTGTCCGGGTTTATCATGAACTGAGACCATGTGCTTTGGGAAAGTGGGGTTCCGTCTATCTCTCCAAAGTTCATGTCAACGTTCGTGAGCATTCCAAATGCCTGGTTTGGCGTGTCCTGAAGCTCTGACTGCTTTGCAAGAAGCTCCTCCTCCTTGTGGGAAAGTGTGTGGTCCTTTTGCCTGAGTATCTTCTTGAGCATTACGCGGTAATCGTCGAACTCCTTGGACTTCATCCACTCTTCAAGGGCGTCGATTGCAATGATTTCAGGTGTCATGAAGCTGGTGGCCGCAGCGTAATCGGTATAGACCTGGGTGATGATTCCAATCATCTTCTGGTTCTCTGGGTCGCTTGCGTCTCCGGAGTAGTGCAGCGATGCATAGACGTAGGCCTTTTCGACTATGATTGAGATTTCCGTGTCCCATTTGAGGGCTTCAAGCAGCTTCTCTGGGCCTTCTCCAAGCTTGCCGCTGAAGGAAGAGGCCTTCTTTATGCTTTCCTGAAGGAACTTGATGTCCTTCTCCCAATCCTGTTTTGTTGCATAGAGTTTCGAAAGGTCCCATTTGTCGGATTCCTTGACTTCGCTTCTCAATGGAATGTTGTTTGCCATTTTCATCTCCTTGTGAGGAACTTTCAAAACTCCTTCATGCGTCCTGGCCATGCCCTGCACGGCTGAAACCACGCCTTCAGCATCTTCATAATACACAAAGTATTACCTCAGTTGCTTCAGGCGGCTTCCATCTCGGCAATCCATGTCCAATCCACACAAAGCATAGTTTTGAAAGTTCCTCTTGTATTCAATATATAAAAATAAAACCAAATCACGAAATCAGTTTGAGCATCGCCCTCGAAGCCTTTCCTCTGTGGCTGTAGAGGTTTTTGCCTCCTTCTGGCAGCAGTGCCATTGGGCTTTGGGCCTCGTTGCAAAAGAATACCGGGTCATAGCCAAAGCCGTGTTCGCCCTGTGGTAGTTCCAATATGCGCCCTTCTGCGGATTCCTGTACGCAGTAGGCCGTCCATTCGTTCTTGAGAAGGACCATTGCACATATAAAACGGGCACCTCTTTGGTTCTTGGACAGTCCTTCCAGCTTTGAAAGGAGTAGGGCGTTCTTTTCCTTTGCACTTAGGATTGTCTTTCCATCCGGGCTTCCGAATCTTGCCGTCTTGATTCCAAGCTGCCCTGGTAGCGCATCCACTATAAGTCCCGAGTCATCCGCCAAAACTGGAATCCCGTATGCCTTCGTTCCTCTTGTGGCGTCAAGAAGTGCCTTTGCCTTTATCATGGCGTTTTCCAGAAAAGTTGCACCGTTTTCCTCACAGTCGAACGAAACGCCAACGTCCTTTGGAAGAAGTATCTCGTGGCCTGTGAAGAGTTGCTCGATTTCCTTTTTCTTATGCTCGTTTGAGCTTGCAAGAATTATTTCCATGGCTTGAGGATAATTCATTTGCCTAACGCTTTCAATCCATGTTCCAATCCATGCCGCATACTGCATCGCACTTTATGTCGAACACTTCGAAGGGCCTGAATTCTGCAAGTCCTGTAATCTCATGCCGTTTGGATCTCTCAATCATCGAGAACAGTCCACCAGTGGCTTTGGGGCCAAGGTCCTCTTCCTTTTCATCCAACAGAATGGCCTCTATCAGGTTCTTCACCGTAAAGACCGATGATGATATGGTCCCTTCTGGAATCCCAAGGATCCTGCTTATCACTTGGTATCCCACTTTTATCCGTTTCTTACCCAATCGGTTGTTCGCCATGTCCCTTCTTTCTTTGTAAAGCTCTATCTTTTCCCTGATGAGCTGTTTTTCGTATTCATCCGGAGCATTGCAGCCTTCTGTAACGGTCTGGTTCTGATAGTACATAAGCCAGGCCCAGTTCCTGTTTCTTTTGCTGACATACAGATTCCTGTCCTGTATCTTGCCGGAGTTCTCCAATTCTTCATGGATGAACTCGTTTATGATAAGCGTTTGCGTGAAGTCGAATCCAAAGCTGCTGCAAAGCTTTTCCAGCATTATGGACGGAATGGATGCAAGTACGGTACATACGAAGATGAACAGCCTTTTTTGGAAGTTTGGCCTTTCGCTGCACATATACCTCAATGCATGGATTGCCCGTTGATCTCCTATGCCGAACAGCTTGTCGTCCTGTAGCAGATTCTCCCAGTCCGGCTCCCACCTGTCTTCGTATGTCTCCGTCATGTGGTTCTTGAGCGCGACCGCTTCCAAACGGTCCCTTTTCGCCTTCGCCGTAAGGTAGTTGAAGGCTTTGAACTCAGCCGCCTTTCTGAGATATATATCAAAATCCAGCTTCCTAGAGTCGTACTTCAACAGAATGGGTTTCAATGCAGCATCCATTTCAAGTATGAAGCCGGACATTTCGTCTTCTGAAATCAGTTTTCTAATGGAGGGTTGTGTATAGACTCTGACAAGGCACAGATCCCTTATGGACCTGTACAGCCTTCTCATGTGTCGTGTTTCGGTAGGGTTCTTCCCGTTCAGCGCTAGAAACCTTTGAACCAAGTCAGCCAACCGCTCCTTTCTGGAACAGTTTCTCTTCATGGACGCTCCCTAACCACTCTCCCTAATTCAAGGCTAAAACAGTAATTGCGATTTGCAAAGTTTTTTCGGAGCTTTTTTGGGTTCTTCTCGGAAAGTTGGGGGATTGGGAGACGGAAATCGAAGGAGGGCATCCATCCTTGGGGCCGTTGGGGCTCTTCGGGCGTTTGGGGCCTACTGGGCCGTTGGGACTGTTGAAGACCGTTGAAACAATGGAGGGTGTCCGTGGCTCTTGAGGCGGTTGTGGCGATTGCGACTGTTGTGGCGCTTGAGACGCTTGTGGACGGTTGGACCAATATTGAAGCAGAGCGTTTCAGAGGGTATCTGAGCGTACCTGAGTGCACCTGATGGTGCCTGAGCGTACCTGAGTGTGCCGCATTCGTGGAACTGGACCGCTTTTGATAGGCTGGAGTGTTCAGAAATACAGTGGCAGCGCATGATGGCATGAAAGACCTTTTTCCCGCTGTTTGTGTGCATGTTTTTGCCTAGAAAAGCGCCTTTTCGATGTTTTCATGTCATTTCGGCCATGAAGCGGATGTCTGGACGGCCGCCTAGAAGAGAACCCACTTCGCTTCCAAGAGACATCCCTAGGCCATCCGTCAGAGGACCATCCCCGAGAAAAACGTGAAGAGCCAACAAAAAAGACCACCGCATATTGCAGTGGTCTCTTCCAATAGGGTATTGGAACTCAAAGGTCAATGTCAGGCGTCTGGATCTCGTCAGTGGACAGATCATCCAAACCTGAGATGTCCCCAAGATCCAAAGCCGCGTCAACAGCGTCTCCGCCAAGAGCAGAGAACGCTTCAGCCGTCTCAAGGTCATCGATGCTGAGATCGAGGTTGTCGAGACCAACTTCGTTGAGGCTTTCAAGGGATGCCTCAATGCTCTTGTTGATGCGCTCTGTGTCTTCCTTGTAGTTGTCTACATAGGCCTGAAGTTCCTGGTTATGACTGGTTATGAGCTTTATATCCCTCTTAAGACCTTCGTTGTCGGTCCTGAGCCTGGTGATATATGCAACTGCCTTCTTAACCCTTTCCTCAAGCAACAGCATGTTTTCATAAACCGTCATTTCCTGCCTCCATATCCCTTGTGTTTTCAAAAAAAGCCTGCATGGTTGGTGCAGGCTCTTGTCCGTCAGACGTTGATTGCCTTCTTGGCCGTTGCAACCAAGGCGCTGAATGTTGCCTTGTCTTCAATTGCCATGTTGGAAAGGACCTTTCTGTTGATTTCGATGTTCGAAACCTTCAGAGCATGCATGAACTGAGAGTAGGTGAGACCCTCAGCTCTTACAGCGGCGGAGATTCTTGCGATCCAGAGCTTTCTGAAATCTCTCTTCTTCTCCTTTCTGCCGCGGTATGCGTACTGTCCAGCCTTTGCAACTGCATCCTTTGCAATGCGGTTGTTGGTGCTTCTGCGACCATAGTAACCCTTTGCAAGGTTCATGATCTTCTTACGTCTGTCCTTGTGTTTGGTTCCGTCAACTGCTCTTGGCATAATTCACACCCTCCCAATCATGCGTAAGGAAGCATTTTTCTAACGTTCTTTGCTTCCGATTCGGCGAGAATACCAGATGCGCGGAGATTTCTCTTGCGCTTGGTGCTCTTCTTGGTGAGAATATGGCGAAGACCCTGCTTCTTGAACTTGATCTTGCCAGTTCCGGTGACCTTGTACCGCTTTGCAGCGGACTTTCTTGTTTTCATCTTGCTAGACATAAACTGCCCCTTCTAAGCGCCGCTGGGGAACAAGAACCCCCAGCAACTGCTGATTCAACCTCCATACGGAGATCATTTTGCCGGTTTCTTAGCATTCTGCTTCGAAGGGCTCAGAAGCATTGACATGTTCCTTCCCTCCATAGCAGGCTGCGAATCCACATTGTATAGTACTTCTTTTTCAGAAAGCATTTCAAGTATCTTGTCCAGAACTTCCTTTCCAAGTTCCGTATGGGCGAGCTCCCTGCCCCTGAAACGGATCGTGACCTTGCATTTGTCTCCCTCTGCAAGGAACTCTCCAATGGCCTTGGATTTGACCTCAAGGTCGTGCTTGTCGATCTTGGGCTGCATCCTTATCTCCCTCATCTTGATGATGGTCTGGTTCTTCTTGGCTTCCTTGAGCTTCTTCTGCTGCTCGTATCTGAACTTGCCATAGTCGATTATCTTGCATACCGGTGGATTCGCATTTGGTGAAATCTCAACCAAATCCAATCCTGCATCTTCGGCCAAAGCCAAAGCATCGAAGAAGTTCATAACACCTTTTTTCTGATTCTCGTCATCAATCAGGAATACTTCCTTTGCACGTATCTGCCTGTTGATCCTAAGTTCCTTTGTAGCCAAGCTTACCTCTCTGTCTCAAAACCAAAATAAAGTTTACACGGGCATAGACATACAGTCCTTCCTATCCCAACGAAGAAGAATATACCATGAACGCATGCCGCTGTCAAAGAGCAAATGCACTCCAAACAGCAAATTATGGGCACAAATTATGTACGAAAGGCGCACGTTTGGTTGCTCCCCCCCCCCAAAAAAAAAGGTTCTTCACGTTTTCCTCG